>CALSBJ010000097.1:0-19730 GCA_943373155.1 Akkermansia muciniphila | reverse complement strand
CAAAGTCTCCACCCTCGTCACCGATGCGAAGGGCCAGCCGGTCAGCGGAGCCGATGTGACGCTCTACGCCGTCGATGAAGGCGTGCTGAGCCTCATGGCGCATGTCACCCCAAATCCCTCCGAGTTCTTCCATGCGGAGTTTCCGCTCGCCATCGACAGCTTCACCTCCTACGACGGCCTGCTGCCCGAGGAACTCGCCGCGCGTGATCGTGGCAACAAAGGCTTCGTCATCGGCGGTGGCGATGACGACCATCAGATGGGCAACATCACGGTGCGCAAAAACTTTGTCGCCACACCGCTCTGGCTTGCCTCCGCCACCACGGATGCCGCAGGCAAGGTCAGCGCCAGCGTCACCGCACCGGACAACCTCACGCGTTACCGCATCATGGCCGTCGCCGCGCATGGCGTGGACCGTTTCGGCAGTGGCGAGGGTGCTTTCACGATCAACAAGCCGCTCATGATTGATCCTGCCGTGCCGCGCTTTGCTCGCATCGGTGATGAAGTGCTCGTCAAAGGCGTCGTGCATAACACCACGAAGCATTCTGGCAAGGTCGAGGTCAGCCTGGAGCTCGATCAAGGTGCCAGCTTCATCATTGAGAAGCGTGATTTCATCCCCGCTGCGTTCAAAGCGGATGTCGGTGGCGATTTGAAGACGCAGAAGGTTGTCCTCGACATCAAAGCGGGCGAAACTGCCGCCACGGCTTTCCCGGTGCAGTTTGTGAATCTCGGCACCTCGAAGTGGAAGTGGATCACGAAGAGCCTCGACTTCCCCGAAGCCGTCAACGACGCCACGGAGTCCACTTTTGATGTGAAGCATCCTTTGCCCGAGTTGCGCGATGTGCGGTATGTGCGCATCGACGGCAAGGAACCTCCAGCGAACCTCATCGAGAAGGTCAATCCGGCCATCTTGGAAGGGGAAGGCTCGCTTTCCGTCAGCGTGAGCAACACCCGCCTCTACGAGGCTCGCGATGCGCTCGACTATGTCCTGCAGTATCCCTATGGCTGCGTCGAGCAGACCACCTCCGCCACCGTGCCTTGGCTCGCTCTCGGCAGCTACGAAGCTCTTTTCCCTGCGCAGCTCGCGGGTGGCAAAGCCAAAGCCGCCGTCCAGGCGGGCGTGAACAAGGTGCTGCAAATGACCACCGAGGAAGGCGGCCTCGCTTATTGGCCCGGCGGCCAGGAGCCCACGCTCTGGGGCAGCGCCTACGGCGGCCTCATGCTGCTGCGTGCTCGTGATCAAGGGGCCGCCGTGCCGGAGGAGACCATCAACAAGCTCGTTGAGTTCCTCTCGAAGAAGCTCCGCGGCCTCGAAGAGGAGAAGGACCTGTATGTCATCACTGACTGCGCCTTTGCCCTCTACACCTTGTCGAAGGCCGGCAAGCCCGAGCCAGCCTATCAGAACCTCCTCTTTGCCAAACGCGACCGCCTTCCCGAGGTCACCCGGCTCTACCTCGCGCTCTCCATGTGCCTCAGCAATGCGCCGGAGCAGCAGATCAAGGACACGCTCGGCTGGAAGCCGCCCGCACCTCCCGCGCCGCCGCCTTCGGAGAAATCCGCGAAGGGCAAAAAGAGCACCGCCAGCACGAAAAAGACCACCACCAAAGCCGCCACGCCTGCGCCTCCGCCTGTCATCTGGGGCCACTGGGCCGGCAGCGGCGTGAACAAGGCCCTGCGCCTTATTTGCTACACCCACCTAGGCCTCACCGAAGATGCCGAAAAGCTCGCTGTGAGCATCCTTCAATCCCGCAATGGCAAAGGCGATTGGGGCAACACCTACGCGAACGCGTGGACGCTCACCGCCCTCACTGCCTATGAGCGCAGCTTGAAGAAGAGCGGTTCGCCGCTGCTCGCCAAGGCCATCTGGGATGCGCAAAGCCCCGAGCTGAACCTCACCGGCCCCGCCACCACGGCGAGCGTGAACTTCGTCCTCAACGACAAGATCGCTTCCAAGCCGCTGCGCATCGAAGTGCCTGCCGACCGCCAGGTCTTCGGCCGCATCGAGGTCAAATCCTTCCCGCCCTCCCGCGAGTTCGCCGGGGAGAACAAAGGTTACGCCATCTCCCGCAGCTACGAGAAGCTCAACATTGACGGCACCACCACCGGCATCGACGACCTCCGCGTCGGCGACATGGTCGTCGTCAGCCTCGCCATCGAGATCGGCGGTGGGGATCGCTACCTCGCCATCGACGATCCGCTTCCCTCCGTCTTCGAGGCCATCAATCCCGAATTCGCCAGCATGAACGCCCGCGAAGGCGAGCAGCTTCCTGACGGCACCCAGCCCTGGTTCTGCGACCACCGCGAGATCCGCACCGACCGCGCCCTCTTCTTCACCGACTACGCCCCCGCCAAAGGCAAGTTCACCCTCCAATACCTCGCCCGCGTCATCGCCGAAGGCGACACCACCGCCCCTCCCGCCCGCATCGAAGCCATGTACGAACCCAACAAATACGGCCTCACTCCGACCCAACGCGTCCGCACGCTCCCCAGCCAGGGAACGAAGGTCGCAGGGAAGTAATCGTGTCATGCACCTCGTAGCGGAAGACGTGAGTCTTCCGCTCAATTTGGTCATCTACATTCATCTGTTCATGCATCGTCGAGTCACCTTCAGGAGACTTGCGAGCTTGTTTGGATCGTTGGCGCTTCTCGTCTTGTTGACCAGTTCTTGGAATATTCGTCATTTGCTCTAAGGGCCTGAAAGGCCCGTGGGAGTCCAGCCCAGGCTCGTAGAGCCTGGGTTCGTGTTGCGAAGGACCGCAGCACGCTGAAAGAGTGCGGGAGAACGTTCGCAGCTTCTCCTGCGCTCTTTCAGAGCGCCCGGTTTTATTCTTGGCAAACCCAGGGTTTGCGTGGCTTCGCCACTCCAACCCTGGGCTGGATTCCTGGAGGCTTTCAGCCTCCTTCGAATCAGAAACTCGTTTTGGGAACGGGGATATCAACGCTCGATACGAAGACCGTTTGCATCGGGTGGTCGTGGCAGGAGCTGTTCGCCCTTCGTCAACCTCGTAGCGGAAGACGTCAGTCTTCCGAGCTAGCTTGCCACCACTCGTTAACCGAACACAGCCTCACTTCCGGATCTTCGGCTCACCGACGCCCAACGCGTCGAGTTCCTTCCGGGCGGCCTCCAGGTGCTCCGGGGTGACGAAGAGCATGGCGTAGGCATTGCCTTCGCGGGTGATGAAGGCGGGCTGGCGACCGAGCTTGATCTCGTTGTTGAGCTTGGCTTCCATTTCCTGCTCCCCGTAAAAGACCCACCAGGAGTAGCCGCCTCGGAAGCTCACCTTGCTGGAGAAAAGGGCACGCCATTTGTCCGTCGGGGCGTTGTATTCAAAGAACAGGATCTGCTGCCCCTTTTTGCCCATCTCCTCGACATGGGCGGAGATGTTCTGATTGGTCATCCATTCCGAGAAGAGCTTCTCACGATCCTTGCCCTTGGCCGCAGCCACTTTGGAGGGGTAGGAGAGCCGCACCTCGTCCTTGGCGGAGACCGAAGAAACGCTGGAGAAGAGAACGACAAGGCCCAACCGGAGAAGATCGCGTGTTTTCATGCAGCAGCGGAATACCACGAAACCCGCGAAAAGGTCAAGATCGGAGAAAAGGCATCACGCTGGCTCTCGTGCCGAGTGGCTGGTTCCCTCGAAGACAGGGAGTGGCTGACCACGGAACACACGGAAATCCGGAGCGGCTGGTACATGTTGTGCGTTAGCAGATTTCCACTCGTCCAAGGTCAAACGAGTGGTCCGAAACATCGCCGAGCGATTGTATAGGCAAAAAGCCATCTGCCAGCCGACTAGCAGCACCAATTAGGGACCAGTAATGTGTCCCTTTTATCTTAACCGCCATCCTTGCAGTTCACTGCTGAATGCATCAAGAATGCGGCATGGAAAAATTTCGGAGTCCTGATGTAGACACCTTCTTTGCCTACGACGAGGAAGTTGTGAAAGATGAATTTGAGCGCCGCCGCTTTTCCGATCATCTCGCCAGAATCATCATGGAAGAAAAAGGTGGCAAGCCTTTGGTTATTTCAATTGTGAATCCATGGGGTGGCGGGAAGAGCACCATTTTGCAATACATCAAGGATGCTATTGCGGCCACGACGCGTGATGAGTGTCCAAACGTCAAAAACTGCCGCATCACGTCTTTCAACTTGTGGAGATATGCAGGCGAAGAACAGCTTCTCTACCGTCTGTTCGAGAGCTTGATCAAAGCTATTAATCAGAGCCTGCCTCTAACAGCGAGGCAGGAGCTGCTACAAGTCTTGCCAACGTGGGTGAAAAGGTTCTCTCTTGTGTGCGACTGGCTGGTGCCAAAAACGGGCGTTCTGATAGATGGTGTGTTTGCCACGATTTCGCCCGACCAGTTTAAGGTGCGGCTGGATGAGGTTCGTGAGGTTACATGCACATACCTAGCGAAGACGGGTATGCGGGTCATCATGCTTTTAGATGACGTTGATCGTTTAGATCCGGACGAAATTCTAATGCTATTCAGGGCACTAAAACTAATCGCGGACTTGCCAAATACCACGTTCATCATAGCCATGGACGAAGAGCATGTCAGCCAAGTTATTGGCGGGCGGATTGGCGGCGGCATCGAAAGTGGTCGTCGTTACATCGAGAAGATCGTCACAGTCCGTTTGGCGGTGCCGAAGATACCCTCTCACATCTTCGAAGACTACGTTTTTGGCCACTTTGTTACCATCTGGCGCAGAGAGTTAAGCAAACGCGCCAAAGAACAACCTATCAATGCGTCGGCGGCTGAGGCAATTCGAACTGAACCTGATCCAGCAGAGGTCGAAGATATGATCTCAATCTTTCGCCGACTACATTTGCCCTATGTTCAAACGCCGCGAACGGTTAAAACAATCGGAAACGCTTTTGCTTTTGCTCTCGGACTTCTACCCAATGAAGTGGATGTCCGTGATGTGCTGCTTTTAGAAGCCACTCGTTTACTACATCCAAAGCTATACCGGGCCTTACCTGATTTACTTCCGATTCTTTCAAGGCTTAGCTCTCTAGAGTACACCAGGCTGATCGGCGTTATCGAATCCGTATTAGATGACGGTGATGAACCGCGAAAAGATGCCGCAGCAATCGTTGATCGGCTTGCTGCATGTGTCGATGAATCTGAAGATCGGCGCATAAAACAGATCAAAAGCTCTCTGAATTTTTGGTTTTGCTTGGAAGAAACGAATACTGGCAAAAGGCCTGGGAAACGAATCAGTTCGCCCAGCTATTTTTGGCGTTACTTTTCTGGTGCTCTTCACAAAGGAGATGTTCAAGATCAAGAGGTTTCCGAGTGGCTACGCCTGGCCCTGAATGCCTCAAGGAAAGACGAGGCGGTAAGTCGTTTGAAGGCGCACCTCAACAAACCTTACTGTCAGGCGTTTTTGAGCAAGCTTGAAGAGCTCATGAGCGCACTAAGCGACAACCAATCCCCTTTGCTTATTATTGCCGAAGTTGTGGCCACATTTCCCGAAACGGCTGAGCTGACGTCCCGCAGAAGCCTTTGGCATCATGCAGCTTCAGTAATAGCCAACACTATCACAGAAAATTCCGATCAGACGACACAGTTGGAAATCGCTGCTTCAGTCATTAAGGCGAGTAAGAACTTGAGATGGAATTTTATGTTTTGCGATCATGTTGCCACGAACGCATTTCTAACATTCCCAGCCAAAAAAGGGGAGACGCGAGTGCCTTCCCCCTTCGATGTGGAGTTGGCGAATCAAAGTTTGGACGCATATGAGTCAGGCGACACGCCCACTTCAAATGCTCTGATCTGCGGAATGGTATGGTCTATATATAGAAACCGTTACATCGAAGGACTTGTGCCACGAGTTCAAAAGCTTGTGATTAATAATCCGCAGTTGGGAATGCATTTTCTTGCCGCTGGTTGTGCATTCGGGGAAAGCGAGAAACACACGGAGTTTTGCTGGAAGTGGAATGGTGAAAAAGGGCTTCGATCCGTCGAAGAATTAATCCCGATCCCTTCGCTTGAGAGAAGCTTGGACATGCTGCCTCCGAAAGGGCTGGTTAACCGGAGATCAGGACGAATTTCTGATTATCTGACTCTCACCGAAGTTGGCTGGGAATGTCTTGCCAGCATTGAGGAACGGAAGCGAGGAGGAGTGACAACGAAGCAGGAGAGTATCAGCGCATAGAGGCAACAGCAATGATGCCTCTATTTGATCAGAGCTTGGAAAGGCCGGTTAATTCTTGAACACCTTATCCCCTTTACTCCCACCACTGACCAAGTAGGCCAGCAAGTCGAGCAGCTCATCCTGATTCAGCGCATTGATCAAGCTCGGGGGCATCATGCTGACTTTGCGGGTGCCCTTCTTCGCGATGTCGGACTCGTGGATTGTAGTGCTCCCCTCAAAGTTGGACAAGTGCCAGTATTGTTCAGGCGGCTTGTTGATGGGGTGGTTTGCATAGGGTGAGGTAGGTTTGGCGTGGGGTGTTGTATTTGAGGGCGGAGTGGGTGCGTTGAGTGTTGTAGTGTTCGATGTATCTGGCGACCGTCGCGCGTGCGGCGGCGAGGTTGTCAAAGCGGTGCTGCCAGGCGCATTCCTCTTTGAAGGTGCGGATGAACCGCTCGCACAGCCCGTTTTGCTCGGGTGTGTAGGGAGCGATGTATTCCTGCGTAAGGCCGTAGTCGCGCACGAGAGCACGGTAAGCACGTGAGCCGAAGACTAGGCCGTTATCGTGGCGCAAGGTGAGTCCTGATGGAGCGCCACGGGTGGTGCCGAAGCGATGCAGCAGGGCCTCCTCCAGCGCACGCTCGGCAGTCTTGGCTCGGGCGGTGTGCGCCAGTTCCCAGCCGAGAACTTCACGCGAGCAACAGTCGACGACCGGCACGAAGGCGCACCAGCCGTCGTGACCGCAGTCCACAGAGGCGATGTCGGTGGCCCAACGCTGGTTTGGAGCTGCGGCGATGGACTTGAGATGCTGCACACGAAGGAAGATGCCTGGCACCTTTTGGGCACTTTTTTGCGCGCTCTGTGCGGCCCTTGGGGATGGGTTTGTAGATGCTGCCTTCTCCTTGGAGGCTGCCACACATCCTGCGTCTTGCGGAATGCCACTCCCTCATCATCCCGCTCCTTGCGCAGGCTCCCCAGCCCTGCCATGATTCGTGCCGTTCCCCCCATGCAGTCCCAGATCAGTTTTGGTGAGGCCATTCACCTCAGCCTCGAAAAAGACCCCCGCTACCATCCCGCCGCCTACGAACTGGTGCGGGACGCCCTCCATCACGCCTGCTCGAAATTCCGTGATGGCGCGGACGACAAGCATGTGAGCGGCCAGGAACTCCTCGAAGGCTTCCGCGAGCACGTCATCCGCGAGTATGGCCCCATGAGCTCGACCATTCTCGATGAATGGGGCCTCACCTGCGGCCTCGATGTGGGCCACATCGTTTATAATCTGATCGACGTCGGCTACTTCGGCCGCAACGAAGGCGATAGCCTCGCCGACTTCGAAGGCGGCTACACCTTCGCCACGGCCTTCAGCGAGCCGTTTCTGCCCACTTCGCAGCGTCCGAAGGCCAAATCGCCGAGCTTGTGAAAGCGGCGGTGCCGGTTTTGATGGGACTGTTATGACGGCGCTCCTTCTTGATCCGATCTACCAGCAGCATGACACCGGCCCCGGCCATCCCGAGAGCATCCAGCGGCATGTGGCCGTCACGAAGGCCCTGACGGAAGCCGGGCACGTCGAATCCATGCTGCGCATCGAGCCACGGGCGGCCACCAGAGCGGAACTGGAGCTCTGCCACACCCACCGCTACATCGAAACGGCTGAAGCCGATGTAAAGGCCGGGCTCGATGATCTCAGCACGGGCGACACCACCCTTTGCCCACGATCATTTGAAGTGGCGAGTCAGGCCGTGGGTGGCGTGATGAATGCCGTGGAGGCGGTTTTCGCGGGGAAAGCCAAAAATGCCTTCTGTGCGGTGCGCCCGCCCGGTCATCACGCCCGTCCGGCGCAGGGCATGGGCTTCTGCCTCTTCAACAACATCGCCATCGCCGCTCGTCATGCGCAGCGAAACCATGGCGCAGGCAAGGTCGCGATCATCGACTGGGATGTTCACCATGGGAACGGCACGCAGGACATCTTTTATGAAGATGGGAGCGTGCTCTTCGTGAGCACTCACCAAAGTCCACTTTATCCTTTCACGGGTCACGCCGAGGAAACTGGCTCCGGCAAAGGCAAGGGCAGCACGCTTAACCTCCCCTTCCCCGCCCGCACCGGCATCGAAACCATCGGCGCAGCCTTCACGGATCGCATCTTGCCCGCTCTCGATCGCTTCAAGCCGGAGGTGATCTTCATCTCCGCCGGCTTCGATTCCCGCATCGACGATCCACTCGGCCAGTTCCGCCTCACCGATGCGGATTTCATCACCCTCACCCGCCACCTTCTCGAAGCCGCTCAAACGCACTGCCAAGGTCGCCTCATCTCCGTGCTCGAAGGCGGTTACAACCTCAGCGGACTCGCCAAAGCCGTGACGGCGCATGTCGCTGAGTTGCGCAACGCGTGAAGTCTGGCTCCAAGAAAGACATCAGAGCGACGTGTGAAGTTTACCCAACATTGACTGGCAGGCAGCACGCCGGGCTAGCAAAATTCGTCTGTCATGAAAGTCCTTCACCTGTTCGCATGCAGTTTGTCCCTGACATTCAGCGCCGCCGAGGAGCTGCCGCTCAAGGCATCCTGGCATGAGCCGAAACCGGCACCGCCCGCCTTCGAGCTGTCTTTGGAGCTGCCCGAGCGTCTCATCATCGGCAGAAGCATGGCGGCAGCCCTGGTGGTAACAAACACCGGCACCGAGACGTTTGAGATTTCGGTGGGTGGCGACTACCGCGGCACGGGTTATCCCACGCGAATGAAGGTGCGCGTCCGGAACGCTGAGGGCCGGGCCTTGCCCGAGCTGACTGAGGAGAGTTATGGATTGAACGGAGGTGGCCTCAGCGTGAACCATCAGGTGCGGCCGGGGCAGAGCGAGCGGATCGAGTTTCCCCTCGATTGCTATGTGAGCTTTCCAAAGGCGGGCGGTTACACGGTCTTTGCTAGCCACGACCTCGGCTGGAAGATTGGCAAAGGTTTTCCGGTGGCCTCGGTGAAAGTCCACGTCGCGGAGCCGACACCGAATGAGGCCGCCAAATGGGTGGAGGAAACGCTCGGGCAGGAGGCGGGTAAGCCCGCCTACCAGCTTGAGCAGATCGCCAGCGTGATGCGTCATCCGGCTTATCTGCCCGCTTTGCGAAAACTGGCGGAAAGCGGTCAGCCTGCCGCAGTGGAAGGCATCGGGCATATTGCGAATCAAGACGCCACAGAGGTGCTGCTGCTCCTGACAAAGCATGAGAAGCCCGAAATCGTGCAGCATGCGCTCTGGCAGTTGATGCGTCGCAGCCCGCCGCTGGAGGCGAAGGCACCGCTGCTGACCTGGTGGCAGAAGTCACGCTACCTGTCCGATCCGTTGCTGCCGGTGGCATGGACGGAGGAGTTTGCTGATTCGGCCAACGACGCCGCCATCCAAAGCCTGACGAACAAGCACAAGGAGGTGGTGGAGGCGGCAGCCATGTATCTCGAACTCTTCGGCACGAACAGCGCCGCGGACGCCTTGATCAAGACCCTACAAACTGCCCTCAACGAACCCCAACCGCTGCGCAACGACGCGAAAACAAATAATCTCGATTTTTCGCCGCCCCAACGGGCAATCGTGAAAGCCCTGGACGCATTGCGCCTTCGAGGCTGGCGGATCGAAGGCCCCGGTGGCACCGCTGAAACGATCGTCTGGCTTCGTCAACTCGCCGATGAGAAGGTTACGAAGCCTAACGGAGATGCTTGGCGCACGTCGATGCTGACCTGGGTGGAGAACGGGCCGCCCGCGTTGAAGATTAGCGCCCTGGAAGCCATTCCGCAGCCACTCGGAGACGAGGCGGCGAAGGCCGTGCTGAAAGCCTTTGATGATTCTGACTGGGGCGTCTTGCGTGTCGCCTGTGAGGTGGCAGGAAAGTCGAAGCGTCCGGAGTTTGCCATGCCGCTGGTTCACATCGTGGAAAGCATGCATGAAAGCTTTCTGAATCGCTCCGCCACCAACGCCGCCATGGCTTGCGGTGCCCGGCTGCTGTTGTGGGAGGCTCTGGCGTCCAATATCATCGTCCCGGAGCGATTCGCTGAGTCTGTGCGGGAGCTGGTCCAAGGCACGATTGCGCTGCCTTTCGAAGGTGGCAGCAGTGGAAACTCGAATTTTGACCGTGAGCAGCGTTTTGCCATCCGCGATGCTTGGCGGACATTTCTGCGGCAACATTCCAAAAGCCTCGCTGCCGGGAAAAAGGTCCCGCCACCAGCATCAGATGCCGCGTCAGCGCTCACAGGAGTCAACTTCCAGCCGACCCAGCCAGTGGTCTCGCTGCAAATGAAGGACGGCAGCTACTGGCCGACGCTGCGTGTACAAAAATGAGAGCTTCGCAAGCACGCTCACTGAGAATGTCTTCAGGAAGAAGTGAGCCGGATGGCTTTCGAATGTGGGAATGGCCTGCAAACGACTCCAAGCGGGCCGGATAGTTCGGCGATGGAACTATTCGATAAGCGGAGTTTGCCCCGCCGAACACATCCGCCCTACGCTACTCACCACCTCAGGCGAGAAACCGTTCTGCCATGGCGATGTCACCCGGCAGCGTGATCTTCGGGTTTGGCGTGAGGTTCTCGATGACGAAAACGGGCTCGCCGAGGTGCTGAACGGCGGAAACTTCATCGGTGACAAGGACACCATCTCGCAAGACGGCGTCGTAGGCACGGCGGATGAGGTCCTGACGGAAAATCTGCGGGGTTTCCATGACCCAGGCATGGTCACGCTCGATGGACCCGGTGATGCGACCTTCGGCATCGGCACGCTTCATGGTCTCGGTGACGCGGCGGGCGCAGGTGACCGCACCTTTGAAGCGGGCGGCTTCGATGCAGCGGCTGATTTGGGACACATCGACGAGCGGACGTGCGCCATCGTGAATGGCGATGACATCGCAATCCGTCGGCACGGCATCGAGACCGGCTTTGACGGAAAAATGCCGCTCGCTGCCTCCGGGGATGATGTGAGCCAGTTTGGGCACGTCCCATGTTTTTGCTGCCTCGGCCACTTCATCGCCTGCGACGAGGATGATGGTGGAAACTTCGTCACAGGCGCCAAAAGCACCTAGGGTGCGGCGCAGGACAGGGTCGCCACCGAGGGGCGCGAGGAGCTTGTTGAAGCCCATGCGGCGGCTGCTACCAGCGGCGACGATGATGGCAGCGCAGCGGCTCATGCGAAATCAGGCGAGGCGTTTGGTGACTTCGGAGGAGAGCGTTTTGCCATCGGCACGGCCAGCGGCTCGCTCTTGAAGCACTTTCATCACGGCTCCCATTTCCTTCTTCGAGGTGGCTCCGACTTCGGCGATGACGGCTTCGACGAGTTTCACCAGATCCTCAGCACTCATGGCGGCAGGCAGATACTTTTCGAGGACGGCGATCTCGGCTTTTTCCGTGTCTGCGAGGTCCTGACGATTGGCGGATTCGTAGCTGGCAACGCTGTCCTGGCGTTTTTTGATCTCTTTGCGCACGACGGCGAGGGCATCAGCATCGGCGAGTTCACCTTCGGCACCGAGCTTTTCGATGGCGGCATACTTGATGGCGGATTTGAGACCGCGGACGACGTTGAGGGCCACGGTGTCCTTGGCCTTCATGGCGGTCTTGATGTCTTCGGTGAGTTGGGCGGTGAAGCTCATGGGATTGGGAAAGGTTGGATGGGTTAAACGCGGGCTGCTTTAAAGCCCGGATCACAGGCGAGTGAAAGCGTTTTATCAGGCCAGCAGGCGTGGCAGGAAGATGATGGCTCCCACCACCGCCGCAGCGAGGCTGGCGGCGAGCACCGCGCCCGCAGCAGCATCCTTCACCACTCGGATCGCCTCCTCGCGTTCCATCGTGACACGATCAGCGAGTTGTTCGATGGCGGTATTGAGCAATTCCGCCGCCCAGACGAGGCCGCAGGAGATCAAAACAGCGCACCACTCCCAACGCTCGATTTGAAGCACGAATCCGAGCACGATCACGCCGAGCGTGGCGAGAGCATGAACCCGGAGGTTTCGCTGCGTGCGAAGTCCAAAGAGGATGCCGCGAAACGCATGGGCGAAACCTTGCAAAAAGGCTCGCAGCGCAGCGGGGCGTTCACTCATGGAGAAAGGTTGTTTACTGGCCGCTTGGCTCACCAGCCGCTTGGGACGGATTCATGGCGGTGCGCAGTTCGGCGACCCAGCGGGGGGCATCCGGATGACCTTGATAAGCGGCGATATGATCGAGCATGTCCTTCATCGCGTTGAGCGGGGCGGGACCATTGCGGAGGAGGTAATTGGCGCGGTCCCATTTGAGTTCAGGAAGTTCTTGTTGGCCCCAAATGATGAATTCTGGCTCGGGGAGCATACCTTTATGAAGAGCGGTCTCGGCGGAGATGCGGGTATCAAACTGAGCGGCCAAGGTTTCGGGATTCTTTGCCTTCACTTGGGGCAGGATGAAGCGTTCCCACATGCTAGCAAAGTCCACCGGGCGGGAGGCCCAGTCACCTCCAACCTGGAGGAAGCGCTCGATCTGATAGGCCTGCGCGATGACGCTGCTGCCGACATCGCGGCTGAGGAACTGACCGGAGCGGCCTTTGAGCTTTTCGGCGTTTGCGACGACATCCTGAATGTAGGCAGCGAGCTTGGGAAGGAGGTTTCCACGATCTTCAGGCTTCGTCTCGCGTGCTTCGAGGGTGAGAATCATGTACTGGATGTGCAGACGGGCGGCGGTGCCCATGTCACCATCCTGGTCCTCCACTTTTTTATCGGTGCGGCGCTCGGCATTGCGATCCATCTGCTCCTTGCGCTGACGTTCCTCGGCCTTGTCGAGTCCCTTGCGCTCGACGTTCACAAGCTTTTCGCTTTCCAAGAGAAGGTTGAGAGCCGCTGCATCACTGGCAACTGCCGAGCGGAGCTTTTGGGTGACGGCACTGAGAGCACTGCCCCGCTTGTCCTGGATTTGCTTTTCGAGATCAGCGAGCTGTTTGGAGATGAGTTCAATCTGCTGGGGCGTGAGCGTGACGTTTGGCAGCGGGGCCTGAGGCACGGGAGGCTGCTCAGGACGACCGCCAGCCCGCTGGGCGAAGGCTGGAGCAGCAGTGAGTGTCAAAGCGGCGAGGAAGAGGCTGGGAAACTTCATGGTGGTGGAGAGGTAATTGGTTCTAAACTGCCGGTGAAACGAATGGAAGCGGGAAAAGTTAGCTCGAAAGCTTTTGGGGAAATTCTGAAAGGAAGGGCATGCAACCGGGGATTGCCAGCGGCCAATCGCGGCCTAACCTCGAAACCTCATGAAATTGCATCATTTTGCGCTCGCTCTATTGACGGTGCTCGTCGGCATCACCGGATACCTCGCCTGGGAAGGCCAGCAGGAAGCCCGTGGGCAGAAGCAGGAGCTGGAATTCATGCGCAAACAGCTCGACGCCCGCGAGTCGGCCTATCCGAAAAAGCCCGTCAGCGCCTTCGCGCCGATGTCCACCGCGCCAGTGGTGACCCCCACGGCTCCCACGACGGCCACGAGCACGCCCGCCCCAATCACCGCCGCCTCACCGGACAGCATGCCCGCCCAACTCACCACCCTTCAAAAGCAGGTGCTCGGCATGCCGGTGCTGGCCAAAATCACGCAGGTAGAGAAGGAGCAGGGCTTCGTGGTGGTGAATGCAGGCAAGAACAAGCAGTTCACCAAGGGCCAGAAGTTTGACGTGCGCCGAGGTGACAGTGTGGTGGGCCGCGTGAGCATCTCCGAGGCCATTGAGGAAAAAGAGGCCGTCGCAGACATCGATCCACTGATGCGCCTGCCGGGCGTGAGCATTCAGGTAGGTGATGAATTGATCCTCCCGGTGACGAAGTAATTTCCCACATGCCCCGCAAGGACCGCATTGATCTTCTTCTCGTCCGCCGCGGGCTGGTGTCATCACGCGAGCAGGCAAAGCGCCTCATCATGGCAGGTGAGGTCTTCGTGGCGCAGCGAAAGATCACCCAGCCCGGCTGGCTGGTGCCAATGGATGCCGAAATCCTCGTGCGACAGCCGCCCAAATTCGTCGGGCGCGGTGGGTTGAAACTCGAAGGTGCCTTGGAGAGCTTCGGCGTGGATGTGACCGGCTTCACGGCGATGGACATCGGCGCTTCGACCGGTGGCTTCACCGATTGCCTCCTGCAACGAGGAGCCGCCAAGGTCTTCGCCTTGGATGTGGGCACGAATCAGCTCGCCTGGAAGATCCGTAGCGACCCGCGGGTGATCAGCCGGGAGAAATTCAACGTGCGTCACATGCGTCGAGAAGATGTCGGCGAGGAGGTGGACCTCATCGTCGCGGATGTATCCTTCATCTCCCTCACGCTGGTGCTTCCGCCGGCCTTTGAAGTGCTGCGTCCGGGCGGTCAGGCGGTGGTGCTAGTGAAGCCGCAGTTTGAACTTTCACCGGAGGAAGTGGGCAAAGGCGGCATCGTCCGCGAACCGGAGCTGCATGCAAAAGCCTGCGCCAAGATCGAAACCTTCATCCGAGCCAATCCAGCTCTCGAATGGCTGGGCCTCATCGAGTCCTCCATCCAAGGCACGGAGGGAAACCGCGAGTTCCTGGCGCACTTCCGCCGCGTGGGGTGAGTCCACGGTCAGAACTCGCGAGGAAACGGGCACACGAACTTATTTCAGCAAACCCGTATCCGTGAGCCATTCGACGAGGCGCTGGGGCCAGCGGGAGGCGGCGGTGGGTTTGGCATCGGGTTTGTAGCCGAAGCCGTGGCCGGCATTCGCATAGAGGTGGAGTTCGGCGGGGATTTGGGCGGCTTTGTATTTGAGGTAGAGCGTGGCCATGCCTTCGGAGATGTCCGGGCGGTCGTGGAAGCCGGCGGCGATGAAGAGGGGCGGCATGCCTTTTTCGGCGGAGAAGAGGCCGGAGGTGCCGGGGTAGATGAGGGCTTGGAAATCGGGGCGACTAGATTGCTGCTCGATGGGATCAGCGGCCTCTTTTTGGCCGGGATCGTTCGTCATCGCGGCGAAGGCGGCCAGCTCGCCCCCGGCGGAGAAGCCGAGAATGCCGAGGCGGTCGGGCTGGATGTGCCATTCGGCGGAGCGGCTGCGGATGAGGCGCAGGGCACGGCGAGCATCGGCCATGGCGTGATCTTGGATCGTGTAGGTGCTGCCTTTCTCGCGGGCGAGGCGATACTTCAGCACAAAGGCGGCGATGCCGCGCTCCTGGAACCACTCGGCCAGCGCATTGCCCTCATGGCCGAGGCAGAGCTTCTGATGACCGCCGCCGGGACAGATGATGACAGCCGTGCCGGTGGCTTTGTCCGCCGAAGGCACAAAGGGCGTGAGGGTGGGCTGGTGGACGTTGCACACGTTGGAGCCTTCGACCTTTTCGGGCTCGGCTTGGCGAGCTTCGGAGCCCGGGGCACCTTTTTCCCAAAGCGGGATGGCGGGAGGTGTTTCAGCGGCGAGAAGGGTGGAAAACGCAGTGACAAGGGTGAACAAACGGGAGGTCATAAGCACTTCGAGGTTGGCAGAGTTCCGCTCAGGCTTCCAGTGCCATTCTCCAGGCTTTGTGCCTTCGTGTGAGACTTCCTGATCTTAAAGTTTCGCAGGAGGCCACCCTATGGTCACGAGGCGTTCAGTATTTCGATGCACGAATCTCATGGGCGATGGCGGGCGACCATTTCTTCCAGTGCTCGCGGACAGCCTCTGCCGCCAACTGATTGCCAAGCACCGGTTTACCTGTCGCCATTTGAGACCACAACCAGGCGGTCGAGCTATCGAAAAACCCATCGGGAGGCATGGCACTCACCTCTGCCACATCGAAAAAGCTTCGGGCTGTGATGCCTCGCGATCCAAAGTTGGCGAAAGCTGCTTTCGGCGGCACTTGGACCAATGGGAGCGGGGTGAATGAGGATTCTTCGGAGCCGTGGAAAGCCAGAAAACCTCGTTCAGGACGATATTGCGCAACGAACAAGAGGAGAAGGCCATCTTCGATTTCGTGAACGCCAACGAGGTCGAGTTCCTCATCGGTATCAAAGAACCACTGCTGTGCCCCGGAGGCGATCTCCACCTTGGTCTTGCCCTTCAACAGATACCAGCCAGCCATGTGAGGCAGCCCTGCGTAAAAGCACTGCTTTCCTCGCAAATCGACAACGAACTCACGAGAGCCTGAACGGACCGTCTCGACGACCTACACATCCCACCGAAACCACACAGCAAGGCCCACTAGACAGGCCACGACGACGCTCACGAACAACGCCAAAACTGGTTTTTGGGTTTTCATGGGTGGATCAGGCTGCAAAGACCGTAACAAAGGCAGCGATTCGGGGATTCATATGGGTGACGAGATTGACAGAATTTGCCGCTGGACGCCAGCGGGTTTGCTTGAGGTTTCGTTCCGGTTTCTGACGGCCTTTCTGGCGCATCTTTTTAGTGGGCTTGTGGCGGATTGGCGGGTATAAATCGGGTTCAGCACCCCCAATGTGCCTCAGCGGAGGCATCTGACTCAAGAATGAGCCGACCCATCACATCCATTCGATTTCCAGGTGAGACCACCTGGGAGGTCTGGCGCAGCAATCGCGCCGGCAAGTGGGAGCATGTGCCGACGGCGGAGGTGAATGACAAGGCGGGCATCCATGCCCTACCCTCCGTGCATGTGGATAGCTCGCCCTTTTGGTCGGCCACGCAGGGGGAGGAGGTGCCGGAGCCAGATGATGTCTCCGTGCTGCGCTGGGAGGCCTCGGGCGTGAGTGACCTTGAAGGCGCACGCCAATCCGCCTGCTGGAAGGTTTTGGAGCAGCCGCACCGTCACCTGATCGGCTCGATGGCTATCGCGGCGGATATGCTGGATGACGAGAGCCTGGGCCTGCCCGCGGAGCGTTATGAGATCAGCGCCCGCATGCTGCCGCTACCTCTCGATGGCATCGCGATCTGGAAGGAAAGCGGACGCTTTGTGATGGCGTTCACGCGTGAGGGGCAGTTGCTGCATGTGACGCTGCTCGCCTCGCCGATGCTGGATGCCGATGCGGTGCTGGAAATCCGCGATGGGCTGGTGGCGCTGGATGCTCATGAGTTTCTCGATCAGATCAACGAGGTGAAAATATGGACAGAGTGCGAGCCGGATTTCGTGGCCGCGCTTTCCAGCACGCTGAGCACCAGCGACGTGCAAAAAGAGCCGCGTCCGGCTCCCATCGTGCCCACGAGCTTCATCGACTTGGTGCCGATGCAGGTGGCGCTGGTGCGTGGCGAGCAGCAGCGGCGGCAGCGTCTCGTGCAGATCGCCACGGCGCTGGCGGCGGTTTTCGTCGTGGTGTTTGCCTCATGGGCCTTTCTGCTGTGGCGGCAGGAGCAAAAAATCCTCGCCGAGGAAAAAGCGCTGCAAAATCTCGGTCCGCAGGTCTTTTCCGTGCAGGAGGCCAAGCAGGCCTGGATGGCCATGGAGGGTGCGGTGAACCCGGATCTCTATCCCGTGGAGCTTTACCACCAAATTATCTCACTGCTGCCGCCTTCTGGCGTGCGTCTGAACGAATTCCAAATCGAAAACGACACGCTCACCGTGCATGGCGAGGCTTCGGATACGCAGAAGGGCCTCGATTTCCGTGAGGCCCTCACGAACAGCCCCGCGCTCTCTCGCTTTGAGTGGAATATCCCCGTCCCGAAGAGCCTAGACGGCACGCGGGTGCAATTCGACGCGGTAGGAACCTACAAACAGATCGAGGAGGTGCCCGGTGAAGGCCAGTGAACAACGCCTCGTGCTCGTGCTGATCATCCTCGTGGCCGTTTTTGTCACGGGTTTCACCGCCATGCGCATGCTGGGTTGGCAGCGCACCTTGGACAAAAAGGCCCGCTCCATCGTGATGCGGACGAATGAAACGAAGCAACTCCTCACCGAAGCCCCGATGTGGGAGGAGCGGCTTGCTTGGCTACGCACGGCTCAGCCTCAGATGACCAGCGTGAACAAGGCGAATAACGACCTGGATCAATCGCTCGTCGAGACCGCCAAGAACAACCATGTCACCATCGAAAACAAGCAGCTCCAGGAGCCAGCCGAGACCTCCTACTTCCATCAGGTGGGTGAGACGGTGGTGGTGAAAACGGAGGTCAAGCAGCTCTTCCAGTGGCTGCATGCCTTGCAAACGCCTGAGAACTTCACGCTCGTCTCCCACCTCACCATTCAGCCCGTGCCGGAGGACACCACCAAGGTTACGGCCACGGTGCATGTCTCCCGACTTTTCTCGCTCACCAAGACGCCCGCTGAAAACACGGTCGAAACCACCAAGACCCCATGAAAACTGCCCTCGCCCTCATCACGATGACGCTGGGAGCCGCTTCGAGCCTCCCGGCGGTGGAAAATGCCTCTGCATCCGGATTTGAGCCGCCGAAGAAATACGGTGCCGAACGCTACATGGCCGGATGGGAACGGAATCCCTTTGCCATACCCACCCCACCTGCCCCACCAGCGGCAGTCGAATCCGAATTCAAAGACCTCGCTATCAAATCCATCTACGGCCCGAAGGACAGCCCCATCTTCTCGCTGGTAAATACCAAGACGCATGAACGCATGCGCATCACCATGGAAAAGCCGACGAAGGACGGCGTGGAGTTGAAGAGCTTTTCCCTCGCTGAAAACCGCCGTGAAACCACCATCGAAGTTTCCAAAGGCACGGAGACGGCGACGCTGAAATATGCCACCGACTATGTGCCACCGACGGTAAACGGTGCGCCAGGAGCTCGGCCGGGCATGCCGGGTGCGCCAGGCATGCCGGGAGCTGCCAATCGCATCCCCATTCCCCAGCTTGGAGCGGCCAATCCGGCCGCCAACCGCAACCTTCCCGGGCAACCCGCCTCCAACAATGCCCGAAATAATGCCCAGGGCAGTCCCGTCGTCGTCGGAGCACCGGGTGCCAATGTAGCCACTGCCGATGCCGCTACCCGCCGCCGGATCATCCCCGGCTTCGCAGGCTCCGCCAATCCAGCTGCTGGCATCCCCACCGTCAATGTGGGAGTCGGCAACAACGGCTCTCCCACCATCACGCTCGGCAATACGGGCAGCAACACACCTGCCCCGCAGCCTCAGAATACGGATGCCCCCGGCGGGATCAGCCCACCCATCGTGCGTCCACCGCCCTCGATCTACCTCGATGGCAGCCAGCAGCAGTAGCTCCACCTTCATCCTGTCATGAAAGCATCGTCTCATCTGGCCTTCGCGGCACTTTTCGGGCTCCTCGCCGTGCAAATCACGGCACAAACGCCTGCGCCGCCCGCCATCCCAGCCCGCCCGACCACCCCGCCGAACATTCCGCGACCCGTTCTGCCTCCAGGCCTCCAGCGCCCTGGCATCACCAATCCGAACGCCGTGCCCCCCGCCATCCCGGGAGCCGTGAACCGCCCCGGCCTCCCCGCTGGCGTCACCGGTGCAAAGCCAGCCACTCCCCTGCCCCTTCCAACGGGTGCCCCTTCCGCCCCCCCCGCAGGCACCACAGCGAAGCCGCCGCCCGCCGTTCCTACCATAAAGCCCGGTGAAAAAGCGCCCAACTTCATCGCCTTCGACGCCGAGACCGTGGACGTCGTGCTGGAAGAATATTACCGCGTCACCAAACGCCGTGTGTTGAAGGATCGCGGCCTGGAAGCCACCACCGTCACCATCATGGTGCCCGGCGAGTTCAGTGACGAAGAGTATCAGGACATCATCGA
>CALSBJ010000096.1:0-19838 GCA_943373155.1 Akkermansia muciniphila | reverse complement strand
CCCTCCTTGCCCATGCGGAAAAGGGCTCCGTGCGGAAGGACGACGGCCATGCGCCCGGTCTTGGGGGCCATGGATTTGATCATGTGCTGCACCCAGGCGAAGTCGCCGCTCTTGGCGGGCGGCATCCCGGCGAAGTTGCGGCCATAGGGATCGCTGGACCAGACTTCGTCGCCCCATTTCTCCAGCGAGAAGGGCGGGTTGGCGATGACGCAGTCGAAGGTGGCGAGGTTGTCGCCCGAGAAGAAGGCGGGGCTGCGCAGGGTATCGCCGCGCACGATCTGGAAGTCCGCCGCGCCATGCAGGAAGAGGTTCATGCGGGCAATGGCGGAGGTGGTCAGATTCTTCTCCTGACCGTAGAGCTTGCCCCAGAGCGTGCGGACATCACCCCGCGTCTCCGCGACATGATGGATGGCCTCCAGCAACATGCCGCCGGTGCCGCAGGTGGGATCATAAATCGACTCGCCCTCGCGGGGATCGAGTATGTTCACCATCAGCCGCACGACCGAGCGCGGAGTGTAGAACTCGCCCGCCTTCTTGTTCGTGGCATCGGCGAACTTCTTGATGAGGTATTCATACGACTGCCCCAGCACATCCGCCTTCGCCGCCGAGTTCCCCAGCGAGAGCTGGGAGAAGTGCTCAATCAGATCGCGCAACAAGGCATCCGAGAGCCGGTCTTTGTTCGTCCACTGCGCATCGCCAAAGATGCCGTAAAGCGTGTGCGGGTTCGCCTGCTCAATGCCGCGCAGGGCGGTCTGGAGCGCCTGACCGACATTCGTGGCGACCTTCCGCACGTTCGTCCAATGGCAGCCCTCGGGAATCTGGAAGCGGTAGTTCTCCGGGAACAGGGCGGCTTCTTCATCGCCCTCGAACTCTTTTAATGCGGCCTCGTGCTCGTCGTCATGCACATCCGACAGCCTCTTAAAGAACAGCAGCGGGAACACATACGACTTAAAATCCGCCGCATCCACCGGCCCGCGAAGGATGTTCGCGGCCTCCCACAGGTGGGATTCGAGCTGGGAGAGGGAGATGACTTCGGGCATGCGGGAGATTTTCTGATGTAAGCGAGGGAAGACATCGAGGGCAAGAAATGCCGCTCAAATCCTCCCCGGAATCTGGCGGCCGCCACCTGCCTCCCGCGCTGGAATCCATGCAGGTGAGGCGGAAGTACTATTTGCCAAGCCACCAGCCACTGCGGCAGTCTCTCGGCTCATGAATCCGCGCATCCTGCTCGTCCTCGTTTCTTGCCTCCTGAGCGTCCTCACCGGTCTGGCCCTCTCTCGCCGTGGGGCGGAGGCTCCGGCTGCCCGCACGCGGCCGTTAATCGGGCTTTCCATGGATACGTTGAAGGAGGAACGCTGGCAGAAGGACCGCGACCTTTTTGTGGCGGCCGCCGGAAAGCTCGGGGCGGATGTGGAGGTGCTGTCGGCCAATAGCAGCGATACGAGGCAGCTCGCGGATGTGGAGGCTCTCATCACTCGAAAGGTAGATTCGCTGGTCATGATCCCAAAGGATGCGGCGGCGATGTCCAAAGCGGTCAACTTGGCTCACCAGGCTGGCATTCCTGTGCTCGCTTACGATCGCCTCATCACGGGCTGCGATCTCGATCTCTACATCACCTTTGATAATGTGAAGGTGGGGGAGCTTCAGGCGAAATTCCTGGCTGACCGCCTGCCTGCTGCCGGCAAAATGCGACTGCTTCGCATCTACGGTGCGAAGACGGACAACAACGCGAAGCTCTTCAAACAAGGCCAGGATAACATCCTCCAGCCGCTCATCGCCGCCGGAAAGGTCGAGGTGCTGCACGAAGACTGGGCGGACGACTGGAAGCCTGAAAATGCCAAGAAAATCATCAATGCCGCCATCACGAAGCACGGCCCAGGCTTTGATGCCATTCTCGCCAGCAATGACGGCACCGCCGGGGGAGCCATCCAAGCGCTCACCGAAGAAGGGATCGCCGGAAAAGTGCTCGTCACCGGCCAGGACGCCGATTTGGCCGCCTGCCAGCGTCTCGTGCAAGGCACGCAGACGATGACGGTGTACAAGCCGCTCCACCTGCTTTCTCAGCAGGCCGCCGAACTCGCCGTGCGCCTCGCCAGACGTCGCCCTGTCATCGCCCGGGATGTTTCTCCGAATGGCGAAGTCGATGTACCCTCGGTCTTTCTCCCGATCCATGCCGTGACGAAGGATAACCTTCGTGAAACCGTCATCCGAGATGGTTTGAGGGGCGAAAAGGACGTGTTCGGCCAGTAAGCTGTCGGCTCAGGACGGCGCATGCGCTGATTGACACCCCGCGCTTCCCGTTCCAAACCTTCCGCCCCCAACTTTCGCCGCATTACATGCCCGATACCTACGCGCTGCCCGAGAAGGAGTTTATCTCCTTTGCACCCGGCTATTGGGCCGGAAAAAACATCTCTCCACAAGACTGGAACAGTGCCGCTTGGCAGCTCCGCAACCGCGTCACCACGCTGGCCCAGCTCGAAGAGCACCTCACGCTCTCCGATGAGGAGCGGGCGGGCGTCCTCCTCTCCGGCAACAAGCTGGCGATGGCCATCACGCCGCACTATTTCAACCTCATCCACGCCCACGATCCCTCCTGCCCCATCCGCCGACAGGTCATCCCTCGCATCGAGGAGACTTGGGATGATCCCGATGAGATGAGCGATCCCTGCGGCGAGGATAGCCACATGCCTGTGCCCGGCCTCGTGCATCGTTACCCGGACCGTGTTCTCTTCCTCGTCACGGATCGCTGTGCGAGCTACTGTCGCTACTGCACCCGCAGCCGCGTCGTCAGCGGTGTGGGCGAGCAGGAGCTTCACACGGAATTCGAGGCCGCTTTTCGCTATCTAGAAAAGCACACCGAGGTGCGTGATGTGCTCCTATCTGGCGGTGATCCCCTGCTCTTCTCCGATGCGAAGCTCGATGCCCTGCTCACCCGCCTACGCAGCATCAAACACATCGAATTCATCCGCCTCGGCACTCGCGTGCCCATCTTTGTGCCGCAGCGCATCACGCCAGAGCTTTGCCGAATGCTGCAAAAGCATCATCCGCTGTGGATGAGCATTCACACCAATCATCCCCGAGAGCTGACCACGGAGGTGCGGGATGCTTTGGGCCTGCTCGCCAACCACGGCGTGCCGCTCGGCAATCAAAGTGTGCTCCTCCGCGGGGTGAATGACGATGCCGCCGTGATGAAAAGCCTTCTGCATAAGCTGCTCATGTGCCGTGTGCGCCCCTATTACCTCTACCAGTGTGATCTCATTCAGGGCAGTTCTCACCTGCGCACGAGCGTCACCGAGGGGGTGGACATCATCGAGCAGCTCCGCGGTCACACCACCGGCTATGCCGTGCCTCAATTCGTCATCGATGGCCCCGGCGGCGGCGGCAAAATCCCCGTGAATCCCGATTACGTCCTCCTCCGCGATGAGCAGCGGGTTCTCCTCCGAAATTACGAGGGCAAAACCTTCGAGTATCCCGAACCTGCTTTGGTCCGGGTGTCCTGATGCCTTCCCCCAAGGGAGATTGCGGAGATGATTCGCCTGCCGAAAGGCAAATTCCCCCGGCGATTCGGTGCTCATTGGCCATTTTTGGCGAAAGTCCATCCCACGCTCCCCGGTTCTTGACGCACGTTTAACATGCCCTTACCATCGCCACCGATGCGTTCCCCCCTTACTTCCCGACTCCCGGTCGCCGCCTTTGCCGTGGCCGCGACGTTTTTCACCGTTCAGACGCCTGCCTTTGCCTTGTTCGATTTCATCTTCGGCAAGAAGGAGAAGGTGGCACCGACCGCCGACGAACGCACGATGCAGGAGCAGGCTGCTCAGGAACTCCTCAATCAAGGTCTAGCCGCTCAGGAAGCCGGCAAATCAGGCCGTGCCAATGGCTACTACGAGAAGGTCGTGAAGCAGTATCCCTTCACCAAAGCCGCTGGTGAAGCTGCCTACCAGCGTGCCATCATCGTCCGCCACACCGAGAACGATCTGGAAGATGCCTTCAACGCTTTCCAGGACTTCATCGACAACCACCGCCAAAGCCCACGCTTTGCCGAGGCCATTGAAAGGCAGTATGAAATCGCCGAAGAAGCGAAGGGTGGCAAAAAGCAGCGCAGTCTGATCCTGCTGCCGATGAAGATGAACCCTTCGGACATCCTCGCCTTTTACGAAAAGATCATCTCCAACGCTCCCTACGGCAAATTTGCCGCCCTGAGCCAGTTCAGCATCGCTGAGCTGCATCAGGATACCAATGAGAAGGACAAAGCGGTGCAGGCTTACCAGAAGGTCGTGGACAACTACCCTGGCACCTCGCAGGCCTCCGAAGCGCAGTTCCGCATCGCTTCCATCAGCAATGTGGCTGCGCAGCGCAGTGAGGATGCCTCAAACCTCACCGCCACCCGCGATGCCCTCAAAACCTATATGGCCGTCAATCCGGGCGGCGAGCGCAAGCAGGAGGCTGAGCAGATCCTCCGCCAAGTCAACACGGCCGAGGCAAACCAATCCCTCACTGTCGCCAAGTTTTATCGCACCCAAGGCAAAACCGTCGCCTCGGCGATGTATCTCAATGAAGCGATCAAATTTGGCTCTCCCGAAGTCTCTGCTGAAGCCCGCGAAATCCTCGCGGAGCTTGCCGCCGAAGACCCGGAAGGTGTCACCCAATCCCGCCGCGGTCAGCCAGACCAGGATTTCACCAAGCTGGCATCGAAAGATCTCAAATCCCGCCCTGATTACGTCGGCCCAATGGCACCTGAACTCGCCCGTTTGGCTGAAAAGCCGCGCATGAGGTCCGGTAACGATTCCTTCATGCCCATCCCGCTCACCGAGCCCGCCCTGCCCTTGCAGCCCGGCGGTGCCAGCCCGATGCCAGGTTCCTTGCTGCCGGCCCTCCCGGAGACGGAAAAGCCTGCCCTGCTCCCTGTGCCACCCACACCTAGCAGCACAGCACCTGCTCCCGGTGCCCCTCCCGTGCCTGCACCGCCCGCCCCCTCGAAGCCAGTGCCGTAATTTCTTGCGTCGCGCGTTCCACTCCGCCATTCTCGCCGCTCTTCGTCGCCGCCCTCGCATGAAACATCTTACCTTTTTGCTCCTCGCTGCCGTCTGCGTTCTTTTACCCGCCTGCGCAGGCTATCAATTAGGGGGGCAAAAGCCTACCAAGCTTCGTGAGATTCGCACCCTGGCAGTGCCAGCCTTTGACAATCTCACCTTGGAGCCTCGCATCGCCGTGAATGCGACGAATGCGGCAATCAAGGCGATCCAAAACCATGGTGCTTATGAGATTGCTCCTCGCGATCAAGCCGATGCCGTGCTGAAGGCGAGTGTTCGCAATGTGCATCGCACCCAGTTTCGCTCGGATCGCACCAACATCCTGCGCAGCTCCCAGATGCAGGTCACTCTCGATATCCAATACTCAATCGAAGATCGGAGTGGTCGCGTGCTCTACACGAATTTCGTCATCGGAGAGACCCAGATGCTCATCGACCCGAATTTGCAGCTTTCGGAGACCCAAGCTCTCGAAGACGCCGCCCAACGCGCCGCCATCAAACTTGCCGATGACATCTGCGAAGGCTGGTGACCTGCTGCCGGTGGAGGAGCCGCCCGTCGCACCTCCTATCCAATCCCCCGAGGATGATCCTTTCGAGGCTCCTCAGCCTTCCCATCGTCTCGTGGCAGGTCTGCATCTGGTTGCCACGCCCATCGGCAACCTTGGCGACATCACATCACGGGCCGTTGAAGCCCTGCGAAATGCCGATTTGATCGCCTGCGAAGACACACGGCACTCTGGCATGCTTCTGAAGCATCTCGGCATCAAAGCCCGACTCATCAGCCTGAACGAACACAACGAGGCGCACCGCATCCCGCAGATGCTCGATCACATGCGTGGTGGTGGCAGTGTGGCGATGATCTCCGATGCAGGCATGCCCACGATCTCCGATCCCGGCCAAAGATTCGTCGCAGCCACCGTGGGGGCTGGTTTTGCCATCGACAGCCTTCCTGGCCCCAGTGCGGTGCTCACCGCCCTCTCCGCCAGCGGCCTTCCGACGACGCCCTTTTACTTCGGCGGCTTCCTGCCTCATAAAAAGGGCGCTCGCACCACCGAGCTCACCGCTGCTCTCGCTCGTGATGCCACCAGCATCTACTTCGAGAGCCCCTACCGCATTCTCGACACCCTTGAAATCCTCGCCACTGCCTCGCCGGAGCATCGCGTGGTGTGCGCCCGCGAACTGACAAAGAAATTCGCCGAGTTTCAGCGTGGCACCGCTGCTAAGGTGCATGCCCATTTTCAGGTCAAAGCACCGAAAGGTGAGTTCACCCTGCTCATCGCACCTGCCACAGCACCGAAGTGGCTGACGTGGTGATGCACCTTTCCTTAAACAATCGGCCTCTCTGCCGCGTTTTGCCTTTCCCACGCTCTCACTCATGAAATCGACCGCCACGCTCCTCGCCCTCGCCTTGCTCGTCACCTCCGCTAGTGCTGAAAACTGGCCAAACTGGCGTGGCCCCAATCAAGATGGTTCCAGCAGCGAAACCGGCCTTCCATCCAAATTCAGCCCCAAAGAAGGCGTAAAATGGGCGGCAGACGTTCCGGGCATCGCCGCCTCCGTGCCGGTCATTTGGGGAGACAATATCTTCATCACCGCCCCCATCGTGGCGGAGAAAAAACTCGTCGGCCTTTGCTACGACAAGCAAAGCGGAAAGGAGAAATGGCGCACTACCATCTCGGAGGGCGAAGAAGTGCAGTGGGATGACAAAAGCAATCTCGCCAGCCCCTCTGCCGCCACCGACGGCGAACGGGTTTACTTCCTCTTCGCCAA
The DNA here is from genome assembly GCA_943373155.1 of Akkermansia muciniphila. GTDB lineage: Bacteria > Verrucomicrobiota > Verrucomicrobiia > Verrucomicrobiales > Verrucomicrobiaceae > Prosthecobacter. The sequence continues at coordinate 13,036 of CALSBJ010000096.1, read as the reverse complement.
TGCCATCGCCGCCGCCTGTGATTTCAGCGGCAAAATCATTTGGAAGCGTGACTTCAAGGAAACCCACGGTGCCTTCGCCACTCAGTGGACCTATGGCAGCAGCCCCACCATCGACAGCGGCAAGCTCTACATCCAGGTGCTCCAGCGGAACGAGACCTTCAAATTCCAGGAGAAGTTCGAAAAAGGCACCTCAGGCAAGGACATGAGCAGCTACATCCTCGCCATCGATCCTGCCACCGGGAAGGACATCTGGAAGCATGTGCGCCCCAGCCTCGCCGCCATCGAATCTCTCGAAGCCTTCAGCAGCCCCGTCTTCACCACGCACAAAGATCAGCGCCTCATGCTCATCTCTGGTGGCGACACCCTCACCATCCACGATGCCGCCACCGGCAAAGAATTCTCCCGCATCGCCACCTGGAACCCGCCGGGTGAGAGCTACAACAAATTCTTCCGCCTCGTCCCCTCGCCCGTCGTCGGCGATGGCATGGCCATCGTCTGCGCTCCGAAGAATTCGCCCGTCTTTGCCATGCCCCTCGATGCGAAAGGCGAAACACAGCCCGTCTGGCAGACTGAGCCGAAAGGCGTGACCAGCGATGTGCCTACCCCCGCCTTTTACAAAGGCAAATTCTACGTCCTCGACGGTGGCAAGAAGCTCCTGAGCTGCCTCGAACCCAAGACCGGCAAAGTTCTCTGGACGGGCGAACTCGGTGGCAAGACCAAGTTCGAAAGCAGCCCCACCGTGGCCGATGGCAAAGTGTATTGCATGAACTTCTGGGGCGAGGTCTACGTCGCCAAAGCGGACAGTGCTCAATTTGAACTGCTCTCCGTCAATGAGATGGGCAATGGCGCCAAGCCCAACGGCAATGCCGAAAGCGTCCGCGCCGCCATCTCCGTAAGTGACAGCAGCCTCTTCATCCGTACGCAGGACAAGCTGTATCGCGTCGGCAAGTGAGCGTCTTGCGCTTCACCGCCTGCTGAGCCACCTTCCGCCATGAGCGCCGCCGTCCTCGAATCTCTCCTGCAAGCTCCTGACCTGCCCGAACTCATCGAGCAGGCTCGGCGAAGCCTCGCCATCGAACACCGGATGCGGGAGAAGTTTTATGTGGACATCACCGCTGAGCACAAATGGGAGTTCATCCAGGGAGAGGTCATCATGCATTCCCCAGCGCTGAATCGGCACCTCCAGGCCAGCCAGTTTATCTTCGGGCTGCTGGATGCTTTTACACGGGTGCATGGTCTCGGGCTGGTTCGCCATGAGAAAGCCATGATCTGCTTTCCACGAAACGACTACGAGCCTGATGTCATCTTCTTGGGCACCTCCAAAGCAGGCATCGTCTCGCCGGACACGCTGAAGTTTCCCATCCCCGACCTCATCGTCGAGGTGCTGTCTCCTTCGACGGAAAAGCGAGACCGTGGCATCAAGTTCGAAGATTACGCCCTACATGGCGTGGGCGAATACTGGATCGTCGATACCGAGGGAGAAACCATCGAGCTGTATCGACTGCAAGGCAGCGTGTATCCGCTGGTCGAACCACTCAAGGAGGGCATCCTCACGAGTGAAATCATCCCAGGTTTCGAAATGCCTGTGCGTGCCGCTTTTGATCCGCTGGTCAACGCGGAAGCCATGAAGGCCATCTGGAGTAGAGGATGAGCTTCCTCAACGTCATCCTCCTCGCTGGCGCGGCGGCCTTTTTGATCCCGTTGCTCATTCACCTGCTTAACAAGCGAAAGGTGGTCACGGTGCGCTGGGGGGCGATGCACCTGCTGCATGAGGTCATCCGGCAGAAGAAGCGCAAAATGAAGATCGAGCAGCTTCTGCTGCTCATCACCCGAGTCGCCATCCCGATCATTCTCGCGCTTTGCCTGGCCCGTCCGGTGCTCACGGCCTTGCGTTCGCTGGGCTTGGGCAGTTCATCGCTCATCGTGATGCTGGATGATTCCTTCTCGATGCGTGCACCGGCGGAAAAATCCGCCGTGGTAGGTGCCAGCGTGGCTGATGCGGCACGCCATGACCTTCAGCAGATGACGGAGAGCCTTCCCAGCGGCTCAGCGACGCAGGTCGTGCTCAGCGGTGGATCACCGCGCAAACTGCTCGATCAACCAACCACCGCACTCGATCTCGTGCCGAAGAAGCTTGCCGAGGTGCCGTCCATGTCCGGTCCCGTTTCGGCCAATGACGCGTTTCAGGCCGCCACTTCCGCATTGAAGGACGCCCCCACGGCAGCACGCGAAATCGTCGTCGTTTCCGATTTCCAAGAGGCAGACTGGAAAGCCATCGCGGATGGCGCGGCGCTTCCCGCCCTCGAAAACCTCTCCAAACAGGAGCCAAAGCCGCAAATCACGTTTTACCGCCTCGGCAGTGATCTCGCGGAAAACATCAGCATTGCCAGCGCGGACCTCTCCGCGCTTGTTGCCGCCGAAACGCAGCCCATCGGCATTCGTGTGCGCCTCAAAAACCATGGCAAACGCCCCTGGCAGGACATTCCGGTGCATTTGGAGGCTGATGGCACACGCCTGCTCACCGCACGCGTCACCCTCGCACCGGAAGGCGAGGCCGTTCTGAGCTTCACGCAAGCTTTTGATAAGGTGGGTGATCACTCGCTTTCCGTCCGACTCGAAGGCGATAGCTTCAGCGATGACAATGCCTTTCACAGCGTCGTGCAGGTGCGCAATCAACTCAACGTCCTACTGATTGATGGCAAGCCTGGAGCGATGCCACTCGAAGGCGCGGCCGATTTTCTCGAACTCGCCCTCACACCGCACACCGCCGCCGCCAACTCGCTCAAAGACCTCATCCGCACGCGCAAGATCGACCAGCGCAAGCTCCGCCGCGATGATTACAAAGACGTGGAAGTCGTCATCCTCGCCAATTGCCAGCGCCTTCAAGGCAATGACCTCACTGAACTCGACAAGTTCGTCAAAGCCGGTGGTGGACTCATGATCTTCGCCGGGCCGGACATCGACATCGAGCACTACAACCGCGATCTCTTCCGCAAAGGTGAGGGCCTCCTGCCTGCCGCCATCAAAGGCATGGCCCGAGCTGAAAGGGCCGATTCGCCCGCCCGCGTGCTCATGCAGCGGCTGACACATCCGAGCGTCCTCTACTTCAACGACGCCCGCGGTGGTCGCCTTCAGGATGCCGAGTTTCGCAGTTGGATCGAATTCGCCCCACCGCCGGATGAAAACACCCAGCGCATCCTCAGCCTCGACCGCAACGCCCCGCTGCTCCTCGAAAAGAAACTCGGCCAAGGCCGCGTCATCGCCTGCGCGACGACCGCGAACGCCGAATGGACCAATCTGCCGCTGCAGCCTTTCTTCGTGCCACTCATGCAGCGCCTCACCACCTACCTCGCCACGGAAGGCAGCGCTCCAGCCTGGCAACTCGTCGGCTCCAGCCTTCGGGTGAACCTCGACAAGGCCGAACTCGGTGCCGAATTCACCCTGCGTGATCCCACCGGCCAGACGCAGACGTTGAAGAGCCAGCAGGAAGGCGAGAAAGTCTTCATCCAAAGCCCCGCCATCACCCAACCCGGCATTTTCACACTCCAACGCACCGGCACGGACAAAGCCACTCTCCTGGCCTTCAACACCGACAACACTGAAAGCGACCTCAAGCCGCTCCCGGCCGATCAGATCAAAAAGATCGCCGACCGCCATGAAGCCGCCTTCGCCGATTCCCTCCAGGCCTACCAGTCCCTCGACCGCACCCGCCGCCACGGCAGCGAACTCTGGCAGCCGCTGCTCATTGGCCTGCTAGTGCTCCTGTTTTTGGAAGTGCTGCTACAGCAACGCATCGCACGAGGCTGAGTCCGGGATTGAAATGGCTGTTGGCACCTGTTAGGCTGATTTTATGACGACCAACGCCCTGCAATCCGGCAAGACGCTCCTCTCACGGATCACGATTGATCCCGAAATCTGCCACGGAAAGCCTGTCATCCGAGGTCTGCGCTATCCGGTGGAGTCCATGCTCGAATATCTGTCCAGTGGCGACAGCTTCGAGGATGTCCTGGGCGAGTTTCCCGACCTTGAACGCGATGATCTGCGGGCCTGCATCGAATTCGCCAACCAGTCGCTCAAACTTCGAAGCTGCCAGTTTCTCGCGGCATGAAGTTCCTCCTTGATGCGCATTTGCCGCCTGGCTTGAAGCGCGTCTTTGCCAGCGCGGGGCACGACGCCATGCACACCATGGATCTGCCGATGCAAAACGCCTCCAAAGACGGCGTGCTGAACGCTCTATCCATGAGCGAGCAGCGTGTGGTTGTTTCCAAGGATACCGATTTCTACTATTCGCACCTTCTGCATGGACGGCCGTGGAACCTTGTGCTCGTCCGTACGGGCAACATGAGCCTGTCAGACACCCGCCGGATGTTTGAGCAGCATCTGACCCAAATCGTCAACGCTCTGCAAACCTTCCCCCTCGTCGGACTTGATCGCAGTCAGGTCTCAGGCATCGCCTGAAACGACTCACAGCATCGTGTTCTCAAGCCCCTGCACTTCCTTCTTCACGAGGGCACCGACGCGGTGCTTAGCTAGATAGACCTGAGCGGCATTGATACCAAGGGCTTCGGCAGTCTTTTTCACGCCCCAGCCTTTCATGACATAGCAGTCAAAGATTTGGAACTGACGTGGTGAGACCTTCGCCTTCACACGTTCCAACGCAGCGGCGGTGATGTTGTCACGCCACTCACGATCCCAGATCTTTTCGAGCATGTTGTCCTTATCCTGAGAGAGGCGCTCCACGATGCTCATGCCATGGTCTTCGCTATCGGCATTGCCTTGATCGGCGAGAGAGGGTTGGCGCTTGCGGGCGCGGAAGACGTCGAGAATGCGCCAGCGAGTCATCTGGAGGAGCCAGGCCTTGAACGAGCCAGCGCGGGGATCGTATTGCCCTTTCTGCACTTGGCGGGCGATGGCGATGATGGTCTCCTGGATCACATCAAAGGATTCTTCGCGAGTCAGACCGGCTTTTGAAGCCACCGAGAAGATGAGGCGCCAGTAGGTCTGATAGAACTCGTTCCAAGTGCGCTGGTCCTCCCAGTTGTTCAAACGCTCGATCAGGCTTTTGCGGGTTTTTTCCCACAAGCCTTTTTCTTTTTTCACTTCTTCCGGCACGGCGATCTCCGGCACCGGTATATCAGAGGCTGGTTCGCTCATTGATGTGGACTTTTCACGGTTGAGCGAGGCTGTCAAACCTTTGAACCGCAAGGAACAGCAGGAAAATCAGCGATAGAACACCAGCTTTCACGGCGGGTGAGCACGTTGGTCGTTCATGCGACTTGAGAAGCCCCGTCAATGGTGGAAACTCGACCGCCGCCCTCCCATGCCTGACCACGAAGCCGATGCTGAACATCCAGCCGATGCCGCCCCTGCGGAGCCGGCTGCGGAGGCATCGCTACCCGAAGAGCCTGCGGCGGAAACGGGGAGCCTCATCGAACTGCCTCCCCCGCCCTTGCAGCCGCAGGCCGTCGTGGCAAAGCCGAAGAAATCCCCCGGCAATCCTGCCTCGCATCGCGATGACATCGTGATCCCGGATTACACCCTGCTGAAACGCATCGGCAGCGGCGCCTACGGCGAGGTGTGGCTGGCACAAAGTGTCACGGGTGCCCTGCGTGCGGTGAAAATCGTGTGGCGTGAGGACTTTGAACACACGCGGACCTTTCATCGCGAGTTCCTTGGCATTCAGCAGTTCGAGCCGATCTCCCGTGGGCACCCTTGCTTGGTGCATATTTTGCATGTGGGTTGGAATGAAAACCGTGGCTTCTACTACTGCGTGATGGAGCTAGGAGATGATGTGGAGGAAGGCGGTAACATCACGGATATCAATAGCTACGTCCCTCGCACATTGGGCACCGACATGAAGCGCCACGGCCGCCTCGATCCTTTCTTCTGTCGGGATGCGGGCACCTACATGGCTGATGCACTGCATTTCATGCACAATCACGGCCTCACGCACCGCGACATCAAACCCTCGAACGTCATCTTCGTGGGCGGGGTGTGCAAGCTGGCGGACATCGGCCTCGTGGCGGCCTTCGGCGAACGCTCGTTTGTGGGCACGGAGGGCTTTGTGCCGCCGGAAGGCCCCGGCACCCCGCAGGCGGATATTTATAGCCTCGGCAAGGTGCTCTACGAAATGAGCAGCGGGAAGGACCGCATGGAGTTTCCCGAGGTGCCGGATGAGATCAGCGATGAGGAATGGCCATTCTGGCTCGATTTGAACCGCGTCATCTGCCAAGCCTGTGAAAACGATCTCGACCGACGCTTCACCACGGCAGCAGAGTTTGCCGAGGCGCTTCAGCATGTGGGCGATAAGCAGCCGGAGAGCTTCATCCGCCGCTTTAGCCGAGCCACCCTCTTCACTCTGCTCGGCTCCTTCCTGCTCGCCAGTGTCCTCGTCATGGCCCGCCATCAGCGGGATTGGCATTACGAGGTCATCGCACCCGTGAAGCCGCGGCCCATCACCCCCGAACCACCCCGCACGGGTAAACCTTGGCAAAACCGCCTCAAGCAGTGGTTCTCTTTCAAAGGAGATCGCCACATCGCGGATCTCCCCGTCGATGCGATGCTCTTCCGCAGCTTCCTCGAATCCAGCCTCCGAGCCTCCGAGTATGATGTGACGGGCATCCCTCAGCCGGATAAAACCACGCTCTACGCGGCGGTCGTCGGCAAAGCAGAGGCGGATGCCTTCTGTGCCTGGATGACGGAAACGGAGCGCCGCAGCGGCCGCCTCGATCTCGACCACGAATACGGCTGGAAGCCCGCGAAGATCACGCCTCGCCCGGGTAGTTCACCGCCAAAACCCGGCATGCAGCCCATCCTCTGCGAGATCGTGCAGATGCGCTACGGTGCCATCACCATCACCTCCACGCCGCCGGGAGCGGATGTGTATGACAGCGCCGAATTCCTCGGACGTACGCCTTTGCGCCTGCCGCATGTGCGGGCTGCCAAATTCGATTTATCCGTCACGCTTCCAGGTTACAAAGTCGAACACGCCACGGGTGATCTTAAACAAGGCCAGACCATCGCCTTCAATCTCCGCCTCAAAGCCAGCGGAGCCGTCGTCTTCGGCAACCCATGGCCGAACAGCCTCAGCATGAAGCTCGTGCCACTCGGCAAAGCCATGATCGCCTCCATCGAGACACGACGCAGTGACTTCGCCGAGTTCGCCAAGACCACCAATCAGCCGCCAGTCGAAGGTCGCATCCTCGATGCCGATCCCACCTTCCCTGTCACCATGGTGAGCCGTGCTGAGGCTGAGCTATTCTGCCGCTGGCTCACGGATCGCGAACGCGCCCAGGGCCTGCTCGAACCTGATCAGGAGTATCGCCTCCCCACCGATGACGAATGGAGCATGGCAGGTGATCTCTCCCGCGAGACCGGAGCCACGCCGCAGGAAAGCAATGAACGCATCGGCGGCATCTACCCTTGGGGTTTCCAATGGCCGCCCCCCGCCAAAGCTGGCAACTTCCTCGACCTCACCGCCGATAAATCCGCCAAAACCTCCATCAGTGGTTACGCAGACGGCTTTGCCGCCCTCGCTCCCGTCAGCAGCTTCCGGGCAGACATCCGCGGCCTCCATGACCTCGCCGGAAACGTGTGGGAATGGGTCTCCACACCTTGGAACAACACACCTGATGCCGCCGTGCTCCGAGGCGGAGCTCACACGACAGCCCGCAGCAATGAGCTCCTCTCCTCGCACCGCCGACAGGTGCCTGCCAGCTCACGCCTTCCCGATGCCGGCTTCCGCATCCTCCTCTGGAACATTGGCACTCCGGCCCGTGCCGACGAGTAGTGTTCTCTCCTCACCCTTGATCTCTCATCCATCCTCCCGCGATGCCCTGGAGCTACATCTGGACCTTCCTCGCAGGCCTCATTCTCGGAGCCGCTGGCGTGCTGCTTTACAAGCTGCTCCAGTTTCTCGCCGATCTAAGGGCCGCCCGCCACACCATCGCCAGCTACGATCAATTGCTCAGCACTGAGGCCGATGAGCGTGCCCGCAAAGCCGTCGAAGACTGCAAAAACCGCCTTCGTTGGCAAAAGAACCTCAACCCCGAATGGCTCGCCCCGCTGGTCAACGAAGTACCTCAGCTCGTGAAGGACATCGCCGCCATCTATCATCCCGGCAAAGAGAACGCCCTGCTCGCTCCAGGTCTCAGCCAGTTCTCCCGCGCCGTCCACCTCGCCTCGATGGACGTGGCGGACTTCCTTCAAACACGCTCCATCGGCCGTCTCGTGGATGTCAGTGCCTCGACCGCCCTGAAGACGTGGGAGGTCACTCACAAGCTCGCCAAACACGACGCCGTTCAGCAGGCCAACAGATGGTACAGTCGACTCCTGCCCGTGTGGCAGGTGTTACGCTTCAAATCCCCCGTCATGTGGGCCAGCATGGCCGTCTCCAATGTGGCCGCCCGCACTCTCCAGCCCGCCGTGATCGACATCATCGCCAAACGCGCCCTCGATCTCTACAGCGGCCGCCTCGCTCGCGGCATCATCACCCCCTCCATCACCGATAACACGCCTCAAGAAGTGCTGCCGCCGATGTGAGTGAAAGGGAGAGACATCTGGCTTACTTCGGCAGCATCGTGAGATACTGATCGGTCATTTGCTTCACCTTGGCGCGGAGTGGCTCAAGCTGGGGCTGGACCTTGGCGAGTTCGGCGGTGGCTTCGGCAATGATCTTGTCCTTCTCGGGGATTTCCTTCGTAGCAGCGGCGATGGTGGCTTCGGCATCGGTCTTCTTCTTTTTGGCACTTTCGAGGTCTCCGCTGGCTTTGGCGACTTCGGCTTTCTTCGCATCGAGGACCTTCTGCTCGGCCTCCAGCTTGCCGTGGGCGGCGGCGTAGGCCTGTTCGAGAGGAGGCAGAGCTGCTTTCGCGGCGGCGATGGCGGCGTTGAGTGGGGCAATCTTCGCGGCGTAGTCTTTTTCGATGGCGGCAGGTGCGGCTTGCTTCTCGGCGAGGGCCTTTGATTGGGCGTCGATCTCCTTTTGAATGCTATCGCGTTGGCCGCGAGTGGGCGCGGCAGCTTTCTCAGCGGCGGCGAGTTCGTTTTTGGCGGCGGTGAGCTGCTGCTCGGCCGTTTTGATCGCCCCGGCAGCCTTGTTGACGGCAGCAATAGCTTCGTTGTCCACTTTGGCCGCCGCATCGCGAGCCGCCTTTTTGGCATTCACCTCGCCTTCGGCGGCTTTAATGGCGTTTTGAATGTCGGTGACAGCTTTTTGAGCGGCAGCGACTTTAGCGGCATCAGGCATCTTTTCTGCCTTGGCCGCATTCAAAGCGTCTTGAGCCGGTTTTTGCTTCGCACGGGTATCGGCGAGGATTTTCTCGGAAGCAGTCACCGCGGCCGCGGCATCCTTCGCGGCCTTGTCTTTGGCGGGGGCGGCAGCGGCGAGGTCCGCATGAGTCTTCTTGGCGGTAGCGAGGGCGACTTCCTTGGGCGCGGCGGCGTCCTGCTTGGCCTTTACGGCCTTCTCTGGAGCAGCGAGCTTGCCGTTCACTTCGGCGAGGCTCTTCTTTTTGGCTTCAATAACTTTGGCAATCTCGCCTTCGGCATTCTTGGCGGCAGCGATGGCATCGTCCTTGGCCTTCGCCGCAGCGGCCAGCTCGGCTTCCTTGGTTTTGAGGATGGTCTTCTGTTCGTTAACCTTCGCAGCCGCCGCAGCATCCGCATCGCGGGTAGGTTTGATGGAGGTTTCGAGCGGCGCTTGCTCGCCTTGAACTTTCTTCAAGGCGGCTTCAAGGGCAGGCTGGGCAGCAGTCGAGTCGGCGATGGCTTTTTTACTGTCCTCGATCCGTTTGGCGGCGGCCAACTTGGCAGCTTCGGCATCCTTTTTGGCTTCGGTGAAGTCATTGAAGTCCGCCTCCAGCTTGGCGAGCTTTTCCTTCTCCGTGAGCACGCCCGTATTGAATTGAGCGGCCTTCAGCGCGGTGGGAACTTTTTGAAGCACACCAATCTCATCGCTGGCTGACTTGGCGACAAACTGTGCGGTGGACAAAACACCGCGATCCTGATTCAAGGCGGCTTCGGCAGCCTTGATGCGATCCGGACCGGCTTTGACCAGAGCGGGCAATTTGGGCAGCAGCGCCTTCTTGGCCGTGAGAGTTTCGGTGGTGGCTTTGATCTTGGCGTCGGTCTCTGCGATCAGTTTATCCAAATCAGCAACCGGGGCCGGAGCAGCGCCGAGTCCGGCTTTGGCCTTGGCAATGGCAGCCGTGAGCTGGTCAGTCTTGGCCTTGCTTGGGGCGATCTTTTGCTGGGCTGCCTTCGCGGCGGCCAGCTTGGCTTCCAAATCCTTTACCTGCGGCTGCTTGGCGGGATCCTTCTTCGCTGCTTCGAGAGCCGCATTGGCCTCAGCAACGGCTTTGTCAGCGGCCGGCAGTTTTGCCGCCTCGGCAGCAGCCGGTGCGAGTTCTTTTTCCTGCGCGACGATCTTGGCGGCGTTTTCGGCGTAGGCTTTGATGGCGGCGTTGCGTGCCTCTTTGTCCTTCACGGCCTTCTCACGAGCAGCCTTGAGGGCGGCGAGAGCTTTTTCGTCGTTCGCGATTTCGCCTGGGTAGGCTTTGCTACGGCGATCGTCCTCAGCCACCTCGGCGCGGACTTTGGCGAGAGTTGCTTCACGTGTTTTGACATCCGCATCGGCCTTCGTGATAGCAGCCTGGAGTGAGGGAAGCTTCGTGGTCAGCTCCGCCATGCGTTGCTCCGCCTGCACGATGCGCTGGGCGATGAGCGAGGGATTGCTGACATAACGTGCGGCCTCGATGAGCGAAGTGACACCAAAGTTCCACTGAATGATCTCGCCGCGCCAGTTGGCGGAGACGGCCGACTTGGAATCAAAGCCAGCCACGACCTTCGTGACAATGTCGCCTTGGCTGGGAGCCTCGGCGAGCTTGGTGCCATTGATGTCCCAAAGGCGCACGAGGCCGTCATTGCCGGAGGAAACGATTTTGCCATCGGGCGTGAAGGAGACGCTCTGCACGCCGCCGCCATGCGCGGCCCAGTCTTTGACCTTTTTACCCTCGTTCATCTCCCACACCATGATGGTGCCATCGGCGGAACAGGAGGCGAGGAGGTTCGAATCAGCACGCCAGGCAATGTCGTTCGCGGCGGCTTTGTGCTGGCCGAGAATGTAGAATTCACCTCCGTTTTCGGCTTCCCAGACCATGACGTTGCCATTGCGGTCCGTGGTGGCGAGCAGGACGCCATCGGGGCTGAATTTCGTGCCGAGAATCCACTCGGTGTGTTTGTTGATGACGTAGAGTTCCTCGCCAGTGGAGGTGTCGTAGCACTTCACTTTCTTCGATGGGCTGCCGATGGCCACGCGTTTGTGGTCAGGGGAGATGTCAGCTGCCTGCACCTGATCGAACTCCTTGCCCACCTCCGTGATGCGTTTGCCGGTCTTCACGTCCCAAACGATGGCGTGGCCGTTTTTGCCCGCCCGACCGCCGCCCATGACGAGCAGGGAGCCATTGCCGCTGAACTGGAGCGTGCGGGCGTAACCTTCCGTGTAAGGGAAGATGCCCACGAGCTGGCGTGACTCGGTATCGTAAAGCAGGATCTGCTTTGGCGCGGCGACAGCGAAAAGAGAGGTCCACGGGCTGTAAGCCATCGCGGTGAGTGCGGTGGTGCGTGGCGTGACAACCACAGGCTCAAGCAGCACATGCTCCGGCTTGGCAATGGGACCCGCCGGCTTCCCGCTGGTGACCGCCACGGCCATATCGACCTTTGGTTTGGCGGATTTTTTGGCGATGGAGGACTTCGTCTCCAACACACCGCCTTTGACCCAAGCCGCGAGCAGATCGCAATCCTTCGGTGAAAGGGGGGCACCTTCTGGCGGCATAAACGGCTCCTCTTTCTTCACGCAGGTGGTCCAGATGCGGCTGCCATCCACATTGCCAGGATCGACAACAGCACCACCACCGCCTCCGGTCATCAATCCGGCAAAGCTGGTGAGATCGAGATCACCCTTCTTTTTATCAGGATTGTGACAAGAGAAGCATTTGTTCTCCAGCAGCGGGCGGATGTGGTCATTGTAAGTGATCTTTTCGCCGCCTTCCTGGGCATGAAGGAACGAGGAGGCGAAGGCCGCGCAGGTCAGCGAGATGAGGGGGGATTTGGACATGGTGGGTTTGAAAAACTCGGAAAACATACGCGCCGGGCATGACCGTGCTTTCGCGCCAGTTCGCGAGAGACGATGAAATGGATGCTCCCCCTCCCTTTTTCTCCAGCTAATCCACCCGGAGCATACCCCGGCTCCACTAGCCAGATTTTTGGCCACCAACTCAGATGTTCTTGTCAACGAGCAGCGAGGCGGAACGGCGAGGATTCGGATGAAAGCCGTTCAGGGAGGCACGGAGGCGCTTGGCGCGATCGATGCTGGCTTCGGCCTTCTGGAAGTCGCCACTGGCTTTATAGACGGCAGCGAGATTGATGAAGGTCTGGGAGAGGTCAGCAGGGTCCATCTGGCCTTCTTTGAGACTTTGGCGGATGGTGAGGGCGCGTTCGTGCATGTCCTGAGCACGATCAACATCGAGCTTGGCGTAGTAGAGAACGCCGAGGTTGTTGTAAACCGAAGCGACTCGGGAGGACTGCTCGCCATCGAGCTTCTGAAAGGTTTCGAGGGCTTCCAGGTAGTAACGCTCGGCCTTTTCGTGCTCGCGGAGCTGCTTGAAGATCATCGCGAGGTTGTTTTTGATGGTGGCGACCTTTTCGGTTTCGCCGAGGCCATTGTCCTCACTGATGTGGAGTGCCTTTTCGTAGAATTCGGCGGCCTGATCCATGCGCCCCCAGCGATCGTAGAGATGCGCGAGCAGGCTGTATATACCGGTCAGGAGGTCAGCATCGTTTTTGCGACTTTCCTGGGCGCGAAAGAGAGCTTCACGGTAAAGCGACTCGGCCTTGCGGAAATCCCCCTCCTTCTGACGAAGATCGGCAAGGACGCTGATCTGTTCGACGAGACCGCCGATACGGGATGGGTCATGATACGCGAGACGCCGCGCCTCCTCGACACTGCGGGAGGCGGTAGCAATCTGGCGCTCAAGGT
>CALSBJ010000095.1:0-20164 GCA_943373155.1 Akkermansia muciniphila | reverse complement strand
AGGCGACACAACACCTGCTGCGCAGCCTGGCTGTCGTTGAGCAGAGTATAAGCCGCCTGTGTGGGTGGCTCGCACCAGCCTCACTCACAGCGGTCGGTTGACCCAAGTCGAATCAAACCACTTTTTGCGGCGGCGACGGAACAGGTTTTCAACCTGTTCTGGCCAATGTGTGGTGCGAAGATCCGTTCTCGGACTGTCACGAACAGGTCTAGAGCATTCGAAGTCGTATCGCTTCGTCGGCACAGGTTAAAAACCTGTGCCACTTTCTTGGGCACGACTCCGAGTGCTTTCCGAACGGCGTGACATCCGGCTCATCGCAAAACCATTTGCCAGCCCTCATGCAGCGGTTAACGGCACCGCGTTCCCATCACCAACTATGATCGTCACACCCAAAATTCGTGGATTCATCTGCACCACCGCACACCCCACCGGTTGCGCCAAGCATGTCGCCGACCAGATCGCCCTCGTGAAGAGCCGCGGCCCGATTGCCAATGGACCGAAGAAGGTCCTCGTCGTCGGTTCCTCCACGGGTTACGGCCTCGCCTCACGCATCGCGGCCGCCTTCGGCTCGAATGCGGCCACCATCGGGGTGTTCTTTGAAAAACCGGCGGAAGAAGACCGCTGCGGCACCACCGGATGGTACAACTCCGCAGCCTTTGAGACCGAAGCCAAGGCCGCGGGCCTCTACGCACGCTCCTTCAATGGCGATGCCTACTCCGATGCGATGAAGGCGGACGTCATCGCCGCCATCAAAGCGGATCTCGGCCAGGTGGATTGCGTCATCTATTCCCTCGCCAGCCCACGCCGCACACATCCGAAAACGGGCGAGGTCTTCAAGTCCTGCCTCAAGCCCATCGGCGGCACCTACACGAACAAGAACCTCAACACCGGCACCGGCGTCGTGAACGAAGTCACCATCGAGCCAGCCAACGACGACGAGATCGCCCAAACGGTCGCCGTCATGGGCGGTGAAGACTGGGAAATGTGGATCGATGAACTGCAAAGCGCCGGCGTGCTCGCTCAAGGCGTGCAGACCGTGGCCTACAGCTACATCGGGCCTGAAGTCACCTGGCCCATCTACAAGAACGGCACCATCGGCCGTGCCAAAGAAGACGTCGAACGTGCCCAGCGTGCTCTTGATGCCAAGCTGGCCCCCATCGGCGGCAAGGCTTGGGTTTCGGTCAACAAAGCCCTCGTGACTCAAGCGAGCAGCGCCATCCCGGTGGTGCCTCTTTACATTTCCCTGCTCTACAAGGTCATGAAGGCCGAGGGCACTCATGAGGATTGCATCGAGCAGATGGACCGTCTCTTCCGCGACCGGCTCTACAACGGTCAGCCGCAGCCTGATGAGGCGGGCCGCATCCGCGTGGACGATTGGGAAATGAAGCCTGCGGTGCAGCAACTCGTCGATGACCGCTGGAAGGAAGTGAACACCGAAAACTTCGCCCAACTCGGCGATTTCGAAGGCTATCAATCCAGCTTCCTGCGTCTTTTTGGCTTCGGTCTCGATGGCGTGGATTACGCCGCTGACGTGGATGTGAACGTCCGCGTGCCCTCGCTGGGCTAAGTTCGACGCTTTAAATGTAGGGCGGATGTGTTGGGCGGAACGATGCCGTGGTTCTCCTCGCATCCGCCGCCCAGCTATCCGGCCAGTGATGCTCACGATAGCTCACCGGCCCCCACACGCCCTCAACCCAGCCGGATAGTTCGGCGAACGCAGCTCTCGTGTAAATCACACGCTATGCGCCGAACACATCCGGCCTACATCAGCTGGCTGCTTTAAACGAGCTCCCAGCCTTTGCGATAATCGCGGCGCACCATCTTATCCGCAGTGGCGTTGTTCGGGATCTTGAGGGCAGGAGCATCCCAGGTGAGCATTTCGCCTTGGAAATCACTGGCGAGGCAACCTAGGAGCACGGCCTCGGTGAGAGGGCCAGCATAGTCAAAGTTGGCGCTGGGCTGCTTGTCGCCTTTCAGGCAGCAGTCGATGAAGTCGAACCAATGATTCCGAGGCTCGAGTTTCGGGTATTTGAAGCCCGTGAACTTGTCTCGCGGGTAAAGCATCGGCGTGGAGCCATGCGGATGCAGCAGCACGCCTTCGGTGCCGAGGTAGATCGTGCCCTGACCGGGGAATTTCGCCACATCGCCAGCCAGAGCCATGACCTCAGCCGGTGGGCGGGCATCGCCATCGGTCCAGGTGACCTTGATGCTCTCGCCCGCGGTGAATTTGGTGCCGAGGAAGGTGTACTCGACGACGGCATTGATGGCCCAGTTATCCTTGTTGGGCCGCGGACCACGTGAAATGACGGCGGTGGGCGCAGCGAGATCGAGCGAGCGGAACCAGCCGCTAAACATGTGGCAGCCCATGTCGCCGAGCGTGCCGGTGCCAAAGTCGCGACGCTTGCGCCAGTTGCTGGGGTGGTCGTAGCCTTTGATGTAGCTGCGTTCGGAAGCGACGCCGAGCCATTTGTCCCAATCCAGCTCAGCAGGGATTTCATCGCTCTTTTGAGGGCGGACCTCCATGTCTCCCCACTTCTTGTTCGAGAAGGTATGCGCTTCCTTCACCTTGCCGATGGCCCCCATTTGGATGAGCTCGACGGCGAGACGCTCGGAGAAGTCCGAGGAGATTTGAATGCCCATCTGCGTCATCACGCCCTTCGCACGAGCACGTTCCACCATCTGGCGGCATTCCCAGAGATTGTGAGCGAGTGGCTTCTGCCCATACACATGCTTGCCCTTCGCGATAGCGGCTAGGCCGATGCTGCCATGCATGTGATCCGGCGTGGAGACGTTCACGCTATCGATGTTCGCCGCTTCCTTTTCGAGCAGCTCACGCCAGTCCTGATACACTTTGATGTTCGACCACTTCTCCTGAGCCTTTTTGAAGTTCCGTGTGTCCACATCGCAAACGGCCACGAGTTCCCAATTGGGGTGATTGGACATGCTGGTCATGTCTGACCAACTCATCCCGCTGGCACCAAAGGCTGCGTGACGCAGTTTGCCATTCGGTGAGGCCGCCATCATCCCGGTGGTGACCCAAGGAGCGGCGAAGAGGGTGGCGGCGGACTGGCGGATGAAGTGGCGGCGGGATTGCATGGTGTGAAGAGGACTTGGAAGGACAATGACATACGGTTCACCATCAAAAATCCATCGCCGAACTCAATCCGTGACGCGCTTCAATTCACGAATCAGGATTTCCAGCCGCTTCAAAAGGCGGCGTTCCTCCAGCAAGGCGCGGGAGATAGCCGGACGGCGCAGAGCGAGTGAGGCCACCAGATCGCAGGTGAAGGAGGGATCATTCCGCTGACTGAGGAGTTGCCGCAGCAGGATGAGATTCCCGGCAATTTCAGGCAGGGTGAACTGCTCCAAGAGGGCCTCGACCTCTTGGCTGAGCTCATGGACCTTTTCAGCAGGCCCGGGGTCCGTTTCAAAAGGCTCCACCGTGGCAATAAGAAAGGGCTCCTCCTGGTGCCAGCCCGTGATGCGCATGCGGTGAATGCCCTGGAGCACGAGCTGCGAGGTCCCATCCGTCGCTCGCACGGCGCTGATGATCAGGCCAGCCGTCACGATGGGCCGCACGCTGCCATCGCGACGGCGATCTCCAATGGCGAAGACACGGTCCGTGTTCAACGCATGCTCCAGCATGCGGCGATAGCGTTCTTCAAAGATGAAGAGCGGCTGAATGCCTCCCGGCAGCAGGTAAAGGCGCTCCAGCACCATCACGGGTAGGGTCTCCGGCAGCTTGAAGGGCCTAGGGGAAGCGGCGGGCATCATTCAAAGCCGTTGCAACGCAGAAAGGTCAGGCTCTGCGGGATCTGCTCCATGGAGGTAGGAGATTCGTCCTCAATAAAATAGTGCTTCACGCCGGTCTTCCGCGCTGCCTGGAAGATGGCGGACCAGTTCATCTGGCCGGTGCCCAGCGGCACATCATTGGCCACATCCGTTTTCCCGCTGAGCGAACCGGTGGCGATACCTTTTTTGAGGTCTTTGAGATGCATCAGCTTCCAGCGCCCCGCATACTTTTCCAGGAGCTGAACCGGATCTTGGCCCGGAAAGACGATCCACAGTACGTCCATCTGCACGGAGACAAACTCCGGCTTCGTCTCAGTGAGGAAAAGGTCCGCCAGGGTGCCGTCTCCATGCTTTTCGAACTCAAAGCCATGCAGGTGGTAAAACATCGTGATGCCTTCTTTGGCCAATGCTTCACCCGCCCGATTGAAGGTGGTGATCGCATCGCGGCACTCCGCTTCATCAAACGCATCCTTGTGATCGATCCAGGCGCAGCCAGCGAATTTCAGGCCCAGCGTCTTGGCGTCCTTTACCACGTTGTCGAGGTCGTTTTTATACCGAGCATAGGGGAAATGGCTGCTCACGGGGATGAGGCCACGCTGATCGAGCTCCGCTTTGAATTCGGCGGCGCTCAAATTGTAGGTGCCAGCCAGTTCCACCTCCTTGATGCCCATTTCCTTCACACGGTCGAGCGTCCACGGCACGCCACGAAGGGTGAATTGACTGCGCAGGCTGTAGAGCTGGAGTCCTGCGGCATTTTTCGGTGCGTCGGCAGCGGTGACGGCAAACGAGACAAAAAGGAAGAAGGCGGTGAGAAGTCGTTTCATACGAGAAGCAGGCATCAGAGCGGAACGCCCTTCGATCTTCAATGAAAATGAAAAGCCCCCGCCATCCGGAGGGGGCTTTTACCAAAGTCTGGTGGATGAAGATTACTCTTCGCCGTCGCGGCCGATCGCCTCCACGGGGCAGCCCGTCAGGGCTTCCTCGCAAAGAGCACGCTCTTCGTCGCTCTCCGGCTGCTTGAACACAAAGGAATGACCACCGTCTTCCTCACGCTTGAAATTGGCCGGAGCCGTCTCCCGGCAAAGATCGCAGTCGATGCATTGGTCATCGACGTAATAAGCGCCGGAGATGTTGTGGGAGTATTTGTTTGCAGCGTCAGCCATTGGAAGTGAGAGGGGGTGAGGGGCGCGGATACTAGAGCCCGCCCCCCTGCTTTCAAACGCTTTTTGGACGCTTTTTGCCCCGTGATGCTAACTCAGCGCGGCACCACCTTCGTCGTTGCTATCCACATCGAGTTCCCGGACGCGTTTGCGGTCACGTTCACTTTGGACGGCCCCGCGGAGCTTCTCGCGCACGTTTTCCACATCGGCGATGGCTTTGATGGCCACCTGCGGGTTCGTGGCGTCGGAGGTGATCATCGTCAAATTACCCAATCCCACGAGGCGCAGCATCAGCGGCTGCTCCATGGCGTAGTCTTTGACGCGGTAGAGCTCCAGCTCGTCCACGCGACGGTTCAGCACGCCGCTGCGGATGCGCAGGCGCTGCGAAGTGAGCTCATACGTCGTGCATTTCGTCACCCACCAGCGAACCATCCAGAGAATGACGGGAATGATGAGGGCGAGATAAGTCAGGCCGCCGGTGGGCAGGGCCAGCACCGTGGCCCCCACAGCGATGGCTGCGGCCAAGATGACGCAGAGGAGGTAGAACCAAAAATGCACCCACTGGGAGGTGTGGCCGCTCCAGAGGAGCGTTTCAGCAGTGGCCGGCGTGGAGGGAGAGTCGTCGATGGGCATGGTAGGCGGAGCATAACGACCTCCAGCGGCTTTGCCATCGCGTTTTCCGTCACAACCACCCTCGCCAGCGATACACCCACATACCCGCGATCTCATGCATCCAGGCCTCGGCAAAGCCGTAACCGTTCACATCAGGCGTTTTGAACCAGTAAGGCCGCTCCTGCCGCATCTGCTGGCTCACATAGTTGCAGGGCACCGGCACCACCTGGATGCCCGCCTTCTCAAACGTGGCCTTGGACCGCGTCATGTGATACGCGGAGGTGACGAGAGCGATGCGCTTCCAGCCCTGCTTCGCGACCAAAGCGGCCGTTTTGAGCGCTTCGTCATGCGTATCACGGCAGATGCCGAGGCTGTGCAAAGGCACATCCGTGAGTTTCCATGCCGCCACCCAATCGACTGCGGCCTCGGCCTCTGAGCCATGCTCGTCATGAAAACGAAACCCGCCGCCGCCGAGCACGAGTGCTTTGGCCCTGCCTCGACGCGTCATTTCGAGAGCGCAAAACAAACGATCCGCGCCGCCCTTCGTCCGCAAGCCAGTCGGCTCTACCCGTGAAGGCTCCAAGCCCCCGCCGAGGCACACGACGGCATCGCAAACTTCCAGCGAATCGAGTTTCACCGGCTCCCACGGCTGTTCGAGCGTGGAAACAAGCCAGCTCGCAAAGGGCGTGCAGCTCACCAACCCGGTGACGATCCACAAAAAAAACGCCAAGGACGCCATCACCATCCGGCGCTGCCGGGCAAAGCTCACCGCCATCACGAGCAGGCCGACGAAAACGAGTCCCTGCGGCTCCAAGAAGTCAAAAAGGGCCTTCACGTTCAGCGGAAGTAGCCGGTGACCTTGAGCTGGCGAGCGAAGATCTTGTCACCCGCTGCAATGAAGAGTGTCGAATGGTCCTTCCCGGCAAATTCGACGCTCACCACCTTCGATTCCGGCGCGGGCTTGGCGATGATGCCCGCGAGTCTTCCGGCGGGATCAAAGATCTGCACCCCGAGCTCCGTCGTGACGAAAAAGCGGCCCTTCGACTCCGTCGTCGCCCCATCGCCACTAGCGGTTTCTTTGCCCACGGGCAGCCACATCGTCATGAAAGGCGCTCCGCCGCTCAGCGTGCCATCATCCTCGATGCGCCACGTCCACACATGCTTTCCCCCATGCTCGGAGACCACCAGCGTGCGTTCATCTGGCGAGATGGTGATGCCATTCGGCTTCTGCACATGGCCCGCATCTGCCACGAGGTGCTTCTTATCTTTCGTGATGAGATGCACGCTCAGCGTGGGTGTCTCGGTGAAGTAAAGGTTACCCGACTTGCTCACGACGAGGTCATTGCACTTCACGCCGGTGAGCAGCACCTCCACCTCACCCTTCATCGTGATGGCGATGATGCGCTGCTCCTTGTTGTGACAGGCATAAAAGCGTCCGTCTGGCCCGATTTGCAATCCGCTGATGCCGGGAAGGTTGTCGAGGAAGAGGTCCGTTTTGCCCGTGGCCGTGTCGAGCTTGTAAATGCCCTTGCCACCCTTCACATCGGTAAAAAACAGATTCCCTGCCGCATCGCAGCAAAGCCCATCCGTGAACGCAAACCCACTGGCGACCTCCTTCCAAGGCTGGTCATCACTGAGGTATTCGTGAAGAGAGGTGTCCTGAGCGGCGAGAAAGCTGGAGAACAGGGAGAGAGCGAGGAGGGTGCGTTTCATGGTTGGTTAGTTGTAAATGCTGCTGCGATGTCCCACATCGACGATCAGGACGATGAGACGCTCATCTCGTATCTGGTAAATGACACGATAGTCGCCGGAGCGAATCCTCCAGAGATTGGAATGTCCTTTTAGCTTCTTGCAGCCAGGAGGACGAGGCTCCTGGCAGAGCTGACGAATGTCAGCCTCCACCTGTCCCGTGACTTGAGGGGGGAGCTTCTTCAATGACCGGATGGCGGCCTTCTCGAATTCCAGTGTATAGGCCATCACTTCCAGCCCAGTTCGGCTTTGGCTTGTTCCCAAGACACCGTTTCATTGCCTTCGGCCAAAATCGCTTCGGCCCGTGCCACATCATAGGCATCTTCCGCCTCGTCACGCTTCTGTTCCACCCACTGGATCAGCTTCCAAAGTTCCTGCGGGGGCAGAGAGTCGATGGCTTTTTCGATTTCAAGAACAGTGCTCATGAGCATGATAATATGAAAAACGCGGCAAAGCTCAACCGCTCACTTCTTCCACAGCCAGCGCAGCGTCTCCGGCAGCAAGGCCCCGCCGTGCTTGCCATTGTGCGTGCCTTCACCGAGCACAAACTGGTAGTCGTAAACCGCAAACTTCAGTGCCGCAGCCATGTCTTGATTCGCGAGCGGCCAGTTACCGAACTGGTTATCGAGGTCGTTTTTGCCGTCTTGGAGGAAGATCTTGAGCGGCTTCTTCTCCGCTTTGCGGATCAAGGCGGGATAAACATGGCCACCACGGATGTTCGTAAAGCTGCCGATGTGGCTCACGACCTTGCGGAAGGCGTCCGGACGCTCCCAAGCCACCGTGAAGGCACAAATGCCGCCGCTACTATTGCCGCAGATTGCACGACCTTCGGGATCGGTGGTGAGTTGATAGGTCTTTGCCACCTCGGGAAGGATTTCTTCGATGAGGAACCGAGCATGCAAATCGCCGAGGGAATCATATTCGAAGCTGCGGTTGCTGCGTGGCTTGTCCTTCGGGTTCGAGGTGGGAAACACGCCGGGATTGATGAAGATGCCGATTGTCACTGGCATCTCGCCCTTCGCGATGAGATTATCAAACACCACCGGCACGCGAAACTGGCCGTCCGCCTTCACAAAGCCGCCACCGTCACAGAAGACCATCACATTCGCGGGCTGCTCGGCTTTGTATTGGGCCGGGACGTAGATCCACCAGTCCCGCGTGGTGCCGGGATAGATCTTTGAGTTCGTCCAGGCAGGCATTTGAGTCACCTTCCCCTGCGGCACGCCTTCTTTGACCTGCGAATCGGGTCCAAGGACATATTGATCATCCTGCGGAGCGGCAAAGAGGGAGGCAGATAAAGCGAGAGTGGCGAGTAGAAGACGGTGCATGAGGGCGGAACGAACGCAGCCGAGACGCCGGGCCTTGCAGCCTTCCGTCACGAAGGTTCCTTGTGCTTCTCAGCGTGCCGTCCTAAAGGCTGCTGTCCATGCCTGCCCAACCGCCGTCGAATCCCCGCCCGAAGAAAAAAACCGTCTCCCGTGTCCGCGGGCTGGCCATTGATGTGCTGGGCGAATGGGCCGGTGGTGAACGCTACGCTTCCGACATCCTCGACCAGGCCCAGCGCGAATGCGATCTCATCGCCCCCGACGCCGCCTTTCTCCGTGAGATCGTGCTCACCACGCTGCGCAATCTCTCGCTGCTCGATCACTGGATCGATGTGCTCACTGAGGACAAGCACCTCGATCATCGCTGCCGCTGGGGCCTGCGCATCGGCGTGAGCCAGCTTTTGCTCTCCAAAGTATCCGAGCATGCCGCCGTCAATGAAACCGTGGCTGCCACCGGCCGTGCCCGTGGCCTCATCAATGCCGTCCTGCGCCGTGCCTGCCGCGAGGCCGAGCAACTCCTCGCCTCGACCGACTCCCTGCCGCTGGAAACACGCACCTCACATCCGAAATGGCTCGTCCAGCGATGGCTCGCCGCCTTCGGCGAGGCAAAAACCACCGCTTTGTGCGAGTGGAATCAGGCTCACGCTCCCATGCTCGCCCGGGCCAACCGCCTGCATCCGGAGATGGCCGCTGCGGAGAATGATTTCACCACCTACGAACACCTGCCGCGTGCCGAATTAGCCGCAGGCATGGTGTACATCCAAGATCCGAGCACGCTCATCGCGCCGCGTTTGCTCGCCCCCAAAGCGGGCATGCGGGTCCTTGATGCCTGCGCCGCTCCAGGAGGCAAAACCGCCTTCATGGCGCAGCTCATGGGCAATGAAGGCGAAATCATTGCCTGCGATGTCTCCGAAGGTCGCCTCCGCCGCCTCTCCAACAACCTTCGACGCCTCGGCGTGACCAACACGCACATTGAGCTGCATGATTGGAGCCGCGAAACGTTGCCCGAGTTCGTGGGTGAAGGCTTTGACCGCATCCTGCTCGATGTGCCATGCAGCAACACCGGCGTCATGCGTCGCCGAGTTGATGTGCGTTGGCGCTTGGAGGAGTCGAGTTTTGCCGAGCAAACCGCCGCTCAAGAGCGACTGCTGCGCATTGGCCTGCGTGCCTTGAAGCCCGATGGTGCCCTCGTCTATTCGACGTGCAGCGTCGATCCCGAGGAGAATGCTCTGCTCGTCCGCCGCGTGCTCGAATCGCTGCCCGATTTCCAACTCGAGGCGGAGGAAAGCAGCTTCCCGCCCGATTCCGGCATCGACGGCGCTTATGCCGCGCGGATCGTGCGACGTTCAACCTAGTCCATGCGTTTCATCGCTCCCCAGTTCCTGCATTTAGCCTGGCTGGCGCTCATCCCGCTAGCTCTGTGGCTCTTTCGTCGGCACGCCAAGCGCCTTCCGGTCTCCACGCTGCTGTTTTTCAAATCGCTCGCTCGTGAACATCAAGAGTCCGCATGGCTTCGTCGGGTCAAAAAATGGCTCTCGCTGGCTTTGACCTTGCTCGCCTTGCTCCTGGCCGTTTTTGCTCTCGCCCGGCCTTCCGGCGAAATGGGCGCAAATGCTCCAAAAGCCGTCGTTTTGGTCATCGACCGCTCTGCCTCCATGGCCGCCACGGATGCCTCGGGTAAAACGCGACTCGCCCAAGCCATCGCCTCCTTGCAGCAAGTCGTGCGCAGCCTGCCCGATCAAGCAGTGCTCACCTTGATCGCCTTCGATGCGAAGGCCGATGTGCTGCTTTCTCGGAGTCGCAATCGCCGCGAGTGCCTGCGCCTTCTCGATGAGCTAAAGCCACGGCCCATCGCCGGAGATCCCGCCGAGGCCCTCGCCACCGCTCGCCAACTCGCCGCCCTCGATGCCGGGGCCAAAATCTGGCTCGCCAGCGATACGAAAGAGGAAGGTGACATCGCCTTCATCGACTGCGCCTTGCCCGATGTGATGAATGCTGGCATCACCGGCTTTCAAATTCGCCCCAGCCCGCTTTCTGGCGGTCAGCACGAAGTCTTTGCCAAGGTCTCCGCCTCCGCCGCCAACCGCGAGAAAGTCACCTCAACCCTCGAAGTCACGCTCGCCGGTCGTCCCGTGCAGATTCGTGAGATCGAACTCGCCCCCGCAGCCTGCACCACGCTCATCCTGCCACTCGAATCCGCCCGTGGACAGCGCCTAGAGCTTCAACTCAAAACACCCGGCGATACTTTCGGCTGGGATGATGGCCTCACCGCTCCCCTTCCCCGCCATCGCCCGCTATCCGTCGCTTGGATCACCGACAAGGCCGATCCCTTCACCGAAATCGCCCTCGCCTCGCTCATCGAATCCCGCCGCATCGAGATGACCCGCTCCACGCCCGATGCCTGGCCGCTCAAGGAAAAGCCGGATGTGTATGTCTTTGAGCAATGGCTGCCGAAATCATGGCCCACCGACCGCCCCGCCATCGTTTTGAATCCCATGACCAGCAGCGGCCCCATCAGCGTGAAGCCCCTTCCCGGCAATGGACTGCCACATGACAGCCTGCGCAGCGTGCTGCCGGATCATCCCCTGCTCTTCCGCGTCGCCAGCAGTCGCGTCGCCCTCACGCAGACCTCCGTGCTCGCCTTGCCCGCCTCGCTTGAACCTCTGTGGATCGCTGGTTCGGAGCCGGTGCTGGCTGCAGGCGAGCACGCCGGACAGCGCCTCGTCGTCACCGCCTTCTCGCCGGCCACTTCGGAGCAACTCGCCCTGCTTCCTGCCTTCCCGCTGGTGCTTGGCAATGCCCTCTACTGGTGCGCCGAAACGAATGAAGCCCTCGCCAGCCAGCGCCCCATGCGCACCGGCCAGCTCGTGCCCGCCTCCGGCCTCGTGAACTGGCATGCGTGGAATGGTTTGCAGTTCACCGAGACCTCCGAGCAAACCACCGGTAGCCTGCTTTCCCTCTCGCACATCGGCTCTTGGGAAACCGCCGATGGCAAAACCGGCACCAGTATCCTCGCCTCCGAGACCGAAACCAATCTCCCCAAGCTCTCCTCCGAGACCGCCAGCATGCCCGCACTCCGAGACAGTCCCCTCATCACTTCCGCGTCCTTCAGCACCTGGCCGCAAAAACTGCTCTGGGCCCTCGCCGCCTTGCTGCTGCTCGAAAGCTTCCTCTTCCATCGCAAAGCGGTCTATTGAGCCGTGCTCGAATTTTCCATAGCGGATGCCTGCACCCTGCATCTCTCGTCGCGTAAGATGCTGCGATGCTCTTCCGCCTGCTTTTTCCATTCGCCCTGACCTCGACCGCTTTCGCGGAGCCGGTGAGTTTCAGTCGCGAGGTGCTGCCGCTGCTCTCCGACAACTGCCTCTCTTGCCACGGCCAGGATGCCGGCCATCGCAAAGCCGATCTGCGCCTCGATACTCAAGAAGGTGCCCGTGAGGTGCTGAAGTCCGGTGATTTCATCGACCGCATTACGACCGATGATCCCGACGAGATCATGCCGCCGCCGAAGTCTCACAAACCGAAGCTCAAAGCCGAGCAGATCGCTCTTTTGAAGCGCTGGATCAGCGAAGGCAGCGTGTGGGGCAAACACTGGTCCTTCGAAAAGCCGGTCAAAGTGAAGACCGAAGGCCATCCCGTGGATTTCTTCGTGAAGGCACGCCTCGCCAAGGAAGGCCTGAAGATGTCTCCGAAGGCTCCCGAGCACACGTTGAGGCGGAGGCTGGCTTTTGACCTCACGGGGCTGCCCCCTGATCCGACCGATCAGTCCGATCCGACCGATCTCATCGACAAGCTCCTCGCCTCTCCCCACTACGGCGAACGCATGGCCATGTTCTGGCTTGATGCCGCTCGCTACTCCGACACAGACGGCTTCCAGTCCGACGCCACGCGCACGAACTGGCCTTGGCGGGATTACGTGGTGGAGTCGTTCAATGCGAACAAGCCTTTCGATCAGTTCACGCTGGAGCAGTATGCGGGGGATTTGCTGCCGAATGCCACGCCGGAGCAAAAACTGGCGACCTGCTTTCATCGCAACCACATGACGAACGGCGAGGGCGGTCGCGACAAAGAAGAGAGCCGCATCGACTACGTCATCGACCGCGTGAACACGATGGGCACCGTGTGGCTCGGGCTCACGCTCGGCTGCACACAGTGCCACACGCACAAGTTTGATCCCATCTCGCACCACGACTACTACGCGCTGAATGCCTTCTTCAACAGCATCGACGAAGACGGCGCGGCGGGCACCAATGCGAAGCCCTACATGCCTTATCAATCGCCAAACGCGAAGCGGGCGGTCGAGGAATCGCAGAAGCTCGTCGATGCACGCCAACCCATCGAAGCGAAGGCCAAGGCGGACGCGGAGAAGCCCTTCACAAAGTGGTTGGAGGAGCAGAAGAAGCGCATCAAGCCGGATCACCACGCGTGGCAGGTCGTTCTCGGCGCGGTGGAGTCGCAGGAGGGCTCGAAACTGACTCAAACAAAGGATGGCGTCGTCACCGCGAGCGGCCCGAATCCAAAACAGGATGACTACCGGCTCATTTCCACCATCAAACTGCCGCGCCTCACCGGTTTGAAACTCGACGTTCTGCCGCAAAACGGCGTACTCTCTCGCGGCCAAACGGGCGAGTTCATCCTGACCGACATCAAAGTACAGGTGCGCCGCCAAGGCAGCTCGCAGATCCGCGACATCCTCGTCAAAAACGCCGTGGCCGACACGAAGGTCGAAGGCAAGGCCCGCGAGTATGGCGATGTAAAAGGTACGCTCGATGACGATCCGCGCAATGGCTGGACCACCAAGGGGTTTCCCAAGGATCAGCCTCACACCGCGCTCTATGGCCTCGCCGAGCCACTGGTGCTCGAAAGCGATGAAGAGCTGATTTTCGAGCTGCGGCATCGCTCGACGAATGGCGACGCGAATATCGCGAAATTCCGTCTTTCCGCGACCGATCAGCCCGGACCGGCCGTGCGCGAAATTGGACCCACGCCGCTCGAAAAGCTCGCCAAAGGCCAAATCGACCGCGAGAAGCTCCTGGCGCAGTTTTTGGAGGATTATGAGCCGTATCAAATCGCGAAGGCCTCGCTGGACCGCGCGAATGCGCAGCTCAAAGAGGTGCAAGCCGCGGCGGGCAAATTGAACGTCATGGTGCTCGCCGAGCGCAAAGAGCCCCGCGACACGCATGTGCTGCTGCGCGGTGTTTGGGACAAAAAGGGCGATGTGGTGCCGCGCGGCGTTCCAGCCGCCATCGCGCCGTGGCCACAAGGGCTCGCCAAGGATCGCATCGGCCTCGCGAAGTGGATCACGTCGAAGGACAACCCGCTCACCGCCCGCGTGTTCGTGAATCAGGTTTGGCAAATGCTCTTCGGTGCCGGTTTGGTGCGCACACCGGATGATTTCGGCCTCCAAGGCCAACGCCCGATGCATCCCGAGCTGCTCGACTGGCTCGCCGTCGATTTCATGGAGAACGGTTGGGACGTGAAGCGCCTCATCAAGACCATCGTGACGAGTGAAACGTATCAGCAGAGCTCTGAGCTCGTCGTTCGGGCTTCAGCCCGTTCAGAAGACGGGCTAAAGCCCGAACTACAAACAGACCCGCAGAATCTCCTGCTTTCACGCGGTCCACGCTTTCGTCTGCCCGCGTGGATGATTCGTGATGCAGCCCTCGCCTCCTCCGAGTTGCTGAACTCGGCTGTCGGCGGACCACCGGTCCGACCGCATCAACCGGAAGGTGTATGGGAAGAGCTTTTCATGGGCCGCTACACCTATGAACCAAGCCAGGGCGCGGCGCAGTATCGACGCACGTTGTATGCCTTCTGGCGTCGCAGCATTGCGCCGACGTTCTTGTTCGACAGCGCTCAACGACGCGTCTGTGAAGTGTCGATGTCTCGCACAAACACGCCGCTGCAGGCTCTCACCTTGCTCAATGACCAGACCATCATGGAAGCCTCGCAAGCCCTCGCGAAGCGCCTCCTGATCGCGAAAGCCGAAGAACGGCTGAAACTGCTCTACCAAGCCGTTTTGAGCCGCAAACCGACTGCGAAGGAGCTTTCGGTGCTTCAACGCGAACTCGACCGCGCTTTGACCCACTACCGCGAGCATCCCGAAGATGCCCGCAAACTGAAAACCTCACCTGAACTCGCCGCACACGCTCTCGTGGCCACCTTGGTCTTCAACCTCGACGAAGCCATCACGCATGAATGACGAGTTTCACGCCTTCATCATTTCCTGAATCTGCTTCTTTGCGATGCCGATGGGACGATCCAGCGGCACGCCACCGCAGGCAAGCAACGTGGTCAGTAGATCGCCCTGATTGCCTTTGACGTTGTTGATGAAGCGCCCGGTGTTGATGCTGCCGCCGCCTTTGCCCGCGATGATAAACGGCAAGTTTTCGCGAGTGTGCTTGTTGCCATCTTCGAGGCCGCTGCCCCACATCATGAGGCAGTTATCGAGCAGCGTCCCATCCCCTTCGCGGAGGCCAGCCATCTTTTTCACCATGTAGGCAAACTGGTCGATGTTAAACTTCGTGATCGCAGCCACTTTGCGGACCTTTTCGGCCTCATTGTTGTGATGCGTGGGGCCGTGGTGTGTATCGCTAAAGCCCAGCTCGGGATACGAGACCCCGTTCGGCGTGGAACCAATGTAGGTGCTGACGCGTGTGGTATCCGTCTGGAAGGCAAGCACGGTGAGATCGCACATGACCTGCATGTATTCGCTGCGCTTGTCACCCTCGGGAATCTTCACCTCAATCGTCGGAGAGTCGCTGGCCTTGCGCTTGCTGCTGCTGAGACCGGCCTTTTCGAGCGCGGCCTCCTTCTGGCGAAACTCGATGGCGGCGATACGGCGCTCTACGGAGCGCACGCTATCCAGGTATTCATCGAGCTTCTGCTGGTCTCCGTGTGGCAAGGTGCGTCGCAGGTCCTTCGCACCGCCGATGACGAGATCGAGCATCTGCCGGTCGAGTGGGTCTGTGGCGGCCGTTTTGCCCCCCTGCCCCGTTTTGCCAAACAAACGGTTCAAAACACTGCGCGGATTGATCTCCGCTGGCATCGCCTGCGTGGGTGAACGGAAGCTGCAGTGCGAGTAGTAGCCCTCGTTCAGCCCAGCTTGGTTCTCTTTGTGCGTCTGTGGCATCGTCGCGAGTTCCAGCGAGGGCAGCGAGGTGAGAGCCCCATAGTAATTCGCAAAAATCTGATCCGCCGAGATGGCAATGTGGATCTGACTACGCTTCGCCGCATCGGGCAGGCAGGCCGTCAGCCAGGTGGAAAGCTCCAACGCATGCGGGGCTCCACTGAAAGGTTCAATCCCAACGCCTGAAATGCCCTTCATCATCAAACACTGGTCCAAAATCGGCCGCAGGGACTCCAGCGCTGGCGGTGGCGAACTAAGGAAGCTCTCCGGCGACTTCGGCCAGAACTGATCCATGATCACCCCATGCGGCATGTACATGAACCCCAGCCGCACCGGGGGCTTCACCGCCTTCGCCTTGGAAGGCTCGGCCCACCCCATGGTTTCCAGCAAAGGCAGTCCCAATGAAGCTCCGAGGCCACGCAGGCAGGCACGGCGGTTGATGAGGTGATTCGTAGGCATGGGAATACAGACGTCGCTCAGAGAGCGATTCGATCACCACGGCTGATGAACCGCCTCGTGGCTGTAGCGGCTCCATGAGGCCTGTACGACGCTGATGTTGCGCGTGGCAAAGGCGGACTCGCAGTACTTGAGGTAGTAGTTCCACTTGCGAATGAAGGTCTCGCTGAAGCCTTGGGCGCGGACGGCATCGAGCTTGGCGTTAAAGAGGACGAACCACTCCCGCATGGTGCGGGCGTAGCCTTGGCCGAGGTCTTCGAGTTCCAGCGGGCTGAGGGTGCTGGTCTTGCGGATGGCCTCGTTCACACGACCGACGGCAAGCAGCAGCGAGCCGGGGAAGATGTGTTTTTGAATCCAATCGGTGCCTCGGGCGAGCTGGCGGAAGTGGTGGTCCGGCACGGTGATCATCTGCACGGCAAGGATGCCATGCGGGGCGAGCACCTCGGCGCATTTGGCGAAGTAGGTTTCGAGGTATCTCTCGCCCACGGCCTCCAGCATTTCGATGGAGGCGATCTTATCAAACTGGCCGGTGATGAGGCGGTAATCCTGAAAGCGGATCTCGATGAGATGGTCGAGTCCGGCCGCCTTCACCCGTTTCGTGGCCTCGTTGAACTGCTCCTGGGAGATGGTGACGCCGGTGACGCGGCATCCATAAGTCTTTGCGGCGTGCATGCTGAAGCCGCCCCAACCGCAGCCGATCTCCAGCACATGATCGCTGGCCTTGAGATGCAGTTTCTGGCAAAGTGCCTCATACTTGGCGATTTGCGCCTCTTCGAGGCTTTGATCCGAACGGGTGTACTTCGCGGCGGAGTAGGTCATCGTGGGATCGAGCCACAGTTTGTAGAAGTCGTTCCCGAGGTCGTAGTGCTCCTGGATGTTGCGACGGCTGGTCTTGAGGGAATTGGGCCGCAGCAGGTGATGCACACGGTTCACGAACTTCAGGAAGCCGATCATCTTGAAGCGCTGCGAGGAACCGCGAAGCTGCGGGGTGCTCTGGATGTTGATGATGAACCAGTCGAGCACGGCGCGGAGGTCCGGCGTGTCCCACCAGCCATCCGTGTAGGCCTCGCCAAGGCCGACACCGCCGTAGCGGGCGACATGGATGAAGAAGGGCAGCGGTTGGCGCACCTGGATGTGGGCGGTGGGCTCGGTCAGCGTGGGATCCCCGAAAAAGAGCTTTTCACCACCGGGGATGTCCATTTGCAGGCGGCCTTTGGTGAAGGAGCGCAGCGCCTTGAGCACGAGCCAGCGGTGTAGGCAGCGCTGCGAGAGGGCCAAGGCGAAACGATTGCATACAACCGGCATTTCGAGGGCCTCGATGGTGGGAAAGGTGGCGGACGGGTTCATGGCGCAGTGGGTGAGGTAAGCGAGGTGTGAGGACGGTAGAGATCGCGTTGGAGATGTGGCGAGGCGCCCTTGCGGTGAAACTCAAACTTTCGCAGCCAAAGGCGAAAGGCCTGCCAGTGAATCTTGGCGATGACCTGGAGTGTGAGAGCGGGATAGCGAAAGAAATTCCAGGCGAGCTGCGAATCGGTGAGCGGCTGCTTTTTGCCGTGAATCCAGCTCACGAGCATGCGCTGATCGCCCTCGAGATCGTCGATGTGGATGCGGATGGCCTCACCGGGGACTTCGATCTTGAAGTGGAAGGACGTTTCGAGTGCGGAGAAGGGCGAGACGTAGAAGTGCTTGGGCACGATGAGCTCGAAAAAGCCTTCACGCGTCGGCGTGGCGAGCAGGTAGGGCTTCATCTCGTGAAAGGTATTCGTCACCTCGCAGATGGCGTGGATGGCTTTTCCACCGGCATCGTAGATGAAGTAGAAGCAGACGGGATTGAAGATGTATCCCAGCATGCGCGGCAGGGTGACGAGCCGGATGCGTGAGTCGGCCGCCAGCGCGACGCCGTGTTTCTCGGCGAGCCATTTTTCCAAATTCAGCCGCAGATGACCCGCGCCGAGGTCGAGATGATCCTCATCGCGAAAAGTGAAGGCATTGAAGCGATCCACGCTGAACAACCGCAGTTCCCGATCCAGCCGTGGCAGCTCGTCGAGCCACAGGTCCATGAAGAAAACGTGATAACGAAACCCATGCCGTCGTGGCAGGAGTCGCTCGTGCACGACTTCGCATTCGTAGAGGGCGGATGTCAGCGGCGCGTCCATGGATCACCTCCGAGGAGATGGGTGCAGGTGTCAACGGCAGACATGAAGCCATCTTCGTGGAAGCCGTAGCGGCCCCAGGCGCCGCAGAAGAGGGTGTGGGTGGTGCGGGAGGCCTCACGAAGCTCGGGGAGTCGCTTCTGAGCTTCGATGGCAGGAAGGTCGAAGAGCGGGTGCTCGTAGTCGATGCGCCGGAGAACCTTGGCGGGGTCGATTTGATCCGCGCCGTTGATGGAGACGAAGTAGTTCGTCTTGTCCGAAACGCCCTGGAGGTTGTTCATCCAGTAGTGTGTACTAGGCTCGACCCTGCCGGCGGCATCTTTTTCGATGCGGTAATTCCATGAGGCCCAGCAGCGGCGTGTGCGAGGCATGAAGCGCTCGTCGGTATGCAGCGTGGCCACATTCGGCTGGTATTGAAAGGGGGTGAGGATCGTCTGCTCCAGCGGTGTGGGATCGGCCAGCATACGCAGTGAGGTGGGCGTGTGCGTGGCGAGAATGACCTTGTCAAAGATCTCGGCGGGGCCTTCGCGTGGCTGAATGAGCACTTTGCCATCCCGACGCTCGATTTTGGCCACGGGCGTATTCAGCCGGATGCGATCGGCAAAGGGCGGCGTGATTTTGCGCACATACTGCCGCGAGCCATCGCACACGGTCCACCATTGCTTGCGGGTGTGCATGCCGAGGAAGCCGTGATTGAACCAGAAGTGCATCAGCGTCCTCGCGGGAAACTCCAGCATCCTATCAGGCGGAGTGGACCACACGGCGCTGCCCATGGGCACGACGTAGAGATCGAGGAAGTCCTGCCCGTAGCCGCACTCGCGGGCAAAGTCGCCCAGCGTCATGCGCTCGAAGCGCGGGTCATCCATCGCGGCGAGGCAATGCTTGTTGAAGCGGTTGATTTGCAGCACGAAGCGCCAGAAGCGCGGGCTGAGCACATTTTTCCGCTGCCCGAAAACCTTGGCCAGACCGCCGCCATTCCACTCGTAGCCGCTCGGAAGGTGCGCCATGCTGAAGGACATGTCTGTCTTCTTCGTCTCGACGCCGAGTTCGTCGAACAAGCGGCACAGAAGCGGATAGGTGTCATGGTTGAAGACCATGAAGCCCGTGTCGATGGGCAGCTCGCGACCGTCCTCGGTCACCGTGACCGTGTTGGTATGCCCGCCGATATAGTCTGCCGCCTCAAAGATCGTCAGGTCGAACTTTCGATGCAAAAAGTGAGCACAGCCCAGGCCAGAGATGCCAGAGCCGATGATGGCGAGACGGGGAAGAGACATTCCAGTACTTAACGCCTCCGCCGCCTGTTTGGATTCACTTCCCAAACAGCCAAAGTGCCAGCACCAGCGTCCAGCCGATGTTGAAGACCTGTCCACCGAGGAAGGCCAGCGCCGGGCGACCGCCGCCCAGTTTGAAAAGCTCGCCGAGGCGCGTTTCGAGGCCGATGCAGACAAAGGCGGCGGCGAACCAGATTTCGCGGATGGCTTTGAGGGGCTTGCTGGCGGCCGAGGCAGCCTCGGCTGGCACGAAGTAGGAAAACACGATGGAGGCCAGCACGAAGCCGATCACGAATTTCGGGAAACGCTCCCAGATGACCTTCGCGGAGACTTTTTGACCTCCGGCGGCACTGCCGCGCATGCTCCACCACACGCTCAAAATGAAGGCGGCGACACCGATGAGCACGTTCTGGCTGAGTTTAACGATCACACCGATCTTCGTGGCCTCTTTACCCACCTGCTCCGTAGCGGCAGCGACCGAACCGCTGGTGTCCAACGTGCCACCGAGCCAAGCACC
>CALSBJ010000094.1:0-20935 GCA_943373155.1 Akkermansia muciniphila | reverse complement strand
CAGAGCCACTCAAGGCTTTACCCAAACACAGCGTCCTCGCCGAGGGCGATTGGGGACTTTAACTGAGCTTCTCGATCACCGCGAGGAGGTGGTTCCCGGTGGAAAAGGTATCCACGGTCATCATCTCATCCGGGATCTGCACACCGAGTTGCTGCTCGATTTCCATCAGAAGATCGATGGAGGCCATCGAGTCGAGACCCAGCTTGCCGAGGTCTTCGTCCATGGGCACGGCGGCATCGGCGGAGAGGAAGCGGAGCTTCGGGCGGAGGATTTCCTGAAGTTTCGGAGTGAGATCAGCAGCAGTCATGAGGGGAGGGCGATTAAACAGCGCGATAAAGATTATGCCAGCACTGGAAGACCCACTTTTCGACCACTTCGGTGCCGCGGTAGGCCACTTCCTCCGGGGTCTCGTGGCTCAAAAAGCCGAGCAGGCTGGCGGTGAGGCCGTAAGCGCCCACATTCGGCACCGCCAGCACATCCCCCACCTCGACGGGCGACATCTTTTGGCCTCGCGCCAGGCTATCGAGCGGGCTGCAAAGCGGGCCGACGACATCGGCGACGATCTCACCCTCTCGCTGGGCCGTCAGATTGATCAAGGTCAGCGCCGCACGCGGAATGCGGCCGAGACCGGACATGCCGCCAAGGTGATGGATGCCCGTATCGAGCACAATGAAAGTCTTCGAGCCAGCCTTCTTCACATCGAGCACCGTCGTGAGCAGCGTGCCGCTGCTGGCGCAGAGGTAGCGGCCACTTTCAAAGCAGAGTTGAGCCTTGCCATGCATCGGCGAGGCTTTCCACACGGCATCCAACGCCTCACGCAAGCCCGCGAGATCGCTGCCCACCGCATCGCTGGCGTAGGGCCATGGAAAACCACCGCCCACATTGATGACCTCGCATTCAAGGCCCAGCGCACTCGAAACACGCGTCGCCGTCTCCAGCGCACACTGCGTATTCTTGGCCAGTGCCTCCACCGAGGCCACCTGCGTGCCGAAATAGACATGCACGCCGTTGATCGTGAGGTTCGGCAGTTTCAGACGATCCGCCGCTCCATCGGCGAGCAACAGCGCCTCATCGAAACCGAACTGGCTTTCCACCCCACTCATCGCCAGTCGAGCATCAGGAGCCTGCTGCGGATTCACCCGCAGCATCGCCTTGATCTTCATGCCAGCCTTCACGGCCAACTTCGAGAGTCGCGCGGCATCGGTGAAGCTCTCACAGGAAAAATGCGTCACGCCATTCTCCAGCATCCTCGCGATCATGGTCTCCGATTTGCCGGGACCACCGAAGACGATGCCATCGTCAAAACCCGCATTGAGCGCCGCATGCAGCTCCCCATTGGAGGTGATCTCCGCCCGCACTCCTTGCTCACGCAGTTCACGGGCGATGGCAGGTAGCGGATTGGCTTTGAAGGAGTAGTAGAGCCTTGAACCCTCCGGCAACGCCGCCAGCAGCGTCTGCGCCCGCTTCTTCACCGCGTCCAAATCATAGGCGTAAAGCGGCGATCCATGCTTCTCGATCAGTTGATGGGCGAAGGCGGTATTCATGGCTTAAAGCATGGCCCGTAGGGCTTTTCGATCCACCTTCTGGTTTCCGGTCTTCGGCAGTTCTGCGAGAATAAACACGCGATTGGGCACTTTGGCGGGCTCGAGCTTGGCACTGAGTGCCTGGATGATCTTCGGCTCGTCGAGCGAGGCATCGGAGACACTCACAAACAAGCACAGCAGGTCCTTCACCTCGTCTTTGACGCAGCCCGCGGCGACGACGCCGAGCATGCGACAGGCTTCTTCTTCGACCTCCGCCGGGCTGAGGCGATGGCCTTTGTGCTTGATGAGGAAATCACTGCGACCATGGATGAAGAGGAAGCCTTCCTCATCCACGCTGCCGTAATCCCCACTGCGCAGCGTGCGCAGGCCATCGAGCATGGGATACCGCTTCGCCGTCTCCTCCGGTGCCCGCCAGTAGCCAGGAGCCAGATGCGGGCCGCGCACGCAAAGCTCACCCCTCTGACCGGGCGGCAGTCGCTGACCATTCTCGTCGATGGCAAAGACCTCCGTGCCATCAAGCGGCCTGCCGACGGATTCGGGCCGTGCTTCCATCTCCTCCGGCAGGAGGATGGAGACACGTTTGCATTCCGTGAGGCCATACATCGGATGCACGCGAGCCAGCGGAAACAGTTCGCGAAGGCTGGCGATGTAGCTTTGTGGCAAATGATCGCCGGTGTTGGTGATGACGCGAATCTTGGGCAGCGGCACCGGCCGGTAGCGCTGCATCTTGATCAGCCCGCCATATAAAGTCGGCACACCAGGCAGCACGCTGATTTCCTGCGCCGCGAGGATGCGCGGCAGTTCCGGCCCGGCCATCTCAGGCCTGCCGATGAAGACGGAGGCTCCAGCAATCGCGGCGTAAAAGAGCTGGTAGAGGCCGTAGTCGAAGCTCAGCGGCAAAAAGATCGCCACCCGATCCTCCGAGCAGTATTGCAGCCTCGCTTGGATGGCCGCGGAGACGAAGCGCACATTGTCATGCCTCAAAATCACCCCACGCGGCGTGCCAGTGGAGCCGGAGGTGAAAACGAGGAAGGCCGGATCATCCCCTGCGCCAGGGAAAGGCAGCTCCGCAGGCTGTGAATCATCCGGCAGGTCTTCAAAGCGCAGCGCCTCGCCTTCACTGGCCGTCCAGAGGATCGGCGTGGTGCCAAAAACCTCGCTCAGGGAAGCCGTCGCTGGCTCAAGCAGGCCCAGCTTGGGCTCCGTCTGATCTAGGATGCGCTGGAGTCCCTCGGGTTTCATCTGCGGGTGCAGGATCACCGCGATGCCGCCGATCTGGGCCACGGCAAAAAACATCAGCACCGTCTCAATGCGGTTCTCCATCACGATGACCACACGGTCACCATGCCCGATGCCGCGAGCCCGCAGCCATGACGCGATGCACGCCACACGCCGCCACGTTTCCGCGTAGGTCAGCACACGAGTTCCATCCCTCAAATACTCGCGCTCAGGCCATTGCCGTGCGCCTTCGCGCACGTAGGAGGCGAGGTCGGAATGGAGCAGTGTTGGGGCGGAAAGGCTCATCATCAGTGTGAAAAACCTAAAAATCTAAGGGGAGCATTCTGACCGTGCAAGCTGCGGAGGCTATTTTTTGTGGTTCTTCGGTCATATAACGTCTCGCTCAGCGTCACGAACACTCGCAACCACTCCTCCGCCCTGTGGTTCAGCCAGCCAAACATGAAACTCGCCCTCTTCTTGCTCCTTGCCACCGCCGCCTCCGCTCAAACGGCGGCGGATCTTGCCTTCCAGAAATACGACGCCGATCAGGATGGCAAAGTCACCTCCTCCGAACTTTCCCAGGTGTCTGTCTTCAAGCGTTTCGACCTCAACAGCGACGGTCACATCACGCTCGAAGAAACGCGCCGCGTCATGGGCGGCTCGGAAACGTCCAGCAGCATGCCCACCGACCTCAATCAAGGTCGCAAGCTCTGGCAGCGGCTCGACAAAAACGCGGATGGCAAGCTCACCCGTGACGAAGTGCCTCAGGCGGCTGTTTTTGCCCGTTTTGACCTCAACAACGACGGGGTCATCACTCAAGAAGAAGGCAAGCAAGTCGTCCAAAAGGCCATCCAACCTTCCACCCCGCCTCCGAGTGTGCCTGTGGTCACTTCCGGTCCCAAGGTGCTCAAAGGCACCGAACATGGCATCGGCCGGCAGATCGCCGATGTGACCTTCGCCGATCTCGCTGGAGCCACGCACCAGCTCAGCGCCTTCCAATCCGCCGTCATCGCCATGACCAGTGCGACGTGCCCCGTGAGCAAAAAATACCTCCACAGCCTCGCCAAGCTCGAAAACGACCTCCGCGAGCAAAACATCGCTCTCCTCCTCGTGAATCCCTTCGCCAGTGAAACGGCAGACGAGATCAAAGCCCAGCTCACCGAGGCCAAAATCACCGCCACCTACTGCCACGATCAAGAAAAGGCCTTCGCCTCCGCTCTCAATGCCCAGACGACAACGGAAGTCTTCCTCATCGATTCGAAACGCACGCTCATCTATCGCGGGGCCCTCGATGACCAATACGGCATTGATTACAGCCACGACGCCCCACGCTCCACCTACCTTCGCGAAGCCATCGCCGCCATGCTCGCCGGACGCCAGCCCATCATCGCCGCCACCGCCGCGCCCGGATGCGAGCTCGATCTCAAAACCAACAACAAAGGACAAAGAACCAAGAACGAAGAACTAGCCGTCACCTACCACCGCGATGTCGCCCGCATTCTCCAGCAGAACTGCGTCACCTGCCATCGCGAGAACGGCATCGCGCCCTTCGCTTTGGACGACCTCGCCGAGGTCACCGACCGTGCGAAAGTCATCAAACGCGTCATCACCGAAGGCACGATGCCGCCTTGGTTCGCCGCTCCTGTCGCTGAAGGCAAAGACAACCCCTGGGCCAATGATTGCAGCCTCAGCACTCGCGACAAAACCGACCTCCTCACCTGGCTCGAGAGCGCCAACCGCCCACTCGGCGATCCTGCCGATGCGCCTGCACCGCTCGTTTTTGAAGACGACTGGACCATCGGCAAGCCCGACCTCATCGTGCAACTCCCCCGCCCTGTCTCCATCAAGGCGGATGGCTACATGCCCTACCAGTTTCTCACCGCGCAGACGACGCTCACGGAGGACAAATGGGTCAGTGGCTACGAGATCATCCCCACGGATCGCACCGTCGTCCATCACGTCATCGTCAACGTTCACAACCAAGGCGGCAAAGTGCGAGATCGCGATGAAGGCAGCGGCGGGTATTGGGCCGCGTATGTGCCTGGGAATGCCTCACAGGTCTATCCCGCTGGCTTTGCCCGCAAGCTCCCCGCTGGCAGCACCGTCAGCTTCCAGATTCATTACACACCGAGCGGAAAGGCCACGCAGGACCAGCTCCGCATGGGTCTCCTCTTCGCCAAAGAGCCGCCACGCTACATTGTCGAAACCATCGGCGTGCCGAAGCGCAAGCTCAGCATCCCGCCCGGCGAGGCAAACCACCTCGAAACCCACCTCCAGACCGTGCCGAGCGACCTCAACGTCATGGCCTACATGGCCCACATGCACGTCCGCGGCAAAACCTTCAAATACGAGCTCATTACCGCTGACGGCACCGAAACCCTCCTCGACATCCCCCGCTACGATTTCAACTGGCAGCTTCGCTACGACCTCGCCCAGCCCAAAGTGCTCCCCCGCGGCTCCCAACTCAAAATCACCGCTCATTTCGACAACAGCCCCGCCAACCAAGCCAACCCCGACCCCACCCAAACCGTTAAATGGGGCTCCCAAACCTTCGACGAGATGATGATCGGCTACCTGGAGACGTTTAGGGCTGTCGATGCGGGTGCGGAGTGATGAAATGCTTCAAAGCCCTAGCAAGTCACGCAGGGCAACCTTCAAGGCGGAATATTGATCCAAAGTGATACTCCCCATCTTACGCACTAACTTCGAGCCATTCATGCTCGCGAGTCCCTGAACATTGACCGCCGACTCCTTTGGTAACCATCGAGGGCACCCCAGATAGACCTCACCTCTCCGGGAACGAATTTGGGAAGTCAGTGGAGCCACAATGTGGAGAGCCCTAGCATCCTCATCCTGGGGTACTGCAAGCACCAGAACAGGACGACACTTTTCGATCATTCCCAGATCGGCAAACCAAACCTCGCCAGGATGTGGATCAATACGGGCCATAGGCTTCGTTCCATTGTTCGCCCTGCTCCTCGGCGGATAGAACCGGCTTTGGACTCAGATTCACTGAGAATGGAAGGCCTTTATGCAGCTCGATTTGAGCGAGCAGCATATTGAAAACCTGCTCGGCATTCAGTCCTAATTTTTGCAAGGTCGCATCAGCGCGGCGCAGTCGGCTGGTGGGAACTTTAGCTCGGAATGTCGTCGTTTTTGTCATGCATCAAAGATGACGACAACCCAAGACAGGTCAATTCCCGAAAATCAACGCGTCCATGTCTTCATCTCCAGGCAACTTGGGGCCGAAAGTCATCTGCCAGCGGCGCACCTCACAGCACATTCACCGCCGCACCGCCATCGACGACGATGCCTTGGCCGGTGATGTAGGCACCGGCTTCGCTGGCGAGGAGAAGAGCCGGACCGGCGAGTTCACGCGGAGCGGCCCAGCGCTTGAGGGCGGTGCGGTCGGCGAAGTACTTCTTTTCTTCGTCGTTGAGCAGCTTGCCGGGCATATCGGTGAGGAAGGGACCGGGACAGAGGCAGTTCACGGTGATGCCATAAGGCCCGAGGTCGAGCGCACTGGCACGGGCGAGGCCGATCAAGGCGGCTTTGCAGGCGCAATAGACGTTTCGCTTCAAGCGGCCACCGACGCCCAGGACGCTGGAGATGTGAATGACGCGTCCCCACTTCCGCTGCTTCATCGCAGGCACGAGCGCCCGCGTGAGCGACATGACGGCGGTGAGGTCCACTTCGACATTTCGATCCCACACCTCATCGGTGATCTCATCAATGGCCTGCGGGTTGTTGATGCCAGCGTTGTTGACGAGGATATCGATCTTCCCGAGGCGCTTCTGCGATTCTTCAGCGAGGGCTTTGACCTGCGCACGATCCGCCATGTCCGCCACCATCCACTCGACTTTGACGTTTAATCCCTCGCGGATCTCAGCGGCGGCAGCTTGGAGTTCGTCGGCGTTGCGGCTGGAGATGAAGACATCGGCTCCAGCTTCGGCAAAGCCGCGTGCCATGGCTTTGCCGAGGCCTTTGCTACCGCCGGTGACGAGGGCGCATTTGCCGGAGAGATCGAAGAGAGGTGAGGAGGACATGGGGAGGAAAAGATGAAGAATGAAGGATGAAAGATAAAAACTAAAGGCCCTCAAGCAGGTGCATTCCAGCCCATCATCATGGCGATGAGGCTGGTGGAATTGAAGATGGCGTGGAGGATCATCGGGGCGAGCAGGCAACCGGTGAGTTCGTAAGCAGCGCAGAAGAACAGAGCGAGCACCCACAGCGGCAGGAGGCTGCCGGTGTGCATGTGGATGATGGCAAAGAACAGACCGGAGATCAGCGCCGCGAAGGGGGCATCGGTGTAGCGCTTGATCACACCATAGATGAAGCCGCGGAAGAGGATCTCCTCCACCACCGGAGCCACGATGGCGGCGGCGATGATGATGAGCACACGCAGCAGCATGTCATCCGTCTTCACAAAGGCACGCACGAGTTCCTGCTCCTCGGCGCCGGGGGCGAGGCGCTGCATCCAGTCATTCGAGAACACCGCCGTGCTACCGACGACCAGGAACATCGGCAGCAGCGCGAGGGCGAGAGTGATCGCGAGGGTTTTCCAACGAATGACGGAGAAGCCGAAAAGCTCCACCGGATGCAGGTGACGGACTTGAGCGAGATACACGAGAAGCACACAGCACAGCATGAGCTGAACAAAAATCCCCAGAGCCACCTCACTGACTCCCGGCGTGATCTTCGGGCCGCCCATCACCTCTGAAAGCGGCTGCATGATGCCAGAAAGCAGCAAGCCGAGACCTGCGGTGAGTGCGACGAGATCGAGATCACCATACTGCTGGGAGGCCACGAGGCCTTCGTGATTCCAAGCTGCCTCGGGACGCATGAGACGCATCCATTTGTATCCGAGCAGACCAAGAAACAACGCCAGTCCGGCGATGCAGGTGAAGTCTTGCAACACGGCTATGTTCGCGATTTCCGGCATGAGAGAGATCAGCGAGCGTAGGTGGAGGAAAGGTAATACGGCACGCCGGGCTGCAAACGCGGCAAGGCCGAGCCACCGCCTAGATTCAGCTCCAGCTTCGCGGGCTGCTGGCGGGCCTTCAGCGAGGCTTCAGCAAGGCCCAACGCATCGAAGAGTCCGTGCTCGTGCTTGTAGCGCACCACCGCGGCTCCGGGAGCTTTGCCTAGCTCGCGGGCGAGGGATCTAGCGTCTTCGATGTAGCCGATCTGATCCACGAGCTTGGCCGCCAGCGCCTCGCGGGCGGTGACCACACGACCATCGGCGACGGTGCTCTTGAGCAGATCCTTCGGCTGCTTCCGTGCCTCGCTCACGATTCCGAGGAAGCGGTCGTACATCTGCGTGACGAGGTTCTGGATGTAGGCTTTTTCATCTTCGC
This sequence comes from Akkermansia muciniphila, assembly GCA_943373155.1. Classification (GTDB taxonomy): domain Bacteria; phylum Verrucomicrobiota; class Verrucomicrobiia; order Verrucomicrobiales; family Verrucomicrobiaceae; genus Prosthecobacter. Next base: position 12,816 of record CALSBJ010000094.1, on the reverse strand, counting down.
GCATCGGACGGGCACCACTGAGACTGTCCTTGAAGGCACCACTGGTGAAGGTGTTCATGCCGAGCCCCACTTTGCCGAAGAGATCGGCGTAATTGATCGATTCCATGATGACGCCAATGCTGCCGGTGAGCGTGGTCTCGCTAGCGACGATCTTGGTGGCTCCGCAGGCCACATAATACCCACCGGATGCGGCGACTGAATCCATGTGAACGACGACGGGCTTGACCGCCGCTACCTTCTTCACGGCATTGTAGAGCACATCGCTGGCGGTGACCTCGCCACCGGGGGAATTGATGCGGAGAACGATGGCCTTTACCTCGCTGTCACCGGCCGCTTGTTCGAGCTGACGCTTCAAATTTTCGATGCTGGGCATCGCCTCCGAAAACAGGCCTTCCGATGAAAACGACGAGATGATGCCATCAAGGTCAATCTGGGCGATTTTGGCTGTCGCCTTCTCCTTGGCAGGTTCGAGGAGGTGTTCGCGGAGTTTCGGTAGCGGCTTCGCGGGGCTGGAAAAGGTCGCACCAGTCTCCACGCCGCCTGAAAGCATGGCAAACTGGCCCAGATTGCAGGCCAAGCTCAGAAAGAGGAGGATGATCACGAAGGCGAGGAGGCAGCCGTATTTCTTGCTCATGGGCCGCGATGCTACCGCGTGGCGTCCGGGGCTTCAACCACGGCTTGTCATCCGTGGAAATGAATTCCTGACCGCCACAAAGGCGTCAGGCCTTCATTTCGGCGACGAGCCCGTGGCGACGACCTTCGCCAAATTGGCCAGACCTTTTTCAAAGTCGTCCCCGCACATCTTTTCGCAGTCCATGAAGAGCCCCATGAGCTTGCCGATGAAGGGCTTTTTGCCCTGCATGGCCCAGGTGACTTTGGTGCCAGCACCTTCGGGCACAAAGGTGAACTGCACCTCCGTGCTGCCTTCCATCGGGCGTGTCATGTCGATGCGCATGTGGACGTATTCATCTGGCTTGCTGGCGGTGAGGTTCGAGGTGCCTGCGCCGCATTCCATGTTGCCATCCCAGTGAAACTTCGCGCCCACGCCCTGCACGGGACCTTCGAGGCGGTGTTTCATCTCCGGGTCGAGACCGGTCCACGGGGACCAGGACATCCATTTGGAGAAGTCATTCACCACGGCATAGATCGCCGCAGGTGGTGCCGGAATGACGGAGGAGCGGGAGACCTTCATCTCATCGGATTGAACCGAGGCGACGCCAGCGAGGATGCCAATGACGGCGACGAGGCCGAGGAGAATTTTCTTGATCATGGTAGTGCGGTGGTTGGGTAATCAAGGCGCGGCCAACTTCGTCACCACATGGCTCATGTAGGGGAAGAGCTGTTTTTTGCGGCTCACCACGCCGGGCATGTCATAGACGTTCTCTTTGGCCTGCGGGTAGTCGATGGAGGCAATGACGCGCTCGTCACCCGCCACGAGCAGCACGCTGTGATGGCGTGTGATGTCCGTGACCATGAGGCAGGCAAAGTGGAGGCTGTGCTTTTGCAAAAGAGAGTGCAAAGCAGCCTGGAGGTCTTTTTCACGCTTCCAGAATTCGTCGAGGCCGAGTTCCTCGATCTGGCTGATGCTGATGTGCCAGCCGTTCTCCTCGAAGACCTTCCGATCACTCTCCAAAGCACGATCCGGGGTGTTTTCGCGGAGCATGGAGCCAGCGGCGAAGAAGTCCTTCACGAACTGGGCGCTATCAATCCCGCCAATGCCAGCTAGCCAGGCAAGAATGTCTTTATCCGTATCCGTCGTGGTGGGGCTGGTGAGGTGGAGGGTATCGGAAATGATGCCTGCGCAGAGGCAGATGGCAGTGCCTTTGTCCGGCGCAGCATTGCGCATGCGATACATGATGCCCACGATAGTCGAGGTGCTGCCCACAGGCTCGTTGAGGAAGCGAATCGGCTCTTTCGTGCGCAGATTGCCGCTGAGGCGATGGTGATCGATGACCTCAATGATCTCTGCCTCATCCGCACCCGCCACGGCCTGGGCGAATTCATTGTGATCGACGAGCACGAGCTTCGCCCGCGGGGTGTCGATAAGGTCAGACTTGGAAAAAACGCCAATCAGATGCTGCGTCTCCTCATCCACGACCGGGAAAAGCGGCTGCGCGGAGCTTTGCACCGCGTGCACGATCTCCTTCAGGGGGGCACGCGAGCCGAAGGACAGGAAGTCCTCCGTGAGCGCCTCGCCGATGGGGCGGGAAAAGCGCAGGAGCTGCGAGGTGCTCGCAGTATCGTGTGGCGAGCAGATGATGGCCACGCCTTTCGTCTTCGCCTGGTCCAAGATGCTATCCCACGGCTTAAAGCCACCGGTGATGATCAAACAACGCGCTCCAAGCTCGATGGCCAGCGCATGAATTTCCGGTCGATCTCCGGTGACGAGAGCCACATCACGCGAGGCAAACTGCATGGCCCGCTGGCGGGAGGTTTCCACACTCGATGCGGCCACGACGAGCACGAACTCCTGCACTTTATCCGCCCCGGTGGTATCTCCAGCCAGAGTGCCACCCAGCGCAGCGACGATGTTTTCCAGGCTGGTGGGCACGGCGCGGTTCCCGGCATGGGAACCAGCCTCCGCAGGAAGGAAAAGCTGCGCCATATCTTGAATGGATGGCACCCCGAGCAGGCGGCCCTCATCATCCACCACCGGGATGGAACGGAAGCCGTGCTCGATCATCTTGCGATACACGGCAAGGAAGGTCTCCGCCGGTTTCGCCGTGAGCACCTCCTTGCGGCAAATCGTGGTGGCCGTGGGGCGCACATCAAGGAGCAGCTTGGGCGCTTCCACGCCTGCGGTGTGCAGCACCCAGTTCGTGCGCACGCTCACCTCACCGCAGCAGGCCGCCACGGCGTTCATCTTCCTCACATCCCGCAAAAACGCCGCATAACCGATGGCGGAGCAGATGGCGTCGGTATCCGGGTTTCGATGCCCGATGACGAAAATGGGGTCCATGGAGAAAATGACGAATGAGGAATTCCGAATGAGGAATGAATGTCGAAGCTCGAATGACGAACAGACCCTGGATTCGGATTTCGGGCTTATTTCGTCATTCTACATTCGTCATTCGACATTCTCAGGCAGCTTGAGCAAAGCCCAGCGCGGTGAGGCGATCATGCACGGCGGCCTTGTTATCCAAGAGCTCAGCAATCGGGTCCCACTTGCCACTGAGGAGGCCTTCGCGGGCGGTTTCAGGCATGGCGATGGTGAAATTCTCGCTGCCGAAGAACACACGCTGCGCTTCGACATCCACTTTGACCTCGATCTGCGGGTCTTTTTCGATGGCGGCGGCCAGCTTGGCGATGTCCTCAGCGGTGGCGCAGACGCAGGGGATGCCGAGCGTGGTGCAGTTGCCGAAAAAGATCTCCGCGAAGCTCTGAGCAATGATGCCACGGAAGCCGAAGCGGTAGAGGGCCTGAGGAGCGTGTTCACGGGAGCTGCCACAGCCAAAATTCTCGCCGGAGAGCAGGATGGAGGCACCGGCAAAGCGCTCGTCATTGAGCGGATGGGCGATCTTTTTGCCGTCCTTGTCGAATCGCACGTCGTAGAAGGCGAATTCGCCGAGTCCGTCAAAGGTGACGCACTTCATGAAGCGGGCGGGAATGATGCGGTCGGTGTCGATATCCGTGCCAGGCACGTGGACGCCGCGACCGGAGACTGAGGTGATTTTTGCGAGGGCCATGGGAGCGAGTACGCTAGCAGCGAACCACGTGAGCGCAAGGCACTGTCGCGGAAGTTGTCCACCGCACGGGTCAGCCACTGCACGCCGCGCAGGTCGAGGACGTGCAGGAACTCGAAGTCCCGGATGGGATGCTTATTGGAACAAAAATCAGTGGCTTGGAAAAAATCATTGCGGCTCGATGGCGTTCCGAATTATACCGGAATCAATTCCGCAAAAATCATGCAGATCTTCCTCTCATGGCCAATGCTCACCCCGGCGAACAACCTAGATGCTGAAAGTGTATTGCCTGGTATAGTTCTTGATAAGTACTTGAAGGATATGCTCGCCGCAGTTCATGGCGTGTGGGTGGCATGCAGGTGGGTCTCTGGAGCGAGGAAATCAGCATCACCGTGGACGGCTAGGTTCCATCAACGTCCCTCAGCATATGAAAAATAGTACCCGCCCGCTCTTGAGCTCACTCCGTCGCAGCCGCTGGATCATCTGGATTCAGTTTATGGCGTTCCTGGGCTGGGCGGTTTCGGCCCCGCGGCTCAATGCGGTGTATGAGCCTGCGGGCGGGATGGATTGGTCGCAGTCGTGGACGTGGAATCCCCAGTGGCAGACGGATGACCCGGTGAATGATCCCGAGCCACCTGACGGGGCGGACTGGTCCGATGTCGATACGGACGGCCTGCCCGCGTGGATCGAGGAATGGTATGGCATCCTGCATGCCTGCCCAATGAACATGGCGGGCAATCCCGATTGTGATGGTGATGGTGCCACCGATGGTGAAGAACTGATGGTCATGGGCACCGATCCTCTGAACGCTTATTCTCGCGGGGCACACTATCCTGATGGCACAGCGCTCAATGACTTAGAATGGTGGACGCTCTGGGCCACGGATACGGATGGTGATGGGTTGAATGATTTTGAGGAACTTTGCACTTGGCAGAGCGATCCGGCGAATTCCGATTCTGATGGCGATGGGTGGGATGATGCTTCGGAAGCGGCCCATGGCTTCGGGATGACACCAGATCCCTCCTCGCCTACGAATGCAGACTCGGACAATGATGGAGTCTCGGATTTATTGGATGAGTTGCTCACTCACCATCCACTAAGTGACAATGACGGGGATGGCCTTACCAATCAGGCGGAGTACTTTGTGCATGGCACCTCCATGCTGCGTGGGGACACAGACGAAGATGGACTGAACGATGGCTACGAACTGAGGTCATTTTCCGTGATAGGAGAGTCTAAATCAGCGAGCAATCCGAACAACCAAGATACAGATGGCGACGGCATTTTAGATGGTGAGGATGAGGATTGCTGGTTTCCCACGGACTGGATGCTGCGAACCTGGCAGGGGGGGGACCTAACGATCACGAGCCCTACTGTGCTGCTGCCTTGCGGGCAGGCAGGGGAGTTGTACACGTCACCCGAATTTAGCGTCTCGGGAAACTATGGGGACTGTGTGTGGCAGTTGATGCCGGGCTCCGGCATGGAGGAGGGCATGTCTTTCTCGGGCGCATTTCTCACGGGTTCCCTTTCCGCCGGGGTGTATTGCTTTACGGTCGTGGCCACCGATCAGGCAGGGCGCTCAGCAGAGGCGGTTTTTCAGCTTGTGATAGAGGCTGATCCCGATCCACTGCGTTTTTTGGTGGAAGGGTCTCTGGGGGCTTACACTGTGAACACTGCATGGGAGGTTCAGCTCGCGGCGGCAGGGGGCTCTGGTTATGGCTATCAGTTTAGTGATCCCTACCAGACGCTGCCAAGTGGGATCTCTTTATCTGCCTCGGGGCTGCTATCGGGCTACCTTAGTGTGGAGGGCGAGAGATCGTTTACGGTACGCGTCGAAGATTCCATGGGGAACCCGTTGGAGCAGGCTTTTACGCTGATGATTTGCCCGCCTGGGCCAGAGCCGTTGACGATTTCTTCTCAATCGCTGGCAGCGGCGCACCCTGGCACAAGTTACTCTTTCTCCATTTCGGCCGGGGGTGGCAGTGGGGTCTTGAATTGGTCTTTTACTCCTGAGCAGCTTCCCTCGGGGCTCACTTTTTTCAGCAGTGGAGGCACCTTGATTATTTCCGGCAGCTTGCCTGCTGAATCTCAGCTGGGGGACTATCCAATCGATGTCGCCGTCACGGATGAGGTCGGTCAGTTCGTCGCCACCAGCCTGACTTTGCGGGTGGAGGAGCCGCCGCCTCCTGAAATCTCCATCACCGGTCCCACGAGCATGGACCTTTCGATCTTCACGGGTGCTTCGGAGAGCTTTCAGGCCGCAGGAGGCTCGGGCACCTACTCTTGGCAGGTGGTGGATCGTGGCGGCCTGCCCGGCACCGTGGAGATTGATCCCATCACGGGCGCCTTTTCCGTCGTGGCTGAGGGTGGTGGTGCCTGGCCGGTGGTGGTGGCTGCCACCGATGGGGTGCTGACCAATCAGTGGACGACCTGGGTTTATGCCACGGACCGCGATGCGGATGGAGATGACTTGCTCGCCTCGCAGGAGCATGAGGTTTCGCTTTCCACAGGCATCGCGATGAATGATTCCAGCCCGGTGAGCAACGGGCGTGGCACCACGGACTGGCTCATCTATTATCAGGCGTTCCTGCAATCGGGTGACATGGCATTCGATGAGGACGCTGATGGCCTCGGCCCGTTATTGGAGGAGAAGTTGGGCACCGATCCCACCCTGGCGGATAGCGATGGGGATTTCCGCCCGGATTGGTGGGTCTGGTATCAGTCCTACTGGCAATGGATCGAAACGGATGACGCCGATGGCGATGGACTCGGAGCTATCTTGGAGTCCACGTTTCTCTACACCTCTGACACCCAGGTGGACAGCGATGGTGATGGCCTCAGTGATGCCTCAGAATGGGCGTATTTCGACTACTCCGATCCGTATCTGAATGACACGGACGGGGATGGTCTCGACGATGGCTATGAGGCGGCGAACTTCACTCAGGCCCGGATCCGCGATACGGATGGCGACATGCTCACCGATGCTGAGGAGGTGCAGGGTGCCTTCGGTGGCATCATCCTCGATCCGCTGCTTCAGGATACCGATAGCGATGGCATCCCGGACTACGCGGAGGTGGACCTCACCGATAGTGACGAGGGTGGCATCCCAGATCGTCTCGAAGAACACTGGGGCCTCGATTGGGCCACTCCTGGCGATGAACTCGACGATGCCGATGGCGATGGGGTCACAAACCTCGCGGCTTACCAATCTGGCATCGACATCCGGGCGAACTTTGCCCCCCAGTTCGACCCGGATGGTGACCGAATCACCACCGTCTTCGAGATGGATGTAGGGCTCGATCCCGCTGACCGCAAAGACGGGGCCGATGATCCCGATGGGGACTTCCTCACCAACACGGAGGAGTTCAGCGGCCTCCTGCTGCCGACTGCCGTTCAAACCCATCCCTATCAAACGCTCACGGATGGCCTTCCCCTTCGCCATATTCCGGATCGGGATGACACCACGGGTTCGCTAGTTCGTGATGGCACCAGCCAGCCCGTCATGCGGCCAGCGGCCAATGACTATGAATGGCAGCGCCGCTCGGAGCTTTTCATGCACCCCGTTTGCAAGGATGGCATTCAGCGTGATCTCACCCGTGACAATGGCCCTCTCGATCTCGCTCGTCAGTATGATGATGACTGGGATCTGGATGGAGCTAGTAATTTGAACGAACTCTTCCCGCCCGGCGGAGGCCGACCCTCCGATCCGCGTGTGTGGAATGCTCCGCCGGTCATCGATCCCAGTCTTCCCTCCGCCTTTGTGGAGCAGGCGTATTGGCACCGCATGACTGGCACCGGTGGTCAGGGGCCGTTCGTCTTTGAAATCACCGAGGGGGCGCTGCCACCAGGGATGGATCTCGCTGCGAGTGGCATCATCACCGGCGTCTCACTTGCCGTGGGGGACTATCCATTCACGCTGCAAATGACCGATGCCTTGGGCAGAACCGTCTCCGAGGCTCTTACGCTCACCGTCTCCTCGCACTTCATGTTTACCACGCCGGAGAGTCTTGGCGTGCATCGGGCTGGAGGAGGATTCACTGCCCTGCTCGCCGTCACGGACGCCCCAAGCGGTCCCGTCGTGTTCTCGTCGGAGAATCTTCCCCCCACCGTGAGTCTGGACGCGGAGGGTCATCTCTCCGTCGATGGCAGTCAGCCCGGTGGGTACAGCTTCACCGTCCTGGCCACGGATGCTTCTACCCCGCCTGAAACAACCAGTCGGCAGTTTGGCATCAGCTTTGCGCCCTCAGTGACGCTCTCTTATCCTCTGCCTGAAAGCCGTGATGTGTACGTCGGAAACACCATCTCCATCACCCCGGCTGCCTCCGGCCATTGGCCGCTGGCCTTCACCGCCGCCGGCCTGCCGCCAGGGCTGCAAATCCACCCCACCACCGGAGTGATCTCCGGCACGGTGACCACCCCCGGCCTCTACCACACCGTCACCAGTGTCACGGATTCCCTTCCGGGCGCGGCGCAGTCGCAGCAGACCGGGTTGACCTTCCGCGTTTACGGTAGCCCCATCAGCATCACCAGCACAGGCATTGGCCCTGCCGCCAAAGGGCAGGCCTATAGCGGGCAGATCGTGGCCACGGGCGGCACCGGGGCGCTGCACTACAGCGCCACCGGCCTTCCCGCAGGCTTGCAGATCGACCCCGCCACGGGTGCCATCAGCGGCACGCCCACCGGCTTTGGCCCTCATGCCATCACCCTCACCGTCACGGATAGCCAGCCTGATTTCCCCTCCACCGCCACGACGAGCGTTAGCATGACGGTGACCAGCACGACCGATCTTCAACTCCAGCTCGGTCTCCCGTCCAGCAGCAAGACCGGGCAGTTCTATATCGGCAGCATCTCCGGGGCCTACGGCCAGCCGCCGTATTCCTATGAATTGATCTCTGGCACACTCCCCCAGGGCTTGGTCCTCAATGCCAGCAGCGGCATCGTATCAGGTAATCCCACCGTCGCAGGCACCAGCCAGCCTCGATTCCGAGTCACGGATAGCAATGACCCGCCTCTCACGGCGGAAGCAGCCACCTCCATCTATCTCTACCATTACTCCCCCCTCGCCCTTGCCACCACGCAGCAGCAGATGCAGGGCACTCCGCAGGTGCCCTATTCCATCACCCTTTCCGGGGTAGGCGGCAGTGCTTTGGCACCTCCTCATTACGCCTTTACCGTCACGGGGCTCGATGGTAATCCTGCGGGTGTTGTGTTTGATGCGTCCACCCATACCCTTTCTGCTGCTGATCCACCTGCCAGCTCGGAACCTATCTATTTGACCATCACCGTCACTCGCGGTGAGGAGAACATCACCACAGAGCGGAGCATCACGTTCGCCTCCCCCATCACCCTCTTGAACCAGGGTGCCCTCCTTGCGGGTAGGGCGCAGGATGCTTACACCACCCAGCTTTCCGCCAGCGGCGGTTTTGGCCCCAAAACCTTCTCCTTGGGTGAAGGCTCCTACTTGCCCGCAGGCCTCCAGCTTTTGCCCTCCGGGGAGATTTCAGGCACCCCCACCATCGGTTCGCCAGACCCCGTTGCACTCAGCATCAATGCCACGGATGCCCACGGCAGGGCGGGCACAGGCTCCTTTACCTTACTCATCGCTCCACCCCCGCCACCACCTCTTACGGTGACGATCAATGGCTCCAGTTTCAGCACGGTGGAAGGCAAGCCCATTTCCATCCCAGCCACCGCCAGCGGTGGTGTGGCTCCTCTCGTCCTCTCAGATACGGAGTTCACGTTCGCCACGCCTGGCCCCCATACCGCCACCGTCACGGTCACGGATGCCAATAACAGCACGGCCAGCGATTCCGTCGTAGTTGAGGTCAGACCTCTGGAGATCAGCGTGGGCGGTGATGAAGCGATCGTGCGACAAGGTGACTTCGCTGCGGTGACCTTCACCGCCAATGACGACAGTGGCGAGACGCAGGTGGTTGATACCGCTTCGACGGGAGAAAAATTCCATTCGTGGACTCATCCTTTGGGTGTGACCGCCTACGCCACCGTCTTTGTCACTCCCAATTACGCTTCCTTGCCCATTTTAAATCTCAGCAATGGTGTGGGGGGAATGCTTCCAAACCCACCTAACCCTGCTGTCACATCGGCTCCTGCGGCTCCCGGTGCCTCCTGGGAATACCGCAGCATCTCCAAATCCTCAGGCAAGGTATCCGGAAGCTGGCACGATCTCTACATGGCCTGGAGTAAATCCGGCGGCAAGTCCTCCATGGTCGTTGTCCAGGAAGGCAGCGGCCAAATCGATGTCAGCGGCACGAAGTGGCAAACCAGCGATCCCGAAGTGCAGCAAACCAATGATGATGATGCCCTGCCAGAACTAGACAGCCTAGCTTGGTCACCGGGATTTGGCGGGGCCAATAAATCCAAGCCTCTCAGCGGCTCTCTCCACAGGATACTAAGTGTGCCGGGCATCAACCGCAACCCTCCCCCCACAGTTCCATATAACTATGCTGAATTCGAGGCCACAGGGACCGTGAACAACGTCCAACAAGAGACCCACTCTCACGTGCGCCTACGCCGCCAGCCCGGCACCCCCGAGGACGTCGCGATCACCGTCACCTACCTCCTGCTGATCACCACCAAGTATGGCGACACCGAAACTTATGAAGTCGAGACAGGCACCGCCACCATCGCTGCCAACCAGGAACTCTCCTCCATCATCGGTCTCACCGCCGAACCCGGCCAGTCAAAGACCCTCCTCCCGGTTGACTTAACGGCCTACAAGCGTGGAACGATCGACGCTCCCGGCGCTGCTATCCCACGACCCGGGGGAACCGAAGTTTACGAAGTCGTCACGCTCGAAAACGCAGACTATGACGAGACCAACTGGCAGCCGACAAGCATGAGCGATGGTGCCCAAGAGGACAAACAGGACGGCAAGACTGATGCCGTCAGCAAAGACAAGGATGATGACTTTGTGAAGCTACGCTTCTCATGCCCTCTCACCAATGTTGCAGCCAGCTCAGAGATTGTTTTCGATCAGGCTGGCCAGGGCGAGAGGATGCAGGAGGGGGATATTCGCTTTCACAACGGCAACGGTGAGCGTGTCCAGCTCTCAACCCTCAAGATCGACGACCTCAAGAATCCAACTGGGCCATTAGCTCCAGCATTCGCAGGGGGACTCGATTTGTTTGTCGAGATTGGAGACTTGGGTAAAACAACCATAGCACAAGGCAGCGCTGAGAGCACAACGAGGAAGTATGCCGATTTGATTTGGAAGATCACCGTTGGCGGAACGACCATCGAACAAAAGGTCCGCATTTATCGTGGCGGCTTCTGGCGATGCGACCGCACAGACAACACCGGCACGATTGCGCTTTATGACGGCAAAGGCAAAACGCCTGATGGAACCGTCGATTATGGACAGATCGTCAAAGGTCCGTTCCAAATCAAGACGGGACAGTCAGGGCACACAGACGAAACCGTTCCCAGCAAAGGTCCAACTCCTATGGGGTGGTATGGACTGTGGGATAGGAATCCGAATGACACGAGTGTATATCCATGGATGCGCCCTGAGTGGCTGCTGATTAAAGGCGTTTGGAACAGGCCGCAAGTTAATCACCATCTGAACGAAAACGATGATCCTCTTGGTTTTGTTCAACAAGGATCATACTGCCAATGGGCTCAGGATGGTAATCATGTCATTCCGGGGAAAGGTCTGTATGGATACGACAATGACAACGCGTCCGACCCTTTCCAGGGCATGCCAGCCTCCATTCATTTCAAGTTTGAACTCAGCCCGGTTGGCAGCTTCACAACGCGGACAGAGCTGCAAATCCATCCCGATGGATTCTGCGATGGCACTGCTGGCTGCGTTGGCGTGCAATCATATGATGATTGCTGCAAGGCTCTATTCCTTGTCCGGCACTACTTCCAAACCCGCCTTCTCGTGGACTAATGCAAATTACGATTCTATTCATTTTTCTCTTAGTAGCTTCCTCGCCACGCACCTTTGGTCAGGCATATGTCAATTTTTCAACAAAGACGCTTGGGGACCGTGCTACTATGCAAAAGCGAATCACTTCGGCAGTGAATAGCCATGCCAAATATCTCAACAGTATTCGTGACGCCCTCAAGGCAGTGATTGCCACTTCTCCCAGTGACCAAAAGACTGTTCTTGAAGCTTCGCTAGCTACGATTGATGCAATCATTGAGCGGCGGGACACCAGTGGTATCGCCAACTTATTACCACTGGTTGATTTACTTCATGCTAACAACACAGATGAAAGTCCGCGCATTTTGGGAAATCTTGAAAACTCAGGTGTGCAGATTGGACTTAACTACCTTATTGATGGCATCTACACGGCCAGGATGACCGGTGCAGCTGACGTTGTTGGCGAGCAAGAGATGGAGTCAATGCTTCGGTTCTACGCTGGCAATCCTGCGCAAACTTCGGAGGGCAGTTGGCAGACCAACAACACCATGCTTTTTGTTTTTGGAGATCGTGTGCTGAACACTCTGGCAACTAAAGTTCCCGACCGCATTGATGCTTTTTACAAAGCGGTTCTGGATGCTTGCAAGAGTGCCCAGAGTGGCCCAGGCCCAGACGAGGAAGCGATCCCTGATGCTGAACTACCGACAGCCGAGCAACTGCGGTCTTACGAAGCATCATTCGGCAAGCTCGAAGCACTCGCAACCAAAGGCGCATTGCCGAAGTCCGACCCAACAAGCCAGCCAGCCACGGCACAGGCTTCAGCTATACCAACAACTGTTCCAGCGTTGCAGCCAGCACCGAAGAAGACATCCGAAGCAAAGCCGACGACATCGACACTGAATGAGGAACCGACTTCATCAACGCCGTGGTCAGTGGTGGCTGTCGTGATCGTGGCAGCGATTGGCCTGCTGTGGTTGTTGGTGAAGAAACGGAAGTGATCGGCCTTCAACGTCCACCGGAAAATGGTGTCAGTGTGCAAAAAATTGACAATTGATGGTGGAGGCTGCGGTAAAGATGCTTGGCAAATAGTGCTGTCATGTAGTGCTCCCCTCAAAGTTGGACAAGTGCCAGTATTGTTCAGGCGGCTTGTTGATGGGGTGGTTTGCATAGGGTGAGGTAGGTTTGGCGTGGGGTGTTGTATTTGAGGGCGGAGTGGGTGCGTTGAGTGTTGTAGTGTTCGATGTA
>CALSBJ010000093.1:0-21948 GCA_943373155.1 Akkermansia muciniphila | reverse complement strand
GAATCCGTGTCACAAATAAAGGCAGCGGCTCTGCAATCCATCTTACTCGATGCCAGCAACAGGGTGGATCCCGTCAAAGTGGCGGAACTGGTTCAGATGATGGTGGATCTGGATCCAAGTGTAAGCTCGGACGGAGAAGGCAAGGCTATGAGTATCAGTGACATAATCAAGGTGTTCAAATTTGTGTGGGATAATGCAGCCAAAAACCCGACGTCGGTGCTTTCAGCCTTGGAGAAGGCGAAGCTGTATGCCAACGCGGGCACCTTGCTTCCAAAAGCGACGAAGATGGCCAACACCGGCGTGTTTCACTTCGTGTCCGGTGTCTTTGGAACAATTGGCTTGATAGGCAAGACGGCGGGGGAGAAGGACGCCTTGGCTTCCGGCTCTCAGATGGCCTCAACCGTCGCTTCGGCATTCAAGGTCACCAGCACCATGGCCGAGGCCTCCACCAAATATCTCAAGAATCACCTTGAGAAGATAAACGCAAAAAATTTTGAATCGTACAAGCTCAGGCTGAATCGAGCGGGAGGGATGGCCAAAGGCGTTGGCGGCGTCGCCGGGGCGGTTGTTGGCATCATCGCGGTGATCGGCGGTGCTGAAGCCTTGGGTCAAAACCCCTTGGCAGGCTCTCTCAACATCGCGAGCGGCGTTCTTTCTATTTTGGAGTCCGTTTGCTCGGTGGTGGACGGAGTTGCCGTCATGGTGGCCACGCTAGCGAGCGTCCAAGAGACGGTTGGCGTTGCCCTGGGTATTGCGGCGATGTTTTCGATCGGCGCCATGGTTTTCTCAGTCATCGGAGCCTTTGTATCGGCGGTCTCTCTTTTCGTCGGAATCATCCAGGATGAAATCGCCTACGATCAAGCCCGGAAGTTTTCCGACCTTCTTCAGAAGTCGCCGGACGGAGCCATGCAAAAGCTGGGCTTGGTCGCGATTGGCAACTACATCTTGTCATCGCAGCAGCGGAATGGAGCTGCGAGTCTCACTCGAAACGGGCGGGTCAGGCTGGCCCTGACCAGCCGTGGAAAGCCCTTCGATGAAGGGGAAGAAATTTACCTTTTTCCCACAGGGGCTAAAACAGTGCCTGGTTATTATTACCCCTCATTGATCGCCCCCACGCTGAAGATCGTTGTGTCCAAGGAACAAAGTCACCTCGGGGAGCTTCACATCAATCTGCCTGGGGACTCGGTGGGGGCGGCCGCGGATGGGGAGTATCCCCGCCGAATCTATTGCCGTGTGATCCCGTTGGGTGAAAAACCACCCTACGGCGGAAATACTAATAGGATGGAGGGCTATTACTTCCCAGACAACTGTTACGGCGTGGCCAGCACCAGCATCACTCTTCACGTCGATCGAACGCCACCGATCGTCGGAGGCATCTCGCAAGACTGGGATGCCAGCGAAGGCAAGCGTCTATGGGGAAACACGGAACCGCGTGCCATCCTGACCCTGACGGATGAGGCGGGTGATTTTCAAGGATCGGTCCAGGCTTCGAATAGTGGGAGCTGGCAGTTTGTCACCGAGCCCTTTGCCTGGAACTTCTACAATCCTGTGTTGTGGAAGATCCGCGCCACGGACACGCTAGGGAACTCTTCAGATGCCCAGCTCTTCCAGATCGACGCCCGCCCCACGCCGGCTGCCTTGAAGCTGACCAGTGTGTGGCTCAACTCAGCAGGCTTGTTTCCCCAGTTTCTGGGGACGGGTCAGCCGGGATTCCAGGTTAAAATCATGACGCCAAGGCGAGAGGTTCTCGGAACCGCCATCGTTCGACAAGATGGAGCATGGTCCAACGAAACCAGTACCGCCGCCGGAGTGCGGCATGGCCAGCTCAGCAGCTTTACCTGTGAGATTCAGGCGTATGACCTTGCTGGACGTCAGATATCCCGTCTCGTGCGGACACTCACCCAAAGCAGCTCCACGTTCCCGGGACGTCCGACGACGTATCAGATCAAATGATGCGTTGCCTTGATTGGGGATCGAAAGACATTCCTTCCAATGGCAGGGAATGGTCCTCGTGAGTGTTGGATAGATCTGAAGATTTTTCGTGCCGAAAGCGCACTCGATCTCTTGAATCTAAAGCCATCCGTTGAACCACGTGTCCTGATGATTGACGTCAGCCGTTAAATCTGGCACACCGTATCAGGCGGCGGGTTGATGCCATGAGAAAGGCGAAGAGCATGGCATTCCAGGTTCGCCACTGCCGTTGCCGTGTTTGAAAACCCGGTGTGGCCCCTCACCCTAGCCCCACTGCTCTTTAGTTGAGCAATGAGGCGAAGTCAGGCGACGTTCGACTTCGATTGCCAATCGAAGCTACGCCTCGCGGCGGTTGCCGTAGAAGCCGCGTTGCAGGCCTGATCGCTCACTAACTGGCAGTGCACATTTGCCTTCGGCTGTCTCCGCTTCGCTCCGGTTCCCTTGAGTCGATTCGACGGAGCGAGATGGCTCCTCTGCTGCCGCATCATTCGAGTGCCCCAGATGGTTTTCAACCACGGCCTCGATGTCAGACCTCAAGAGGAAGAGGAGAGCACCCGTTCTCGAACGGTGTCCAGGACGCCATGGAACTGAGCGCGATGTTCAGGATGAAGGATTCCTTCGCTTGGAGCGAAGTTTTGGTTAAAGGAGGGCAATGCGAACGAACCAAGGATGTTCGCACCCAAGTGGGGGAACGTTCCGAGGGCCGCATTGAGAACCGTGGCACCACCACGAGAGCCTGGTGAGGTGGCCAGCAAAAGCATCTTCGTTCCCAAGAACGTTTTTGAACGGCTGCGGGAGGCCCAGTCGAGGAGGTTCTTGAAGGCGGCGGCATAGGAGCCGTTGTGTTCAGCAAAAGAAATGACCACCAGATCTGCTTGGTCGAGTCGGGCGAGAAAGTCTTTCGCTGGCTGTGGAATGCCAAGACTCTCTTCCAGATCGACGGAGAAAATGGGCAGTGCGTAGTCCTCGAGACGCAGAATCGTGGGCTCGGGGACGAGTTGCTGAGCAGCAAAGGTGGCGAACTGCCTGTTGATGGATCGGGAGCTGGTCGAAGCTCCCAAGGCGATGATTTTCATGAGTGGGATGGGAGATGGAGCCGGATGATTTGTGGTTCATCCGAGAAGTTCGTGCATGCTTCCATAACGGGCGAATGGCAGCTCCCCTCACCCCCGCCCCACTGCCAATTAGTTAGCGATCGGGCCTGCAACGCGGCTTCGACTGCCAGTCGAAGCTACGGTAACCGCCGCGAGGCCTAGCTTCGATTGGCAATCGAAGTCGAACGTCGCCTGACTTCGCCTCGTTGCTAAACTCAATGGCAGTGGAGGTTAGGTGAGGGGTCGTCGAACGATCTGTCGCCCGGATAACGCACCAACTTCGCGGATGAACCTGATTTGTTTGCCTATCCCGTCAGATGCAGATCCCATGGGATGGTGGGAAATCGTCGTCACCGAGCAGTCGGGCAATAAATTACCTTTTGGGGGGACCACGCCGGGCAGGTGGCAAACCAAACACGGCGCGGACGACATCGGAATACCCTCCTTTCATCCGTTGGGGGTGTGCGATGTGTTTCGCCCGATGCTCGTCAAACACCTGCTTTAACTGAAGAACCGCCTCTTGGGAGACAAAAATCCGGCTGCCGTTACCGCTGCGTCGCGCGGAAAGCATGCCTCTTTTGATCCAATAGTAAACCAAGGAGTGAGCCACTCCCAGCAGGTGTGCCGCCTCAACGGAATGCATCGCCTGCGCTTCCGGGGGAAGCTGCTTGGGAATGGGCACCGTGTTTTCCATCCATTTCTGGATCATCGGCAGATCCACCGGGCGAAGCAGGGTGAACCGCCCGAGGCGCTTGATCGGCACGACTTCGTGCACGTTCAGTTTGGTGGAGAGCGTCGAGTGCGGGACTTTCAGGAGCAAGGCGGCTTCTTTGACCCGGATGCTGAAGCGTGAAGAAGCTTCCTCGGCGGAATGAGGCCACCAGCAGGTTTCTCCGAGCAGCCGCTGAGCGGATTCCCAGGTGATCCGTGAGCGTTGGTAGGGTCCTTTGCGGGTCACTAGCCAGCCATCCATGATAAGATTCTGGATCTTGGCGGCTGATAGGCGGGACCAGGCGGCGAGTTCAGTGGCGCTGAACCCATGCTCCTGGTGATAGGATTCGGTGCCGATCCTGTTACTCGGGGAATGGATGGTTGCGGGGGTGTCGAGGGGGCTGGTGATCATGGCGCAGAGGGGGAAGCAGTGGGCAGTGGGCAGTGGGCAGTGGGCAGTGGGCAGTGGAGACTCGCTGGTGGTATTGGAGCCGGGCGGGCCTCCATCCTGCTCGGTTTAATCAAGAACCTTGGTGTACAGTTCGGTCTCGAACCGGGGCTCGACCGTCACAATGACACGACGTTCCACCATGCGGTGGCCATTCATCGTGTAGTAACGCTCGTAAATGACCTGACGCGTCTCCGTATCCCCCCTGAACCGGCTGTTCAGATCGGTAACGGTCTGGCACTGGCATAGGAGCAGGCATGGCAGTAGAACGGCCAGCAGGGTAGCTGGGAAGGATGGAGGGAAGGCGTGTTTCATGGGGGTGGCTGCTTGGTTGGTTTGGGGAGAAGGATGGCAGGCAAGACGTCCGCTTCTTTTTGCCTGGGCTCGGTGGGGCGGTGGGGCGGTCTGAGCACCGCCCGTTGGCGGTGAATCTCTCGTTCCTGCGGGGGGCTTGTTGTCTGGCCTTTCGATGGCCGCCGAGGACTCGAAAGCCTGCCTCGCGTGCTCGGCACCGAAGGAGCTTATATGGAGCCTCGGGCGGCTCAGGGCACAGGCTGCGTGGCCCTCATGATCCAGCTGCGGACGCACCAAGGAGAAGCCGTAGCGAATGAGCCGCGCGGGATGGTTTTCCACATACGGCCGAAGGTAAGCCGAGAGCCGCCGGACGATCTCGAACGCCGTCACCGGAGCCCTAGCCGCTCCTTTCGATCGAGGCTTCTTAACCACCGGAGCAGGGGCAGGTGGTGGAGCGGTCGCCAAGGCCTGCCAGGGTAGCCCTAGGGCGGAATGAATCCGCCATCGCAAGGGCATCAGGGACACCTCAGATTCATGCAGCACCGCCTGATCGACCCGGGACTGGAGGTAGATGGGCCGCAGCTCTTCGATAAAGGAGGCGGGCACGAGGCTGGAACCTTTTTCGAGCCGTTCCTCGCGATCATGCTGGGCGATGAGATCCCCCAGAAAGGATAGAAAGGCAGGGGCGTGGTTCAACGGAGCTTGAAGGACGAAGGACATAGGGGGTGGGTGATGGGGGGAGTGAAGGGAACTCACCAGCCTCTGGGGATGACGAGCGCCTCGGGGATGCTTCCCCGGCGCTGCTGGTGAAAGGCCCAGGCGGTGGCATCCGCCTGGGTGGCAAAGACGGGATCGGCCAGCACCCGGTGCAGGCCAGTTCGCCGTCCCCGGTAGTCACTGCGGGTGGCGATTCCCCGGTGATACATCTGCCATTGCAGGGCGTGGGCCTCGTGCAGGTGGTGAAAGGCGGCCAACTGGACCTCGTAAGCCTCATGGAACCCGGCGGAAGGCACGATCATCACCCCAGTGGGAGCCGGGGTGGAGGTCAGACAGGCTTCTCCCGGCGTTCGGATGCTGACACGCGGCTGCGGGGTGGAGAAGCGACTCGCCCGTGTGCCCATCGGCGAAGAAAGCACCTCCAAGCGCACCGGGGCCACGCCTTGCTGGATCATGCCGAGGTGCCAGGCCGCCGCATAAGACAGATCGATCACCCTCCGCGGGTGACTCAGACGATCATGGACGGTCACCTGCACGACGCGCCCGTTCTGGAGGTGGGTGACCCGCACGATCGTGCCGAAGGGGAGGGTGGGGTGCGCCGCGGTCAAGGCGTTGCGGTCGTAGGGCCTGCCGCTGGCGGTGGGCTGCCCATGCAGGTGCTCGCTGTAATACGAGGCCTCTCCCGTCTGCCACCGGCTAGCAGGGCTGGCCACGGCGCAAGAAGCCAGCAGCAGGGCCAGCCAGCGGAAGCCGTGGCGGAGCAGGTTCCATGTCGAGTGCTGGTTCATAAGGATTTGGGTGCGAGGAAGGAGGCAGGATCAGCAGCCGGGGATGTGGCGGGTCTGGAAGTCCCGGGTGCTGCGCCCGCCCAGCCGCCAGAGCGGCCCGGTCTGCCGACCGCTCACGCCCACGTCGAAAACCTGCCCGCAGAGCCTCATGAAGATGTGGCCGCGGTTCACATAGAGGGTCAGCCAGCGCCCCCGTCCGGCCCGACCAAAGGTGAGAAACTCCCGGCAGTTCCGGCTGCCCTTCATGAGCCCCGCCTGGGTCAGAACGCTGGAGACCGCGCCCGAGCAATCGTAGCCCGTGTCATGCACCTGCTGATGGCCGCCGCCCCATTTGTAGGGCTTGCCGATGAGCTGGTTGGCAGCGTACACCACACGTTTGATGGCGGGTGGCAGTTCCGGGGCCGCCGCCATCAGCACCCCTCGGGTTTGGGGCACGGGAATCAGCATGGGACGCGCCACCGGCACGGGCGGGCTGGCGGCGGCGCCCTGGCACGGCACTGACAGCAGGCCGCCTGCGGCCTGCAGGACCCGGCGGCACCACCGGCGGCGGTTGGAGATGGCAGGCTGGGGCTTCATGGAAGGTCAGGGTTGAAGACGAGTGGCCAGGGCATCCGCCCGAGGGGAAGGCAGGCGTGACGCTGGCCGATCAGCCGTGGCCCTCCGGTCAGGCAGCCCGCCTGGGGAGTTCAGCTCCGCCACCCGATGGTGGAGGCTTTCGAGCGCGTTCTTCAGCGCCGTGATCTGCGCCGCCTGATCATGGAGTCTGGCTTCCTGCGCTTTCACTTGGGCGGAGAGGGCGGCGCTGTTGGTCTTGAGCCCGTCATTTTCCTCGGCGAGGCCCTGGATGGCGCTCAGGCTCAGGATGGTCAGGCGGTCATAGTCCAGATAGCGGAAGTCGTGGACCTGACGGCCATACACAAACACCTCATTGCCCGGGAGCGTCTGGTTCACGGTGAAGCCCTCCTCATCCCGCGAGGCCACGGTGACCCGGAATGAGCGCCCGTCCGCGCCATAGCACTTGACCGTGTCGCCGCGGTTGAAGCTTGTCTTCACCCGCACGCGTTTTCCGTCCTCAACCGGGGCCAGCGCATACACCTCGGGGATAAAGTCCACGGTGGTGCTCACCGCCTCCGGAAACATCTTTTCCACGTCCTGGGCGAAGACCCCGGTTTTGACCTCCTTGCCCTTGTTCGCGACATCTTTGTATTGGTAGTGCCGGATGGTGAGCGCCCGGGCCTTCTGCAACGAATCCGCCGGAGCGACCATGTCTCGATGCGTCTTGATCCGGGCATCCGAATAGGCGCGGAACTCATGCCCGGTGGCGATCACCCCGCTGCCATAGATGGAGGCCTCGGCGGCGGGAGAATCCGGCGTGGTGGAGGCCCCGCTGGTGCCCAGCGAGCCAAAGGCCCCAGCCAAAGCTCCACCAGTGCCTTCGACATGCAGTCGGCTGGTCGGCGTCACGGTCCCGATACCAACCGCCCCGCCCGGGTCCAGGGTCAGGACGTCCTTGGTATCGGATGAGCCGGCGGCGGTGGAGAAGATCAGGGCGTGGGAGCTCGCGCTCTTCTGCCCAAATTTCCATTCGGCCACGCCTCCTTGGTTGGCTAGGTGATAGCGGGCCTCCCCGGCTAGCAGGCCCGTCCGGTTGAGGGAGATCGCATTGCCGATGACCGTCAGGGCTTCAGCAGGGGTCGTGGTGCCGATGCCCACCTTGCCCACGGCATCGACGGTCAGCCGAGTCACCCCGTGGGTCACCAGGTGGAGGTTTTTGTTCAGGGTGGTTCCCAGCAGCAGGTTGCCAGTGGAGGCACGCAGGGCGGCGTCCCCGCTCAGGCAGGGCAACAGCAGGTCTCCGGCCGCCCCGGCCACACCGATCACCGCCTCATTGGGATTGATCCGGCCAAACACCATGAAGCAGGCCGAGCCAAGGCGATTGCGTTTTTGCAGGCTGCCGCCACCATCAAAAATCAGGTCATTGGATCCTTGGAACACCGTTCGCGGCCCGGTTAGGACGCTGTCCGTGGTGTAAATGTTCGGCACGGTGGCTCCCGCGCCGCCACTGATGTTTATCGTGTTGCCTGATACACTCAGGCTCTGCGCATCGGTGTTCAGGCTGGCGAGATCCACACTGCCGCCACCGTTGCTCAGACTCAGGGTGCTGCTGGCAAGCCCCAGAGTCTGGATCTCATTGGTGGCGCTGGTATCCGGCAGGGCCACGCTGGCCGCCGCCGTCAGGCGACCCTGCGCATCCACCGTGAAAATCGGGATGGCGGAGGCGCTGCCATAGCTGCCGGCGGTGACGTTGGTGTCCGCCAAACTGAGCGTGCCCGTGCTGTTGATGGGGCCGCCCGTCAGGCCGGTGCCAGAGTCCACCTGGGTGACCGTGCCCGCCGAGGCGGGGGCCTGCCAAGTGGCGGTGCCATCGGCGGTGGAGGTCAGCACCTTCCCTGCCCCGGGACTGCCGCCGGTGAGCTGGAGCTGGGCCGCGGTGATCCGCCCGCTGCTGCCGCTGAGGCTAATGCTGGGGATGTTGGAGGGATTGACGACATCCAGGTTGAAGGTGCGGAAGGGCAGCAGGTCATCCACCGGGATGAGGGTGGCAGCAGCCGCGAAGCCGGTCAGATTGGCGGCGGGTACGAAGAGGCCAGCGGAGAAGGAACCGGCCCAGTCGGTCTCGTTCAGGTCGTTGAAGAGGCTGACGGGCTTGCCGTTGTAGATGAGGCCGGTGGGCGCATGGCCTAGGTCAATGCCTTCAGAGGCATCCATGGTGGCCGCCGGAGAGGGCGAAAGGGGGAGAGCGAGGACCGCTAGCAGAGCGGCCAGCCCGCGTAGAAAAAGGAGGAATGGGGGCTTCATAAAATGGAGGGGCGTGAGGGACGAGCGGTCGGCATGGCACGACATGACGATCCCGAGTCCGCCGCGGAACTGCGGGGACGCGTTGGGTATTGGATGAGCAAGGGGGGCTTGGGGCGGACGGGCCCCGGCCTGTGGCCTAGGACCCGCCCGCCCGGCGCACCGACACCGCTGGGGGGTTAGCGGCTGGCGGTGGCCTTCCGGCCGGGCTCGCGGGGGGTGGTTTTCAGCACCACGAGCTGGTGGAGTTCTTCGAGCGCGGCTTTCAGCGTGGCGATTTCCTTCGCCTGTTGCTGCTTGAGGGCTGCGATCTCTGCGGCTTGGCCGGCGAGCTGCTCCGACTGTGCTTCCACCTGCGAGGCGAGAGCGGTCTTGTCCTTGAAAAGCAAGTCAATCTGCTGCTGCTGTTCCTGAATGGCCTTGGTCAGGATCGGCGTCAGCTTGGCATAGTCCACGCCCCAAGGCTGAGTTTTCAGATCCTCTCCGCCCACGGCCACCGCCTCGGGATAAACCTGATGCAAGTCCTGCGCGATAAAACCGGTGTGCGGCTTCTTCGAATCGGCTTTGTAGGTGTAATCCACGACTTGCATCTTCATCACCGAGGCCAGGCCGTAGTGCGTGGGCTTGATGTTCTCTTTCAAGCGGCGGTCCGAGGTGTTGATGAACGCGGGAGCGTAGGTGTTGGTAGTGAATGTGGAGGATCCTAAAGTCCCATCAATCGTCAGTCCGTGTCCACCCATTGCCTGAAGCCTCAGTTTGCCGGCATCATTGCGCAGCGTGGCCGTATTCGCCCCGCCATCCGACGTCTTGGTGCTCGAGTTGACAAAAAGGAAAAGATTGCTGGGCGAGTCGTTGCCTAGAACCAAAGCGGTGATCGCGTTCGCACCCGCGTTGGCATTTCGAAGCCACAATCCACCTTGACCATCAAAATTCTGCTCCCATTCGCCAAATGCAGTGCTGCCATGGATTGTCAGGCCTCTCCCCCCGAAACTCTGTAATCTGAGCGAACCGCCATCATTGCGCAGAGTGGCGGTGTTTCCTCCACCGTCCGCCGTTCTGGTGCTCGAATTGACAAAAAGTTGAAGATTGTATTGCGAGTCGTTGCCAAGCGCCAAGTTGGTGAACGCGTTGGTGCCTGCGTTGGGGTTTCGAAGCCACAATCCACCTTGGCCATCATAATTCTGCTCCCATTCGCCAAATCCAGTACTGCCATGGATTGTCAACCCTCTCCCACCAAAGCTTTGCAGCCTGAGCGAACCGCCATCGTTGCGCAGGGTGGCCATGTTCCCCCCGCCCTCTGCGGTTCTGGTCGTGGAGTTCACAAAAAGTCGCAGATTGTATTGGGAGTCGTTGCCAAGAGCCAAAGCGGTGTAAGCGTTGACACCTGCATTAGGGTTTCTGAGCCATAAGCCACCCTGACCATCAAAATTCTGCTCCCATTCACCAAATCCGGTGCTGCCATGGATCGTGAGGCCCCGCCCACCAAAGCTCTGCAGCCGGAGTGCCCCGCCATCATTTCGCAGAGTCGCGGTGTTTCCTCCGCCCTCCGTCGTTCTGGAACTCGAATTGACAAAAAGTTGAAGATTGTAGGGCGAGTCGTTGCCAAGCGCCAAAGCGGTGAACGCGCTGGTGCCAGCGTTAGGGTTTCGAAGCCACAATCCACCTTGGCCATCAAAATTTTGCTCCCATTCACCGAATCCGGTCGTGCCATGGATGGTGAGACCTCTCCCACCAAAACTCTGCAGCCTGAGCGCACCGCCATCATTACGTAGAGTGGCGGTGTTTCCTCCGCCCTCCGTCGTTCTGGTGCTCGAGTTGAGGAAGATATTGAATGCTGCCGAAACATCGTTGCTGAGTTGCAAGAGGCTGAGAGCCCCCGTGCCGGAATTGGTGTTTTTGATTTGAAGATACGAGGGTCCATCCTCTTCTCCCGTGAATAACACATCACCTGATGTGGCATTCATGATGAGTAAATTGCCCCCCTGATTAACCGTTCGATTTCCCGTCAGCGTGCCATCAGCCGTGTAAAGATTCGGCACGGTGACTCCGGTGCCACCGCTGATGTTCATCGTGTTGCCGGACACGCTGAGGCTCTGCGCATCGGTATTGAGGCCCGCGAGGTTCACGCTGCCGCCGCCATTGCTGAGAGCCAGGGTGCTGCCGGAGAGGCTGAGGGCCTGGATTTCATTGGTGATGGAACCATCCACCTCCGTGGTGAGGAATCCAGCACTGGCCAAGTTCACACCGGTGCCACCGCTGATGTTCAGCGTGGTGCCGGACACGCTGAGGCTCTGCGAGTCGGTGTTGAGGCTCGCGAGATTCACGCTGCCGCCGCCATTGCTGAGGCTCAAGGTGCTGCCAGAAAGCCCCAGGGCTTGGATTTCGTTGGTGGCGCTGGTGTCCGGAAGAGCCACACTGGCCGCCGCTGTCAAACGCCCCTGCGCATCGACCGAAAAGGTCGGGATGGCGGAGGCGCTGCCGTAGCTGCCCGCCGTGACCGCCGTGTTGGCCAAGCTGAGGGTGCCGCTGCTGGTGATGGGACCGCCCGTCAGACCGATGCCGGAGCCGACGCTGGTGACCGTGCCGGAGCCGCCGCCGCCGGAAGGCGTCTGCCAGGTGGCCGTGCCGTCGGCCGCGGAGGTGAGGACCTTGCCTGCCCCGGGCGTGCCGCCGGTGAGCTTCACCTGCGAGGCGGTGATCATCCCGGTGCTGCCGTTCAAGCCGATGGTGACGGCGTTGGAGGGATTGACGACATTGAGGCTGAAGGTGCGGTAGGGCAGCAGGTCATCCACCGGAATGAGGGTGGAGCCAGCGGAGAAGCCGGTGAGGTTGGCGACGGGCACCAAAACGCCGGAGGAGAAGGAACCAGCCCAGTTGGCCTCGCCAAGGTCATTGGCGAGGCTGATGGCCTTGCCATTGTAGATATAGCCAGCGGCATTGCTGCCGAGGTCAATGCCCTGGGAGCCGTCCAAGGTGGCGGCCGGTGATCGGGGAATGGGCAGGGCCAGCGCCGCCAGGAGGGCGGCGAGGGTGCTGCGATGCAGGAAGGAGTTTCGTTTCATGAGGTGGTGTTTTTTGGGTTGGCTTGGTGGGGTTTGGTTTTTGGTCTAGCGGACCCGCCGGAAGAATCCGCACGGGTTCGAAAGGGGTGGGAAAGCTTCAGCCTTTGCTAAAAACGAGGTGGGTGAGCGCGGTGGCCAGCACCTCCTGGGAGGCCTCCAGGTGGTAGAGGGGGCAGAGAATGACCGGCAGGCCCGGTGGCAGGGCCTCCAGGCCCGAGAGCAAGGCGGGTGAACTGACCAGGACCGCGATGAGAACCTTGGCCGGCCGCGCCGAGGCCAGGGCGAGCAGGTGGGAAAGCGTGGCGGAGGCTCCTGCCTGCTGGATGTGCTCGACACTCAGGAAGACAAGGGAGGGCCCCAGCTCGAGCCCGGCCGCCTGGGCCACCCCGCCTTCCGAGACGACCATGGGCTGCAAGTGCAGGGCGGCGCTCATTTGCAACGCGGCGGCGACCTGGGAACTGCTCAAGTCCCCCGGAGACAAGATGGCATGACGAACCTTGGATCGTCCCGCACGCCTGGCAGGAGGCGTCGCGTCGTGGTCCAGGGCGGCCGGGGCTTGCCGTGGCGATGCTGAAGTCGATGCCGAAGGCGACATCTCGCGCTCTTCAGGTACCTCCACAGGTGCCACTGGCCGGGTTTTCACCTCCTCGGGAAGCGGGGCGTCCCTCTCGATCTCCAGCCGCCCGCCCCCTTTGGCCGAGGGGGCCGGCGGTGACACGGTGGTCTTGCCGCCCCGGCCAGGGAAGAAGAGCTGGGAAACGACCCCCCAGTCAAAGCGGATGCGACCGCCGATCCGCACGCAGGGAATGGTTCCCGAACGAGCATGGTGGTAGATGGTGGGTGCCACAATCCGCAGGCGCTGGGAAAGCTCCCGCGTGGTGATCAAATCTGGGGCGTCCATCGAGACCCGCCGCAGCTTGGATCTGTGGAGTGGGGCGGCGGTTTGGCGGGGTGAACTGGCCGCAGGGGGGAGGGTCGAAAAGGCAGTCATGACGAATGGTTCACGGGTTGAATGGGAGCGTGATGCCCTGCTGGCGGAGGACCTCCACGTAGGAGGGCAGGAAATAAAAGGTGTTGAAGGCCGCCTGGGATGCCGCCGGTGGTCCGGCCGCTGAGGGCGAGGAAACAAAGCTGAAGGCGCTGCCGACAAGGAACCAAGCACCGTGGTCCTCCAAAAGTAGGGCACCGCCGCTATCTCCATAGTTCAGCCCGACGCCCCCGGGATGATCGGAGGCCGGGCTTGCTGCCAGCGTCACCAATCCCTCGGAGGAAATGGGGCTGGTAATGCCGACGAGGCGCTGCGCCCCAAATTTCCCTCCACGGGCAAAGGGAATCACCGTGTGGTCCTTGAAGTAAGCAGGCAGCCTCTCGGCAAAGTGGGGAAAGATCGGCAGCGGGGCGATGGAAGCTGGCAGGGCCTCGTCGAGCCGTGCCACATGCAGCACGGCAGGCGCATCGGGCCAGAGACGCACGGCGAGGCTCCGCTCCACCTGGCGAAGGAGTACCGCATGACCGTCCCAAAACGAAAGCGTGGTGGCAGCAGGCAGCGGATGGTGGCTGAGCAACACATGGCGGGCATCCAACACCGCATAGGAGAGGCCGCGCACATCCCAGCCGAGTGCCTTTTGCACCTGGGGTGGCAGCGGGCAGCCAGCATTCAAATCCTCCCGCCAAGGCCAGGACGCAAAGCGGTTGTACCACGCCGCGTCACGATGGGGCGATGTATGGACGGGGTGCCGCCATGCGAGCACCTGATGCCAAAGGCGTGACGCCCGCGCAGGGCCGGTGGCGAGAAGAAGGCTCACCACCGCCGGAGCGATGAGCCAGCGGAGCATGAAGCGCCCTTTTGAACCGGTCCTCCTGGCATCCGCACGGCCCGTGCTGCCCGCCGACATGCGGGACAGCACGCGGTGAGTTTCCTGCAAGGCGAGGGTGGTGGGCATGAGTGGCATAGATTTCCGGGGAGGTGGGCGGGACGATCACTCAAGGGCTGAGCGGATGATCGAGATGAAGATTGATCCAGGCCGCGAGGGTGATGGTGAGCAGGGCGAGCAAGCCGAGCAGTATGAAGCTGAAGAGGCGGCGCTTGCGCGCCTGCCGCTGGCGAAGGCGCATGGCGGTGTTTTCAAACCTGCGATCACGCCAGAGGGAGGTCGGTGAACGCCGCCCGCTTTTGATCGCGGCACTGGTCCCGTCGGCAACGGGGCGCTCCGCCGCCATGCCGCCGACTGGATAGGATGGCGTCCAAGCGGTGGGTGTTTGCGAACGCTGGGGTGTTCTCACGGGCTGCACCCGCCGGGAGGCCGTGCTGGCATCCACGGACGTGAAACGTTCGTCGTCATCGATGGAATTCAGATGGGACATAATCGTGTGGAAGGGAAAGGTAACTGACGTGGGGGCGCCGCACCTCGCGCCAGAGGGCGGAGGGTGGCATGTCCATGGAAGGCTTCAGGCGGCGGGGCAGAGCGGGCGGTCAATGCGGCGACCCACGGCGGCGGCGCAGAGCGGTCATGAACGCCGCGCCGAGAAACAGCAGTGTGCGCGAGGGTTCCGGCACCGCTGTCGTGGTAAACTCCACCCAAAGACCGGGCCGGTAGGCAGGCGTGGCGGACTCATCGGAGTGAAAGGAGATCCTCTGCGCACTGCCCGGCCCGGCGCTGACATTGGAATAGTTCAACAACGCGATGCCGGCAGAGCTGCCGTTGACGATGTCCTGAAGGGCGCTGGTCACATCCAGACCGAACAGCGAGCCGGCCACTTGGTTCGACTCGGTGAAAGAGCCGAAAACGGCCTCAAGAGATGAATCGAACACGCCTCCACCTGACCATGAGGCGGCGGAGAGCAAGGGCTTGTCAAAGCTGGCCTCGCCTTCGATCCAACCCGCATCCGCTGCGGCCACGCCGCGGATCTGCCAGGTGTCCACACTGCCGGCAAAATTGTTGACCGTGAGAAACAAGGTCGCGGAGAGGATGGTCGCGGTGGAGGGAATGCCCGAGCCATCAAAACCAAACAGGATGGCGCTGCGTGTAAAGCCTGCGGCGTTGTTCAGATTGGCCTGAAGCGTGGCATTGGTCCCCCAGATCACGGCGGGCTGGGCCTGGGTGAGCTGGGTATCCTTCCACCCGATTGACAAAGCGGAGTCCGCCGTGACGCCGTATACACTGGCGTTGTTCGTGCCGCCGTAGAGCCAGACAGTGGAGGCGCGTGACGGGGCGGCGAAGCACAGGGTGCCCAGGCAGAGGGCAAGCATGATGGCGACTGGAAGACGTGAGGACATGATGGGGGGAGAGAAGGAAATCGCAGGAGGCCGGTGGAAGAATGAGAATGGGGCGTTCGCGATGAGTGAGGGCCAAGCCATGCCTAGCAGACGGGCTGCCTTGCCAGGCATGGCACCTGGTCACACACATTCGGGAGCAGACTCACGCCAAGGCGCGCTCAACCAAGGGCGAAGCCGGACGGCGGCGACGGAGCAGAGCCAAGGATGAGGCCGCTCCAAGAAGGAGGGCCGAGCCTGGTTCGGGCACGGGAGACACGGTGACGGCCAGGCCTGGCTGATTGGCCGTGATCACGGCCTCGCTGGTGTAAAATCCAAGGCGTTCCGCTGAACCCGGGCCAACAGGCACGTTGGTGAAGTTTATCAGAGCCAGTGTGCTGATGGTGCCGGCCTGATAGGCCTGAAGCGCGGAGGTGATATTGATGGAGAAGTTCTCTCCGTCACTGCCTGCGAGGCCCACGGTGCTGAAGGTGCTGAAGTAATTCGGATTCCCAGGCACGAGACCGCCCGCCCAGGCGGCATCCAGCGTGGCCCCGATCGAGTTCCAGGTAACCGTGTTCTCATTGAGGGGAGTATTCAGACCGAAGACATGCCAGGTGTCCTGGTTGGTGGCGGCCCCAGCCGAAAGGAAATTCGTGTGAAGCTGGGCATTCGTGATGACGTCCCCCACGGACAGGCCGAGGTTGCCGAAGGTCATCAGGATCGCCTGCCGGTTGTTGCCGAGAGGACTGTTCCAGTTGGCCTGCATATTGTCCACCGCGCCGAAGTTGCTGGCCGGGGTGGCGTGCGCCACCATGGTGTCCTGCCAAGTTCCCGGCAAGTAGGAGCCGGTAACCGCGACGCCGTAATCGGCGGAGTTGTTGTTGTTGCCATACCAGTTGACGAAACTCTGGGCGGACAAGCCGCCTGAGAGAGAGAACAGGCTGAAGGCCAGAAGGGCCATGTGAGGGATTTTCATAGGGGGGGGGTTGGTGGGTGTTTTTCTTTTTTCCTGCGTCATGCTTCCGGGGTCCGGCTGCATGCGAGATGGGTTTATGCGGACTTGCGCTGGGCAGGATCTCAACGCGTCCTTGTGTTGACGGGTTCAGACTGCAGTTCCGCCAGCAACTCCTGCGTGATGTCGGTCACCTGCGTCGGGTTGAGATGAAGAAACACCGGGAGCTGCCCCTGCATGCCAGCGTGAAGATTGATCACCATGGTGTACCGCGAAACAACCCGGCTGCGTTTCAGTGTGTCCTGAATCTCCAAAAGCAGGGCATTGACGTTCTTATTGCGCTCTTGAGACAAGGAAGAGATGGATTCTTTCTCCCAACGAGTCTGTTCTGCCACCGCGGCTTGAAAGGCCGTATGGCTCTTCATGAATTTCTCTTTGAGATAGCCACTCGCTTTGGCCTCTCCTCCAACCTCTTCAATCTGCTTGGCAGCCTCTCGCGCGACCTTTTCCAACAGCCTCACCTGCTCCCTGCGCCGCTCCAGCTCCTGAGTCAAATTCTCCTGCCGCTGATCCAGTTCAACAATGCACTCAGCTGCTTTCTTCCAGTCACGAAGCAAGTGATCGAAATTCACCGAAGCGATGGACATTGCAGCTGGCTCGCCATGTACGGCTAGGCCAGAGGCAAACATCATCGCGAAGACGAGCAAGACCTTTTGCAAAAGGAAGTAGAGGCACTTCATGGTTGGCGGTGCTGAGGACATGGCAGGCGAAGTTGAATGTAGGTTATGCATCTGTGTTGTTGGACAGTACTGGATCCCCCTGTGCTTTTCTATTCGGCTTATCACCACTTGAGACCGTCGGCATGAAACCGCCTGCTAAGTCGTGAGAGCTGTCTGAACCTCAACCAGCAGGCCATGCCTACGAGAAGAGGAAGCCCGGCATACCCGCCGGCATTCGAGGCACTACGAGTTGTCTGTGACGAGATTGATGAAGCGGCCACCTGGCTGGCCGAGACGCGATTGATTAATCCTGCTGTACTTCGAGTCGTCTGAAGCTCGCCCACCAGGAGACCAAATGGAGTCATCCACATCGATTCACGGTTTGAGACAAACCGCTCCTGTTCCATTTCAAGACTTCGATCATTGCATAAAGTCGTGGAACAACACGCCGTCAGAAAAAGGGTGACTTTGACCAAGAACCTAATTAGCCCATCACTCAAAGACGCTCGCGAAAACATCTTTTCGTTCGTCTCGTATTCATTGCGAGAACGATTATGCCAGGTGCTTGAGCGGAGGTTTTGCATACTGCTATAATCGCCAAGCTTTGCAGAAGACGCTGTCCGCTAATCACTAACTTTTGAGTTTTGCTTCTTTCATCCGAGATGAGTTGCATGTGCCTCTCGGCATCCACCATCTGACACTTCTAGATTGGTGATTGCTCTTTTGTTGCCCGCTGTTTTCATCTCTCGCAAAGCATCTGGCTATAACCCAGTGTATATCCATTTTTTGCATCCTCGTTAGAGTCGGGCTGATAAATTCGGCCACGAATCCTTCGATGGTAGAGCAAACATATGAGCCGCAACTCAGCTACCTGTCATTCTTCGGCGTATTCCATTTATGTGCATAGAGCATATAAATTGCTGAATCTCGCATTGGCCCTTCAATTAAGCCTCCGCCACCTTTTAAACAGTCTTGTCAATTAAATGCCTATTTAAAATCATCTAAATATATGAAGAACGGTGACTGCTTCAACCAAGTCATAAAGTTCACGCGATTTGCGGATTCAAACTTATGGATTCGCTCCATGAAGGACTTTGTCGACGCGCATTGTATCCAGCTCAGCAAAGGTAAGTTTAAAGCCGTTTCAGCCGAGCTAGCCTTCCGAAGCTCCAGTTACTCTTTGTCAAAATTTGACAAGACTTGTTGCGTTAGATTCAGACCCGCAGAATCCAATGTGGTGATCTGCATCATGCGATCCGAAGACAGCCTTCAAAGCAACTTTGGCTGTGCCGAACGAGGTCGAGCTCTGGCATTTGTGCTCGATGCCTCAAGCGCCTACCTTGGGCGACTGCCGCAGGGGACGAAAGTAGCCATGCTGCACCTGCCCCATGACCGCTTTGCCAAAATGGTTCAATCCTGGTTTGGCTTCGCATCCCCGCTGCAAGTGAAACGCCTGCTAAAACGGGGCGTGTCAGTCCCTTCATCGTTGTTTGACAACTGCATACTAACAAATGCAAACCTCGACGAAGAGGATGGTTCGCAACAAACCATCAACGCGGAGCATGCGGGTGAAGAGGCATCTATAGAGGCATCTCTGATTCTTGCGTTTCTCGCCGCCCTTGTTCCCCTGGCCGAGGATGCCCATTCCTACACCTCCGATTCGCATCACCTGTCACTGCTCGAAAAGGCTGTAGACTTCATTCTCATAAACTATGCAGAAAAAATTTTACTGAATGAGCTTTGTGAGTTTTGTGGAGCCAGCGCGACAACCTTGATAGGCGTCTTCACGAGATACCTTGGCATCACCCCGATGAAGTTTATAATTATGGTGAGACTTCAGGAAGCTCACACCTTGCTTTGCCGCGTCACCACACAATCCAGTGTAACTAATGTAGCCACCGAAGTCGGCTTCTGGCATTTCGGCCGGTTCTCCGGCTATTACAGATCGCACTTTCTAGAACTCCCTTCTGAAACCTTGTGGGGGTCACCGACACTACCTAATGGAGGTGTTGTGAATAGTTGGGCTTCGCAAGAGTACCTACCTGCAACTTGATTAAATATTCTTCGCAGATCACCCCAATGTGCTAAGAAGAGAACAACCGAAAATCGATAAAGAATTGAAGGACGATAAAAGGTTTCCCATCGATTTGTTAAGAGTATTTTAAATAATAATGTGGAATGTCGGGAAACTGGTGCTAAGGGAAGTATGGCCACACTCTCTCTCGATCTTCGTCAACGCATCATCAGCACCTGCGACCGCGGTGAAGGCACGCAAGAACATGTCGCCCGGCGCTTTGGCGTCTCTTACGGCATGGTCAAAAAGCTGCTCCAGCAGCGGCGCAAGACCGGCCGCATCAAGCCTCGACATCACCTCGCCGGACGCAAGAAGAAGATCGTGGCCGAGCATCGCATCGCGATTCGCAAACAACTCCAGCGCAAGCCTGACATGACCTTGGCCGAGCTACGCGACGCTCTCGGACTGGAGTGCACACTGCCTGCCATCCACTATGTGCTCGTGGATATGGGGCTGACATATAAAAAATCAAGACGACACGATCGACGACACAAGGGTGTGGGGGGGGAGCCCAGCCAGTTCGATTCAACAAAACCTTTGTGCCACTGCTTGATGCACAATGCCTCCCCCCCTGGAACGGGACAGATCATAAATGTAGTTCCAGCCTCCTTGGGTTGATGATGTTGATGTGGTCTCTGACGCTGTCAAACGTAGCGGAGGTCTCATCGAGCGTAGCGAGATGAGGCCGTAGCGGAGTTTGACAGCGTGCCGCCGCCTGTGCAGGGGTGCCGTATCCCAGCGAGCTGTGCGGACGGTATTTGTTGTATTCACGCCGCCATTGCTCGATGACGACTCGCGCTTCGGCCAGACTGCCGAACACCTCGCGGTTGAGGCATTCGTCACGCAGCTTGTCGTGGAACGATTCGATGTAAGCGTTCTCCCACGGCGATCCCGGCTTGATGTAGCTCATCTTGATCGCTCGATGCTGCACCCAGTCTTGGATCGCATACGCAATAAACTCAGGCCCGTTGTTACTGCGGATGTGCTCAGGCATGCCGTGCCTGCGCAGCGCGGACTCCAGCACTCCAAGCACATCCGTGGCACGCATTGGCCACGCCACATGCGTGGCAAGGCACTCACGCGTGTGCTCGTCAATCAAAGTGAGGATGCGAAAGGCGCTCCCGCCCTCCACCTGGTCGCTCACAAAGTCCCAGCTCCACACATGATTGCGATGCGCCGCCGCCTGCCGTGCCTGCTGCCCCGGTCTCACACGTCGCATCCGGCGCTGCCGTTTGCGCACCTGCTGCCCTTCCTCCCGGCGAACTCGCGCCACGCATTTGATGTTCACCTGCCCGCCCTCGCGCCGCAGGAACGCCGTGATCCGGCCGTATCCATAACGCGGATGCTCACGGCTCAGCTTCACGTTGCGATTGCGTCGTCGCTTCGCCTCCGTGCTCTCTTGCGCCACCCGGTAGTAGCCCGACCGAGCAAGCTCCAGCGCACGGCACACCTGGGCGGTCCTGCCCAGACCGCTTTGCATGGCGTATCGTGCCGCACGTCGCTTGCTGGCCGGGCTCACCATTTTTTTGCGTTGATGGCTTTCAAGATATCAATCTGCACCATCAGGTCCGCCACGATGCGCTTGAGCCGCCCGTTTTCCTCCGCCAGCGCCCTCGCCTGGCGCAGTTCGTTAACCTGCATCCCGCCATACTTGCGCTTCCACCCGTAGTAGGTCTGCTCGCTGATGTTGTGACGTGCACACACGTCTCTGACCTTCATCCCACCCTGCGCCTCGCGCAGGATGCTCACGATCTTCTCTTCACTGTGTCTGCTCTTTTTCATGCTGTTCTGTTCTCCTGGTTTCGGAGCCAGAACTACATCTTACAACTGTCCTTTTCTCAGGGAGCAGGCCACACAGATTTAGCTACCGCTTTTAAAGGCGTACAACAGACCGTCGTCAGCACCAAAGAGAACATAATCACCTGCAATGGCTGGATTGCTTTTCACCGGAGCACCGATTTCGAAGTGCCACAGTTCGGAGCCATCATCAAGATTAAGCGCATAGATGTAACCGTCATCACAACCAAAAATCAAGCTCTGTCCTCCGCATACCACGGCGCTGCTGTCGATACGATCTCGGGCTCGGAACTCCCACTTCAGCTTACCGGTAACACGGTCGATGGCGTGAAAGCGTTTGTCACGCCCACCAATAAACAACATTTCCCCGAAAAGAGAAGGAGCGGCATAGAATTCAAACTCGCGTTCACCATACGCCCACACCAATTGGCCACCATTGATACTGTAAGCCCCAACGCGGTTACCGTAATGGCCGAAGTAGGTGATGCCGTCCGCGACGACGACGTTGTTGCCGACGGGTGCCCCAACATCAATTTCCGTCTGTTTCCTGCCAGTTCTCACATCAAGGATACGAACTGTGTTATCACAGGCCCCGAAGGCCACGATGCTCCCGTAAATGGCTGATCCACCGTTGATGTTGTTTGCAGCCTCGGCAGCCCATTCCTTCTTTCCAGTCTTCGCATCGAGAGAATACAAATTGTAGTCATATGAGCCGATGATGATGTGCTGGGACTTCGTTTCGTAATCAGTCCAAACATTGGCAGCAGCATAAATCGCTGCATTGGCTTCAAATCTCCAGGCCTCTTTGCCAGTCTCGGCATTCCAAGCATACACGGAAGCATCCTGACATCCCGCAACAACAAGATCCCCCGCAAAAACTGCAGCACCAACGAAAGCGCCTTTGGACTCCGCCTTCCATATTTCCTTCCCAGCAGCTAGATCGACGCAATAGAACCTGTAGTCTTTGCAGCCCACATAGACCCTTCCACCTTTCACGACTGAACTCGAGACAAGCATCTCGACCTGCCCATTTGGCTTTTCCATAGCCTTGAACTGCCACGCAGGCTTCATGCTCCGTCCCCCTCCTGGATTGGACAGGTGATAAGCTCTCCGAACTGATCCAAGATCAGGCAAACATCCACCCCGCGCAGATGCTCTGTGAAGGCGCAGCGCAGGTCTCGTCGAGCGTAGCGAGACGAGGCCGCAGCG
>CALSBJ010000092.1:0-22022 GCA_943373155.1 Akkermansia muciniphila | reverse complement strand
GCTCGGACACGGCTTGCATGTCTTCATCGAAAAGCCGCTCGCGATTGATGAGGCGCTCGTGCCGGAGGTGCGTGCGGCCATTGCGGCGGCGGATCGTTTTGTGGCCGTCGCGTATGTGTACCATCTCATGCCGTGGATTCAGCAGGCGCGGGCGTTTTTGCAGACGGGTCAAATCGGTCGCGTGCTCCAGGCCACGTCCGTCTCCGGCCAGCACTTCCCCACCTTTCGTCCGGCTTATCGCGAGATCTACTACACACGACGCGAGACCGGCGGTGGCGTGATCCAAGATGCGCTCACGCACCTCGCCAATGCCGTCGAGTGGCTGCTCGGACCTTGCACGCGGGTGTATTGCGATGCGGCGCATCAGGCGCTCGAAGGCGTCACCATTGAGGACACCGTGAACGTCACGGCCCGTCATGGCGCGGTGATGGTCAGTTACGCGATGACGCAGTTCCAGGCGGCGAATGAAAACACCCTCCACATCCACGGCGAGCGCGGCAGCGTGAAGATCGAGGGCCATCTCCAGCGCTGGGGCTTTCTCAGGCATGGCGAGAAGGACTGGACCTGGCATGTCACGCCGCCGCTGGAGCGTGACGACCTCTTCATCGCTCAGGCCAACGCCTTTCTCGACGGCATGGAAGGCCGCGCCAATCCGCTCTGCACCTTCGAGGAGGCCGCGCAGACCCTTCGTTTCAACCTCGCCGCCCTCCGCTCCTCCGACACCGGCACCGCCATCGACCTATGAATCGTGAATTGAAGCTCGCCATGCTCGGCATGATCGAAGGAAACGGCCATCCGTATTCCTGGAGCGGCATCATCAACGGCTACAACCCCGCCGAGATGGCCAAGTGCCCTTACGCCGGCATTCCGATCTACATGGGCAAGCAGCCGCTGGACTCCGTGCGCATTCCGGGTGCTCGTGTGACGCACATCTGGT
The DNA here is from genome assembly GCA_943373155.1 of Akkermansia muciniphila. Classification (GTDB taxonomy): domain Bacteria; phylum Verrucomicrobiota; class Verrucomicrobiia; order Verrucomicrobiales; family Verrucomicrobiaceae; genus Prosthecobacter. Next base: position 21,085 of record CALSBJ010000092.1, on the reverse strand, counting down.
GCGATGATCCCGCCGATGCGCCGAAAGTGGCTGCGGCAAGCCTCATCGAGCATGTCGTCGAAAAACCAGAGGACGTGATCGGCCAGGTCGATGCCGCGGTGATTGCCACCGATGACGGAACCGATCATGTGCGGCGTGCTCGACCCTTTGTAGAGGCCGGGCTGCCCGTGTTCATCGACAAGCCGATGGCCACCACCCTCCCCGAACTGCGCCAGATGGTGCAGTGGCATCGCGAGGGCCGCGTGCTGCTTTCCACCAGCGGCATGCGCTACGCCCCGGAGATGAGGGCGGACTTCTCCGCACTCGGCGACCTGCGTTGGATCACCAGCTTCACCTGCAAGACCTGGGAACGCTATGGCATCCATGCGCTGGAGGCCGTCGAGCCGTTGCTCGGCCCCGGCTTCCTCACCGTGCAGGCCCACAGTGATGCCGGTGGCGATGTCATGCACCTCACCCATCGCAGCGGCGTCAAAGTCACCATCGGGGCGCTGCATGACGCGTATGGCAGCTTCGGCGCGGTGCATCTGTATGGCACCAAAGGCGATCTCGCCGTGAAGCTCACGGATACCTACCACGCCTTCCGCGGCCAGCTCGTGGCCTTCATCGACATGCTCCGCACCGGCCAGCGTCCGCTACCCTTCGATGAAACCGTCGAGCTCATGGCCGTGATCATCGCAGGCATCCGCAGCCGCGAGCAGGGCGGAGCGCCCATCGCCATCTCCGACATCTTGTCCGAACTATGAAAGCATTGCTATACCTCCTGCTCGTCGTCAGTGCCAGTGCCCAGCCGCTGGACATCGGTTCCAGACGAGAGCTCTTCGTCGATGACTACCTCATCGACAAACTCAGCGGCAGCGCTGAGCAGCGTCTGCATCAGCCGCAGATCCAGGAGATCGTTCTGACGCATGATGCGCCCTGGGAAGGCAGTGGCAGCGGTTACCACAGCATCTTCAAAGACGGAGACAAATACCGCCTCTATTACAAATCCTGGCAACTCACGGTCACGCCCGATGGCAAGGTCAACACCGGAGAGCATCCGCTCTTTTGCTGCTATGCCGAAAGCGACGACGGCATCCATTGGAGAAAGCCCGAGCTCGGCCTGCATGAATTCAAAGGGTCCAAGGCCAACAACATCGTCATCCCTCACGGCATGATGGGAAAGGTGAATCCCGATGGCGGCCATCCAGCCGTCTTCAAAGATGAAAACCCGAGTGCGCCGACAGATGCCAGATACAAGGCCATCGTCCGCTCCAATTCGCCCAAAGGTCTGCTCGCACTGAAATCAGCTGATGGCCTCCGCTGGTCACCCATGGCGGATAAACCTGTCATCACCGATGGAGCCTTCGACTCGCAAAACCTCGCCTTTTGGGATGCTCACCGCGGCCTCTATCGAGCCTACTGGCGCTACTTCACCGGCGGTGTGACGGATGAGAAAAATTGGAAACCCAGCGGAGACCGCGCCATCCGCACCGCTACATCCAAGGACTTCCTCCACTGGGAAAACCAGCAGGATCTCCGCTACGTCGATTCTCCCAGCGAGCAGCTTTACACCAATCAGGTGAAACCTTACCACCGGGCACCTCATTTGCTCGTCGGCTTCCCCACTCGTTATGTGGAGCGTGATTGGACAGAGTCTCTCCGGCAGTTGCCTGAACGTGAGCATCGCGAATGGCGGGCGAAAGCCAGTCAACGATACGGCACCGCCATCACCGAAGGACTCTTCATGGCCAGTCGAGATGGCACCACCTTCAAGCGTTGGAATGAAGCCTTTCTCCCGCCAGGCATCGAACGTGAAGGCACCTGGAACTATGGCCATCAATACGCGGCTTGGCATGTCGTGGAGACCAAATCCAAGCTCGAAGGTGCTCCCAACGAGCTCTCTTTCTACACCACTGAAAGCTACTGGACGGGCAAAAGCAGCGCCCTCCGCCGTTACACCCTCCGACTCGATGGTTTCGTCTCGATCCATGCTCCGATGAAAGGTGGCGAGTTGCTCACTCGACCCTTCAAATTCAGCGGAAATCAACTTTCGATGAACTTCGCCAGCTCGGCCGCTGGTGGCATTGAAGTCGAGATCCAAGACGAAGCAGGCAAACCTATCCCCGGCTTCACCCTCGCCGACTCCGCCCCCCATTTTGGCGACTCGATCGAGCGCACCGTGACATGGGGAACAAACTCTGATCTCCAGTCTCTCGCGGGGAAAGTGATCCGCCTCCGCTTCGCTCTCAAAGACGCCGACCTCTACGCATTCCGATTCATCCACCCCTAAAGCACGCATGAAAGCACTCCTCTACCTCGCTCTTGCCTCCACGGCTTTCACTCAGCCTCTCGATCTCGGCTCACGCTGGGAGCTTTTTGTCGATGAGCACCTTGTCGCCAAAAAAGACGGCGTTGCCTTGAAGCTGCATGAACCCGTGCGCCGTGAGATTGTGCTCACCACCGACCAACCGTGGGAAGGACCGACCTGCGGCTACTTCTCCGCCATTCAGGACGGCAAGAAGGTGCGTCTTTACTATCGCGGCTCGGCTGGCGGTAGCGATCACAGCGATGCGCAGGTCACTTGCTTCGTCGAAAGCGAGGACGGCATCCATTTCACGCGGCCGAAGCTCGGTTTGATCGAAGCGGGCGGCACGAAGGACAACAACGTGATCTGGCGCGGGGTCGAATCGCACAACTTCGCGCCGTTTCTCGATGCGAATCCGAACGCGAAGCCTGCGGAGCGCTACAAGGCCCTCGGCGGCGTGAAGCAGCCCGGGAAGAACTGGCATCAAGGCGAGACGCCGGGCGGTCTTTATGCCTTTGCATCGCCGGACGGCATTCATTGGAAAAAGTTGCAGGACACGCCCGTGATCACCAATGGGGCTTTCGACTCGCAAAACCTCGCGTTCTGGGACGTGACGCGGAATCGCTACGCGAGCTTCAGTCGCATCTTCACCAACAAGGTCCGCGCCATCCAAAGCATGACCTCGACGGACTTTTTGAGCTGGAGCGACGGCGTGGCGCATCAATACGCTGAGGGCGTGCCCTTCGAGCATTTCTACACCAGCGCCACCGTGCCCTGCCCGACCGCGCCACATCTGTTTCTCTCGTTTCCCAAACGCTTCGCCACCTCGCGTGAGAAGGTGAAAGGCCACGTCGGCGGCAAAGGCGTGAGCGATGCCGTTTTCATGAGCAGCCACGATGGCACGCACTGGGATCGCCCCTTCCTCGAAGCCTGGGTGCGTCCCGGACCCGATCTCCAAAACTGGACCGAGCGCAGCAACATGACCGCCTGTGGCATCTACGATCCCGGCGACGGCGAATGGTCGCTCTACATTTCTGAGCACTACCGCCATCCCGATCATCGCATCCGCCGCCTCACCGTGCGTAAGCAGGGCTTCGCCTCGATGCACGCCGATGCCAAAGGAGGCAGCTTCACCACCAAGCCGCTCAAAGCCACCGGCTCCAAACTCCTCCTCAACTCCGCCACCTCCGCCACCGGCTCGCTGATGATCGAAGCGCTCGATGAAACCGGTGCCGTGGCCGCCAAATCAGCCGAAATCTACGGCGATGAGTTTGAAGCGAGCGTCCTCGACCTCTCGAAACTCGCCGGAAAGATCGTGACGCTCCGCGTGACGATGAAGGACGCGGATTTGTATGCGTGGAGGTTCGCGGAGTGATGTCTTTTGAGACGAATCCGTCACCGTTTCACGTCTCGCATTCCGCCGTGCCTTGTGCATCAAAGGCTCATGCTTTCCGACTATGCTGCTGAAATCACCGATCTCATCGAAACCGGTCGCGATTTCCATCGCCGGGGCTGGTCGCTCGGCACGAGCAGCAATTACAGCGTCATCGTCAGTCGCGAGCCACTTACGTTGCTCATGACCGGCAGCGGATTCGACAAAGGCAGGCTCCAGCCCGAGCAGTTCCTCCTCGTCGATGAACACGCCGTCGCCGTGGGCGAAACGACACTGAAACCCAGCGCCGAAGCCCTTCTGCACACCGCTTTGGCCAAGCACGGCGCCGGGGCCGTACTCCACACGCACTCCGTCGCCGCCACGGTGCTCAGTGAGCTTTTTCTCAAAGACGGCGCTTTGCGCATCACAGGCTACGAGATGCTCAAAGGCCTCTCTGGCATCACCACGCACGAGTCGGAGGCCGTGATCGAGATCTACCCAAACACGCAGGACATCGCCAGCCTCGCCATTGTGATCGAATCCCGCCTCGCTGATGTGGCGAACCCGCTGCACCATGGCTTCCTCATGGCTGGCCACGGCCTCTACACTTGGGGCGAGAGCCTCGCCGCCGCACGCGGGCAGATTGAGGTGCTGGAGTTTCTCTTCGAAGTCGTCACGCAGAAGCGCTTGCTCACCGGCTCGTTTTGAATCGCAATCACGCTCATGGCACTTCTCCGCATCCCTTCCGAAGACCGCGTCATTGATGACGTGGAAAGCATTCGTAGCTTCCTCCTGCCGCATGGCATTCACTACGACCGTTGGGCCGTCGCGGGTCGCATCGACCGCGATGCGTCGCAGGAGGAAATCCTCGCCGCGTATGAACCCGAAGTCACTGCGCTGAAAGAACGCGGCGGCTACCTCACCGCCGATGTCGTCAACGTCACGCCCGACGTGCCGAACCTCCAGGAGATGCTCGACAGGTTTAACCAAGAGCACCGCCACGCTGAGGACGAGGTGCGCTTCATCGTCAAAGGCCGCGGCATCTTCTACATCCACCCCGAGAACGGCGATCCCGTTTATTCCATCGAGGTCGAGGAGGGCGATCTCATCAATGTCCCCGCTGGCACGAAGCACTGGTTTGACCTCTGCGCCGACCGCTGCATCCGCGCCATCCGCCTCTTCAAGGAAAAAGCCGGCTGGACGCCGCTCTACACGGGCGACGAGATCGCCAGCGGCTATCAGCCGCTTTGCTTTGGGCCGAACTACCTCGCGGCCAAAGGCATCCACATCGAGCAGGCCGTCACCCTCACCGCATGATCGAGTTTCGCGGCAAACTCATCCTGCTCGACATCGAGGGCACCGTCTCGCCGCTCGCGTTTGTGCATGACGTGATGTTTCCGTATGCGCGGAGGCACGCCGCCGCCTGGCTCGGTGCGCACTGGGGCCATGAGGTCATCACCCAGCTCGCCCGCGATGCCGACGTGGCCTCCTTTCTCAATGCACTCGAGGCCGAAGCCGCCGTGCATCGCCTCATGGACGCGGATGCCAAAGTCACCGGCCTCAAGCAACTCCAGGGCCTCATCTGGGAGCAGGGCTTCCGCACCGGCGACCTGCGCAGCACGCTCTTCGACGATTTTGTCCCCGCACTCGACCACTGGCGCGAAAACGGCCGCGAAATCCGCATCTACTCCTCCGGCAGCATCCACGCGCAGCGCCTCTTCTTTGCCCACACCACCGCTGGCGACCTCACCCCTCGCCTCGCCGGCTACTACGACACCACCACCGGCTCCAAACGCGAACCCGCCAGCTACACCGCCATCGCGAATGATTGCGGTCTGCCGCCAAATGAGATCCTTTTCATCAGCGACCTCATCGATGAATTGAACGCCGCCCAATCCGCCGGCATGATCACTGCCCTCGCCCTCCGCCCCGGAAACAAAGCGCAGCCGGAGAACGATCATCCTGCCATCCCTTCCTTCGCCGCCATCAGCCTCCCATGAAAATCCACGGCCAGCCGCACCGCTCCATTGAAGCCGATCACGCTCGGCGCATCGCACGCATCGTCGATCAGACCTTTCTGCCGCATCAGGTGGCGTGGCGTGAGCTGGAGACGATGGAGGACGCGGCGGAGGCGATCCAGGTCATGCGCGTGCGCGGTGCGCCGCTGATCGGGGCCACCGCAGCTTTCGGCATGTTCTTCGCGTTGCGGGATGATGCCTCGGACGCGGCTTTGCAGCATGCTTATGACACGCTGCATGCCACACGGCCGACGGCGATCAATCTGCGCTGGGCGCTGGATCGTGTGAGGCGCGTCGTTTTGCCTCTCGCAGCCGAAAAACGGGCCGAGGCGGCCTGGAGCGAGGCTTTGGGCATCTGCGATGAAGATGTGCAAACCAACCACGCCATCGGCCAACACGCGCTGGAGTTGTTTCAGGCCATCCAGGCAAAAAAAGCTGATCCCTCGGCCCCGCTGAACGTCATGACGCATTGCAACGCGGGCTGGATCGCCTGCGTGGATTGGGGAACGGCCATCTCGCCCATCTACCAGGCGCACGATGCGGGCATGAACATCCATATCTGGGTGAGCGAGACGCGACCCCGCGGCCAGGGAGCCTCACTCACGGCCTGGGAACTGCGTGAGCACGGTGTGCCGCACACCTTGATCGTCGATAACAACGCCGGGCACCTGCTTCAGCGTGGTCTCGTCGATGCGGTGATCGTCGGCACTGACCGCGTCACCGCGCAGGGTGATGTGGCGAACAAGATCGGCACTTACCTCAAAGCGCTCGCCGCGAAGGCACACGGTGTTCCTTTCTATGTCGCCTGCCCTGTCAGCACCATCGACTGGACCATCACGGATGGCATCCGCGACATCCCCATCGAGCAACGCAGCGCTCGCGAAGTCACCCACATGCCCGGTTTGAATGCCGAAGGTCTGCGCGAGGAAGTGCTCATCACTCCCGCAGGCACTCAGGCGCGCAATGACGGCTTCGATGTGACGCCTGCGTCCCTCGTCACCGCCTTGATCACGGAGCACGGTGTGTTTGAAGCGAACGCGGCAGCTCTCGCGAAGCTCAAAATGTGACTTTGGCATCGTGGGCGGAGACAATGCTTGTGCTGACAACGTAGGGTGAGGTGACATGAAACTCCTCTTCGCCCAATTCTTTGTGTTTTGCTCTTCGCTCTTCGCGCAGGACATCCAGCGCTTCATCGCCATCGACAACGTGTGCGCTTGGCCGGCGCTCACCGTGCTACCAGATGGCAGCATCAATACCACGATCTTTGGCAAACCCAGCCATGGGCAGATGCCCGGTGCCGTGGAAGTCTGGAACAGCGCCGATGGCGAGTTTTGGCTGAAGCGCGGCATCCCTGCACCAAACGAGCCGCACACCAACCGCATGAACCACGCCGCTGGCATCGCCAAGAACGGCGATCTCCTCGTGCTTTGCTCCGGCTGGACGGACGTGAAGCAACCTCAGCGGCCCAAACAGGCCGACTTTCGTGATGACATCCTGCCCCTCTGGGTCTGCCGCAGCAGCGATGGCGGCAAGACATGGTCTCAGCTCAAAGACTTCCCCGCACCCGACACTGGCTGGACGAATTACATCCCCTTTGGCGACATCAAACAAGGCGAGGACGGCGCTTTGCATGTCTCCTGCTACGGCGGCGAATTCACTGACCCCACAAAGAGCACGAAAACGAAAGGTTATCGTTCCTGGCATTTCCGCAGTGATGACGATGGCAAGACATGGCAGCGCACCGGCACCATCGGCCCGAAGAGCAATGAGACCACCATTCTCCAGCTCGGCGGCAAGCGCTGGATAGCCGCCGCCCGCGAGACCGGCATGGACCTCTTCATCTCCGAAGACGATGGAGCCACTTGGGGCGAGCCGAATCGCGTCACCGCCAAAAACGAGATCAACGGCCATCTGGCTCGCTTGAAGGATGGCCGCATCCTCTTGAGCTACGGCAGCCGCATCCAAGGCCAGACCGGCGTGCTCGCCAAAATCACCGCCGACGAAGGCAAAACCTGGACCGAGCCCGTGCGCCTCGCCAACACCCTCGAGTCCGATTGCGGCTATCCCAGCAGCGTGCAGCGTGCCGATGGCAAACTCGTCACCGCTTGGTATTCCAAAGCCAGCGAGAACCACCACCGCTACCACATGGGCGTGGCGGTGTGGGAAGCTCCCATGCCATGATCGCCTGAGGCGTTCCATCGAATGCCTGTGAAGGAGGAGCTGGCTCGGGCCGTATCTTGGATACCATGCCACGCCCTCTCACCCGCCGTGATTTTCTGCGCCGCTCCGGCATGGGCCTGGCGGCATTGGGATTGGCGGACCTCCAGGCGGCAAAGCCACACCACAGGCCGAAGGCGAAGCGGGTGATTCATTTCTTCCTCAATGGCGGGCCGTCCCATGTGGATACGTTTGATCCAAAGCCAGCGCTGGCACGCTACGCGGGCAGGCCGGTGCCGAGTCATCGCATCACGGAGCGAAAGACGGGCGCGGCGTTTCCTTCGCCATTTACGTTTCAGCGCTACGGGCAAAGCGGGATCGAGGTGAGCGAGCTTTTCGCGAAAACGGCGGCACACATCGATGACATCGCCGTGATCCGCTCGATGCAGGCGCAGGTGCCGAACCATGAGCCATCCCTGATGCTCATGAACTGCGGGGATTCGATCCAAGCTCGCCCGAGCATGGGCGCTTGGCTGACTTACGGCCTCGGCAGTGCCAATGACAATCTGCCTGGCTTCATCGCGATGTGTCCCGGCGGCATGCCGATCAAAGGCGCGGAGAATTGGCAATCGGCTTTCCTGCCGGGTGCGTTTCAGGGGACGTATGTCGATTCGAAGCACGAGGTGGTGGATCGCTTGATCGAAAACATCCGCAGCCCGCATGCGGACACGAGCGTGCAGCTCCGCCAGCTCGATCTGCTGCGGCGGATCAATGCGGCGCACAAGGCGGAGCGCAGTGATTCACGGCTGGAGGCTCGCATTCAGAGCTTCGAGCTGGCCTTCCGCATGCAGATCGAGGCAGCGGATGCTTTTGATGTCAGCAAAGAGCCTGAACACATCCGCAAGATGTATGGCGAGGGCGTTCACGCACGTCAGACGCTCATCGCGAGGCGTCTCCTGGAGCGCGGGGTGCGCATGGTGCAGCTCTGGCATGGCGCGGGGCAGCCGTGGGACAATCACGACAATATCGAGACAAATCACCGCAAGCTCTCCAACGACATCGACCAACCCATCGCGGCGCTTTTGAGTGATCTCAAACAACGGGGCATGCTGGAGGACACGCTGGTCATCTGGGGCGGTGAATTCGGTCGCACGCCCACGGTGGAGCTCAGTGGCGGCAAATCGAAACTCGGCCGCGATCACAATCACTACGGCTTTAGCATGTGGATGGCGGGTGGCGGCATCAAAGGCGGCACCGTGCATGGCAGCACCGATGAGTTTGGCTTTGCCGCTCAGGAAAACCCCACCAGCGTGCATGATCTGCATGCGACGATCCTTCATCTCATGGGCATCCACCACGAGGAACTCACCTACCGCTACGCGGGGCGTGACTTCCGGCTCACGGATGTGTATGGTGACATCATCCGGCCCCTCCTCGCATGAAAACAGCTCTCTTCTTTTGCTGCTGTGTCACGCTCCTGAGCGCGAAGGAACCGCATTGGAGCCATCAGGCACCGGTGCAGGCTCCAGGCAGCATCGACGGCTTCATTCGTGAAAAACTCACCACAGCCGGTTTGAAGCCCGCAGAAGCTGCTGAGGCGCGTGTGCTGCGAAGAAGGCTTCATTTCGACCTTCTCGGCCTCCCTCCTGATCCTTCAGATACGTCCGATCCGACCGATCCATCCTACATCGACCGCCTTCTTCAAAGTCCCCGCTTCGGCGAACGCTGGGGCCGCCATTGGCTGGACGTGGCACGCTTTGCCGAATCGAATGGCCGCGAGTCGAATCTGACCTTCCCGCATGCCTGGCGCTATCGCGACTACGTCATCGACGCCGTGAATGCAGATGTGCCGTATGATCGCTTCATTACCGAGCAGCTTGCGGGTGATCTTTTGCCTGCTCAAGACGAGGCCGAGCGGGCGCGGTTGCTCATCGCCACCGGCTTCCTCGCCATCGGGGCGAAGGGTCTTAATGAGATGAACCCCGCACAGTTCGCGGCGGATGTGGCGGACGAGCAACTTGATGCGGTGACGCGGTGCGTGCTCGCCAGCAGCATCGCTTGCGCTCGCTGCCACGATCATAAGACCGATCCTTTCTCCATGGAGGACTATTACGGCCTCGTGGGCATCTTCAAGAGCACGCAGACCTTCTACGGAAACTGGATCGACAGCGAAAACGGCAATCACGGCCACCTCATTCGCCTTCCTGAGCTGCCCAGCCAGACGATCGTCGGCAAATCACTGCCGGAGGCCCACGTGAAGCAACTTCAGGCAGACCTCGCCAAGCTCAATGCCGATGAAAAAGAGCAGCAAGCCTACATCGCCAAAGCCCAAGCCGAGAAGCGGGACATCAGCGGCGAATTCCATAAGCTGCTGACCAATGCGCTGCGCATCCTGTGGACACGCGGCGGGGTGGAAGGCGCTCTCGAAGCCGTGGATGACAAAGGCCGCCCCCTGCCACTCTGCATGGGCGTGAAGGATGCGAAGGTCGTCGATTCACCGCTTTACGAACGCGGTGAGCTCGCTCAACCGCGTGACCTGATCCCGAGACGCTTTCCCAAGCTCCTCGGCATTGAAATGAGCGTTCCAAAAGATCAAAGCGGACGCCTCGAACTGGCGAAATGGCTCACCAGCCGCCAAAACCCGCTCACCGCTCGTGTGATGGTGAATCGCATCTGGCGGCATCTTTTCGGCACGGGCCTCGTGCGCACCATGGATGACTTTGGCGTGACAGGCGAGGCTCCGAGTCATCCGGAGTTGCTGGATTCCCTCGCCGTGAAATTCATGGACGGTGGCTGGTCGGTGAAGAAACTCGTGAAGGAGATCGTGATGTCGGAGACATATCGTAGAACGAGTTTTCTAACTCGTTCAGCGAACGGGTTGGAAAACCCGTTCTACAAAGATCCCGACAACCGCCTCCTCTCCCATGCGAACAAACGCCGACTCGATGCCGAGGTCATTCGCGACTCCATGCTGGCAGTGTCAGGCTTGCTCGACACGTCGCGACGAGCTGGATCACTCGTCGCCGAGGTGGATGGACAATCGGTTTCGCTCATCGATTTCAACCACAAGCTACCAAAGGACCTCGATGGCTCGCATCAACGCTCGATTTACCTCCCGGTGATCCGCGATCATCTGCCGGATGTGCTGGAGCAGTTCGACGTCGCCAATCCAAACCTCGTCACGGGTGACCGCGATGTGACCAATGTGCCGCTGCAAGGTCTGTACCTACTCAATGGCCCCTTCGTGCAGGAAATGGCCGCTGCACTCGCCCAACGCATCGAGAAGGCTCCAAATCGAATTCAGCGTGCTTTCGAGCTTTGCTTCAATCGCGACCCGGACGCGCAAGAGGTGGCTTTGGCTGAGAAGTTTCTCCAAACGGCCTCCGCCGATGAATCGAAGCTCTTCACCGCCTTTTGCCAATCCCTGCTTTGCAGCGCGGAGTTTCGTTTTGTGGACTGAAATACCATGAATTCAATCCAGCCAGTTCTCGATCTTCAAGCCGGGCACTTTGATGAAGTCCCTGTTGTTTCGCGTCAGCACGACGGCGTCATGCTCCAGAGCGATGCAGGCGATTTTGAGGTCTTTGGAGCCTATCTGCATGCCTGCCTTGCGAAAGGCGGCGAACCTCGCAGCGGCCTCCAAGTCATAAGGAGGGCGGATCAGATCACCCAGAATGTCGATGGTTTCGTTGAGCCGAAAGTACGCCTCGGCTTCCCGTTCTGGCGAGTTTGCCTTGGCGATATAGGCCAGCCAGCCGCGCAGACTTTCATCCGCACTGACAATCGAGGTCACGACACCCGTCTCCGAAGCGAGGATTTTGCGGCGCAGCTTTTCGCCAAGCATGGTGCCGTCCGTGAGTTCCCGAAGATGATTGGTGTCCAGGATGAACATGAGACGATCAAGGGGCTTCGGACTGACGCCATGCCTCGCCGAGCGCCCAGGCTTCGCGGGTCATCTCGTCGTCAGGCAGCCTGCCGAAAACACGACTGCCATCTTTGCCGGTCTTGCGGATCAGATCCTGAACGGCGGCTTGTTTGCGGCGAACGCGGGCAGCTTCGCTTTCGGTGGGCGCTTCGATTGCGGTGGTCATCATGCCCACAGTGTAAAGCCAGCCGAGGCATTTCCAATTTCATTTTAATCCGATGAACCTACTCTCTTCACGCCGCCAAGCCCTCACCACGCTCTCCTCCGGCATCGGCTGGCTGGCTTTTTCGGCGTTGGCGCAGGCGAAGGGTGGGCTGGCCTCGAAGGCACCTCATTGGGCCGCAAGGGCGAAGCGGGTGATCTTTCTCACGATGCGCGGCGGACCGTCCCATGTGGACCTTTTTGACTACAAGCCCGAGCTGGCGAAGCGCGACGGCAAGACGGCGAACCTCGGTCGCGATTCGGCCGGAGCGAAGTTATATGCCCCAGTGCATGAGATGCGGCAATTTGGGCAGTCGGGCCAGTGGATCACCCGCCTCTATCCACACCTCGCGAAGCATGCCGATGAGCTTTGCATCATCAATTCCATGCACACGGACCTTCCGAATCATGCGCAGGCCTTTGGGCAGATGCACACGGGCTCGTTCCAGTTTGTGCGGCCCTCCATCGGCGCATGGACGCTGTATGGACTGGGCACAGAAAATGAGAACTTACCTGGCTTCATCACGCTGAATCCTCCGGCGGACAACGGTGGGGCACAAAACTATGGCAGCGCCTTTTTGCCCGCGATCTGCCAGGGAACGAAGATCGGCGGATCGCAGCTTCCGGATTTGTATGCCGCGCTTTTGAAGAAGGATGTGGCCCCAGGACCGCCGATGAAGAACATCGAGAACCCCAACGTGCCGCGTGATCTCCAACGGGCGCAGATTGATCTCATCCGGGGTCTGAATGAGCGGAAGATGGCGCGTGATGGCCACCACCCGGAGATCGAGGGCGCGATTGAGTCCTTTGAGCTGGCATTTCGCATGCAGAGCGAGGTGCCCGATGTGCTGGACCTGCGGAGCGAACCGGAGCACATCCGCCAGCTCTACGGCATCGGCGTGGGCAAAGATCAATTTGCGCGGCAGTGCCTGCTGGCACGGCGGCTGGCAGAGGCGGGCGTGCGCTTCATCGAGATCGCCTCGCCTGGGAACTGGGATCATCACAATCGCCTGCGTGAGCAGCTCGCGACGAACTGCGCGGCAACGGACCAGCCCATCGCGGCGCTTTTGACCGACCTCAAAGCACGCGGCATGCTCAAAGACACACTCGTGGTGTGGGCGGGTGAGTTTGGCCGCACACCGTATGCGCAGAGTGGCGACGGTCGTGATCACAATCACAAAGGCTACAGCATCTGGATGGCTGGCGGCGGGGTGAAGGGCGGTCTGCGTTACGGCTCGACCGATGAGATTGGCTACCGTGCCGTGGAGAATCGCATGCACATCCACGATTGGCATGCCACGATGCTGCACCTGCTCGGCCTCGACCACACGAAGCTCACCTACAACCACGGTGGCAGGAATTTCCGCCTCACGAATGTGGGTGGCGAGGTGGCAACGGGGATTCTGGCGTGACCTGAGGCGCCAAATCCACCTCTATGCCGGTTGACGCCTCATTCGGTCTTCGCGTAGCTTGGCGGGATGTTCCGCTCCAGCCTTCCCGTCGTTCTTCTCTTGTCGTGCAGCCTTTCCACCTTGGCCGATGAGGCCAAAAAAGATCCACCCAAGCCGGAGGCGAAGCCCGCCGAGAAAAAAGAGGAGCCAAAGAAGGACGACAAAAAGGAAGAATCATCGGTCACGCATGGCGCCGTGACCATTGGCGGCAAGGAAGTGAAGTACAAGGCCACGGCAGCGATGCTTCCGATCCTGAAAGCGGATGGCAACCCCTCCGCGCAGGTGTTTCACATCGCCTACACGAAGGAAGGCGCGGATGCGAAGACACGCCCAGTGACCTTTTGTTTCAATGGCGGCCCTGGCAGCAGCAGCGTGTGGCTGCATCTCGGGGCCTTCGGGCCGAAGCGTGTGAACCTGCCTGCCGACGGCCTCACGCCGCCGAAGCCGCCGGGTGGTCTCGTGCCAAATGAATTCTCCCTGCTGAGCGATACGGATCTCGTCTTCATCGACCCGGTGAATACCGGCTTCAGCACCGCCACGGATCCGCAGAAGGTGAATGAATTCCTCGGCGTGAAGGAGGACATCACCGCGGTGGCGGAGTTCATCCGCCTGTGGATCACCCGCGAGAAGCGCTGGTCCTCGCCGAAGTTCCTCGCAGGCGAAAGCTATGGCGGCATCCGTGGCGGTGGTCTGGCGGAGCACCTCGCGTCGCGGCATCGCATCTATTTGAACGGCCTGATCATCGTCTCCGGCCTCCTGGACTACGACACGCTCATCGGCACCACCATCAACGACCTACCCAACATGGTGCTGGTGCCCGCCCTCACGGCGATGGCGCATTACCACAAGCGCCTCCCGGCCGATCTGCAAAATGGCACCCGTGATAAGGCCATCGCCGAGGCGCGTGAGTTTGTGTATCGCGACTACTCGCACGCCCTGCACATGGCGCATGATCTGCCCAAGGCCCAACGTGCCACCGTGGTAAAGAAGCTCGCCCGTCTCACTGGCCTGCCGGAGAAGCTCATCGACGACCACAACATGCTCATCAGCGGCGGTCTCTTCCGAGAGCACCTGCTGCGGGATCAGGGACTCGTGCTCGGTGCCTACGATGCCCGCGTGACGGGTCGCGATGCCGATGTGTCGGAAAATTTTCCTGAAATCGATCCCTTCATGAATGTCGTCGGCGGCATCGCCGCAGCCAGCATGAACGCCTACCTGCGCGAGGAGCTGAAATTTGAGCGTGACCTGCCCTACGAGGCGCTGAAGCCGCAGCCCGGCTGGAATCACGGCGAAGGAAATCACTACACCAGCGTCAATCACGACCTCGCCAAGGCCATGAAGGGCAATCCACACCTGCATGTCCTGGCTCTGATGGGCTGGGCGGACCTCGTCACCCCGCCGGACAACATGGTCCACAGCCTCCGCCACCTGGCCATCCCGGCCGAACTGCGGAAAAACATCCACACCGCCGAATACGACGCCGGTCACATGATGTACACGAACCAGCCGGACATGAAGAAGATGCACGCCGACATCGCCGCCTTCATCGCGGCGTGTTTGAAGTAGCCGCCGAGGCTGGATTGCCCTGCGAAAACACGCTTCGAAGCTGACTTTGTGAAATTTTTCACAAAATCGGGTTGCCCCTCCCTGCCCCGACCGGATAATCGGCCTCCAGATGACCCCCTCGCTGCCCTTTGCTGCCATTGACCTGCTCTCCCTCGCCGTCTCGGTCGGGAAGATCGTTTTCCTCTGCTTTCTGGTCATTCTGCCGCTCGTCTCGATCTCGGTGTATTTCGAGCGTCGGCTCTCCGCCGTGATCCAGGACCGTGTGGGGCCAAACCGCGTCGGCGTGCCGTTGACGCTCTTCGGTTTCAAGAAGGACTGGCAGCCCCTCGGCATCGGCGGTCTCGCCCAGGCAGCGGCGGACGGGTTGAAGTTCATCCTGAAGGAGGACTTCGTGCCAGCCCATGTGCGAAAGGTTTACTACTGGATGGCTCCCTGCCTCGTCGTGGTACCCGCCCTGCTCACCTGCGCGGTGCTGCCCTTCGGCAGCGAGATCGACCTGAGCTTCCTCAATCCCATCGTGACCTCCGTTTTCGGCGGCAGCGGCTTTACCCAGCCGGTGAAGCTCGTCATCGCTGATCTGAGCGTCGGGCCGCTCTTCACCTTCGCCATCGCCTCCATCGGGGTGTATGGCATCGTGCTCGCCGGATGGGCGTCAAACTCCAAATACCCCTTCCTCGGCGGCGTGCGATCCAGCGCCCAGATGATCTCGTATGAGATCTCCCTCGGCCTTTCGATCATCCCCGTCTTCATGATCTTCGGGGAGCTAAACCTTGGCAAAATGGCCGCTTACCAGGATGCAAACGGCTGGCTCCTGCTGCCCTTCTGGGGCGAGGGCCTCAGCCTCCAGCGCTGGGCGCTCATGATCCCCATCGTCATCAGCTTCTGCATCTTCACCGTCTCCATGTTTGCCGAGACCAACCGCCTGCCCTTCGACCTTGCGGAGTGCGAAACGGAGCTCGTCGCCGGTTATCACACCGAGTACAGCTCGATGAAATTCGCCCTCTTCTTCATGGGTGAGTATGCCGCGATGATCATCGGCTCCGGCATGGCCGTCACCCTCTTCCTCGGCGGCTGGAGCATTCCCTTCGCGCCCTACCTCGGCCTCGCCTTTGAAGCTGGAAACACCCCGTGGTGGCTCGGCCTGCTGCACATCGGCACCTTCTTCGCCAAGGTCTTCGCCTTCATCCTCTTCTTCATCGTCATCCGCTGGACGCTCCCCCGCTTCCGCTTTGACCAGTTGATGGCCCTCGGTTGGAAAGTCTTCTTTGAGCTCGCCCTCGCGAACGTCTTCCTCACCGCCCTGATCCTTTGGTGGACGCAGAAGTAAGCCGCCGCTGCACCCAAAACGCCGCGTGAGCGCCTAAAAAGCCGCCGAGCGTATCCGCGAGCCAGTCCCAGACATCGCCGCCGCTGCGGCCGGGGACGTGAAGTTGATGCCACTCGTCCAAAATGCCAACGAAGGAGCAAAACAACACCGTGAGCACGATGGCGACCGTCTTGCCCTGCGCGAGGCCTGCAAGCCGCAAACCCAGCAGAAAGCACATCCCACCCAGCGTGAAGTAGGTGGCGTGCTCGACCTTGTCGATGCCTGGAAAGCCACCGGGCAGTGCCGTGCTAGGCTGAGCAGAAAGCCAATACAACACCCCACCCCAGACAAGGACCGCGACACGCCAGAACAGAGGCTTGGAAAGAGGAGAAAGCATGGCGAGAGGTGAAGCGGGTGAGAGATGAAAGGTCAAGCGGGCACTCGGGGCCGCTGACACTTCAGCTATCGCAATCTTGCACATCTGAAGCGAACTCTTTCCAGATCGGAGATGAGCTTGTAGTTCGGCCTTCAGGCCGTGATTGGGCGCTCCAGCGCGGGCTAAAGCCCGAACTACGAACACAAGCACGCCCGACGATTTCAATGCCCGTTGCCTACTCCGGCAGCTTGTCGAAATGAAACTGGCAGCAGCCGAGATCGAGGGTCTTGGCGTTGTTGGAGAGCTTTTCGCGGAAGGCGACGGCGAGGGCGTAGATGCGCTGCTGGCCTTGTTTTTCCACTTCGAGCAGCCCAGCCTCCTTCAGCACGCGGAGATGCTTGGAGACGTTGTAGGGCGTGACGTGGAGCGTGTCACACAGCTCCGTCACAGGTTTCGCTCCGGCAATGAGCTGGCGCACGAGGCGCAGCCGGGTCGGCTCGCCCAGGGCACGCATGGCGCTGAGGCAGTCGAAGGTTTTGCGGGCGGGCATGGCTCGGAAATACAGCGCGGAAGATTTTTCTGCAAGATGCGTGCTTGGCGCTTGTTTATTTGCCACATCTGGCAAATACAAACAATCCATGTCCCAACGCGCACGCTACATCATGATCGGCGGCTTCCTCGGAGCCGGCAAAACGACCACCGTCGGCCGGTTGGCGCGGCATTTGAGCGATCAGGGGCTGAAAGTCGGCCTCATCACGAATGACCAGGCCGGTGGGTTGGTGGATACAAAGCTGCTTCGTGGTCAGGGCTACGCGACGGAGGAAATCGCGGGCGGATGCTTCTGCTGCCGTTTCAACACGCTCGTGGATGCCGCCAGCAAGCTCACGAACGACTCCAAACCCGATGTCTTCATCGCCGAGCCGGTCGGAAGCTGCACGGACCTCGTCGCCACGGTGACGTATCCGCTGCGCCGCATGTATGGCGATGCCTTCACCATCGCGCCGCTGGCGGTGTTGGTCGATCCGGTGCGGGCGCGGCGTGTGTTTGGTCTCGATGAGGGCGGCACGTTCTCGTCCAAAGTGGCCTACATCTTCAAAAAGCAGCTCGAAGAGGCCGACGTGATCGTCATCAGCAAAAGCGATCTGATCGATGACACGCAGCGTGAGCAACTGCGGGCTGTTTTGGCGAAGGAATTCCCGCTGGCCAAGATCGTCACGGCCTCGCCGCGACAGGAAACCGGCCTCGACGAGCTCTTCAGCACGCTCATGAGCGGCGAGCAGGCGCGGCGCAATCCGATGGCGGTCGATTACGAAGTCTATGCCGAGGGCGAGGCGCTGCTCGGCTGGCTGAACGCTACCCTTTCACTCAAATCAGACGATGAGTTCGACGCGAACGCCTTCCTCAAAAAGCTCGCCACGAACGTGCAGGGCCGATTGCAGGTCGCCGGAGCGGAGATCGCTCATTTCAAGATGACCTTCAGCCCCGACGACGGCATCGCGGGCGAACTGGCGAGCATCAATCTCGTGCGCAGCGACTACATCGCCGAACTCGGCATGGAACTCGATGAACCGACCACCGGCGGCCAGCTCATCATCAATCTGCGTGCTGAGGCCGATCCCGCGTCGCTGATGGAAGCGGTGAAAGCCGGCGTCGAAGCGACGGCATCGCAATTCTTCGGTCTCAAAGCCACGCTCGACCACGAAGAGCACTTCCGCCCCGGCAAACCGACGCCGACGCATCGGGACGGCGAAGTGGTGATGGAAGTCAAAGGCGGCTGCAAACCCGGCAGCGGCTGCTGCTGAGTGCTTTTTCGTCATGAATCAACACGCCCGAGTTTTAACCTGATATTTGCCCCATTGGACAAATACCACGCCATGCTGATCCTCATCGTCATCGCTGTCTTGATCGTCGCCTACGCGAACGGAGCGAACGCCAATTTCAAAGGCGTGGCCTCGCTGTTTGGCAGCGGGACGACGAGTTACCGCACGGCGGTGAACTGGGCAGCCGTCACGACGGTGGCGGGATGCCTCGCGGCGCTGTTTTTTGCGAGTTCGATGCTGAAGGCGTTTTCGGGCAAGGGGCTGGTGCCGGACGCCTTGATCGCTCAGCCGGGCTTTTTGCTCGCGGTGGCGGGTGGAGCCGGTTTGACGGGCTTTTTGGCCACGCGGCTCGGTTTCCCCGTTTCGACGACACACATGCTCACCGGTGCCTTGCTCGGCGCAGGCTCGATGGCGGGCGATGTGAACGTGGCGAAGCTGTGGGAGGCTTTTTTGAAGCCGCTGCTGCTCAGTCCGGTGCTCGCGGTGGTTTTGGGTGCGGGGATCTGCTTCTCATTACCTCACGCAAAGGCGCAAAGGCGCAAAGATGCCCAGAAGCCTTCAAGACTTTGCGCCTTTGCGCCTTTGCGTGCGACTTCAAACCTTCTCACTCAGCAGGATCAAGCAGACTACCAAAGAACCCGCGTGATGGACACGCTGCACTTCCTCAGTGCGGGCGCGGTGTGTTTTGCACGCGGTTTGAATGACACGCCGAAGATGGCGGCGCTGCTGCTGGGCATCGGCTGGCTACAAGGCAGCGCGGGCATGATCGTGATCGCCATCGCGATGGCGCTCGGTGGTTTGATCAGTGCCAAACAAGTCGCGGAGACACTCGCACACAAGATCACCGGCATGAATCCAGGCCAGGGCTTCGCGGCGAATCTCGCCACCGCATTGCTCGTCACGACCGCAAGCCTGCACGGCCTGCCCGTTTCCACCACGCATATCAGCGTCGGGGCATTGCTCGGCATCGGCATCACCACGCAACAAGCGAAGTGGCGCACGGTCATTCCGGTGCTCGCGGCGTGGGTCATCACGCTACCGTGCTCAGCGCTCGTGGCGGCGCTGCTTTTCAAAACCATCTCTCCATGAAAAAACCAACACGCGCACTCCTCGTGGCCGCCTTTGCGGTCGTTTCCTCCGCCTTCGGCACGCCGACAGGCCTCAACAACATCCCCACGGCCGACACGGTGCCGCATCGCACGGTGGCCGTGCAGTATTTCAGCAGCTTCGGCGGCGCGAACCAGTTCGGCACGAGCGAGCCGGGCAAATCTGGTCACTGGATGGGCTTCAAAACGGGCTGGGACTTTGAGCCCGTGCATGTCGAGTGGGGCATGGACAGCCCGCTGGGCACGGGCGTGAGCGGCCCTCTATTCTTCCAAACCAAGGCCCGCTTCTCGCCGTGGGAGCATGGCATGTTCGCCGTCGGCATCGCAGGCATCGCGTTGACGGACATCGACCGTGCAGGCGATCCCTTGAGCTATGCCATGCTGGCGCATGACTTCGGTTTTGCGCGTCTGCACGCCGGTTACGGCTATCAGACGAATGGCAGCAGCTACCTCGCTGGCATTGACCGCACTTGGAAGCTCTTCGGACGCAACTTCAACCTCAACGCCGACCTCGTGCAGTCACGCGACCAGCGCGGCCTCATCACTGCCGTCGGCGCCAAGTATGACCTCACCAAGCACATCGTCCTCGAAACCTGGGCCAACTTCCCGGATCGCGATGCCGTGAGCCTCATCGCCAAGATCAACTTCGTCTTCACTTTCTAAACCATCACTCCACGACCCCATCACTCCAACCACCGCATGAAATCCATCCTCACCCTCCTTCTCCTCGCCACCGTCGCGCAGGCCGACATCGGCCTCATCTCGCCTGTGGAAGCCAAAAAACTCATCGAGAACCCAGACGCCGCACAGCGCCCCATCGTGCTCGACACCCGCGGCGGCTACAAAGACTACTTCCGCGGCCATCTGCCCACCGCACATCACATCAATTTCGACACGCTGCGCGGCACGAATGACGCCGTGCCCGTGCAATACCTGCCTGACGACATCACCAAGGCCCTGCTCATCCGCGCCGGTGCCAACAAGGACCGCCTGCACCTCGTTTATGCCACCGGAGCCGCTTTGCCGAACGACGAGATCCTCAGCACCAGCATGGTCGTGTATGTGCTGGAGAAATTCGGCGTGCAAAACATCCGCGTCGTCGATGGCGGGCTCGCAGGCTGGGTGAAGGCCGGATTCGAGCCTGCGAAGGATTACTTCGGCAATCCAGCGGGCAAGCTGCCCGAGAAGGGCGATGCCAGCATCGGCGTCGATGTCAAAACCGTGCAGGCGCATGTCGGCAAGCCCGGCAACCTGCTCGTCGATGCCCGCCCGCTCAATGAATACCAAGGCGATGACGATGTGTGGCTGCGCAAAGGCCACATCCCTGGTGCGATCAGCTTTCACTGGGCCCGCCTGATGGATTCCAGCAACACGCACCAGTTCAAACCTCTCGCCGACATGAAGGCGGAGCTCGAAGGCGCAGGCATCACGCCGGATCAAAACATCATCTGCTACTGCGGCACCTCGCGTGAAGGCAGCCTGATCTACTTCACGCTGAAACAC
>CALSBJ010000091.1:0-22308 GCA_943373155.1 Akkermansia muciniphila | reverse complement strand
ATCAGGAATCAGGAATCCAAAATCAGGAATCCAATACGCTTACGATCAAGATGGAAGGCTTACTCAGTTAACAGACGCCCGTGGTAGCGTGACCAAGTGGCGCTACGACGCCCTCGGCAAACTCCAATCCAAAACCTACCCCGACAACACCGTCGAAGCCTACGAGCACGATGCCGCAGGCCAGCTTGTTTCCCGCCTCCGCCCCAACGGCGTCACCGCCAGCTACACCTACTCTCCTCGTGGCAAGCTCCTTACCATCCGCTGGAGCGATGACAAAACCGAGCCTAGCACCTTCGCCTACGACGCCGCCGGTCACATGACCCTCGCCGAAAACCACAGCGCCAAAATCACCCGCACCCACACACCCGAAGGCCGCCTCCTCAAGGAAACCCAGCAAATCAACTACCACACCGTTCTCCCTGCAGACTCCATGCCCCAAGCCCCAGGCTCCATGCCAGCTCCCTTCGTGGCCGAAGTCGGCTACCAATACAACGAAGACGGCAAACTCGCAGAACTCACCTACCCAGACAAGTCCACCGTTAGCTACCTCTACGACCAACGCGGTGACTTGACCGAGGTTCAGGACTCTACGCTCTCCGCCCTTAGCCCTACGCGCGGCGAAGCCGCCTACCGCTACACACGCCGCCCCGACAGCAAAATCACCCAACTCACCCTCCCCAACGGCACCATTACCCACAAATCCTACGATTCTGTTGGCCGCCTCCGCGAAATCAAACACCTCGACCCCGCCGGAGCGGTCTTGTTCAGCGAAACCAGCCGCTACGACGACCGTAATCGCCGCACCGCTCGCGCCCACGCCGACGGCAGTGCCGATCTCTTCGCCTACGACCCCGCCGGTCAAGTCACCGCCGCCGCCTACGGTCAAAGTGGAACAGGTTTACAACCTGTTTCCCCCAAATCCGGCGCAGCCGCTAACTCCGGCTCGAACCTCAGCCCTTCGCCCTCCGCCCTTAGCTTCACCCCGTCGCAGACGTTTGAATACGACCCCGCCGGCAACCGAACCCAATCCACCGACGGCGACATCATCACCGGATACGAAACCAACTCCGCCAACCAATACACCGCTATCACCACCGGCACGCAGATCGTCGAACCGCAATTCGACCCACTCGGCAATCTCCTCCGAGACGACCAAAATACCTACACTTGGGACAGCGAAATCCACCTCCTCAGCGCCACCACCCAATCGGAATTCACCCCCCCAAAATATCAAATTAGCCAGTTCAGGTATGATGCACTTCACAGAAGAGTCTCCCGCCATGAATCCGCTACGTCCACCACCACCCTCTTCGCTCTAGACGGCTGGAACGTCATCTCCGAGTATTCCGCCGTCTCAAATCCCAAATCTCCGATCTCTAATTCAAACCAATCACTGCGATTGGTTTGGGGAGAAGACCTTAGCGGCACTCTCCAAGGCGCAGGCGGCATCGGTGGCTTGCTGGCTACAAAGACCTTGGACCAGGGGTCTGAAACCAGAAACCTCTTCCATTTCGACAGCAATGGCAATGTCATCAGTTTGAGTGATGAGAATGGCAAAAGAAGCGCCCAGTACGCCTACAACGCTTTTGGCCTGACGACTTTTGCTGAAGGTGTGGCAGCTCAAGTGAACCGTTATCAGTTCAGCACAAAACCTATTGAACGTTGGAGTGGCTTGGCATACTACGGTTTCCGTTACTATAACTCCGAGTTCGGAAGATGGTCATCTAATGATCCTTTTGGTGAAAAAGGTGGAAGCAATCTTAATGTATTTGTGCGTAATTTACCTGTAACTGAAATTGATATTCTTGGGCTTTGCGAAGTTTGTGTGAGTTGGGTCGGTGGTCCGGGCAATGAAACTTATGGTGGGTTTAATTCTGGCGATGATTGCTTTGATGACTGTTTGGCTACTATGTTACCAGACGGTCCAGTCACCGGGGCGGGCTGTGGAATTGCTGTTGGACTTATAGCAAAAGCCGGTGGTAACAATCCATCAGCTTGGCCATTGCTCGGACTTCCGATTGGTGCAGCCATAGGTTGTTCAGTTTGCTATATTCCTGACAGTCCGAGATGCGGCCGATGGGAAGATGATGGTCAACCTTGCCCCGATTCTATTTATGGCCCCTAAAATTGAATCAAAATTCTAGAAAATGAGTATCTTAATTTACTGCTTATCAGTCATATTTTCATTTTTTGTTTGCAAAAAATATAACTGGCTCAAGAAAAACAATATCCAAGTCACTGGAGCCTTCTCACTTACTATCGCAGCTATTCTAATTTTTGTCGCTTACTACCCAGTTGTAACCCTAACCCATTTTGAGCAGGGGGCCCTTATGGCATTTTCATTGTCTGTGGGAGGTGTGCTGGATATGTGGTATTCGAGTCTGCGTGGCAGGCGGCTTAAAAAATAGCTCTCTAAATAGCTCTCTGAAATAAAGTCTTACCCCGTCCATGAACGCATCCCCCACCATCAAGCTCGTGGCGCTAAGTTTGATCGTGCTGAAGGCGGGGGAGGCAGGTTGGACGCCGGGGATGGGGGTGGGGACGCTGCTGCTGCTGGCCCTGCTTGATGCTGCGCATCAGGAAAGACTTGGAGAAGAGGAGACTGGGAGACTTGGAGACTATGAGAAGAGGAGACTTGGAGAGGGGGAGAAGAGGAGACAGGGAGAGGTGGTGGGGATGCTGCGGCGGCTGGTGAGCAGGCGGGTGGCACCGTTTTACTTGGCGCTGGGCCTGCTGTGCGGGGCGGGGGTAAAGACGATGAGACAAGGAGACATTGAGACTGGGAGAGGTGGAGAGGGGCTAGCGGCTAGTCGTGGCTGGAGGAAACGGGATCAGGCAACTGCTTGACAGATTGTAAATAACCATAACGCCGCGATAAATCACATGACGAAGACACCTTGGATCAAGCTTTTCACCCTCGGAGCGATGGTGTGGATGGTGTTCGGAGCTTCGGCTGTGGATGTTTGGTTGGTGATAGGTTTTGGCGTTTTGTTCGCGCTTCTGGATGCGGCGATGGCAGAAGAAGATAGAGGGGAGAAGAGAGAGGATAGACCCCCGAGGCCCTTGATGACCGATGCGGAACAGATGGTGAGGCTGTTGTTTAGCCGACGAGTGGGGCCTTTTTATCTGGCGCTGGCGGTGCTGACGTGGGCGGGGCTGGAGGCAAGACACGGAGACAGGGAGAAGGGGAGACTGGGAGAAGGTGGGAGCGGGCTGGCGGCGAGTCGTGGCTGGGCGGCGGCGGATGCGAGCGGTGCTCATCAACCCGCCAGCCAGAGTGGCCTCTGCGCCTGCGGCAAGCCCCTGGGCCATGATAAAGCGGGTGCACCGACCTCCCCTGAGGCCACCAAGCGCATCGAAGCTCTCAAAAAGCGCACGATGTCGTCCGCTCCCTCCGTCCCAGCCACCAACCTCCCCGGCATCGGCCCGAATGCAAAGCCCCTGCCTCCTGGTCTCGTGCCCAATCCCAACGCCAAACTACCTGCGAGTGCCCAAAAGCTTCTCGACAGCCAAAAAGCCGTGGAGCCGCAGCCGGCAGGAAAATGATTCTGGGTCCGTTCGCATTCAACTCACAGGAGAACGTGGCGGAGGCTGCCAGCTCGTTGAATCGAGGCACACTGATTCACAACTGGCCTGACTTTCCGGTTGCCGCCCCCGCTGCCAGCGCCTTAATCCGCCCTCCCTCCTCACCAGCCCCCGTATTCCCATGCTTGAGTTCTTTCGCCGCAACCGCGGAGCCTTCCTGATCATCCTCACGATCGTCATCATCATCACCTTCTCCGTCTCGGGAGCTTGGCGCTATGACAAGAACGCCCAGGTGGCGCAGGCCCTGCCCACGGATCATGCCATGACCGTTTTCGGTAAGGACTACACGAATGCCGAGGCCGGGCAGGTGAGCCGCTCGCTGCAATTCGCAATGCAGCACCTCAGCATGTTCGATCTTTACATTGGCCTCAGCAGCCTCGGCAAGCAGGACGGCTCAAACAGCGGCGGCGGCATCGTCGGCACCGCCCTCGTGCTCCAGCAGTTGCTCGAAGACACCGGCATCCGTGCCAGCGACGCCGAAGCTGTCGAGGCTCTCAAAAAACTGCCGAACATGCAGACCAACGGCGTCTTTGATCCTTCCCGCGGTCAGCAGGTCGAGGAAACCGCTGGCATGTATGGCCTCAGCACCGCCGATCTGCTCGACATCATGCGCCTCAAAATCGGCCTCGAGAAGCTCAAGGAACTCGTCACGAAGAACTACGCCGTTTCCAGCCTCGCTGCCGAGAAGCAGTATGCCAGCAGCCAGCAGACGATGAAGGTCTCCACCATCGCCTTTGATACCGAAACCTTCAAAAAAGACCTCAAAGTCACCGACGAAGAAATCCAGAAAGCCTACGACGAGGGCAAGGAAACCTACAAAACCGTCGAAAAGCGTGCCGTGAAGTATGTCTTCTTCGAAAACCCCAAAGACCTCGACAAAGTGCCCGAAGTGGAAAAACGCGTGGCCTTACAAAAAGCCGTCTCTGACCGCCTGAACGCCTTCACCGAGAAAAGCCTCGCCGCAGGTCGTGACGCCAACCTCGAAAAGCTGGCGACCGAACTCAAAGAGAAGGTCGAAACCATCGCTGCCTTCGAACAGGCCACTCCGCCCGAGGCTCTCAAAACCGAGGCCGCCCTCGTCGAGGCCATTTTCACCCAGCCCAAGACTCAGCCCGTCTCTGACGCGGTCAAAACCGACAAAGGCTGGTATGTTTTCACCGTCTCCGCCATCGAAGAGCCGAAGCAGCAGGAACTCGCCGCCGTGAAGGACAAGGTGAAGGATGGCCTCATCGAAAAAAAAGCCGCCGAAGCTCGCTCGAAGGCCGTGAACGAGGTGCGTGACTTCCTCGCCGCTGGTTTGAAGGACAAAAAGAAGATCGAAGACCTCGTGAAGGAAAAGAAGCTCACTCTCTCCCCCGTGACCGATCTCGATGCCGCCACGCCCGCTCCGAATGTCCCCAACAGCACGCAAATTGCCGCCGAAGCCGCCAAGACCGGCGTGGGCCAGATCTCCCAGGCTGTGGATACCGACAAGGGCACCGTCCTCGTCTATGTGAACGCCAAGGAACTGCGCAAGAGCGACAATGCCGCCAGCCTCCGCAAGCAGCAGGCCGATAGCCTGGCCAGCAAAGAGGGCGAAGGCATCTTCCAAGCTTGGTTTGCCAAAAAGGTCGAAGAGGCCCACATCGAGACCCCGGTGCGCACCGAAACCGCCGCGTGATCGAGACACCACCCAGCCCTGAGGTGGAGGAAATCTTCGACGAGGCCAACGGCCACGTCGCCCTCGGTGAACTGGCCGAATCCATTCCGCTCTTTCGCAAGTGCGTGGAGCTTCAGCCCGGTTTCTTTGATGGCTGGCATGCCCTCGGCATGGCCCTTTTCAAAAACGATCAAGTCACCGAAGCCATCGGGGCCGCGCTCATGGCCACCACCCTGCGTCCGAATGACCTCCTCGCCTGGACCGCCCTCTCTCAGATGTACGTTCGAAACAAGCAGATCGCTGAAGCTGAGGACGCCAAATCCAACGCCCGCATCCTCTCGCTCGGCGGCAAGGTGGTGAAGTGAAGGGGAATGCTCACTCCTCCATCCGCCCGAGGTAGGTCAGCGCACCTGTGTCGGCATTTCGGCGGGTGACGACGATGATTTCGGCACGCTTATCTCCCACCCAGCCGACGCTGGTGATGCGGCGGAGCGTCGTATCGTCATCATTGAGGATGGCGCGGAGGGCGTTGAGCTTGTCGCCGGCCAGCCCGAGGAGTTGGTAAGCTTCGTCGTCGCGGATGCGGCGGTCGTCTTCCGTGCCGGGAATGCCATCGCCCCCGTCACGCTCGCGGATGAAGCGGGTCACGTCGTTCTCCGAGCTGCCGGTGATGGCGAGCAGCACGTCTTTGAAGACCGTGCGCAGGTCGATGTGCCCCTCGCCATAGACGCTGAAGTATTCGCGCCAGTCCGGCTTCTTGCGGTCCACGGCATCCATGCCGCGGACGAGGAGCATTTCATCGACGCGGAGGAAACCCTGGTTCCGCGGCGAATCAAAGATGCCGAGGTTTTGGTAGTACTCCTCCTCGGCACCGTTGGCGCGGGCGTTGTTGTCGTTGTCGATCCAGTCCGCCAGTGAATCGGCGGCAATGCCGGCCTCCTCGGCGTTGAGCTGCCAGTAGATGAGGAGATTGTAGATGGCCTCGCGGAGACGTTCGTCCGTGGCG
This sequence comes from Akkermansia muciniphila, assembly GCA_943373155.1. Classification (GTDB taxonomy): domain Bacteria; phylum Verrucomicrobiota; class Verrucomicrobiia; order Verrucomicrobiales; family Verrucomicrobiaceae; genus Prosthecobacter. The sequence continues at coordinate 16,078 of CALSBJ010000091.1, read as the reverse complement.
TAGTTGATGGGGATGCGGGCACCTTCGTAGTTGATGACCACGTCAAAGCCGCTGTTCTCGCTGATCTTCTGCTTCAAAACGACATCGCCACGGCGTGTGTTCGGATGCAGGCCTACTGCGAGGCCGCTTTCGGCAAGGTGCAGCGCTCTAAATTGATACGCCGCCTGCACACTCTCCGCTGCGCTGGCGCGAATGTATTCCACCACGCCTAAAACGGTCACGGACATCAGCAGGATGGCCCAGATCATGAGCATGAGAGCAGAGCCTTGATTGGAGCGGTGAGGGGGACTGAAAACTGAAAACTGAGAACTGAGAACTGAAAATTGGCTGGCGCAGGCTTTCGCGTGCCGGGTGGCATGCGAGGCGTCCCCAATTTTAAGTCTCCAATTTTCAGTTTTCATTTTTCAGTGCGTTCGAGTTTTCAATTTCCACCGCCTTGAGGAGGTCCACCACCTTCGCGGTTTCCGCCACCGCCACCGTCGCCGCGACCACCACCGCCTCCATTACCACGACCTCCACCGCCGCCGCCTGTCGCAGTGGGTGTGTTTGTTGAATTCGAGGTGCTGGAAGAACTCGACGAACTGCTCGGCGCACGGCCAGCGGTGATGATGAGCACTGGCACGCTGAAAACCATGCGGATGGGCAGGGTGCGGTTTTTGAGCGTGAGATTTGCCTCGATGAGATCAGGCCACTCAGTCTTGCTCCACTCCTCATACCACGTTTTGTCCTTCTCGACGTAGAAGCGCCATTTGAAGGCGATCACATCGGGCAGCAGCGGCATCCAGTAGCGGCCTTCTTCGTCGGGGGCGTAGATGCCGGTGGTCTCTTGGCGGATGCCGTTTTGCGGATCGTTTTCCGGGATCAAATCCTCGCGGGAGAGGCTGAGGTAGTGAATGGGCATGCCGGCCTCGTCGGCGATCTCGTCCGGGTGCGGGCGGAGGCGCAGGATGGTGTCTTTGAAGGTGATGGGGTGCGCCCCGGCGGGAAAACAATCCGGCGAACCCGCGATGGTCAGCTCCTGGATCACCGGCTCGGTCGTCTGCACCAGTTTGAGCGACAGCGTGGCCGTGGCGGGCAGGGAGGCAAAGGCCCGGCGGCTCAATTCGATGAAGCGATTCACCGAATCACTCTCCCGCTGCGTCCGCTCGATCTCCGCGGCGGATTGCACCGAGCCGCGAATGATCGCAAACAAGGTCACCGTGATCATCGACAGCAGCGTGATGCCGATGACGACCTCGATGAGCGTGAAGGCTTGCGCCGCCCGCCGCTGGTTACTGCTGCGCGGGTTTGTGGACATAGATGCTGAGGGTGGCCTCCTCCGGGATGCCGTTGAACTCGGACGTGGCTTTGATGGTGAGATTGTAGAGGTCGGGCAGGGTACTGCCGCTCGTGGTGCGCAGGCTCACGGGCTCGGTGGTGCTCGTGTAGGTGATGCCGTAGGTCGTGTCCATGTAGGACGTGCTCATCTCCGTGAGCGGTTTCCGCCGGATCTCCTCGAAGAAGTTCCGCATGCCTACGCGGACGATTTGATCCCGCTTGAGCAGGTTGGCCGTGTCGAGCGATTGATTCAGCGCCTTCGCCAGCCCGAGCACCGCGATGGAGAAAATGGTGATCGCGAGCACCAGCTCGAAGAGGATGTAGCCCTGTACACCGCCTCTCCGAGGCGGCGGCTGGGATGATCCGCCTCGGAGAGGCGGTGTACAGGTGGTCTTCATCGCAGATCGACGGATTCTTTGACGATGTCGGCCGTGAGGGCGGCGAATTCGACATCGAAGGTGGCGCTGTCTCGCTCGACGTGGACTTTCAGCGGCTGGCAGACGCCGCTGGGTTGGAAGACCCAGAGCTTGATCATGTCGCCCTCCAGGTAGGTAGTGTCGGTATCGAACCAGAACTGCATGGCCAGCTTCATGTCCGCCGGAGCCTCGTAATTCTGCGTCCAGTGCTCGTTATACTTCGGTGGAGGCGGCGCAAGCGTGAGCTGGGTGGTCTTCGTGAGGCCACCGCCGTTTTCGAGGTCGTTCTTCTCGATCTCCGGCTGCTCGGCGGGTGGGTTTTTGCTCGTCTCGATGAGTTCGAGCAGCTCCGCCCGCGTGAGATAGGGATTGGAGTAACGCGATGCCGTGAAGCCCGTGGCATGCAAAGCCACCTGATAGGGCCGTTTCTCCGTCATGGCGCGAAAACGAGCCTCGCGGGCCAGTTTCACCAGGGCAGCCACCGGTTCGCGGGCGATTCGCTCGTCGTTGAAGCCCTTCAGCATCGGAATCGTCGCTGCCGCGAGCACCGCGACGATGGTGAGAGCGATGATGATCTCGACGAGCGTGAAACCCGAGGGGGAGTGACGAATGCAGAATGACGAATGACGAAGCGCGGAGGCATTCGTCATTCGTGCTTCATTCGTCATTCGTTCATTCATCATTCGGAATTACTTCGTAGGCGTTCCACGCTTCCAATTGCCCAAGTCATCCTCCGTGCCGTCCTTGCCATCGGGTCCCACGGACCAGACATCGTAGTCGTCCTTCGATTTCTGGGCGGGGATGCGGTACTTGTATTCCTGGCCCCACGGATCCTTCGGCATGTCCTTCATGAAGGCGCGGTAGTTCTCGGGGATGGGCTCGATGGTCGGTTTTTCGACGAGTGCTTTGATGCCTTGCTCGGTGGTCGGCTTGCGCAGGGCACGGGACTCGTAGCTTTGCAGGGCGAGGCCGATGGCTTGGAGGTCGCTGTCCACGCGGGTGTCCTTGGCAGAGTCGATCTGCCCTTTGAGGAGGTAAATCGAGCCGGAGGCGAGGATGGCGATGATCGTGAGCGTGATGACGATCTCGATCAGCGTGAAGGCGGGGGATTTATGATTTACGACTTTTGATTTATGATTTCGCATGTTCATGGCGGGTGGAGGGTGATGGGAAACTTGGAACTTTAAACCTGAAACTTGAAACTAACTCCGGCGGATGCCGGTGACGCTTTGGGCAATGGCTGCCACGATGGAATAGGCGACGGTGCCGACCATGATCGCCATGAAGACGAGGATGATGGGCGTGATCATGGATGTCATGCGCTTGATGCGGGTGTCCAGTTCCTTGTCGTAGCGGGTGGCGCACTTCTCCATGGATTTGCCGAGCTGGCCCGTCTGTTCGCCCACGGCGATCATGTCGGAGAGCAGCAGCGGGAAATTGCCCACTTTTTTGAGCGAGGAGGATAGTGGAGCGCCTTCCGAGACGAAGGTGGAGACCTTGGCCAGCAGCGCCTGGATGAAAACGTTCGCGGAGATCTTTGAAACGAGTCGCAGACTATTCATCAGCGGCACGCCGTTCGTCACGAGACTGCCGAGCGAGTGCGAAAACTGCGCGTAGAAACGCATGGCGATGATGGGGCCGAAGAGAGGCAGCTTCAGCCGCGTCTCGTCCCACCAAAGCCTGCCCGCCGGACTGCTGATGTAGCCGCGGAAGAGCATGAAGAGGGCGGTGATGGCAATGAGGATGATCCACCACCAGGCGGCGAGGAAGTTGTTGAAGCTGATGAGCATCTGCGTGGCCGCCGGGAGCTGCTGGCCGTTCTTCGACATCAAATCCGTGATCTGCGGCACCATGAAGGTCATGAACACCACCATGAGCACGATGCACGCGCCGATGAGGAAGGCCGGGTAAATCATTGCCGAGGTTACCTTGGATTGAAGGTCCGCCATGACTGCGAGGTTGTTCGCCAGCCTTCGCAGGATGCTCGGCAGTGATCCACTGACCTCACCCGCCGCCGCGAGATTGCAGTAAAGCTCATCAAAGCTTGGCGAAGCCTTCTTGAGCGCCTTGGCCACCGCCGAGCCTTCACGAATTTCATTCCGCAAGGTGGCTGCCACACGCCGCAGCGAGTCCGCCTCCTGCCTTTCCTGCATCACCCGAAGCGCCTGCTCGATCTGCAAACCACCATCGAGCATGTCCGCCAGCTCCTCGGTGAACAAAATGAGCTGTGCTCGCTTCAGCTTCACGGGTCCGCTCGCCTCATCCGCCTTCTTTGCCTGGGCGGCAGCGGCTTTCTCATCCTGCATGACCTTCACCGGCGTCAGTGATTGTGATTCGAGCTGCCGGAAGGCTTCAGCCTTCGTTGCGACGGTTAGCGCACCGGAGACGGTCTGTCCGGTGGCGGTGAGAGCGGTGTAGGTGAAGGCGGGCATTCTCGGTGAACTGTGGGCAGTGGGCGGTGGGCAGTTAGCGGGAGATGCAGAAGGAGGTGTGGGTGGTGATCATTTTGCCGAGCATGGAGCCGATGGACTGGATGTGCTGGAGAAACCAGGTGTGCTGCTCTTCGGTGAGGTATTCGCAGGCGTGGGCGCTGTCGATCCAGGGCGTGGTTTCTTGGAGTTCGCCGTCGGAATCGGTCAGTTTGCTGAGAAAGTGCGCTTCGTAACGCCTCTTGGCCCAGGCTTCGGCCAGATTCGCTCCAATGGCCCGCGAGCTGCGTCGCATCTGATCGGTGAGCGAATACATTTCCTCACGCGGGAACTTTTTCGATGCCTTGAACACAGCCTGCTGGAGCTTGAACGCGGCCTTGTACACCTCGAGGTCGCGGTAGCTCTGAACAATGGGTTTTCGTGTCGTGGAGTTCATGATGATCGAATGGTTTTCACTGCTTACTGCCAACTGTCCACCGCCTACAGCCGACCGGCTACTCACTCGCCGCGGTGACCGTGAGCACTTCTTCGAGAGTCGTGATGCCCTCGCTGGCTTTGCGGAAGCCGTATTGGCGCATGGGGATCATGCCGTCTTTGAGGGCCTGGGCTTTGAGTTCGATGGTGTTGGCACGTTGGTTGACCTTGTCCTGGATGGCTTCGGTCATGAGGCAGATTTCCATGATGGCGAGCCGACCGGTGAAGCCGGTACCACGGCAGGCACGGCAGCCGACGGGCTTGAAGAAGGTGCGCTTGAACTCGGCGGGCACGCCGACGTTCTTCAAATACGCTTCCTCGTAATGCGCAGGCTGCTTGCAGGCTCCGCAGAGCGTGCGCACAAGGCGCTGCGCCTGGAAGGCTCGCACGCTTGAGGCGACCATGAAGGGCTCGATGCCCATGTCGAGCAGACGAGAGATGCCGCCGACGGCGTCATTCGTGTGGAGCGTGGAAAGGACCAAGTGACCGGTCAACGCACCGCGAATGGCGATCTCGACGGTTTCCTGGTCACGCATTTCACCCACCATGATGACATTTGGATCGCCACGCAGGATACTGCGCAGGCCGGCGGCGAAGGTGAGGTCGATCTCCGGCTTCACGGCGATCTGCACGACGCCGTCGAGCTTGTTTTCCACCGGGTCTTCGATGGTGACGATGCGGCGGTCCTTGGTGTTGAGCTCTTTGAGCAGCGTGTAGAGCGTGGTCGATTTACCACTGCCGGTGGGCCCGGTGACAAGGATGATGCCATTTGGCGCGGCGATGAGTTTTCTCAGGGTGGCCTCGGTGTGTGGATCGAGGCCGATGGCGTTCATGTCGAACTTCTTGCGGGTGAGCAAACGCAGTGCCACGGACTCACCATTCACACTGGGGATGGTAGCCACACGCACGTCGATGGGCTCGCCATCGAGTTCGAGGTTGATGCGGCCATCCTGCGGCAGGCGGCGCTCGGCGATGTCGAGGTGCGCCATGATTTTGAGGCGCGAGACGAGCGAATTTTGCAGCAGGCGCATGTTCGGCGGCACGGGCACTTCGAGGAGCTTGCCATCGACGCGGTAACGGATGCGCAGGTCCTTCTCCAAAGGCTCCACATGGATGTCCGTGGCGCGCTCCTTGAGCGCTTCGCGGAAGATTTGGTTCACAAAGTTCAGCACCGTGGCCTCTTCATCGGCCTCATCAAGCACGGTGGTCTCCTGCTTGAGGTCATCGTTGTCATCACCGGCCTCGCGACCTTCGAGAAGCTCTTCGAAGTTCTCCGCGCCCACGCCATAGCCCTGGTGCAGCGCTTCGAGAATGCGATGACGAGCGGCGATCTGCCAGTGGACCCGCTTGCGCAGTTCCTGGCCCACGGCCTGGCGGGCGGAGAGGTCGAAGGGATTGTAGGTGATCAGCGTGGCCTCGGTGTTCGAGAGCTGCGTCGGGAAAACGCGATGCCGCAGGGCGATTTTGGCCGGGAAACGGTTGTGAATGCCTTCAGGGGCATCGGCGGCTCCGTTTTGATCAAACGGGATGCCGAGGCCGGTGGCCAGCTTTTCGAAGAAACGGTCCTCATCGACCATGTTGGCATCCACGAGGGCATCCATGAGCGGCTGGCGCTTGTCCGCGGCGAGTTCGAGCGAGTGGCGGAGGCGGGTGGGCTCGGCGCAACCAGCGGAGGTGGCGGTCTGGACGAGGACGTCGATGAGATTGGGCATATAAAGAGGCGCGGGAGGCAAAAACGAGGCCTGCGTGAAACGCGGGCGGAGCAGGGAAGTTGCCCTTTAAACCGGCTTTTTGACTCCCTGTGCCCACATTTTTCTGTCGCGGCTGTGTGCGGGTGCAAGCCAGCTTCTCAAATGGGGACGGGATCGTGGATTCGCGGAGAGAATGCTTGCCAAACCGGCGCGGCGGCGGCGTAATCTGCGCTCCCCATTTTTCGCCATGATCTCCCGTCTTGCCCTGATTTCTCTCGGATGGTGCGGCTTTGCCGCCGCCTCGCAGCCGACCTCCCTCGCCGATCTGCCGGATGCGAATCCAGATGCGGAGCTGAAGGCCTTTGTGGTGCCGGAGGGCTTTGAAGTGAATCTTTTCGCTGGCGAGCCGATGATTCAAAAGCCGGTGCAGATGAACTGGGACGCGCAGGGTCGCCTGTGGGTCGTTTCGAGCACGACGTATCCGCACATCAAGCCGGGCGAAGCGGCGAAAGACCAGGTCGTGGTGCTGGAGGACACCGATGGCGATGGCAAGGCGGATAAATCGACGCCTTTTGCCGATGGGCTGCACATCCCGACGGCGCTGGCACCGGGCGATGGCGGTCTGTATGTGGCGAATTCGACCGAAGTGCTGTTTTTGAAGGACAAGGACGGCGATCTGAAGGCGGACGAGCGCACGATCCTGCTCAGCGGCTTCGGCACGGAGGACACGCATCACCTGCTGCACACCTTCCGCTGGGGGCCGGAAGGCATGCTGTATTTCAATCAGTCGATCTACATCCACACGCACATGGAGACGCCGTATGGGGTGCGTCGCCTGATGGGCGGTGGCATCTGGGAATTCCGGCCAGAGACGCGTCGGGCGGAGATCATCAGCAAGGGGCTGGTCAATCCGTGGGGTTTTGAGTTCGACCGCTGGGGTCAGAGCTTTGCCTGCGACGGCGCGGGCGGGGAAGGGATCAATTTTATCTTTCCGGGCAGTGTGTTTGCCACCTCGCCGGGCGCAAAGCGCATCCTGCACGGTCTGAGCCCCGGCCAGCCGAAGCAGTGCGGCATGGAGGTGATCGAGGACCCGCATTGGCCGACGGACTGGCAGGGTTCGTTCGTGTTGAACGACTTCCGTGGCAATCGCGTGAACCGCTTCACGCTGACCCCGAGCGGCAGCGGCTACATTGCGAAACAGATGCCAGACGTGCTGGCGAGCACGCACCGGGCTTTCCGTCCGATTGATGTCAAAATGGGCCCCGATGGCGCTCTCTATATCGCCGACTGGTACAACCCGATCATCCAGCACGGCGAGGTCGATTTCCGTGATCCGCGTCGCGATCAGGTCCACGGCCGCATTTGGCGAGTGGCGGCGAAAGGCCGTCCGCTCAGCCCGAGGCCCAAAATCGCCGCGGCGAACACCGCCGAGCTGCTGGAGATGCTCAAAAGTGACCGCAAGCACGTGCGGACCTTTGCGAAGCGGGAACTCCGTGATCAGGGGGCGGTCAAAGTGACGGCCGAGCTCGATGCTTGGGCGGCCCAGCAGACGGATGGGCACGCCTTGCTCGAAGCGGCCTGGGCTCGCGAGGGCGTGAATTCCTTTTCGCCGACCATCTGGCGCAAACTTTGGGAAAACAGCGATGCCCGCGTCCGTGCAGCGGCGCTGCGCATCCTGAGCCATCGCTGGAAGGAACTGCCGGAGGCGATGAAAGTGCTCGAAAAGGCCGTGGCGGATGAAAATGCCCAAGTGCGCCTGTGGGCCGTGGCGGTGCTGGCGGAGATGGGCAAGCCGGCGGCGATCAATCTGGCGCTTCGCGTGCTGGACCTGCCGATGGACGAAAACCTCGATTTCCTGCTCGAACTGACCTGCCGCGAGCAGGCGGAGGTGTGGATGCCGGCCGTGGTGAGCGGGAAATTGAAGCTGGAGGACCGTCCGAAGCAGTTTGTTTATGCGATGAAGAGCACGGGCCGCTCGGATGCCCTGCCGCCGCTGTTTGCGGCGCTGAAAGGTGGCAAATTGAGTCCGGAAGATGCCGCCGCCGTGCTGGCCATGGCTGGCGACGCAGCGGACGCGGCCCAAGCCAAGGTCATGGCGGACATGGTCAATGACCCGGACCTAACGGCGTACTTCATCGGCCTCCAAGACGCCCTGGTGAAGGCAGCCACAGATCGGAAAATCGTGCCCGAAGGTGCGGCGGAGATGGTGACGGCCTGGTTTGGCCGCCCGGAGCCGCATGTGGTGCATCGCACGGCCATTTTGGCCGGACTTTGGAAGGTGGAACCGGCCCGCGAGAAGCTGGTCAGCCTGCTTACCGATGCGAAAACGATCCCGGCGATCCGTGATGGCGCCACCCGCGGCCTGACGGCCCTCGGCGGCACCAAGACGCGTGACCTGTTCGACAAGCTCTTCGTCGAATCGGCCGATCTGGGCCTCAAATCGCTCATGATCGACGGTTTGACCACCGTGGGGCCGCAACTGGCCGCGAAGCGTGCAGTGGAGTTTTTGGCCGCCGCCGAGGTGGCGGCCGCGAAGCCGGTTTTGGGGGCGTTTTTGAAGAATAAGCAGCTCCCGGGCGTGCTGGCGAAGGAGCTGGCGGGCAAGACGATTCCTGACCTCGTGGCCGTGGAAGGCATCCGCATGGTGAGCACTCGTGGCATCCAGGGACCGCTGGCTGAGGCACTCAAAAAAGCGGGCAATGTCAAGCAGATGGACAAGCCACTGACTGGGCCGGAAATGGCCGCGATGGTCGAAAAAGTGAAGAAAAACGGTGATCCCGTTCGCGGTGAGGCGGTGTATCGCCGCCAGCAGCTTTTGTGCATGACTTGCCATGCCATCGGAGAAAGCGGCGGGGTCTTGGGGCCAAATCTGGTCAGCATCGGGGCCTCCGCGCCCGTGGATTACCTCATCGAGAGCCTGTTGGAGCCGAGCAAGAAGATCAAAGAGGGCTACCACATGATCATTGTGAGCAAAAAAGACGGCGGCGTGGTCTCCGGCGGCCTCGTGAACGATGGCGCGGACGAGTTGACGATTCGTGACCCGGCCAACCAAATCGTGAAAGTGGCCAAATCCGCCGTGGCGAGCCGCCAGATGAGCCCCGTGAGCATGATGCCCGCCGGAATGACGGCCAGCCTGCGGGAGGACGAATTCGTCGATCTGGTGCGCTTTTTGAGCGAGTTGGGCCGGGAAGGGGCTTTCAAAACCCAGCCGAACCGCTACATCCGCACCTGGAAGGTCATGGGCAAGATGGAGCAGGCTGACATCGACCATGTGCGCCATGTGGGCAGTTTTGCCTTGAACGACGAGAAGCACGCCTACCCTTGGCTGCCGTCTTTCAGCCAGGTGAATGGCGACCTCCCGCTGGCCGATTTGGTGCCGGCGCAGCGCATGTACCCGTGGTTCCCGAAAATTGCCCAATTTGGGCTGAAATTGGACGCCGCCGGGAAGGTCAAACTGGGCCTGAGTTCCGTAAAGGGAATCGTGGTGGCGGTGGACGGGGCCGAGCTGAAGGAACTCTCCCCTGAACTGACCCTCGATTTGGCCGCCGGAACGCACCGGATCAGCGTGCTAATCACTCGTGATTCCAGCGATCTCGCGGCGTTCCGGGTAGAAATCTTAGAAGGTGCTGCGGTGGCGGTGCCGTAAGGCCCCGCGAAGGGAGAATTTCGTATGGGCCATGTATTTGCGTTGACGCAGTGAAGGCGTCTTCGCTATTCTGAACGTTACGACCGGAAATCCTGTCTCACGCAGACAAGATTTCCTGCCTTGTTCACAACCCGCCCTCACATGCCCCATTTCCCCCTCGCCGCCCGACTGATTCCAAGCCCGATTTGGATGCCCTCGTGCCGCGCTTTGTGACGATCAACGCCGCCTAGGCTTTCCTTTTGTATCTCGATTTTTCTCCGAACTCTTTTTCCGCCCTTTAACACGATGAAAATACTCCGCCGCAATCGCCTCCTCCTCGGATGGTTCATGGCCTTCCTGATGGCCATGGTTCAGGTGACTCAGCCCCTTCAAGCCGCCACCGTTTGGTGGGCCATTGAAACCAACACCACGGGCCCCACTTTCAGCCGCACCAGCGGCAGTACCACATCGATTGGTTCCGCCGTGGTTCAGCTCGGGAACAATGTGATCAGCGTGGCGAGCACGACGGGCCTCAGCGTGGGCCAGACGATTACCGGCACCGGTATTCCGGCGGGGAGCACCATCACCGTCATCGGGCCGGGCAACCAGATCACCATTTCGAACAATGGCAGCCAGAACATTACAACCACGCTGAGTGCCGCAAACCCCTGGACGCTGACGGGCAATAACTTCACCTCCGTGGCTCCGCCTAACACAGGCACGAACAACATCACCAGCCTGGGCACCTGGAACAACAGTGGGGCGGATGTGGCTGCGTTTGGCGCAATGAATAGCACGACTTCGTTTACCACCACGCTCGGGACGATTAATTCGGCCGCGTCTCTCAACGCTGCCGGGCTGCGCTTCACGAATGGAAACACAACCGGCATCACCCTGAGTGGAGGCAACCAAACCAGCCTTTCGGCGAGCATCACCGAGGGAAGCAATACGGTGACGGCGAGCACCACGGGGCTTTTTGTGGGCCAGACGATCACCGGCATTGGGATTCCTGAGGGAGCGGTGATTTCCAGCATTGTTTCATCCAACAGCTTTACGATTTCGACTCCGGCCACGCAGACTCTTTCCTTCATTGGTCTGAGAGCGGTGAATTCCTATGCCCTCAACCTGCAAGGGGCTACCCCCAAGATCACTCTTGGCCATTCCATAGCCAATTTTGATGCTGCGGACGCCACTTCGAACGTGTTCGCGAACATGAACGTTCACCTCACTGGCTCGAATGGCCTGCGGGTGGAGACGGTGTCTCCCGGAGTCTTTACTGGAACTCTGACGCTGGGTTCCACCTCCACCGGCGGTGTGCTGCCGAATCAACTCACGGGCGGCATCACCATCGGGGGAAAGACGATCGTCTCAGCACTGACTGCCAGCAATGCGGCCTACAATTCTCTTCTGGAAACGACCAGTACCAACAATCCGCTGGGAAACAATCTGATCACCTTGGAAGCGGGCAGCGGGCTCGATTTACGCGGCACCAAGACGAGCAGTGGCATCTCAGGCCGCTTGTTCAATCTTTCCACCTACACCGATTCGAGCCGGATCGACTTTAGCCAGCCGGCCACCGGGGAGGTCATCCCCACGCAGAGCTTCATCACCTCAGGGGCGCTAGCGCAGAGCTTCCTGACGGTCAGCAATACGGCGTCTTTGGAGGCCGGTCAGAAAATCTCTGGTGCGGGCATTCCTGCTGGTGCTCAAGTGAAGATCATCAACGGCACCACCATTGAGGTGGTGAACAATCTGAACCAGCCGCTGAACATCACGGCGGCGAACCCGACCATCACCGTTCTTCCCACGCAGCCAGCTCTTACTCTGTCCAACGCTCCGTTTTTCAATACGCTGGCTCCTCAAGGGGATGGGCGCACTTCGATCCGTTACATCGACGCGAATGGCGCCACTCAAACGGTGGCAAACTATGGCGTGCAGTATGTGGGCAATGTGAACATCACGACGGCGGGTAACTACACTTTCTTTGCCCGGCCGGATGATGCGGCGCGTATTTATATCGATGGGGTGCTGATCTTGAACAATGACGGGGGCAAAGGTGCCACGGATCTTTCCAGCGCTCCGATCCCTCTGGGCGTGGGCACACACGAAATCCGTGTGGACTATGTGCAGGGCACGGGCGGTGGGTCTTTGGATCTGGCTTATGCCAATAATAACGGGATCAATGGCACCAACAATCCTCGAACCTCTCTCGCCGGTCTGCTGACGAGGGCTGAGACCCTTACCTCCACCACGGCGAGCGGAGCCATCACGCTAGGGAACGCGGTACACCTTACTGGAAGCGCGGCTCTCAATATCCAGAACACACTTTCCCCAGGATTTATCATGGGGGCCCTGCAAATTGACAATGGCGTGACGCTCTCCTCCCGTTTGATGTCGAGCGCCACGCAGGAAGTGGCCGCTGGTGGGGATGGTTTTGGCCCGGCGATCCGCTTCGGCGGCACGACTGGTAGCCCGAGCTTGCTCGGGCATACGGGCACATCTGGGACCGTGAACATCAATGCCAACACAGGCATCGCCTTTAATGGAGTGGTTTCCGATGGCGGGCGGAACATGACCTTGGTGAAGAGCGGTGTCGGTCGCCTGTATTTCAGCGGCACCACACAGCAGAGCACTTTGGGTGGTGGCACGACGATCGAGATGCTGGGGACAACTTCAAGCACGACGGGTAACACCGCTATTAACGGAACCACGATCACGGGTGTCAATACTAACACCTCTACCTTGTTTCCAGGGATGATGGTGACTGGGCCGAATATCCTGCCAGGCACCTTCATCACGCAGATCACCAATCCAGGAACAAACGCCACGGTGACTATCTCCACTCGCGTCACGGCGGCTAGCAGCGGTGCCTCCTATAACTTCACTTCCGCTCCCTCGCTGGTACTGACGGGCGGCTCTGCGGCGGGTGCATTCAATCCCATCGGCTCCGCAGCCATCAAGCTGAATGGCGGGAACCTCTTCTTGGACACCACGGGAGCCACTTCGGCGGGCCTGGGAGCTACTTTCGTCAACAACGTCGATCTCGCGAAGAGCGGATTCATTCGTTCGATGCAAAATAACGCCGTCATCACTCTGGGGGGCACGCAGACGATGAGCGGCACGACCAATGGCACGACCACGGTGAGCGTGGCGAGCACGGCTGGACTCCGAGTGGGGCAGCCAGTGAGCGGCGCTGGGATTCCAGCCGGTGCCCGCATCGCCACCATCGACAGCCTGACCAACACCTACACCCTGACGAGTGCGGCTACCAGCAGCGTCACAGGCACCCTGACCTACGGCACGATCATCGGTATCTCCCCCAATCAGTCGCTGGTGCTTGATGCGATCGCGGGTGGTCTGCCCGTGGGCAATCCCGGAGCCACCCTCAAAATCGCCTCCGATCTGGTGGGCGATGCGACGACATCGGTCACCCTGCGCTCGACCGTGCTGAACGGTGTGACCAGCATCACGGCGGCGGAGGGCGAGGAACTGGGCACTCCAACTCGAACGGGTAACAACAACGTCACCCGCGGCGTGGTGGCCCTCAGCGGCAATAATTCGGCCTTCCTGGGCACGTTGAACTTTGAGCCGGATGCTGGGCTTCGCCTCGAAGGGGTTGATTCGCTGAATAGCCGCACCTTTGCCCTCAACCGGAACAACACGCTGACCCTCGCTGAAGATGGTGACGGTACGGGAGGAAACCAGATTTTCAATTTTAACCACGCCATCACCATCAACGAAAACAACACCTTGGCAGTGGGGCGTGTGGGCACGGATTATTTCCCCTACTATGTCCAGGCGCAGAACAAAACGATGCAGATCAATACCTTGAGCACCGGGCGGAACACGGTGGTTTTGGCTAACAACAACGGTTACAACCTCCAGGTGAATGGCGCTACCACGCTCAATGGTGGTCTCACGCTCCAGGTCAACAATGCCAGTGATTCAAACCTACTCCCCGGACTGCGCCTCGGCGGGGTGGTCGGTGGCGGCGGGAGCCTCCTGAAATCAGGCAGTGGCACCCTTTCGCTCGAGAACGCAGGCAATACCTTTGGCTCGACGAGCAATTTTACAGGGACCAACGCGGGCCCCGGTGGATCGACCAATGCGAACACCCTCACCACCCAGAGCGTGACCAATTTGGTGCCCGGTCAGCTCGTCACTGGCACGGGTATCCCAGCCAATACCCGCATCGCGAATGTGAATGTGCAGAACTTTGCCGGGGTGGGAGCCATTGGCGGAAACACGCTGACCTTGGCGGTTGACCCTGGCACTATTTTCGCACTCGGTATGCAGGTTTCGGGGAATGGGATTGCGGACGGAACGACGATTGCCTCCATCAATAACAATGTGACCAACACCACCACCGGCACGAGCGGCACTAATACCGTTACGGTCACGGGAGGAACAGGTGGAGCCTTCCGTGCGGGTGAGGTGCTGGCCGCTAGCACCGGCATTCCTGCTGGAACCTATGTCGTCTCCGTGGCCGGAAACGTTCTCACCCTCAGCCAAGACATCACCGCTAGCAGTCCCACCCTCGTCCGCCGCCAGGTGACACTCGCGACTACCTCGCCGGGCCAACCGATCACCGCGAATGACCCGACCTTGGCTCTTTCCCAGCTTGTGCTGTCGAATTCATTCACTGGTACGCCCAGCGCTGTCACCGCCACCCCAGTGATCAACATCACCGCAGGTGTCGTGGCTGCGAGTAGCGATGGGGCCTTGGGTAATCCGTCCAACCAGATTTTGATCAATACAAACGCGGCCACTGGTGCAGGCCTGAGAGCCACTGGCAGCTTCTCGACCACTCGCGACATCGTGCTGAACCAAGACAATAATGCCATCGAGGTGACCCAAGGGAACACCCTCACACTAAATTCTGCCTTCCAGCATACCGCCACTAACCGCGGACTTCGCAAAAACGACATTGGAACTCTGGTGCTGACCCAGCCGCAGACTGGGTGGACAGGGGTGCTGACGGCCGGACAGGGAAGTCTGCAAATCAATGATGTAGGTGCATTCGGAAATTCTGGGTTTGTGAACGGCTCGAATTCCTTCCAAGGGCCGCGCACGATCATCGCTGAAACAGGCGCGGAAGTAGCCTTGAACCTCCCCGGCACGAACACGATCAATGAAACCTTCCAATTGGCTCTCGCGGCCAATCGTCCCTTTGGCGGTATCAACAGCCAGGGAGCCATCCGCAACATGGCGGGAAACAATGTCATCGTGAACCCGGTGCACATCGCCGTGAGCATCGGTGATAATCAAAACAATCAGGCGGTGATCGCAGGGGTGGATAACGGTACCTCGCTCACTCTGGGTGGCGGTGCCCGTTTCTCGTGGGGCGGCGGTGGCGGCCAGTCCAACACCTATTACCTTAGTGCGAATGGAACGGGCGTGGGCACGCTCGCCGGGCCTATCGCTAATTTCCACAATACCCCAGCATCCGCCACTCTCATGAAGATCGGCAGCGGCACTTGGAATTTCATGGATGCCAATGTGCTCAAGCCCGAGCTTAGTGCCACGACGACCGCCAACAGCAATGTGTTGACGCTCGGAAGTACCACCGGCCTCTCCACTGGCCTTGTCCTGCACGGGAACAGCAGTATTCCCGCTGGAGCCACGATTACGGAAATCATCAGTGACACCCAAGTGCGTATCTCGCTGAATGCCTCAACAGCAGGCACCTCCGCCACCACCTTTGGTTCCGCAGTTGGGGTAGCTGGCGGGCAGACCTTTAATGCCACCACAATTATTGGAAACACCGATTTAACGGTGCCTTCGACCACAGGACTTGTGGCGGGGATGTCGATCTCCGGCACGGGGATTCCCGCCGGTGCGGTGATCACCCAGGTCCTTAGCGAAAACTCAATCCGTATCTCTGCGGCTGCCACGGCGGCTGGAACTGCAACGGCCACCATCGCCAGCTCACCCGTGGCTGCCGTGTCCTCCACGGTGAACAGCAATGTGGTCGATGTTCTCAACCACACCGGTTTTGCCACTGGGATGACAATGATGAACAATCCGAACATCCCCGCAGGCACCACCATCACGGCACTCATCTCCCCGAGTGCTGCCAACGGAAATAAATTCCAGCTCCAGCTCTCCGCTCCCGCGACGGTTACG
>CALSBJ010000090.1:0-22753 GCA_943373155.1 Akkermansia muciniphila | reverse complement strand
CAGAGCTGTGGAAACCGCGTCCAGAGAGTCCTTGGTAACAGCCGCGTAATCTGCCGCAGTGAGGCAGGCGGTAAATCCTGACATCTCTTCGGTGAACCTTGCCATGGCCCTCTCCACACTTGTCTCCTGTCGCAACAAGAAGCGAAGTGTCTCCCCCGAACAGGCGGCTTTGGCGTCATTCAGAATCTGCTGGTAATAGGACGACGCCGTTTGTTTAAAGTCGTCACCCAGGTTTTCGGCTTGAACCAAGGGAGATCGGATGGCGGGCCCCAGGATGTCACGCTGAAGTTGATACTGGAAGGAGAAGCGAAGCAGTTGGACCCCCGTGAACCGGACTGAACCGCCCGTGATCAATGCACGTCGAAGCACGGACGTTTTGGTGGTGGAAGATTGGGCGACGAATGCCGCGACACTGAAGCCGGATCGAAAATGGCTGGCGATGGCTTGATAGAGGCGGTTGTTGCGGGTGCGGCTATCGGTTCCATTCGCTAGGTAGGAAGCGTTGGCGGCAGAAGCCGGGGCACCAACCATCTCGCTCAGCAGTTGCGCCCGCATCACTCGATAACATTCCTTAACCTCCGGATCTTGAAGTAGGCTGTTGATGCGAACGTTGAGACTCGCGCGGAGGCCGCTCACGGATTTGGGAAACTGCATGGATTGGAGCCTCCGCCAATAACCGGCCGCCACGCCTGCTTCCAGCCGCCTCATGTCGTCACACAGCAGTTGCATGACCGCGAGCTTGTGCTCGACACGATACTTATCCTTGCCGTCGGGCAACTTGGGGAAGCTGAAGAAATCAGGGCCGACTTCCCCCAATTTGTCGCTGTGGCTGGCACCCACGCCGATGACCGCGCCTTCACTCAGAAATTGATCAAAGTCGTCCTGGTTGTCTGGAGCGTCTTTCGAGTTCAGCCAACGTGAAATGTCTTCCGCGATGAGGATGCCATCGTATGTTCGCAGTGCTAAAGCTTTGGGGTCGTAAACCGATCTGAAGGACTCCAGTTCACGGAACATTCCTGGACTGGACCAGAACCTCGCCGCATCTCTCAAGTCCTGTTCAGAGGCGGCCGTTGTAAGCTGAATCAACCTGTTCCGACTTATGCCCTTCGGTTCTTTTTGCCGCAAGTGCGTCATTAATTGGGTCGTGATCTCCCGCAGCACCGTCCACGGTTTGCCTTGTTCCCAGTTTTTCAATACCGGAGGGAGGGAAGGGGAGGGGTGGGCACTCTGTGCCAGCAAGGGGTTCACGAAGAGGGCTAGATTGAGGACGATGCCGGTCCATAATTGGATTCGAGGGGTCATGATATGAGTCGCGTTGGTTTCGGTTTTGCGTGCGACTCACCGACTACACTTTCTAGGGCATCGACTTCAAAAGAGACTTGGTAGCAAAATGGTTCCTAAAAAAAACCAGAAGTGGATAGCGGTGGAAAAGAGGTGCTTCGCCATGAGGCCGTGGTGCCACCAGTTGACGAGGAAGTCGTCCCTCCAGTCCGCGATCACCCTTCTCAAGAGCCTCCATCCCTCACGTGAGGCGATGATCCTGGAAGCTCTTCGCTTCCATTGCCGCCGTTGACTCTGAGAATCATCAATTGGCAAAATACGTATCCTCGTGTGAATACGGCGGGGCGCAGCAGCAGAGGAAACGCAGCGTTTGTGACGCGGTGATTTGGTGCCAGGCTCCGGGTGGGATGAGAATGGCGTCGCCAACGATGACGGTGCGCTCTTCGCCGTCGATTTCCATGGTGCCCTCTCCTTCGAGGATGAAGTAAAACTCTTCACTGAGCTTGTGGTGGTGGCGCTCGGTGGGTTTGCCGACGGGGACGGTGGCCTCGGCGAGGCTTTGGTTCTGCACGGGGGCGTTCGTGCGATCCAAGATGCTGCGGATGGTGCTGCCGTCCTTGGTGGTGAAGGGTTTCTGTTCGGAAAGCGGGTTGATGGTCATGCGGAGGCTGTTTTTCATGTTTGGCGGCCAAAAAGGCAAGCTGGCAGGCCGGAAAGATGCAGTGCGGGCAACATCGACTGGACGCTAGGTCCACGATTGTGCATGGGTCGCCAATGAGAACGCTCAAGGTTTCCCAAGATGATCTTCACGCCCGCATCATTGAGAGTGTGCGGAGTGGAAGCGCGAACTCGCGAGGTCGGCTGGCGAAGCGGCACTCGGTGGCACCTTCAACGATGGGGCTCTATGTGGAGCAGCTCCTGGCCAGCGGCATCTTGAGGGAAACCGGCCTCGTGAAGGGCCTAGCGGGGCGCCCGAAGGTAAATCTGGAGTTGGTGAGCGGCATCGGCTGGTTTGCTGGCGTCGAGTTCACCGGGGCACGCATCCAGGTGGTGGCGGTGGATTTTGCCGGCAAGCCGATCCATGGCGAGACGCATCCGCTGCCTCCAGGCATCGGGGTGAAAGCCGTGATCGAGCACCTGAAAAGTGCCCTGCATGATCTGGCTGCCAAGGTGCCAGGCAAACTGCTGGGGGTGGGGGCAGGCGCTCCAGGGCTGGTGAATCCTGAGGAGGGTATCGCCAGCTACAGCGTGTCGTTTACGGACTGGCGGGATGTGCCGCTGCAAAGGCTGCTGAAGGAGGCCATGAAGGTTCCGGCAGCGGTCGAAAACAATCTGCGCGCGGTGGCGCTGGCGGAGCGCTGGTTCGGCGGTGGGCGTGAAACGCCGGACTTTGTGATCCTCGGACCTCGTAGCGGCTTTGCCTTAGCGATCGTAAAGGATGGCGCTCTGATGCGCGGGACGCATCAGGCGGCGGGTGAGATCGGCCTGTGGCCCTGGCCTGCGGGGGATTCCCCCACGCAGATGCATGAACTGTTGTCTGCACCGGCGATCTGGTGTCGCCTCACGGGGAGCCCTGCGGCCACGTCTGCGCCTGCGAATCTGCATTTGGTGCTCGAAAGCCTCGCTGGTACGCGGAGCCTGGCGTGGGACGCGGTGACGGAGGATTTCGCCCGCGTCATCGGGATGACGCAGTTGCTCATTGATGCCCGTCTTTACTTCCTGCACGGGCCGCTGACGGCTCTGGGGTCTGGTTTTTGCGATGAAATCACGTTGAAGCTGAAAAAGCTCTTCCCGGCGCTGAAGGACATGCCGTTGGAGATTCGACCGTCCCAATTGGGTGATGATGCCGGCGCTCTGGGGGCTGCCTGCATGGCCATGGAGGCCTGGGACCCTGGGCTGAGCTAATGCGTTGATCGGATGCTGCTAAGCGGAGTGGTTGCCTCACAAGGATTCGAACCTTGAATAACAGATTCAGAATCTGCTGTGTTACCATTACACCATGAGGCAGCGGGTCGTGGGGGCCGTGATACTAGAGGCTGCGGACGGGCTTTCAAGTCTGGCGAAGGGCTTTTTTCAGTCTTTCCCGGTCAGTTCGTGGTGGTGCGCCTTCGTTTCGGCGGCGATGACACCGCTGAGGCAGATGAGGGCGATCAGATTCGGGATGGCCATGAGGCCGTTCGCGGCATCGGCAAAGTCCCATACGGCCTGGGCCGGCTGCACGCTACCAAACAGCACCGCCAGCACCCATAGGATGCGGTAGGGCTTCACGGAGCGGCTGCCAAAAAGGTATTCCGCCGCTTTTTCGCCGTAGTAACCCCAGCCGAGGATGGTGGAGAAAACGAAGAAAAACATGCCGAAGAGCAGGAAGATGGGACCCACGGTGTGGAGATCATTGAAGGCGGCGCTGGTCAGGGCGGCCTTTGGCAGACCTTCTTTCCAATGCCCGCTGCTGACGATCACGAGACCGGTCATGGCGCATACGACGACCGTATCCCAAAACGTGGCGGTGGAGCTCACGAGGGCCTGGCGCACAGGATTCCGCGTCTGAGCCGCAGCGGCCACGATGGGGGCTGAGCCGAGGCCGGATTCATTGGAGAACAAGCCGCGTGCGATCCCTGCCTGCGCCACCTGCTTGAGCGTGGCTCCCACGAAACCGCCCACTGCTGCCTGACCACTCCAGGCACCGTGCCAGATATCGGCAAAGGTTGCTGGGAGAACACCGGCATTCTTGATCAGAATGAGTACGCAGCCGATGAGGTAGCCCACGGCCATGATCGGAACGAGAAAGCCGCACACCTTGGCGATGCTTTTCACGCCGCCGAGCACGACGGCGGCGGTCAGGACGGCCATCACGCTGCCTGCCACCCACCGCAGCACGGCGTCAGACTCTGGTTTAATGTGCTCGCGGAGCAGTTCGACGATGCTGTTGGCCTGCGTCATGTTGCCAATGCCAAAGGCGGCAATGCAGGTGAAGGCGGCGAAGAGCACGCCGAGCCATTTCACGCCCAGGCCGCGCTCCAGCGCATACATCGGGCCGCCAGCCATGGAGCCATCCGGCATCTTGACGCGATACTTCACCGCCAGCACGGCCTCGGAATACTTCGTGGCGATGCCAAAGACACCCGTCAGCCACATCCACAGCACCGCGCCGGGACCGCCCATGGCTACCGCACCGGCCACGCCGACGATGTTGCCGGTGCCGATGGTGGCGGCAAGAGCGGTCATCAAAGCGCCAAACTGCGTGACATCCCCTTCGCCCTCCTTTTGACGCGAGAACGAGATCTTGATGGCCCGAGGGAGGAAGCGCTGAATGAATCCCGTGCGGATGGTGAGGAAGAGGTGCGTCCCGAAGAGCAGCGCGATGAGCGGCACGCCCCACACAAAACCCGAGAGATCAGCGGCAAATTTGGCAAAGTCCATCCGGCCTTTTAGCGCCCGCCGGGACGTTTCGCCAAGCACAAAAGCACATTCCCGCAGGAAGCAGCTTTCCCGTTGCGTTCACTGCGCCCTCACCGCTATCCTCGCGGCCCATTCCATCCATGAAGACCTCTCTCTTCCCCAACCGTCGTGCGTTCCTCCGCAACACCGCGCTTTCCGCCGGTGGCCTTTTCGTTCCCAAACTCCTCCTCGGCCAGGACGCCGCGAAGAAGCTCAACGTCGCCGGCATCGGCGGTGCGGGCGGTAAAGGGGCTAGCGATGTCGGCATTGCCGCCGAAGGGGCCAATATCGTCGCCATCTGCGACATCGACGGCAACCGCCTCAAAGACGCCCAAAAGAAGTATCCGGGAGCCAAGATGTTCACCTCCTTCCAGGAGATGTTCAACGACATGGCCGACAAGATCGACATGGTCACTGTCTCCACGCCTGACCACGCCCACTACCCGGCCGCCATGGAGGCCATCAAGCGCGGTAAGCACGTCTGCGTGCAGAAGCCCCTCGTAAACCGCATCTGGGAAGCCAATGAACTCCACGCCGCCGCCAAGAAAAAGGGCGTGAAGACCAACATGGGCAACCAAGGCCACACCGGCGAGCAGATCCGTCAGCTCAAGGAATGGATGAACGCTGGCGTCGTCGGCAACGTGAAGGAAATCCACGTTTGGACCAACCGCCCCATCTGGCCCCAAGGCACCGCCGCCAAGGACATTTATACCGGCAAAGCCGCTCCGAAGCCCCGCAAGAAGGACGAGGCCAATGGCGTCACCGAGGCCGTCGGCCAGGCTCCTGCGCATGTGAACTGGCAGCAATGGCTCGCCCAGGTGCCGGACCATCCGTACATGCCCGGTTTGCACCCCTTCGCCTGGCGCGGCAGCGTCGATTTCGGTGCTGGAGCCATGGGTGACATGGGCTGCCACATCATGGACGGTCCCTTCTGGGCCTGCGAACTCGGCGAACCCTACAAAATCGAAGCCGAAGTGGGTGATCTCACCGACATGAGCTGGCCTGCCTGGTCCCACGTCATCTGCCACTTCAAGCACGTCAAATACGGCGAGATCAAGCTGCACTGGTATGAAGGCAAAAACGGCGATGTGCCGATGAAGCCCGCCCGCCCCGCCAAGCTCGAAGACGGTCGCGATTTCAACAAGATGATCGGTGGCTTCATGATCGTGGGTGACGAAGATACCATCCTCAATCCTGGCGACTACTGCGAGGCCCTCGAAATCGTGGGCAACCGCCCCAAGCTGGCCAAATTCTTCAAAGAAACGCCGAAGACCCTCGAACGCTCCCTCGCCCCCGGCAAGCCGCAGCTCGAACTCGTCAAGGCCATCGAGCAGGACAAGATCGCCGGCAGCAACTTCGACTACTCCGTGCCGCTCACCAAGCTCTGCCTTCTGGGCAACCTCGCCATCGGCAATCCGGGCAAGGTCATCGGCTGGGATAGCGCCAAGCAGGAGTCCGATAACGCCGATGCGAACAAGATGATCAAACGCGCCGCCGTCCGCTCGGGATGGGAATACAGCGCGGCGAGCATCTAATCGCTCACGAGGGAGAACCTCACGCCCGGCGGTCGCAAGGCCGCCGGGCTTTTTCTTGCCTTTTTGGGCACCTCCTTGCTACCATGATCGTACTGGAAGCACGTCTCCCGAAACCTCGTGCTTCTGGCTCACTCTTCATGTTCGCCCGCCTGCTTTACCTGCTGGTCTGGTCTGCTTTGATGTCGATCAGCGCCTGCACCTCGCATTCTTCCAAACGTCCACCACCACCACCCGCGTTCACCAATAGCCTGGGCATGCGTTTTGCCGAGGTGCCGGTGAACCAAGGGAAAGTGCTTTTTGCCTGCGAGGAGACCCAGCGCGGCCTTCTCTCGCAGTTCCAAAACCTTCCTTCACTGCCTGCGAAGGAGGCCGCAGAGCCTGCCTCGCAGGTGAGTTGGAAAGAGGCGGTGGCCTTTTGTGATTGGCTCACGCGGCTCGAACGCGAAAAAGGCTTCCTCAGTGCCCGTCAGCATTATCGCCTGCCCACGGACCACGAGTGGAGCTGTGCGGCGGGCATTGGGCACCTCGAATCCGCCCAAGAATCTCCCGAGGCTAAATCGAATCGCTTGGAAGGCCTTTTTCCTTGGGGCACAGCCTGGCCGCCCCCACGCGGCGCGGGGAATCTTTGCGGTCGGGAGTCGCAGGAGGATTTCCCCGAAAATTTCATCGAGAACTATCAGGACGGGCTTTCCGGCGGAAAGCTTAAGTCACGCGCTTCTGTGACGAACGACCTCGGCATTCACGATTTGAGCGGAAATCTTTGGGAGTGGTGCGAGGAACTCTTTCGGCCGGGCACGGACTGGCGGGTGTTGCGTGGTGGCTCGTGGAAAAGCGCCCGCCCGCAGACTTTGCTCGCCTCCCACCGCACCCACGACCCGGAATCCTATCGCAGCGATAGCGTGGGCTTCCGCTGTGTGCTGGTGAGTGAGTGACAAGGCGGCATGCATGGGGAAATTCGGACATGACGCGGGCGCATCGGCGGCCATGATCGGCGTCGCATGATGAACGAGCATCTCACGGAGGCATTTTGGCATGGGGAGCAGACGCATGTGGCCTGCTCTCCCGGTGAATCCGCCGTGGGGCTGGCGGCATGGATGGAGCCGACGCATGGGCGGCAGGGCTGGTGCCTGTTTCAAACCAGCGGCACGGAAGGCCAGCGGAAGTGGGTGGCGCTAACGAAGTCCGCGATGCTGGTCTCGGCAAAAGCAGTGAATGCTCATTTCACGGTGACGGCGGGAGATCGCTGGCTGCTGGCGCTGCCGACGTGGCATGTGGGCGGTTTTGGCATTCTGGCGCGGGCTTTTGCGGCCGATGTGCCGGTGGAAACGTTGAGCGGAAAATGGGACGCGAAGGCTTTCGCTCTCAAAGCAAAGGAAACGGGCGCAACGCTGAGCTCGCTGGTTCCGACGCAGGTGTTTGATCTCGTTTCTGCGGGCATCGCGGCCCCGAAAAGCCTCCGTGTGGTGCTCGTGGGAGGTGGGGCCTTGAGCCCCGAGGTGCGGCAGGCAGCGCTGAAGCTCGGCTGGCCGGTGCGGACGACTTACGGCATGACGGAGACCGCCTCGCAAGTGGCCTCCGAGGTGGCAGAAGGTGGCCGGATGGAGGTTTTGCCGATCTGGGAGCCTGAAACGGATGCGGAAGGTGTTTTGACGATTCGAGGCCCGGCGCTGGCGAAAGGCTACGCCCTCTGTGAAGGCTCCGAATGGCGCTGGAAGCCCATCGAGATGGGAAAAGGCCTGCGCACGCGGGACCGAGTGAAACTCACGCGGGAAGGTTCGAGATGCTTTTTGCAGTTCACGGGCCGTGAATCCGGCATCGTGAAGATTCTGGGTGAGCTGGTGGCCTTGGGGCCGATTCAGGAGCGCATTGAGGCGCTCAGGCTGGAACTCCAAATCATCGCCGGTGAGGCCGTCGTGTGCGATCTACCGGATGAACGAGCCGGCTCGCGTCTGGTTCTCGCCGTGAGCGGGATGCCAACAGCGGATTCAGCACGCTTGCGCGAGGCATTGAACCTCCAGTTGCGAGCTTTTGAGCAGATTCAGTCCGTCGTGGGGTTGGCCCAGATTCCTCGTGGCGACCTCGGAAAAGTGCGGCTGGAGGAGCTGAGAAGCCTGCTGGCTTGATCTTACTTCGCGTCGCCCTTTTTGGCACCTTCGGAGCCGGGCAGGGGAGTGATGACGGGGCGGTCCTTCATCTCGGGGGAGATGAGCCAGCCTTTCGGGTTCTTTGGATTCGGGATGAAGGAGATGAGGAAAAGCTCCTCGATCTTATCCGTGAGCGTTTCCTGCGAGGTGCGGACCACGACATGAACGTAACCTTTCTCTTTCTCGGAGGCGGCGGAGAGCACTTCGATTTTGAGCGTCTCTTTTTTGCGCAGGGTGGTCTCTGGGGCGATCTTGAGCTTCTGATGCCAAGCGTTGCGGTCAGCCACATAGAATTCCTGCGGGCTCATCTTCTCAAGCTCTTTGTAGTCCTTGGCGTTGTAGCCCTGAAGCATCGAGGCCTCATCCGTCATCGTGGGAGCGGATTTGATGATGCTCACGGTTTCGCGCTGGCGGCGCTCAAGGGAATCCGTGACGATCATGTCCGCAGCGGTCTTCCAGTCCTGTTCGACGACGGCAGTGAGATACTTTTTCACCAGTCCAGCGCACTCATGGTCGAGGGGGAGGACTTCCGCACGGAGGGTGGAGACGGTGGCGAGAAGGCAGGCAAAGAGGGCAAGGGACGAGCGCATGAGAGTAAGGCGAGAGCCGCGTTTCTAATGCGGCGGGGGGAGGGCGTCAAATGACGATTCAAAGCGTGGGGAACGTGGGGGAATCGAGAACTGGATATCTCAGCGGGCACTTTTCTTCTTCCTGAATGAACATGGCTGCCCCCGTCTCCGACAAAGTCGGGGCTGAAAAACCTCAGCCTTCTTCAATTACACTCCACACCTCATGAAAAGGAACATCCTACTCGTCCTCACGGCGGCATCTCTCGTTTCCTGTGCCGCTAGTCCCGGCACCCAGCAGGGAGCCGTCGTCGGAGGCCTTCTCGGTGCTGCTGCGGGCGGCATCATCGGCAATCAAAGTGGTCGCGGCTTGGAAGGCGCGGCCATCGGAGCTGCCGCAGGCGCGGCGGGCGGTGCGATGATCGGGAATTCGCGTGACCAGCGCCATGCGCAGCAGGGCGGCTACTACGATCAACGTTCACAGCAGAGCGGCTACTATGACCGCAATGGCCGCTGGGTGCCCGCTCGCTCTCAGCCCCAGCAGCAGGGCTATTACGACCGCTACGGCAACTACCACCCCAATTGAGCCGCGTTTCGGCTTCCTCTTCGGCCTGTCCTGCGAAGTCTTCGTTGGACAGGCTTTTCGTTTTGCGGGTAGAGTACCGCATGTTGCAAACCATCGCCGATGCCCGGCGCTTCTTCTCTCAAAACGACTGGCGCACCATCCTGGCCCGCATCCATGCCCGGGATACGCATCCGATGATCCAGTTCATCAAATACGGCATCTGTGGTGTCGGGGCGCTCGTCGTGCATCAGACGATTTGGACGCTCGGCTCCATGTGGCTCTTTCCCGCCATCGACAACGACATCCCAAGGGAAGTGCGGGCGCTTCACTCCACCTACAACAACTGCTTCGCGGTGGTTTTTAGCACCCTGTTTGCCTACTACACGAACGTGCTGTGGGTCTTTGAGCAGGGGCGGCACCACTGGGTGAAGGAGTTCTTCTACTTCATGCTGGTGAGCGTCATCGGTTTCATCGCAGGCTTGGCCGCTGGTCCGTTCTTGATCCACAAATACGGCATCCATTCTGTCATGGCGCAGGGCATTCTCGTCGTCGTTTCCGTGCTGGTGAACTTCTTCTGCCGGAAGTTCTTCGTCTTCAAAGGCTGAGCCGCCATGCTGCACGTCGTGCTCTTTCAGCCGGAGATCCCGCACAACACCGGGGCGATTGGCCGATTGTGCCTCGCCACCGGGGCGCGGCTGCATTTGATCCACCCGCTGGGCTTCAGCCTGGAGGACAAATACCTCAAACGCACCGGGCTCGATTACTGGCAGCACGTCGATGTACGGCAATACGACGATTGGGAGGCCTTCCGGGCCGCGATGCCTTCACCGAGCGCCATTTTCTTCGTCGAATGCGGCGGCGAAACAGACTACTGGGCTGCCGGGTTCACCGAGGAGGAGGTTTTTCTCGTCTTCGGGCCGGAGACACGCAGCATCCCGGCCTCCCTGCTCGAAAACGAACACTGGCTGCGCATTCCCATGCGGGAGGGCGGCACTCGCAGCCTGAATCTCGCCACCGCGGCCGCCATCGTGATGTATGAGGCCGTGCGCCAGCGGACCATGGTGGGCATCACGTCTTGACGCACGCAGCCACCTGCCGACTCTCGCCTATCTTTTTTCCCTCATGAGCCAAAACGCCGCGCCCCTCATCGCCACTGACGTGCATCGCACCTACCATCTGGCGGGGCACGATTTACCGGTGCTTCGCGGCGTGAATCTGGAGGTCAAAGCGGGCGAGAAAGTCTTCCTCTGCGGCCAGTCCGGCGCGGGGAAAACCACGCTGCTCTACGTCCTCGGTGGCCTGGAGCAGCCCACGTCCGGTGATGTGCTCGTGCATGGCCGCTCGCTCTACAATTCACCCGCTGCGGAACGGGCACGCATGCGCAATCAGGTGATGAGCTTCGTTTTCCAGCACTACTTTCTGCTGCCCGAGCTCACCGCTCTCGAAAACGTCGCCCTGCCCGCCATGATCGGCGGTCGCAAGGCCGATGACCGTGCTCGCGAGCTGCTTTCCAAGGTCGGCCTGGCTGAGCGCCTCCATCATTTACCCACCGAACTCTCCGGTGGTGAGCAGCAGCGCGTGGCCATTGCCCGCGCTCTCATCAATGACCCCGGCATCATTTATGCCGACGAACCCACTGGCAATCTCGACGCCACCACGGGCAGCGGCGTGATCGACATGCTCATGCAGATCGTCGACGAGGCCAAAAAGACCCTCATTGTCGTCACCCACGACCGCCAGCTCGCCACCCGCGGGGATCGCCGCTTGCTGCTGAAAGAGGGCAGGCTGGAGGAAGGGTGAGAGGTGAGATGTTAAAAGTAAGAGGTTAGACGTCTGACATCTCACTTCTCACTTCTCACGTCTCACGTCTCACGTCTGACCTCTCCGACACAGCGTTTTCGATCTTGAACGTTCCGCGTTGAACGTTGAACGTT
Organism: Akkermansia muciniphila; assembly: GCA_943373155.1. Classification (GTDB taxonomy): domain Bacteria; phylum Verrucomicrobiota; class Verrucomicrobiia; order Verrucomicrobiales; family Verrucomicrobiaceae; genus Prosthecobacter. Next base: position 11,290 of record CALSBJ010000090.1, on the reverse strand, counting down.
CCCGCGATGCCCCCGGAAAACTCCCCCACGCCCACCGAGTCCGCTTTTCAACCGGCTGCAAGACCTCGCGGCGGCTGCCTCGGCACAGTCACGAAGTTTCTTTTCTTTTCCGTGCTGCTCGTGGCGCTCCTGCTGCCCTTCACGCCCTTTGCCGGGAAGATCAAACGCGGCATCCAGCAGATCATTGAATCCGCCCGCAGCACCAAGGAGCGCATCATCACCCGCGAGGTGCCCAAAGAGATCGTCAAAGAGGTGCCGGTGACCAAGGAAGTCATCAAGCAGGTCGAAGTCGTTAAAGAGGTGCAGCCGCCGCTGCCGGACAAATACATCCCGCGCAAGGACGTGGATGTCGCCACGCTCTTCAACGGCATCACTGTCAAAACAAACCTCATCACCGAGGAAGGCAGTTTCGCCAGCCTCGAACGCCTCGATCCCGAGGCCTACAAAGCCGAATTCCAGCTCTCCATCCGCGTACCGAAGGCCAATCAAACGCTCCCCGAGCTGGCCCGCATCAATCCGAACCTGCCCAAGATCCTCCCGGGTCTCGAAACCATGCTCGCCACGGCCAAGGTCAGCGGCTTTTACCACAAGCTCTACCAAAGTAAGACCTCCCGCGTGCAGAACGATCTCACCCGCCTCAACAAGATCCTCGACCGGCACAACTACTACGACTGCGAGACCATCCTCGAACTCACCCATCCCACCACCCAGCGCCGCGCCCTGCTCGTGCAGAGCGAGATGGATGTCGTGGCCGATGGCTCCGATGGCGACCGCATGCCCACGCTCGATGAGTACATCTACATGTCCGACTTTTACCAGCCCAGCACCAGCTACGCCTGGCCCAAGGCCACCACCACGCCGAACCCACTCGTCGCCCGCTGGGAGGAGCGGCTCAAAAAAGCAAAGGACGAATTTGCCATCAAAGGCCTTTCCGCCGCCCGTAACCGCGAGCTGAACGCCCTCATCCAAGAACTCACCGTGCAGATCAGCGAGATGAAGGCGCGCAGCTTCCTCATCGCCGAAAAAGATCCCTTCGTCGTCATTTCTCTGCTCTTCCGCGGTTATACCGATCAAAACAAGCACACCCCGCAGATCGGCGATTACGCCTGCGTCATTCACGAAGGGAAAATCTATCCCGCCATCTGCGGCGACTACGGTCCCAGCTACAAAATGGGCGAGGCCTCTCTGCTCATGTCGAAGACCATCAATCCCAAATCCACGCCTTATCGGCGTGGTGAAGACGATTTGAAGGTCACCTACCTCTTTTTCCCGGGCACCGCCGAAAAGCCCAACGCCGCCCCCAACCTCGCCAAATGGCGTGAACGCTGCCTCCAACTCGTCGGCGACCTCGGTGGCATCGGCCCTGGCTTTGAACTGCACACCTGGGAAGATCCCTTCAAAAAATCCGAAGCGCCAGCAACCGCCTCCGCTGCTACTCCGGGCACGACATCCGCCGCCCCCACGTCCTCCTCCGATGCCTCCAAAGCCGAGCCCTCGAAGAGCGAAGGGAAGAAAGCCTCAGCCGCAGCGAAGTCGAAGTAAGAGGCACTCACAATGACCTCATGCACCGTCAGCAGGAAAATGGTTCAACGCATCCAGTGACACCCCCCAGCGGAAATGCTGGGCGATGGCTTGGCTGACGTAGTTTTTGGCGGTGGCGACGGCGGTGACGAGGTCGAGGCCGCAGGCGAGAGCAGCGGCGATGGCGGAGGAGTAGGTGCAGCCGGTGCCGTGGGTGTGGACGCCCGGCGTTCGGGCGGCTTCATGCCATGAGGTGCCACGGGCCGTGACGAGCACATCGGCCGCGGCATCACCGGTGAGGTGACCGCCTTTGACGAGGATCGAGGTTTGATAGCGAGCGGCGAGGTCAGCGGCGCAGGTGGCCATTTCCTCGCGGGTGGTCACGGCGCGGCCCCAAAGCACGGCAGCCTCGTCCATGTTCGGCGTGATGAGGGTGGCGAGAGGCAAAAGCTCCGTGCAGAGCGTTTCGACGGCGTCATCTTTGAGCAGGCGCCCGCCGCTGGTGGCTACCATGACGGGATCGACGACCAGCGGGATGCCGCCAGCGTGCTCACGCCAGGCTTTGGCGACGGCGTGAATCTGCTCCGCACCTCCGACCATGCCCGTTTTGGCCGCACGAATCGGAAAACCACCAAACAACACGCGGATCTGGTCCACGATGAATTCGGCATCGAGCAGGCGGATCTGCGAAACAATCCCCGGCGTCTCCGAAACGACGCTGGTCAGGGCCGTGAGTGCGTAACCGCCATTCGCGGAGATGGTTTTCATATCCGCCTGGATGCCCGCGCCGCCGGAGCAATCGGAACCGGCGATGGTGAGAACGGGAGGAGGTGGGGGCATGGAGCGAGTTTCGGGTTTCAGGTTCGATGATTCAAGCGTAGATTCGACGCATGACCTTTGAAGACCTGCCTGGACTCACCGTGAGCGTGGACAACGTGGCCTATGACCCCACGCGGCCCGCGCCGCCGGATCGTCCGCATCCCTTTGTGTATCACATCTCGATCCGCAATGCCTCACCAGAGACGGTCAGCATTTTCGGTCGTAAATGGATCGTGCGTGATACCGACGGCCAAACGATGGTCGTCGAGGGGGATGGCGTGGTGGGGCAATTCCCCAAGCTCTCGCCCGGCGAGACCTTCAGCTACAATAGCTACCACGTCGTGAAGACGGAGAGCACCGCCAGCGGTTCCTTCTTCGGCACGACCGGCCACGGCCGCCCCGTTTGCACCCGCATTCCGGCCTTTGAGATGCATCCGCCGCTGATGGGGTGAAGAAAAGTGGAACAGGTTTTCAACCAGAAGTGTTCTGAGAAGCGGTCGCAGAAGGTGGCGCGTGGTGCTTACAGCCTGCCACCGATGACCACGACAACTCGCTGCCTCGTCTCAAAGCTACTCCCCCCAATCCACCTCGCCTGCATGAGATTCCTTCTCAGAGCACTTCTGATTCAAAGCCTGTGCCACTTTCATGGTGAAGTGAGGCGGGCATTTCTGCCCGCCTCGAAGCCTCGGCGGGAATGAAATCCCGCCCTCCGCACTTGTGACTACACCTGCTGCGGCACTTCGTAGCCTTTGCGATACTCGCGGGTGAGCAGGGCGAGGGCTTCGGGGGTGGCGGTGGGGCCGGTGAAGGTTTCTTTTTCGGCGTCGATCTCGAGCATGGGGCCGATCTGGATGTTGAGCGTGGAGGCATCCAGTTCGTTGCTCCTGAGGTGATCATGGAAGTCGCCGATGACGTCGTTCCAAGGCTGGAAATCCTTCACGGCGGCCTCGGCCTGCTCGCGGACGTATTTCTGGCCGAGGCGGTAGGAGATGTTGGCGAGATGGCACCAAGCGCTGGAGAAATGGATGTCCTCCACCTCGGCTTTGAGATCGCTCGGTTTGCGACTGCGGATGGCGTCGATGAAATTGGCCGCGTGCGTCTTGCCACCATCGCCTTTGAAGGTGTGAACCTTTTTGCCTTCGGCATCAAAGACGGAGCCACCGCCACGGCTGCCGGTGTAGTAACCGTTTTCGCATTCGACGACGAGGAAGGCCCCGGTGCGGCGGCGGCGATACACGTCTGGGGCATTCACTCCCTTCATGCGAGGGAGGTTGTGGAAATCGACGACCACGGGGATGTCGCCCGTGTCCATGTAGGCAAAGTGAGTGTTGGGGGATTCGCCCGCGTCATTCCAGGCAAAGCGTCCGCCACCAGCGATGACGCGTTTCGGGAGCTTCACCTTGTCGCGGAAGATCACGTTGCGCAGGTCGTCGAGGATGTGAGGGCCCCAGTTGCCCATCTCGCCGTTGCCGGTGTTCCAGTCCCAATGCCAGTCGTAGTGGAATTTTTCGCGGAAGAGCGGCTCGTCCTGCGCTGGGCCGAGCCAGAGATCGTAATCCACGCTCGGCGGCGGGGTGAGTGGCGTGTCACGTTTGCCGATGGTCTTGCGCATGCTGTAGTGATTGCAGCGGACATACTTGATCTTGCCGAGTGTGCCTGCGTCGAAGTAGGCCTTGATCTCATCCTGCATGGGATCGCTGCGCTGCTGTGTGCCACCCTGGCAGATGCGGCCGTATTTGCGAGCGGCCTCGACGAGCTTGCGGCCTTCCCAGATGTTATGTGAGACGGGCTTTTCGACATACACATCCTTGCCGGCCTGCATGGCCCAGATGGCGGCGAGCACATGCCAATGGTTGCCAGTGGAGACGACGACGGCGTCGATGCTCTTGTCCTCCATGACCTTGCGCAGGTCCTGGGTGGTGGCGGCATTCGGGAAGAGTTTTTTGACCTTTTCGAGCTGCGCGGTGTCGGGATCGCAAAGCATCACCACTTCCACGCCGGGCACTTTAGCCATGCGCCCGGCATTGCCGGTGCCCTGGCCACCGAGACCGATGCTGGCGATGCGGATTTTCTCATTCGCCCCGAGCACGCGGCTGGCGGACAGGGCGGTGAAGGCGAGGGCGGACTGCGTGATGAAGGCGCGGCGGGAGGTCATGGGTCGGTTCATGGTGGGAAAACGGCTTGTTCTGCCAAAAATCGCGGAGGAATGCAACGTCGGCTTCGGTGCGTGGTGGAATTATTCGGTCCGATTCCATCTTGCCGAAGACCCGGGCAACGGGGCAAGATCGCCGCCCCCTCTTCATGAGTTTCTTTGAATGGCTTGGTGAATCCTACGACCCCGGTCCCACCGGCGAAGCGCAGTTCGGCGCTCGCCAACGCGGTCGGCAGACGCGTCGTGGCGTGCTGGTTCGTGTGTTCGTGAGCCTTGGATTGCTCGGGCTGCTGGGTTTCATCATGTATCACCAGATGGGAATCCGTGAGTTTCACTCTTATCGGAACGCCGGGGTGGGCGTGATGGTTTACTCGTTGATCGCGTACTTCGTTCACCCGGAGCCAGACACCTCAAACATCGGCTTTCTGGGAGGACTCGTGGATCATCCGTTTCGCTATTCGGACGATGTGAATCGTATTCTGATTTTCCTGCTCCTCGTGCTGCTGCCTGGGCGGTTCCTATCCGAGGCGTTGGTCGATTTGATCCGGCTCATCCGGCATTCGGCCCGTAAATCACCGCACCCAGGCTCTTGAGCGTCTTTTCTGACCTGAACTCTCCTTTTGCAATCATCGGCAGCCTCGCCACGGACTAGGGAAACCCTTTCCGAACCCACCATGCGAGCCCGCATCATCAAAGACTTCCGCTTCGAGGCAGCCCAAACGCTGCCCACCCTTCCTAGCACTCACAAGTGCACCAAAATGCACGGTCATTCCTTCAAGGTGGAAATCGCCGTGGAAGGGGAGGTGAATCCGGCCATCGGCTGGGTGTATGACCACGCGGAGATTTCCAAGGCCATGAAGCCGCTGATGGAGCTGCTCGACCACAGTTACCTGAACGAGATCGAGGGCCTGGAAAATCCCACCATCGAATACATGGCCGCCTGGCTGTGGAAGAAGCTCGCTCCGCAGCTTCCTGGTCTCGCCGAGATCACCATCCACGAGACGCCGAATGCCCGCTGCGTCTTCCGTGGTGAGTTTTAACCCAATCCCATTCCCAATCACGCCCCGTGGAAGACTCTGATTACAAGGTCCAGCTCGAAATCTTCGAAGGTCCGCTCGACCTGCTGCTCTACCTCATCAAGAAGGATGAGATCGATGTCTATGACGTGTCCTTGGAACGCATCACGCGGCAGTATCTCGACTACATCGATACCTTCAAGATGCTGAACATCGAGCTGGCCAGCGAGTTCATCGTGATGGCGGCCAATCTGATGTACATCAAGAGCCGCGAGCTGCTGCCCAAGGACGTGCAGCCGCCGGATGAAGAGGCCGATGAGGATGATCCGCGCTGGGAACTGATCCGCCAGCTCGTCGAGTACAAGAAGTTCAAAGAGGCCGCCAGCTTCCTCGGTGTACAGGAAGTGAAGAGTGATGAATTCTTTGCCACCACACCAGAGATGCCTGACCTCGAAGCGCCGGTCGTGGGCATTGGTCAGGTGGGCATTTTTGACCTCATCCGCGCCTTCCAGCGCATCCTGAAGCGCTTTGAGAACACCTCCGACTTCCGCGAGATCGTCAACGACCGCTTCACGGTGGCCGATAAGATCGAGGAACTCCTCAACATCGTGCCGGAGGGCGGTCGCGTGCGCTTTGAGGAGCTCTTCAATAGCGCCTCCAGCCGTGGTGAGGTGATCGTGACCTTCCTGGCCATGCTGGAACTCATCAAACTGAACCACCTCCAGGTCGAGCAGGAGCAGCTCCTCGGTGACATCGTCATCGTGCGCCCGCAGCTCTGAGATTGAGAGTGGCGTTTTCCGCAGGGATTGAACAGGTTGAAAACCTGTTCCACTTTCTGCCATGCCACGCGCCGCCTCATCGAAGAAACTGACGCCCAAACAGCGTGACGAACTACTCGCCATCCTGAAAGCCCGGTTTGAGCAAAACATGCCGCGCCATCGCGGCATCGAGTGGGCGCAGTTGGAGGAGCGATTGAATGCCCAGCCAGCGAAGTTGTGGTCACTGCAAATCATGGAGGAGACGGGAGGTGGACCTGATGTGGTCGGTTTGGACAAAAAAACGGGGGAGGTGCTCTTTTATGATTGCTCGCCTGAGACGCCCAAAGGCCGTGTGAGCGTGTGCTATGACCGTGAGGGCCTCGAATCCCGCAAAGAGCACCAACCCAAGAACAACGCCATGGACATGGCCAGCGAGATGGGTGTCGAACTGCTCACCGAGGATGAATACCACGCCCTGCAAAAGCTCGGCGAGTTTGACCGGAAGACTTCCAGTTGGATGAAGACACCACCAGAGATCCGCCAGCTCGGAGGCGCCCTTTACGGCGAATGCCGCTACCACCGCGTCTTCGTCGGCCACAACGGGGCGCAGTCCTACTACGCGGTGCGTGGCTTTCGGGCTTGTTTGCGGCTGTAGTCCGCGAGTCCTCTCGCGGAGAGCGTTTACTGCAGCGTCTCCACCCGCATCCACGTCGGTTCACCACGGACGCATTTCAGGCCGCGCAGGGCATTGAGAGCTTGTTTCATATCGCCGACCTTGGCGTCGTGAACCATGAGGACGAGGGAGGTCTCGCCGGTGGTGGATTCGAGATCTTCAGGCTGCAGCATGCTGGAGATGCCGATGCCGCGTTGGCCGAGTTCCGTGGCGATTTGGGCGAGCACGCCGGGCACGTCATCGACGGTGAGACGTAGGTAGTGATGCGAAACGGTGTCATCGACCGGCTTGGATTTGCCATAGAGGCCGTGAGGCACGAAGCCGCTGTGTCTTGCCCCATGCATGAGCACGGCGGCGGCTTCGCAGAGATCGCTGATGACGCTGCTGCTCGTCGGGTCCTGGCCGGCACCGCGACCGTAGAAGAGGGTTTCGCCGACGATATCGCCATTCACGAGCACAGCATTGAAGCTGCCACTGACGCTGGCGAGTACATGGCTCAGCGGGACGAGTGTGGGCTGGGTGCGGACTTCGACGAGGCCGTTTTCATCCGCCCGGATGACGGAGAGCAGCTTGATCGTGTAGCCCAGGCGCTCGGCAAATCGGAAGTCGGTGATGCTCACGCGGTCCACGCCTTCGACGCAGATCTTGTCGGGATGAATCCAGAAGCCGTAGCTCAAGGAGGCGAGGATGATGGCCTTGTGCGCGGCATCCCAGCCGCTCACATCGAGGTAGGGATCTGCCTCGGCAAAACCTTTGTCCTGAGCCTCTTGCAGCGCATCGGCATAGCTGAGGCCGGCTTGGCTCATGCGGGTGAGGATGTAATTGCAGGTGCCGTTGATGATGCCGTGGATGGAGCGGATGTGGTTCCCCACGAGGCCTTCCTGGAGCACCTGGATGATGGGAATGCCGCCTGCCACCGCTGCTTCGAAGTAAATCGGCACGCCGCACTGCTCCGCGAGAGCGAAAAGCTCCTGGCCGCGCTCGGCGAGGAGGGCCTTGTTGCCTGTGACAACGATCTTTTTGGCCCGCAAAGCCGCACAAACCATGTCGTAAGCCGTGGTGGTGCCGCCGATCAATTCGACGATTACAGGAATGGCCGGATCGTTGACGAGCTCCTGCCAGTCGGTGGTTAAAATCGCCTCCGGCACCTCCACATCGCGCTTCCGTTTCAGATCGCGAACGGCCACGCGGGCCACACGGATGTCTGCCCCGGTGCGTTTGGTGATGAGGGAGCGGTTTTTCTCCAGGTTCTTAAACACACCCGCGCCGACATTTCCAAGTCCGGCGAGGCCGACCTGAATGACACGGGGAGAACTGGCTGCTGACATGACGGGAAGCGTGTTTGGGGTTGAGCGGGGAAGGGGGCGCAAGCAATGGCGGAGACGCCTCGGCTGCGCAACTGCGAAGGCTGGACTGCGGCAGATCAACCCTTCAGGAGCAGCAAGGTCCACCGTTTTGATTTCACCGTGAACCTGACTGAATAAAATCGCCTGCGCTTCATCTGTGAGCCGTGCAAACTGGCAGGGTGACTTCTGAAACAGCTCCGATAACGAACAACGACGCGCTGCGTCGGCTGCTGGGGTTTGCGCGGGGGCATTGGAGGATGGCGGCGGGGCAGCTTGGGCTGGCGGTGGCTGGGACGCTTCTCATTCTGGTCTTTCCGGGGGTGGTGCGGTGGTTCATGGATGAGATCATCCCGGCGAAGAACATGGACGGCATCTGGCAGGCGGGGCTGCTGGCGCTGGGGGCTTTCACCCTCCGGGAGGCGCTGTTTTATGGACGGACACGGCTGAGCTGCGCTTTTGAGCAGGCGATGATCACAGATCTGCGGGGGCAACTGCACCGGAAAATGGCGCATCTGCCGCTGCGGTGGTTTGATCATCAGACCACGGGGGATGTGATGACGCGGCTGGCGGATGATGTGCCGGCGACGCAGCGGGTGATCCTGGAAGGGATTGAGCAGGGGGCGACGGCGGTGCTGCAAATCATGCTGACGGCGGTGGTGATGCTGGTGGTGGATGTGCGGCTGGCGCTGATCGTGATGGCGCCCACGCCGCTGATCGCGGCCGGTGGGTGGATCTATAGCCGCTGGGTTTCCCCCCGGTCCACGGCGGCGCGGGAGGCGACGAGTCGGCTGAATGACACGCTGCATGATACGATCACGGGCATCCGGCAGGTGAAGAGCTTCACGGCGGAGGAGGCGCGTCAGGCGAAGTTTGCGGTGGCGAGCGAGGATCTGAAGCGGCGGCAGACGCATCTGATGGCGGCGTGGGCGTTTTATGCGCCGTCGATGACGCTGCTGGGGAATGCGGGTCTCATGTTGCTGCTGATGGCTGGGGCGGGGTGGTGCATCCGGGGAGAGATGTCGCCGGGGCAACTGATGCAGTTCATCCTGCTGGTGGGCTTTTTATATGAACCGATCTCCCGCCTGCATGGGGTGAACCAGACACTCATGAATGGTCTGGCGGCGGCGAAGCGGGTGTTTGAGATCCTGGACGAGGAGGATGTGGAAGAATTGGAGGTGGGCCGTGTGCTGGGTGAGGTGCGTGGGGAGGTGGCGTTTCGCGAGGTATGCTTTGGCTACCGGGAGGACCGGGAGATCCTGCATGGCATTTCGTTTCATGCTTTGCCCCGGCAGACGGTGGCCTTTGTGGGGGCGACGGGAAGCGGGAAGAGCACGCTGTTTCAGCTCCTGACGAGGTTTTACGAGCCACAGCAGGGGGAGATCACCCTGGATGGGGTGCCACTGAGGGAGTTGAGCAAGGCCTCCCTGCGAAGAGTGGTGGGTTATGTAACGCAAGAAGCGTTTTTATTTGCCGGAACGGTGCGGGAGAATCTGCGGATTGGGCGTGAGGATGCCTCCGAAGATGAAATGTGGAAAGCGTTACATTTGGCGTGCGCGGAGAGCTTTGTGCGGGCGATGCCGGGTGGTCTGGATGCGGAGGTGGGGGAGCGGGGCGTGTTGCTGAGCGGTGGTGAAAGGCAACGGCTGGCGATGGCGCGGGCCTTTTTGAAGGATGCGCCGGTTTTGCTGCTGGATGAGGCGACCTCGGCGGTGGATGCGAAGTCGGAGCATCTGATCCAGCAGGCGCTGGAGACGCTGCGGAAGGACCGGACGTGCTTCATCATCGCTCACCGGCTGGCGACGATCACGCAGGCGGATGTGATTCATGTGATGCAGCATGGCCGCATCGTGGCGAGCGGCACGCATGAGCAGCTTCAGGCGCAGAATGGGTATTACCGCGAGCTGGTGGCGCACTCGGCGCTGGCTTCTGCCTGAGAAATACCCATTGTGACTATTTTCGGACAGATGCATCCCGGCTATCCATCCGCTCTCCAGGAGCTCATTTCCTTCTTTGAATCGCTGCCGGAAGGCGAGCGACGGGAAAACCTCATCGCGATGGCCGCGCAGGCTGAAAACCATGCGCCGAAGCCCGGTGAGGCCTTCGACCTCGATGACGTGCGGCACGATCCGGAATGCACCGACAAGGTCGGCGTGCATTTGAGGCTCGAAAACGGCTCGCGAGCTCATTTTGCGCTCAGTTTTGGGCCGAAGGTGCAAACGCTTACGAGGGCGCTGGGGGTCATTTTGTGCCGAGGACTCGGTGGGGCATCCTTGAGCGAGGTGCTGGCCGTGTCGGAGGATTTTGTGCCACGCCTCATCGGGGCGGAGCTGGTGCGCCTGCGCAGTCAGACCGTTTATTATGTGCTGAAGCGGATGAAGGAAGCGGCGTCGAAGCTGCCTGCGTGAAACGGCGAGAGCGCCGGAGTCTCCTCCGACGCTCTCATGGTGGTCCAGCCTTCATAAGCCGGATTCTGTGTCTCAATGCCTCGCGGCACCTTGCTGTGATCATTTATCTGTCAGTTCGGAGCGACCGAACCGCCTCCGTCTTGCGACGGCCGCGCGACTATTACCCGGAGCTATCCATCCCACCCTTTCGGGCGGGACTTGCGGCCAGGCGGGCCATTTCCCCTGTTCTGTCTTGCACCGCATGAGGTTTGTCGTGCCCCCTTCCTCACGGTCGGGGCGGTGGGCTCTTACTCCGCCGTTTCACCCTTGCCTTCGCTTGCGCGGAGGCGGTTTGTTTTCTGTGACACTGTCTGTGAACCTGGCTTGCACCAAGCCCCCCATGCTTGCGCATGGCATGCTGCCTTGTGGTGTCCGGACTTTCCTCTCGCCCTCTCTCCTTGCGGATCAAAGGCCAGCGATCACTCCAGCTGGACCGCCGGTAGCCTTAGGCAGGCCTGCAGCGATGTCCAATTTCAACTTGGTGTCTCGGTCTGACGAGTTCGTAGTTCGGCCTTCAGGCCGTTCTGGTGGCAGTGAAGCTTCCCAGAACGGCCTGAAGGC
>CALSBJ010000089.1:0-23070 GCA_943373155.1 Akkermansia muciniphila | reverse complement strand
GGCGTTTCCGGGGGTGGATGCGGCGATTCCGGGGGCGGATGCGGCGATTCCGGGGGTGGATGCGGCGATTCCGGGGGTGGATGCGGCGTTTCCGGAGGCGGATGGGGATCGGTCCAAGCTTGGATCGTGGAGGATCTAGGGGCGGCGGTTGCCTTTCCGTGGGTGGATGGCGTGGCTTCCTAGTTCGGGTATCGGGTTATCCTTGGTCATGGGGTGTTTTCCTCGGCACCGTCGGCGAGCCTTTCGTCTTAAGATTTAATTATATTGGGGCGGTTTTTGGCCCAAGTTGGCGGCGGGGCCTCGCGTTGTAGGCCAGGGCCCGTGTGCCCAACCCCTTTTTGAGCCTTGTTTACCCGATGAAACTGACGCGTCAGCAAATGGAAATGGAGATGGAGTTTCATCAGCTCGCCCTCGGCTGCTGCCTGAAGAGACGGCGACAGGCCTTGAACCTACCCCAGGAGCAGTTTGCGGCGCGATGCCATGTCTCGCGGGGGGAGGTGCAGCACGCGGAGCATGCCCGGCACGGGCTGCGGGACCCGACGCGGCTGTCCTTCTGCCTGGGGCTGGGCATCACGGAGGTCGAGCTGGTGGCGGAGGTGGATCGGGTGAAGCAGGCCTGGGCCCTCCAGGGCTTTCCCACCGACGTGGAGGTGCCCAAATCACTGGCGGAGAAACTGGCGGCCATCGGTGCTGAAATGAAAACCGTTACGGCACCCCCGCCATGTCCCTCCGCCATGACCCCAGCCCTCCTCTACACCTGGATGCGGGCCTTCGGTTCGACGCAGGGCCGGGGGAGCCGATCCACCCAAGGAACACCCACCCATGACCAAGCTGAAACTCGAATTGAAACAGAAAAACACGGCGGAAAAGATCGCGCTCGGACAGAACCACCTCACGTCCATGGCCGGCAACACGACCTACCCAGCCGCCAGTCGCGTGCCCAGTGACTCGGACCTCCAGACGGCGCAGGACAACCTGGTGGCGGCGGCCGCGGCCGTGGATCAGGCGGAGACGGTGCGGAAGCAGAAAATCCAGGAACGCGAAGCCGCCGAGGAGGCCTGGGAAATCAAGATCACCTCCCGCGCCGCCTACTGCGAGGCGCTGACGCCCGGCGATGCCGTGGCGCTGGCGAGCACGGGCTTCCCGCTGCGCGGCACCCCGGCTCCCATCGGGGCGCTGCCCGCCCCCGGCGACCTACGAGCCATGGGAACGGATCATGAGGGCGTGATCGAGCTGCGCTGCCACACGGTGAAGGGAGCCAGCACCTACGAGTGGGAGTTCAAGATACAGGGCAACGTGGCCGCCGCCTGGACGGCGGTCAGGACGAGCACCACCGCGAAGATCCTCGTGCCCGGCCTGATCCCCGGTACGCTCTACACCTTCCGCGTCCGTGCCGTCGGCAGCGCCGGTCCCGGTGCCTGGAGCAGTGAAGCGACTGAGCGTGCTCCGTGAGGCCGTGCGGAGCACTCATCCTACTCGTCCTCGAACTCGTCCTCGAACTCGTCCTCGAACTCGTCCTCGGTTCTTCCGTGCCATGGTCCCTTGAGGCTCCTTGGCTGACCTCACTCCACTCCACACGCCTTTTCGAGGACGAGTTCGAGTAGGAGGACGAGGACGAAGCGCTATCGTCTCTTGTTTATCGTCTATTTCGACACCGGGAGAGGCACGGGCTAGGTGACGTGTGAGTGGCGCTGCCTCGTCCTCGGTTCTTCCGTGCCATGGTTCCTTGAGGCTCCGCGCCTCACTTCACACGCCTTTTCGAGGGCGAGTTCGAGTAGGAGGACGAGGACGAAGCGCTATTGCCTATTTGGACACCAGGAGAGGCACGGGCCAAGTGGTGAGTGAGTGGCGCCTACTCGTCCTCCGCCTCCGCCTCCGCCTCGTCCTCCTACTCGGCCTCGGTTCTTCCGTGCCATGGCCCCTTGAGGCTCCGCGCCTCACTCCACACGCCTTTTTGGTGAAGATCGAATATGATGCCTCTACGCCGAACAGCCAGCTTGGCTGGATACTCTACCTCAAGCTGGCCGTAACGGGAGTCGAGCCGGTTTTCGTGCGTGATTATCGCCGAGAAAAACCGGCTTTTCCCCACCAGACCACGGATGATCAGTTTTTCGATGAGGAACAGTTTGAAGCATATCGCCCACTCGGTGCTTGCGTGATGGAAGGCATGTTCCGGAAGGACATCACGGGAAATGTCGGACCAGCTTCAGTCGGGTCATGGTTTCAATTTCTCGCGAACAACTTGTTGCCTGACAACGACGTTGCTTTCCATTGATATTGAAGTCTTCGCAGCAACAGAACTCATGAATAAGATCAACGAAACTTCGACCTCTGCAAAACCGGTATTCCGCTTCGATGCCTTCATCAGTTATCGTCGCAGTGATGGCGGGCGCGCGGCGCGCTGGCTGCGTGGCTGGTTGCGCAGCTACCGGCTGCCGCGCTCGGTGCGTGCGCAATTGCCGGCCGATCACGCCGTGCGCGAGCCGCTCGGCGTTTTTGTCGATACGGATTACAGCCGGGCGGTTCATGATTACTACGAGAACAACATTCGGCCGGCCTTGCAGCAGGCGGAGTTTCTTCTCGTAATCGCCTCGCCGCATGCGCTGCGGCCCGGAGGAGACGGCGGCAAAAACTGGGTCGAGCGGGAGGTCGGCGATTTCCTCGGCACGCCGCAGCGCGAGAATATCATTGCTGTGGCGACGCCGGATTTGGCGCGCGACGCGGGCGCGATCACGCACCTTCCCGGCGGGTTGCTGGAGCACTTTCCGCGGCTGCAAATCATCCTCCTGCGCACGCTTTCGTGGTGGCGCTTTGTGTGGTGGCCGTGGACGTGGCGACTGCGCGATGCGGCGCTCTCGTGCGTGGCTGTGCTGCACCACATCCCGTCGGAACTCATGCCGCTGTTGCGCCAGGAAGAGGAGCGGCTGCGGCGCAAACGACTTGGCTGGGTTGCGGCGGGCGCGTGTGCGTTGGTCCTCGCCCTAACCCTGCTGGGCGGTTGGGCGCTCTTTGCCGAGCGGCAGAAAGTCGCCGCGCTCGAGGACGTCCTCCGCATTTCGGACCTGCGGAAATTGAGCGAACTCAACAGGCGTGCCGAAGCGGATCTTTGGCCCATGCACCCGACCCGAAGCTCTGGGATCACGGCTTGGCTTGAGGAGGCGGGGGCGCTCACTGCCCGACTTCCCGGACATGAAGCGACGCTGGTCGCCCTTGATCTGCGGAAAGGCTTGAGCGAGACGGAGCGAGAATGGTGGCGCGCCAACCTTCGTGAATTGACGCACGGACTAAAGAACCTCGGCGGCTCTGCGCAGGTGAACGTGACATCGATCTCCCAGCTTCAACAGCGAAGCGAGCGCATTGACTGGCTGGAAAAAACGACGCTGCTTGATGCCGCACCTGCGTGGGACAACGCGATAGCCGCCATCGCCGCGCATCCTGCCTATGGCGGGTTGGCACTCACCCCGCAGTTTGGCCTCGTGCCGTTGGAAGCCGACCCTCAAAGCGGACTGTGGGAGTTTTGGCATCCGCTTTCTGGCGAACGCCCGCAGCGCAATCCGCTTACGCAAAGATGGATCATCAAGAGCGGCACGGGACTCGTGCTGGTGCTTTTGCCAAGCGGAAAATTTCGCATGGGCAGCGCGCCTGAGGAGGGAGGTACACCGAATGAAAGACCGGTCAACGAAGTCGAAATCGGCGCGTTCTTCCTCTCGAAATACGAGATGACGCAGGCGCAATGGGCGCGCTTCGCGAATCTGAATCCCTCCTACTTTCGCGCGGGTAGCGTCGCCGACCGCCAGCCTGTTGGCGACACGCATCCGGTGGAAAATGTGAGCTGGGAGGAAAGCACGCTTTCGCTGTGGCAGATGGGTCTGCGCTTGCCGACCGAAGCGCAGTGGGAATACGCTGCGCGCGCCAGCACCACCACACGTTATTCGACTGGCGACGATCCGCGCTCGCTCAAAGACCACGTCAACATCCTCGACGCCGCCGCCAAACGTGGAAGCGAAATCCGCACGCCCGATCCCGGGGAGCTGTGGCTCGATGATGGACACGGCTTTCACGCACCGGTAGGTACTTATCTGCCGAACGCGTTCGGACTGCACGATGTGCATGGCAACATCATGGAATGGTGCTGGGATCTTTCCGGGCGCTACACGGCATCCAAGCAGCCGGGCACGGGCGAGCGGATCACGCCGCCGCTGGCCTTGCGTGTCGTGCGCGGCGGGAGTTTCTCTTCGGGCGCGGCGGATGTCCGCTCGGCGCGGCGCTGGGAAACGCAGCCCAATGCGCACACCAACTACCTAGGCGTGCGTCCCGCGTGCTTCATCGCTCCGCTAGACGCGGCACCGCCGACGCTGGACGAAGCTCTCGATGTGACGCGTCGCGCCGCATGGCAGCACTTTGACCAAGGGAAATCCCTTGGCGAAAAACACCTATTTGCGGAGGCCATCAGCGAGTTTACCAATGCGTTAAAACTGGTGCCGGACTTTCTCGACGCGCGGATGAATCGCGGCGTGGCGCTTGTCCTTTCCGGCAAGCGTGACGATGCGATTGCGGAGTTTGCCGAGATCGTAAAGCTAAAACCCGATCACGCTTTCGCCCGCGCGAAGCTCGCGCAGGGCCTTGCGGAAACAGGCCGCGCGGCAGAGGCCATTCCGCATTATCGGCATGCCTTTGATGCGCTCACGCAGCCCTATCCCGAACTCACGCGGCTGCTCATGGAAGCGCTCGAGAAGGAAGAGCGGTTGCCCGAGGCCATCGAGGCCGCCGAGGCACACCTGCGCAAGGCCGGTCCTGACGCGGGCTTTTGCTATCGCTACGGCTGGGTCTTGCGGAAAAGCGGACGGCTCGCAGATGCGATGGCGCAATTCGAGAAGTCGATAGCGCTGGAACCTTCGGCGTGGCGGCATGCCGCGCTCGCGGGCACACTTGCACTCGGGACTCAGCACGACGAGGCACGCAGGCATTACGAAGCTGCGGTCACGCTCGCTCCGCGCGACGATGCGATTCACCAAGAGTTCCTCGCCTTCCTCACCGCGCTGCGTGATATGCCGGGAACCCGCGCGGAAGCGGCGCGCTGGCAGGAGGTCACGAACTCGTCGACCCCATGACTACGGCACCCGCCACCAGTCCGTAGCGCCGCGCCTCACTCCACACGCCTTATCGAGGACGAGTTCGAGTAGGAGGACGAGGACGAGGACGAAGCGCTATCGTCTATCGTTTATCGTCTATTTGGACACCCGGCGAGGCACGGGCCAGGTGGTGTGTGAGTGGCTCTCCTCCGCCTCCGCCTCTGCCTCCGACTCGTCCTCGAACTCGTCCTCCTACTCGTCCTCGGTTCTTCCGTGCCATGATTCCTTGAGGCTCCGCGCCTCACTCCACTCCACACGCCTTTTCGAGGACGAGTTCGAGTAGGAGGACGAGTTCGAGGACGAAGCGCGGGCTTTAGGGCTTGCTAAGCAAGGGCTTTGGCCGTCGTATGAGGTCATGGAAAACAATCCCCCTCTTGAGCCAGGCCTGACGGAAGACGAACTCACGGAATGCCGCCTGCTGGCGTGCGGGGAGGATCGCAGTGGCCATCAACAAGAAGACCTGCCGGTGGACACGCGGGAGATCATCCTGGTCAAGAGCCATTGCTTCATCACCAGCAATTACATCGAATCCGCCGCCAACCCCCAGGTGGGTGCGGCGGCCGTGATCCTGCTTAGAGGGGTGACCTCGGCCAGCACGAACGGCAAACCGGCGATGGCCTACATCACCTTCGTTAAGGATGAGGCAAAGGTTCCCCGCCCGCGCTACAGCCGGAGCAAGAACACCATCTGGTTGTGGATGCCCTTCCGCCAATTGCCCGTGGTGATGGCGCAAATGCACGAGCCCGCGGTGTATTGCTGGATCGGCCATTTCGCTGGCGGTCACATCTACGCGGACATTCACACCTCGCATTGATCCCAAGCCGGGGCCCTCGGGCCTCAATGAGATGCGGAGGCGGAGGCACGCTCAAGCGTGAACTACGTGCGGCTGAGCCCTGAAGTTCTGGCCTCTGCGGTTTTCTTTCCTCTGCGGTGGACCTGCGTTGGGAAGTTGGCGCGAATGCAACGCGCCCTCCGGGTCAGCGGTGGGCTTTCTTCTTGGAACACGAATGACGAGCCGAATGAAGACGAATGGGCACGAATGGAATCCATTCCGTGCCTTCCGTTTGTTCCGTAGGCCTATCCATTGAGGACGAATGGGGCGCGATCAAAGGCCCGCGGCCACCTTGCCTTCGCTGTTCACGATCTTTCCGGCGAGGTCGGCTTGGCAGTCGGCTTTGAGTTCGTCGCGGAATTTGCGAACGAAGCTCTGCGTGGGCCAGGCGGAGGCTTCGCCGAAGGCGCAGATGGTACGGCCGTCGATTTGCACGGCGACTTGCTCCAAGGTGTCCACATCGTCGGGGCTGGCGTTGCCGGAGACGATGCGGTCGCTGATCTTTTTCATCCACAGGCTGCCTTCGCGGCAGGGGGTGCATTGGCCGCAGCTTTCGTGGGCGTAGAAGTTGTTCAGGTTGTTGATGACCCAGCTCATGCTGCGGCTGTCGTCCATGATGATGACGCCGCCGGAGCCGGCCATGGTGCCGCAGGCGGCCATGGTGTCGAAGTCCATCGGGATGTCCATGATGGTGAGCTCGCGACCGTCCTTCATTTTGAAGGTTTCATCGGCACGCAGCACCTTGGCGGAGGAACCGCCGGGGATAATGGCTTTGAGTTTGCGACCGGGTTTCAATCCACCGCACAGGTCGTTGATGACTTCACCCATGGTGAGCTTGCCGACCTGGATCTCGTAGTAGCCGGGCTTTTGCACGTCGCCGGAGACGCAGAGGATGCGGGTGCCGGTGTTGTTCGGCGTGCCGAGCTTGGCGTATTCCGCGCCGCCCATCTGCAGAATGTGTTTCACATGGCAGAGGGACTCGACGTTGTTCACGATGGTCGGGCTCATGTAGAGGCCGAGTGCGGCGGGGAAATACGGCGGCTTGATGCGCGGGTAGGGGCGCTTGCCTTCGAGGGACTCGATGAGGCCGGTCTCTTCGCCGCAGATGTAGGCTCCGGCACCGCGGTGGACGTAGATTTCGCAGTCAAAGCCGCTGCCCTGGATGTTTTTGCCGAGGAAACCTTTCGCGTGGGCCTCTGCGATGGCTTTTTCGACGATGATGGCAGCCTGGGGGAATTCTTCGCGGATGTAGATGTAGGCGAGCTTGGCCCCGACGGCGAAGCAGGCGATGGTCATGCCCTCGATGAGCTGATGCGGGTCTTGATGCAGGATGTAGCGGTCCTTGAAGGTGCCGGGCTCGGATTCGTCGGCGTTGCAGATGAGATAGACGGGCTTGGTGTTGGTGGGCGGGATGAAGCCCCACTTCACGCCGGTGGGGAAACCCGCACCGCCACGGCCACGCAGTCCGCTGGCCTTCACCTCATTGGTGATGGCGCTGCGCTCCATCTTGAGGGCCTTTTTGAGCATCTCGTAACCGCCATCGGCGATGGCACATTCGATGGAGGTGTTCCAGCCGACGCGATCGACATTTTTGAAGATGAGGCGGTGTTCGCGTGGATGAGGCTCTTTTCCGGGGAGATACGAAATGGTGGACATGAGGGCGGCGCGAGTATGAAAACGTGAGGCGATGGGGCAAGAGGATTGTTCCCGGTTTACGCGGCAAATTCACGCGGCGGATGCGGGTTTGCATTGTCCGCCAAGCTGGCCGATAGGAGCCGCCCTATTCCTCCCGTTCCGATTGTGACCACCCCACGCCGCCCCGACCACGCCCCGAAGAAACCCTCCCTGTTCAGCCGATTGAAGTCGGGCCTGAAAAAGGTGCTGAGAATGAAGCAACCCGTCGTGAAGGAGCTGGCCAAGGAAGCGCATGTGCCGCACCCCGACCATCCGGCGACGATTCATGCTCACAAGCGTCCTGCGCATGAAACGCCCAGAGAAGGTCATCGCGAAGGCGGCAAGCCTCGTGGCGACCGTCCACCACGTGATCGGGGTCCGCGTGGCGACCGCCCTGAACGTGGCCCTCGCGGTGATCGCCCCGAACGCGGTCCGCGTGGTGACAGGCCCGAGCGTGGCCGGGCGCCGCGTGAGGCCAAGCCCGAGCGTGAAAACCACGCCCCGGTGCCGCCGCCCGCCCCGCCACCCGTGCCGGAAGGCCCCTACCCTCCCAACTGGGAAGTGCTCGGTCTTTCCCCCGCCGTCCTCGCGGCGGTGCGTGAAACGGGCTACGACAAGCCCACCACCATCCAGGAGAAATCCATTCCGATCATTTTGACTGGCAAAGACCTCGTCGGAGCCTCCCAAACCGGCACCGGCAAAACGGCGGCCTTCGCGTTGCCCGCTTTGCATCGCCTGGGTGCCCCGGGAACCTTCCGCTGCCTCGTGCTGGAGCCCGTTCGCGAACTGGCGGCGCAGGTCGTGGAGCAGTTTGAGAAATACGGCAAGCATACCGGTCTTCGCGTCCTGCTCGTGCATGGCGGTGTGGGCTATGAAAAGCAGCGCAAAGGCCTTCAGGAGGGCGTGGACGTCGTCGTCGCGACTCCGGGTCGCCTGCTCGATTTCATGCAGGAAGGCATCGCCGACCTGCGCGGCGTGGAAATCCTCATCCTCGATGAAGTGGACCGCATGCTGGACATGGGCTTCCTGCCTGACGTGCGCCGCATCGTCGAAAAGACGCCCGCCACCCGCCAGACACTGTTTTTCAGCGCCACCATGCCCCCGCAGATCAAGAGCCTCGCGGACTTCGCGCTGAAGGAACCTGAAAGCGTCGAAGTGGGCATCCGCTTCTCCGCTGCGGAGACGGTCAGCCATTACATGTATCCGGTGGCCAGTGACCAGCGTCAGGAGCTGCTGCTCGCCATTTTGAAGCAGACGCACTTCGAGAGCATGATGATCTTCACCCGCACGAAAGCGCAGGCGGATCAGCTTTACTCGGCCATCGAACGCACCGGCGAATACAAAGCCGCCGTGATGCACAGCGACATCGGCCAGAAGGATCGCGAGAAGGCGCTGAAAGGCTTCCGCGAGGGTGAATTCGAGATCATCGTCGCCACGGACCTCGCCGCACGCGGCCTGGACATCAGCGGCGTGACGCACGTCATCAACTACATGGTCCCCGAGCACAGTGAGGACTACGTGCATCGCATCGGCCGCACCGGCCGTGCGCAGAAGGAGGGCGATGCCTTCACACTCTTCGCCGCCGATGAAATCATGAACGTGGCCTCCATCGAGCGCCTCATCAGCCAGAAGATTCCCCGCCGGAAGCTGGAAGGTTTCAGCTACAAGTACACGACAGTGCTCGACGAGGAAGACAAGGCCCGCGGCATCATGACCGGCCGGAAGAAGAAGCGCCGGTAAGGGGTTTGGGTTTTCAAACTGCCAATCAACCCAGGGCTGTTTGTAGTTCGGGCTTCAGCCTGTCAAAGAGCGCCCAATCACGGCCTGAAGGCCGAACTACAAACCATCGTCGCTCCCGCACGCGCTCCGACCGGTGAGAAAAACGGGTTAGTTGCCAACGGAGACGGCACCAAGAGCAGGCACCATGATCTCATCGCCGGCGTTCAGCTTGGTGGTGGACTGGAGGTGATTCATTTCGCGAATGCGGGCTGGCGTGGTACTGAACTGGCTGGCGATGCTTTCGATGCTGTCGGTGTTATCGACTCGGTAGGCGAGCACGCCACGATGCGTGTTGGAAGGCGGCGCGGAGGGCTTTTTGGTCTCCGCCATCGAGTTGGAGGGCAGCGGGACGCTCGGAGGCGGCGGCATGCCATCGGGGAGGCCGACACCCGGCATGGGAACGGTGTCGCTAGAAGCCTGGGCGGAAGGTTTGGAGACGGGTTTGGGCTTCGAGGAGGCCACCGTGCGGTTGGAAGGAGCAGCTTTGCCACCGGGCAACACGAGACGCTGGCCGACGACGAGCTTGTTGACATCCTTAATGCCGTTGATCGAGGCGAGATTCGCGGTGCTGGTGCCATGGCGGATGGCGATGGCCTTGAGGCTATCTCCTGGCTGCACGGTGTAGCTGCCGCTGCTGGAACTGCCGGAGCTACCGCTCGAAACGGGCACCTGGGAGGAGAC
Source organism: Akkermansia muciniphila (assembly GCA_943373155.1). Classification (GTDB taxonomy): domain Bacteria; phylum Verrucomicrobiota; class Verrucomicrobiia; order Verrucomicrobiales; family Verrucomicrobiaceae; genus Prosthecobacter. The sequence continues at coordinate 12,972 of CALSBJ010000089.1, read as the reverse complement.
GCGAGTCCCCTTCCCCGGAATGATCACGCGGGAGCCTGGAATGAGGCCGCCACCGAAATCGACCCGCGGATTGGCCTCCATGAGCGACTGACGGCTGACGCCGTATTTTTTAGCGATGACGCTGGAGCTATCTCCTGGGCGCACATCGTGGTAGTAAGGCTTGTAGGTCGTCTGCGTGGTGGAACTGCTGGAACTGCCATGAGGTCCCGGAATGAGAAGCTGCTGACCGAGGACGACGGTGTCCGACTTCATGCGGTTGAGCTGGATGATCTCGCCAGGGCTGACGCGATGGCGGCTGGCAATGGCCCAGAGGCTGTCGCCAGGCTTCACGGTGTAAGTGGTGTGCGAGCGGAGGCTGGCGGAGGCGGTGTCGGTGCTGACGAGGCGGGTGGACCCGCCTTTGATGCCGGCCACATCTTTTTCGAGGCGGCGAAGACGCGAGTCATGCTCCTGCACCGTGGAGTTTAGACGGGCCATCTGCATCGAGGAGTCGCTGGGAAGAGGCCCATAGACGGGGGTGGAAGCCGGTGCCTGACGACGTGGGGCCGCGGTGCTAGGCTTCGGGGTCGTCGTTTTCGGCGGAGCGCCGGCATAGGTGCCATAGCCGGGAGGCGGCGGCTGCATGTAGGTGTAGCCAGTGGGCAACGAAGACGCCGGTTGGGCGGCAGCAGGGAGACAGAGGCCCAGAGAGAGGGCGCAGCCGATTGGGAGAAAGTGCGGCAGTGGCTTCATAATATGATGATTTTAGTTTTTCATGTTGTTAAATCAATAAAATATTTTAGACATCCAAACAAATTTTTGAAAATCCCACGTCCAGTTCTGCTCATCTGCCAAACCCTCGCCTCTCTTGTGGCGCTGGGAGGAACGATCGCTTCGCTGGCCTGGCTCGAACACCGGGTGGCGATGCTGGAAAAACCGCAAATCGGTCCTTGGGACGCGGAAACTCAAAAAATCCCGCTCGTGCTCGTCGATGCCGGTCATGGCGGCCATGACGGCGGCGCCGTAGCCAATGGCGGCATCGAAAAGCATCTCACGCTAGCCATTGCCAAGCGTCTGCGGGACGATCTGATCGCCGCCGGCCTCCGGGTAGTCATGACGCGGGAGACGGATGCCTTCCTCCCCCTCGAAGAGCGGGCGGCACTGACCAAGAAGCACGGTGCGGAGGCTTTTGTGAGCGTTCACATCAACACCGACGGCTCCGGCTCCTCAGCGACTGGCATCGAGACCTATTTCTCCGGCAAGCCTTCCCTCGCCGCCATGCGAAAAACGGGAAAAACGGGCGAAAACGGCACCACCAGCGAAAAACTGGCGGCGACCGTGCAGCGCTGTGTGTGTGAGGAAACCCGGGCGGAAAATCGCGGCACAAAAGACCGGGACTACGTCGTCATCGAAGAAGCCACCTGCCCCGCCGTGCTCGTCGAATGCGGCTTCCTCACGAACAGCGAAGAGGCCACGCGGCTGAAGGATGCGAAGCATCAGGAAAAGATCGCCCGCGGCATTGCCTCCGGTGTGAAACTCTTCCTCCAAGCCAAACCCGCCGTGGCGGCGGTGCTGGCGGAGAAGTGAAGGTCTGAGTTCGACAAGGGCTGGCCGCCCTTCAGTTCTCAAAGCACGAGCCTTGTTTGTAGTTCGGCCTTTAGGCCGTGATTGGATGCTTCTAGACGGGCTAAAGCCCGAACTACGAACAACCCCTCACGGCAGCCACTCGTAACGAACGCTCAGCATGCCCGTTTTGGCCTCGACGACGAGATTGGAACCGGCCAACCGTGCTCCGGCACAGTTCACGCGGACCTTGGTGCCCGCTTCCTCGACGAGGAAGGCGTCACCTTGAGCCGTGACCTTGCCGGTGGCGAGGCGATACCAGGCATTCGCGGGCACCTGGCCGCTGATCTGCACCGTTCGGAGGAGGGCGGGAGCACCATCGGCTTGGTTGCCATCGCCAGAACCGGTGAAACTCTCGGTGACCTCGGCCTCGTTCCACGTGTAGCGGAAGGTGGGACTGCGTTTGGCATCGAGCGAGTAGCCTTTCCACTGGAAGCCCTCATAACGCTTCGCCTTGTCCCAAACCGGCCATGCCGAGGCTGGATCCGCCGTGATATGCAGCGCCGGGGTGACCTCGCCGGTAGGTCGGCAGGCTGCGTAGCCGAGCGGCGGCTGGTGACCACCTCCACGCGAGTTCCAGTGGCGACCCGCGTCGATGAAGGCTCCGCGCCAAAGCACGGCGAGATTCATGCTTTCGGCGCTCCAGGCGATGTTCACGCCACCGGGATAGCCGACGCCGATGGCACGGTTGCCTGCGCCTTGGATGAAGTTGCGGTAGATGACCGGCTCGTCCTTCACCACGAGCGGGATGGGATCGAATTCCTTCTCCTTTTTAGCCCCGCCCTTCCAGTTCGGATGCAGCCACTTCGAGAGCGGCGTGATCTGCGAGGCCGCGGATTTGTAGGCGGCGTAGAGCTCGATGTTTCCGGCGGCCTGGAAGTATTCGAGGCGGAATTCATGCTCCCCCTTCTCCAGCACGATCGAGCCTTCTTTGATGCTGCTGGCGGGATGGATGCCATCGCTCTCGACGACCATTTTCCCATCAATGAGGATGCGAGCGCCGTCATCGCTCGCCAGATAAAAGCGGTGCGGGCTTTTCTTCACAGCCTGAAGCTTCCCGGTGAAAACCACGCCGAACTCGTTTTTGTAGTCGTCGAGCTTCACGCCAATCAAATTGTCCTCCACCTTGCCGGAGCGATGCGGCGTGAGCTTGGAGAACTCAGGCAGTTGCTTCCAATTCCCGAGGTAAAGGGCGAATTGGAGGTCTTTGAGGCCTTCGGCGGGTGCCGCTACCTTCAGCTCGCCGCGCATTGTCATCGTATGGCCGGGGAAGGTGCAGACGTAGGGGTAGGTGCCGGGTTTGTCCGGGGCCGTGAAGCTCAGTTCCTGTTTCTCGTGCGGATTGAGCATCTTCGAATGCGCCCAGATGCGCTTATCCTCTGGCAGCCAGTTCCGCTTCAGCGCCTCGTCCGGCTTTTCCATCTGCTTGAGGGCCATCGCGGCCGTATCGGTGCCCGGCTGGCAAAAGACGAGATTATGCGGCAGGTCATCGCCATTCTCGAAAAGGATCTTCACCGGCTGCGAGGGTGCCGCGAGCAATTCGGTCGTGTCATACTTCATCTGCGCCGTCATCGTTTTGATTTTGAAGACGGCCGTTTCGGCCGCCGAAGCGGGAAAAGCAGCGAGAAAGCAAAGGGCAAAGGTGGGTCGAATCATCGGGGGCGTGACCAAACGGGCCTCAGGCAGAGAATTTTGCGTGTTTCCGTTTCTCCGCTTGGCAGTTGGCGGCGTGGAAATACCTTCGGCCATGAGCGCACGCACTTGGTTTCTCCTCAAAGCCTCCGACAAAGAAGTCTTTGGCCCCACTGATCTCGCCACCTTGAAGAGCTGGGCCTCCGAGGCCAAGATCTCTCCCCTCGACAAGATCTCCTCCGACAACCGCCAGAGCTGGAACCGAGCGCCGATGATCGCCGATCTGCAAATGGACCTCCTCGTCCAGATGCCCGATAACTACCTCTACGGCCCCACGAACGTCGCCACCATCCAGGAATTCCTCGCCACGGGCGAAATTGATGAAAACGTCTCCATCATCAACTGCCTCGACAACACCGAGTCCCGCCTCGGCGACCTCGGCTGGTTCAGCGCCAGCCCGCATCAGAGCCGCAGCGCCTCCACCACCTTCCAGGGCACCGGTTACGACCGCTCCCCGGTCACCGATGATGCCGCCCAGCGCCGTATCGCTGCCTTGGAACGGCAGACGATGGAGCTTCAGCGTGCCGTGGATGAATGGCAGCAGGCGTATTTGCGACTCCAGCAGCAGTTCGTCGAGTCCGTTGGCCGTGATCCCCTTTGAATGATCCCTCTCAAGACCATGGAAACCATCCGCAGCGCCACCATCGCCCCGCCGCCGAAGCGGCAGGTGATGCAAACGCGCCCGCTGCCCAAGCAGGAGCCGCCCTGGCATGTGATCCTGATCAATGACGACCACCACACCTTCCGATACGTCGTCGAGATGCTGGAGGACATCTTCGGGCACTCCGTCGAAGTGGGTTTTCAAATGGCCTCCGAGGTCCACGAAGCAGGCCGAGTCATCGTCGCCACCGTCCACAAAGAACTCGCGGAACTGCGTCAGGAGCAAATCCATGAGTACCAGCCGCGGCAGCCTTATCCAGATTGCCAAGGCCAGATGAAATCCGTCATCGAGCAGTCCGAGTGAAGGGCGAGCGGACGCTTTGAACCTTGAACATGGAACTCTGAACGGTAAACCCCATCCATGCGCTCCGCCTTCATCGATAAGCTCATCAAACGCATGGACCGCCTCGAACCCGGCGAGGTGCAGAGCATCGTGCTGGAGCTGCTGCGTGAGAAAGGCCTCCTCGAAAAGGTTTTCGAAGCCCTTCAGGAAGGCGTCATCCTCCTCGATCCCGAAGGCCAGGTCACCTATGTGAACCGCGCCGCCTGCCAGTTCTTCGGCATGAAAAAGGATGCCGTCATCGGCCAGCGCCTCGCCCAAGGCGTGCGCGGTCTGGACTGGGATGGCATGATGACACCCGGCACCGTCATCAGTCGCGACATGGAGGTCTTTTACCCGGAGAACCGCTTCCTCAACTTCTACATCACCTCCATCGAGGACAAGGATACCTCCATGGGCTTCGTGATGCTCATCCGCGATGTCACCGAGACGCGAAAACGCACAGAGGAGCAGCTTGAAAGCGAGCGCTTGAATGCCTTCACCATGCTCGCCGCAGGCGTGGCCCACGAACTGGGCAATCCACTCAACTCCCTGACCATCCACCTCCAGCTTCTGGAGCGTCGTTTGAAGAAAATGGGCACCAAGGGCCAGCCCCTCCGCGAGCACCTCGATGTGGCGTCCAGTGAGATCAAGCGACTCGATGGCATCATCAGCCAATTCCTCGCCGCCATCCGGCCCACGCAACCGCAGGTCCAGCAGGTGCAGATCCGCGATCTGCTCAATGAATGCCTCCGCGTCCTCAAGCCCGAAATCGAGCAGGCCAAGGTGACGGTGAAGCTTGACCTTCGAGCCGACCTACCCGCGATGCCGCTCGATGCCGCGCAGATCAAACAGGCCTTCCACAACCTCATTCGCAATGCCTGCCAGGCCATGCCCCAAGGAGGCCTCCTCACCATCGGCGGCACCTTCACGGATTACGAGGTGCGCCTGAGCTTTGAAGACTCAGGCAAAGGCATCAACGCCGACCAGATGGGCAAACTCTTCCAGCCCTTTTCCACCACCCGCAGCACCGGCACCGGCCTCGGCCTCCTCATCGTCCGCCGCATCATTCGTGAGCACGGCGGCGAGATCGATATCGAATCCCGCGAAGGCCATGGCACCTGCATCACCCTTTGGATCCCCTTGGTGGAGAAAAAAATCCGACTCCTCCCACAGCCCGGCGAATAGGCAGTGTTTCTCACACAGTGGTCGGTGGACAGTGGTCAGTGGTCGGTGGTCAGTGGTCGGTGGTCGGTGGTCGGTGGTCGGTGGTCGGAATTTCGTCCTCGTCCTCGTCCTCCTACTCGAACTCGGCCTCGAACCTGTAGCGTAGAGCCAAGGGCTAAGGGCGTAGAGATCAGAGCAATCCGCACCCTACTCCGCCTCGAACTCAGAGGTCAGAGGTCAGAGGTTCTTCGTTCTTCGTTCTTCGTTCGTAGTTCGTAGTTCGGGCTTAAGCCCGTTCGGGGTTCGTAGTCCCGCCTTCAGGCGGTCAAGGAAGGGAGCGCGGACACTCCTGTCCGCTGTGGTCAGAAGTCAGACCTGCCCGCAGTGCTACGCGCAGCGTTGCAGGCGGGGGTCAGAAGGGTTCTTGATTCGTCGTTCAGGGTTCGCTTCGCGGCTTCGCAGTAGCCCGTTCTGGCGTTTGTCGTTCTGGCCCAAGCAGGAACACCGCGAGAGAAAGGATAACCGCAGAGGGCAAGGGTCAGAGTTCAGAGCCTCAGTAGTCCGGGTGAGGTAGTCCGCGACTCCGCTCGCGGTTCACAAAGCACCGAAGCCCTGCGGGCTTGAATCGGGGTCATGAATCGTCATGAATCGGGAATCGGGGTCAGGGAATCGGGGTCAAGGGAATCGGGGTCAGGCTACAACCCTCTGACAAATCGTCCCCTTAACAACTGAGCACTTCTCAACTGCTTGGCCAACGCTTGCTGGCGCTCTCCCATGGCATCCCGTTTGCTATACAGGATGCCATCCTTTTGGCTCCAGCGTTGATGCCGAACTGGCCCCGCTCGTTCGACACTCGGAGGGCTTGGCTTCGCTTCGCCTCGTCGATCTCGCCGTCGGCCCGATGGCTCGGTTCCCCGCATTGTCGGACGGTGCCCAGCCGTCTCGGCTGCCTGTCTCGCCTCCCTCCTTCGGCTTGGCTCACTTTCCTTTGCGGTCCTTGAGATCTTTGGCGGCCATTCCTTGCTGGGACTCTTGTGGTTATCCTTCAACCGAGAGGAAGAGGCGGAGTAGGAGTAAGAGGAGGATTACCCAACCACTGCCCACCGCCCACCGCTCACAGCTTCCCGCCCGTTTCCTTCAAGGCCTCAATCGTGGGACGAACGGTCAACTGCACGAGAGCCGTGGCCACCAACTCGGCGCGGCGGGCACCATCTTGGTCACCTTTCGCGGCGCGGTCTTTGGCGAGTTGAAGGATGGAGGCCTGCTGAGATTGCAGCAGTTGCTTGCCAGCGGCTTCGGCCTTGCTGGTGATGGCGCTCATCTGCGTGTCGTAGGTCTGGCGGAGCTGCTTGAGCACGGCGGGCCACGTGTCGTCGGCTTGACGCAGCGGCTGGTTGTTCGCGACGTTTGAGATCTCGCTCAAAATCGGATCACGCTGGGCGGGGGGCGTGGTGGCGAGCGTCTTTTGCAGATACGGGATGTACTTTGAAGCCAGTTCCTTCTTGGCCGGGCCGGGATTGGCCTCGGGATTCGCATCCCATGAAGCCGTGATGCCGACAATGATCTGCGTGAGCTCGGGATCAGCGCTTTCGAGCTTCGCCAGCAACTCCGCCGAGGTCATCACAGGTGCCGGCACCGGTGTCGGCATGGGAGGTGCGGGCGCAGGCGCTGGCGCTGGCTTCACGGCGACCATGGCTGGCGCAGGCTTCACCTCGGGCACGACGACCTTTTTCGGTTCCTCGACTTTTTTGGGCTCCTCGACCTTCTTTTCAGGTTTCGCAGGTTTTTCAGGCGGTGGAGCTTCGGCGACCTTTTCGACCTTCGGCGCGGGTTTTTCGACCTCGACGGGCTTGGGCGCCTCGTCGGTAGGTTTCATGAACACGATCAACACCACGCACAACACGGCGACGACAGCAAAAGCGATCTTCGGCCATGGCAAAACCTTCGCGGCAGGCTTCGACTCCACTCTCTCGGGCTCTTTCGAGATCGGCTTCGTCTCCGTAACGACCAACGGCGAGGCGCTGGTGCCGAGCGTCAAGGCGGCAGCCATGTGGGCGCGGAATTCGAGCGCATCCGGGTAGCGTTTCTCAGGATCAGGATCGGTGGCCTTGGCGATGATCTCGTCCCAGCGCTTATGAACCGGGCAGTATTCGGTCACCGAGCGGCGCGGCGTGGCAGGCACGCGACCTGTGAGCAGTTCGTAAAGCACGACACCCGCCGCAAAGATGTCCGCCCGCTGATCGACGCCGCGTTTGTCCATGATCTCCGGCGCGGCGTAATCGGGCGTGCCAAAGGGATTTTCCTCTGCTTCACCCGTCATCGGGCGGGCGAGGCCGAAGTCCGCCACCTTCACGCGGTCTTCATCGTTCACCATGATGTTACCGGGCTTCACATCGCGGTGAATGATCTTGTGGCTGTGGGCAAAGTGCAGCGCATCGCAGAGCTGCATGACGTAGTTCGCCACCTTGCGCAGCGGGATGCTGCCCTTTTGCACGAGCTCATGCAGCGTGTGGCCTTCCACCCATTCCATGACGAGGTAAAAATGCCCTTCGCGTGAGATGCCGAAGTCATACACCGTCACGATGTTCGTGTGGTTGAGCTTCGCCATGGCGCGGGCTTCCGTTTTGAAGCGATCCGCGAACTCCGCTTCCTTGCCAAAGGCTGGCGGCAGGATCTTCACGGCCACCGGACGATCCAGGCTGGCCTGCTGCGCCCGATACACCGCACCCATGCCACCAAAGGCCGCCAGCTTGCGAAACTCATACTGCGGCAGCAGCGCGTTCATCTCCTCGACGGTTGGAACGTCGAAGGGCAAAGGATGAGCGTGCGGGGTTTCGTCAGACATGAGGGCGGGAGGGGATCAAACGGCGCGTGGCGTGGAATCTCACGGCCTCGCCGCCAGAGACAACTCAATGATGCGGGCACAAAGCTGGGGAAACTCAATGCCCACGGCCTTCGCGGCCTTCGGCAGCAGCGAGCTGCTCGTCATGCCGGGGATGGTGTTGATCTCCAAAACAAACGGAGCCTGGTCGCTATCGCGCAGCATCACATCCACGCGGCCATAGACTTCCGTGCCGCAACTGCGGAAGGCGGCCAAGGCCGCGTCCTGGATTTGCTTTGTCACCGCCTCGCTGAAGGGCGCGGGGCAATGATACAGCGTCTTGCCCTTGCCAGTCATCCACGGGTACTTGTTGTTGATGTCGTAAAAGCCGTCCACCGGCTCGATGTGGATCACCGGCAGCACTTGATCGCCGAGCACGCCGACCGTGAGTTCCTTCCCTGCCACATAGTCTTCGATCAGCGTGTCCTTGCCGAACTTCTTCGCGTCCTCGATGGCCGCGTCGAACTCGCTTTGGTGATGGCAAATGTGCACGCCCACGCTGGAGCCTTCGCACGGTGGCTTCACCACGAGCGGAAAGCCGATCTCCAGCTTCGCGCTGCCATCGAGCGGATATATCTGCGAGCGCGGTGTGGGCACGCCAGCGGCGACGAAGCGCTCCTTGCTCAACTTCTTATCGAAAGCGATGCGACTCGTCTCCACGCCAGCCCCGGTGTAGCGGATGCCTTTGGCTTCGAGGATGGCCTGGATCTGTCCGTCCTCGCCGAAGGTTCCGTGGATCAAATTCATCGCGATGAAGACATCCGCAGGCACCTCGAAATCCGGACCCGTGACATCCACCTCGATCACCTGCGCCCCGAGCGAGGCGAGCGCTTCCACCACGCTTTCGGCGGTCTTGAGAGACACCTTGCGTTCGGAGCCGGGGCCGCCCTTCAGGACGGCAATTTTCTTGTCTTTGAGGTCAATCATGAGGTGGCTAGCCATGCCAAGCCGGTTCTCGCTTGGCAAGCCTTTCCTTCCAGAGCACCATCGCGGCCATGCTCCGGCTTTTTCTCCTGCTCCGGGGGAATGGGATTTGGTAGAAAAATTGAGGGTAGAAAAATTTCAGAACCAGAGGCTTTGGAAAATCTTTCTACCCCAAATCTTTTTACCCGACCGGCTTTCCCTTCACCTTTGTCTGACCTCACGCAAGGCCACCGCTTCGGCGGAAAAAATTCGTTTCGTAAGCCTCGAAGCAGTTTCACCCTAGCAGCCATGCTCCGGCTTTTTCTCCTGCTTTTTGCCCTCTCCGCCCAGGCGGCCGATTTCGATCTCATCATCGAAAATGCCCAAATCGCCGATGGCACCGGCTCGCCGCTGACGAAGGGCCGCATCGCGATCAAGGACGGCCGCATCGCCGCCCTCGGAGACTTCACCGGCACGGCGGCGGATACCCTGGATGCCCGCGGGCTCGTGGCCGCGCCGGGCTTCATCGATGTCCACACGCACTCGGAGGACATCTGCGGCAATCCCGTGGCGGAAAACTTCCTGCGCATGGGCGTGACGACCATCATCACCGGCAACTGCGGCAACTCTCGGACCGATGTGGCCAAGTTCTTCAGGGAGATCGAGGCGGCGAAGCCCGCGCTGAATGTGGGCACGCTCATCGGCCATGGCAGCGTGCGCAAAGAAGGCATGGGCGGCAGCTTCATCCGTGCTCCGAATGCCGAGCAACTCGCGAAGATGAGCCAGATCGTCGATCAGGCGATGAAGGACGGCGCGGTGGGCCTGAGCACGGGCCTCATCTATGTACCGGGCAGCTTTGCCAAGACGGATGAGATCATCGCGCTCGCCAAGGTCGTGTCGCAGCACGATGGCATCTACGTCAGCCACATGCGGGCCGAGACGGTGAAGATCTTTGACGCCCTCAATGAACTCATCCGCATCGCCAAGGAAAGCGGCTGCCGCGCCGAGGTCTCCCACATCAAGCTGAGCGGCCCCACCGCCTGGGGAAAGGCTGCCGAAGTCCTCGCCGTGCTCGATCAAGCGCGGGCGGAAGGTTTGAAGATCACCCACGACCAATACGCCTACACCGCCAGCAGCACCGGCCTTCGACAAACCATCCCCGATGCGGCGCTGGAAGGCACGCGGGAGGATTTCGTGAAGCGTCTCGCCGATCCCGCGGAGAAAACGAAAATCATCGAAGGCATGGCGAAGATGCGTGAGCGTCAGGGCCGCCAGGACTACGCCTATGCGGTGATTGCCCGCACCGCGATGAATCCCGAGTTGAATGGCAAAACCATCCCTGAGGCCGCGAAACTCCTGCGGGGCAAAGACACGCTCGACGACCAGATCGAGACCATCCTCGAACTCGAAGCCCGTGGCGGAGCCAGCGCCATCTTCCACGGCATGAACGAGGACGATTTGCAGGCCTTCTTGAAGCATCCGCTCACCATGATCGCCAGCGATGGCGGCCCGCGCCTCCTCGGCCAGGACGTGCCGCACCCTCGCAGCTATGGGAACAACGCCCGCGTGCTCGGCCGCTACGTCCGCGAGCTGAAACTGCTCACCTTGGAAGACGCCATCCGCCGCATGACCAGTCTTCCAGCCACCACCTTCCAGCTCCAAGATCGCGGCCAGCTCAAACCCGGCTTCATCGCCGACATCGTCCTCCTCGATCCCGCCAAGGTCACCGATCCCAGCACCTTCGCCGACCCTCACCACCACGCCGAAGGCATCCCTCACGTCCTCGTCAACGGTCGCCCCGTCCTCCGCGAAGCCAAGCTCACCGACGAACGCCCCGGCCAGATCGTGCGCAAGAGCCTGAAATGATCTCGCGACACCACATCGGCGATTCACCCGTAGCCGCAAACGTCCGTTTGCTCAGGACATCACGGGGAAGTCTGACGACTTCCTCTACACAGCGCCTCCCGCTCGATTCGTAGCCGCAAACGTCCGTTTGCCCCGGCTCCCGCTTCATTCGTAGCCGCAAACGTCCGTTTGCCCCGGCTCCCTCCGCATTCGTAGCAGCAAACGTCAGTTTGCCCCGGGCATCACGACGAAGTCCGCGACTCCCTCGACGCCCCGGGTCCCTCCTCATTCGTAGCCGCAAACATCCGTTTGCCGAAAGCAGCTCCGACAAGTCCACCCACTCTCTTCCCAGCCGACTTCAACGACACCACAGCCAACACAACCTCACCGCCAGCGTGGCAAGCGTGAGAAAAGCCACCTAACCGCCCGCCGTGATTTGCACCACCTCGATCACATCTCCCTCGCTCACCGAGGCCGTATCGAGTTCTCGAGGGAGCAGCGCCGCCTGATTTTGCTCCACCACGACTGGCTTGCCGCCGAGGCCGAGATCATCGAGCAAGGCTCGAACCGTGAGGGGAGAGTCGAAAGTGCGTTTTTCGCCGTTGAGGGTGATTTGCATGGGCACGAATGAAAGGAAGGAAGAGCCTCATTCAAGGCCGCCCCACGCACGAAAGCAAGGCCCGATGGCTCACGCCCGAGGACCAACAACATGCCGACGAACCGAGCGTGCCCGATCCGTGATCAGCGCTTGGCCTTTTTCTCCTGCTTCGCCAGCTTCTTTTCCTTCGCCGTCTTTTGCGGGGCTTTCTTCGTCTCTTTTTTGGCGTCGTTGGATTTCATAAGGGTGGTGGCCGTTTGCAGGCCCTGCCGTGTTCGCTCCGCATCCCCACGAAGGCAACCAAATACCAAGCCCCACACGAAGACGCTTGGCGGGTGAGTTGAGCTGATTCAAAAACTCTACATGGTAGAGAACGTTCAAGGTGCCCCAACTCCGACTGGGGTTGATGGAGAAAGTGGCGGTTTCGCATTGGATTCGCCCAGAGGTATCTGACTCTCTGCGGGCCGGATTTTTGAGTCCACCGCCTCGTTAAGGCTTGTACGCGCAAGAACTCCATAAACAAAGCAAGCAATCACCGAGAACACTGCGACGATACCAACTCGGAAAATGTATGCTCGATCATTCGGGTTGCTGTGACGACATTCCTTGGGAAGCACAGCGACCGCGCCGACTAAATCAATGATCTCATTCTCGGATCGTTCGGCCATCCGTCTCACGAAGAAGGCAGCTCTGTTGGCGAAGATGATCGCTGAAATAGCGACTACAGCGATGAAGATAAAACAGATCCAGAGGACATATAGCAACACAGGATTCTGCCGCAGAACAGTGGTGATAGATTCGCTAGCCTCGCCGCTAAACGGAGCCGCGATGACAATGCCAAACAATCCAAGTGTCGAATAGGTAATCCTAAATGAGCGCGCGATGTTTGCTTCAAAAGCAGCTCGGTGCGCATGAGCAAGAAACTTCAGTCCATCAAGCTTGTGTTCGTCTTCCATATTTTTGACCCTAGCGTTACTTGCCCACAATAAACTATGGGCGCCTCAGATTCGTCCACAGTTTTTTCGAAGGGCATTCAGTGGAGTGAGCTTCAGCCCCCTCTACCGCCGCCCATTCAAGATCAGCTCGTTGAGCTTTTGGCGCATCACTTCCATGTCGGCATCGGCAAAGGCACTCAACGATTCGGTTCTGACCACTGACTTCTGACGGCATCTGAGAGCGGGCTGAAGCCCCCTGCCCGCAGGGCTTCGCTCAGCGTTGCAGGCGGGCCTGCCCGCAGGGCTTCGCTCAGCGTTGCAGGCGGGCCTGCCCGCAGGGCTTCGCTCAGCGTTGCAGGCGGGCCTGCCC
>CALSBJ010000088.1:0-24030 GCA_943373155.1 Akkermansia muciniphila | reverse complement strand
CATGTGATCCCAACCGATGGGCGTGATGACACTGACGACGGGCGTGATGGCGTTCGTGGCATCGAGACGGCCGCCCAGGCCGGTTTCGAGCACGATCCATTCGAGGCCGCGCCGCGCAAACCAGTCGAGAGCGAGGGCGAAGGCCAGTTCGAAGAAGGTCGGATGCGGGTCCCAATCGCGCACGAGGTGGCGAAGACGGGCGATGCCTTCCTCGATCTCTTCGGGTGAGATCACGCGCTCCGCATCGCGAATGCGCTCGCCAAAGTGAACGAGGTGCGGCGAGGTGAAGAGACCGGCGTTGAGGCCCGCTTGCTTCAACATGGAATGGATGAAGGCGCAGGTGCTGCCTTTGCCGTTCGTGCCGGCCACATGGATGAATTTCATGCCGTCACGCGGCAGGCCGAGCTCACACAGCAGGCGGTGGACGCCATCAAGGCCCAGCTTGATGCCAAAAAGCTGCGTGGTGTAGAGCCAGTCGAGCTGAGGTTGAGGACGAGGCTCCGTCTTCATGCACCGCCGAGGGCATAACCGACACCGCGCACGGTGCGGAAGAGCTTCTTGTCGTAGTCTTTATCGATCTTCGCCCGCAGACGCTGGATATAGACCTCCACGAGATTGGTCTCCGGATCCATGTTGTAGCCCCAGACGTGCTCATAAATCTGCATGCGGCCAAAGACGCGGCCGGGACTGCGCATCAAATGCTCCAGCAGTTCGAACTCACGCGTGCTCAGCTCGATCTCGACCCCGGCGCGGGTCACTTTTCGAGCCAGCAGATCCATCGCGAGGTCCTCCACGCGGATGAGGTGATTGGCCTCGCCCGCTTTCCGCCGCGCCACGGTGCGCAGGCGAGCGGCGAGTTCCTCGACGAAGAAGGGCTTCGTCATGTAATCGTCCGCGCCGAGATTCAGGCCCTCGATTTTCTCCGGCAGCGTGGTGCGGGCGGTGAGGAGGATGACGGGCACGGGGTTCCGCTTCTCCCGCAGGCCGCGGAGGATGCTCAGCCCATCGCGTCCTGGCACCATGATGTCGAGCACGAGGGCGTCGTAAGGCGTGCTGGTGGCCATTTCCCATGCCTCGTCGCCATCGCTCACGGCATCCACCTGGATGCCCTGCTCTTCGAGGCCTTTTTTGGCGAAGGAGAGGAGCTTGGTCTGGTCTTCGAGGAGAAGGATGCGCATGGGTAGGCAAGGTTTCGGGTTTCAGGTTTAAAGTTCAAGGCTTAAAGTTTGGCATGATGAAGTCCTTCCCGCTCTTTTTTGTCTGCCTGCTGGCCGCGTCATGCCGGATGCTGGCGCAGGATTTTGCCGCCGCGGAGGCTTACTCGGTCAAAACCGGCGGTCTGGCCTTCCTCGTGAAGGTGAATGGCAAAATTGTCCGCGAGACCTACTCGAATGGCGGCGGCAAGGACATCCCGCAAAAGATCTACAGCGGCACGAAGGCCTTCTGGAGCCTCACGGCCCTCGTGGCGGCCGAAGAAGGCCTTTTGAAGCTCGATGAGCCGGTGGCCGCCACGATCCCGGAATGGTCGGAGGACAAAACGAAGAGCCGAATCGTCATCCGCGACCTGCTGAACTTCACCAGCGGCTTCTCGCCGATGCCGGAGCTGCATGACAACGATCACCCGGACCGCACCAGCGCCGCGCTGAAGGCCCGCAGCCTTGCCCAGCCGGGTGACCGGTTCTTTTACGGCCCGGCGAGCCTTCAGGTGTTTCACGAGGTGCTGGCGAGGAAGCTCAAAAAGAAGTCGCCCACGCGTTTTCTTGAGCGTGAGGTGCTCTCGCCGCTCGGCCTCGGCTCGCAGCGTTACCTTCCCGATGGCCAAGGCGTGCCGCTGCTGGCTGCCGGATGGATACAGACCGCCCGCCAGTGGAGCAGCATAGGCCGTGTGATCCTCGAAAAGGGCGAGCCGGTGCTCGACGAGGACGACGGCTTCTTCGCGGAGGCGATGAAAGGAGGCAAAGCGAACGAAGCCTATGCCTTCGGCTTTTGGAACAACCACGCCGCCGACTCGAAAGCCAGCCGCGAGATCGACGTGGAGACCATGATGGAGCGAAAACTCATGAGCCAATCCTGGCGGAACATCTGCCTGAGCAAAACCGCCCCTGAGGAATTGGTCGCCTGCATCGGCAGCTACGGGCAACGGCTTTACGTCGTGCCGACGAAGAAGCTCGTCATCGTCCGCCTGGGCAAAGGCGGCCAATTCAAGGACGCGCCGTTCTTGAAAGCGCTGTTTGGCACGAAGTAACCGGCCAAATCGCTGCGACACGGCTCTTGCTCATTGCTCAAACCGTCCTAGTCTCGCCGCCCTTATGCTCCGAGCCGGTATCGTCGGCCTACCGAATGTAGGCAAATCCACCCTCTTTAACGCTGTCACCCGCACCCGAAAGGCGGAGGCAGCGAACTATCCCTTCTGCACCATCGAGCCAAACACTGGCGTCGTGACCGTGCCCGATGAGCGCCTCGCGGTGCTTTCGAAGATCTCCGGCTCCTCGAAGCTGATCCCCGCCGCGATTGAATTCGTGGACATCGCCGGCCTCGTGAAGGGCGCCAGCCAGGGTGAAGGTCTCGGAAACAAGTTCCTCAGCCACATCCGCGAGGTGGACGCCATCGTGCATGTCGTGCGCTGCTTTGAAAATGGCGACATCACGCACGTCAGCGGGAGCATCAATCCCGTGGCGGACATCGAGGTAATCAACACCGAGCTCATCCTCGCCGACATGGACGCCATCCAGCGCCGCAAGGACAAGGCCGAAAAGAATGCCAAACGCGGCGAAAAGGAGGCGAAAGCCGAAGTCGCCATCTGTGAGAAGCTGATTCCGCATTTCGACGCCGGAAAGCCTGCTGTGACGCTCGAAATGACCGATGACGAGCGCAAGCTGGTGAAGTCGTTTTTCCTGCTCAGCTCGAAGCCCTGCATCTTCGCCTGCAACGTGGCCGAGAGCGACCTCGCCGCAGCCTCCTCCGATCCTGACAACCATCCCTTCGTGGGGAAGGTGCGTGAGTATGTGAAACATGCGCACGAGGCCAGTGCCGTCGTCGTGAGCGCCGCCATCGAGAGCGAACTGACCGATTTGAGCGACGAGGAGGCCAAAGCCTACCTCGCCGACATCGGTGTCACAGACAGCGGCGTGTCCCGCCTGATCAAAGGCGTCTATGACCTCCTCGGTCTTCAGACTTACCTCACCACCGGCGAGAAGGAAACCCGCGCCTGGACCATCGTGAAGGGCATGAAGGCCCCGCAAGCCGCTGGCGTCATCCATGGCGACTTCGAACGCGGCTTCATCGCCGGTGAAATCGTTCCCTACCATGACCTCGTGGAACTCGGCTCCTACGCCAAGTGCCGCGAGAAGGGCAAACTCCGCATCGAAGGCAAAGAATACGTCATGAAGGACGGCGACGTCGTCGAGTGGCGGTTCAATGTGTGATGCCTAAGGCGTATTTGAAAACCTACCGACGACGACAGGCGAAGCAAAGTGGCCATCTCGCTCCGCGAGATGAGCTCACGGCTTTCGCCAGCATGGGGGCTTTGAGAAGCGCCAAGCTCATCTCGA
This sequence comes from Akkermansia muciniphila, assembly GCA_943373155.1. Classification (GTDB taxonomy): domain Bacteria; phylum Verrucomicrobiota; class Verrucomicrobiia; order Verrucomicrobiales; family Verrucomicrobiaceae; genus Prosthecobacter. The sequence continues at coordinate 20,479 of CALSBJ010000088.1, read as the reverse complement.
CGGAGCGAGATGGCTACTCTGCTGCCGCATCATTCGAGTGCCCAAGATGGTTTTCTAACACGGCCTGATCTCACCTCACCATGCTCGCCGTTTGAGCGAGCACATCGGCGAAAGGAATGCGTTCCAGCAGGCCGAAGCTCGCATGGCGGCTGAGGCGTTCGCGACTCGTCGCCGGGCTGGTGAGCCCGCACAGGAAGCGGGCGAGCTGGCGGGAGTTTCGGAGGGAAGGATGCTTCTCACGCAGCAGTTCGTGAATGGCGGCGACGTGCTCAGTGGTGATCGGCGGCGTGGCGGATTGGGGGATTTCGCGAGGTGAATCCATCGCGAGGCCTTTTTCGCGTTCTTTGCAGCTCGTGCAGGTGCCGCAATCGGCGTCCATCGTTTCGCCGAAGTAGTTCAAGAGCCACTTCGTGAGGCAGCCGCGATGCTCGGCGAGTTCGATGACCTGGCGCAGACGCTCGACATCGCGGCGTTCGCGGTCGGCGAAGAGCTGCTGCATCTTTTGCGTGATCTCTTTGGGATCGCGACGGTGGGCGTCCTCGCTGAGGCGATACTTCTGACGGCTGCCGCTAGGCTTCAGCTCGATGTCGCCGGATTCTTGAAGCCAGGTGAGAGCTTTCATGATGCGGTCGCGAGGCTCTTCGAGCGCGGCGGCGGCTTCATCGGGATTGAGCGTGATCCATTTCGTGCCGCGTTTGCCGACGGAGAAAAGGCGGCGCAGGAAGGCCTGTCGCTCGGCTTTGTGACCGGCGAGCACGCGTGGCTCGGGCTGGAGAAAGCGGAACTGGTAGCTGGCATAAAAGGTGCCGAGCGGGCGGAGGATGCCGTCGAGTTCGAGATTCGTGATGACGGTCTCGATGACGAGCGGGCGGATGTCGGTGGCGTGCGAGAGATCGTACATCGACACATCGAACTCGCTGCCACCGAGCAGGAGGTGATCGAGGAGCTGGCGGATGGCCTGCGGCGTGGGTGTATCGCCAAAGGTGAAATTTTCCAGCACGATGCAGTCATCGGCGCAGGCGAGCATTTCGCAGACGGAGGTTTTGCCATCGCGGCCGGCACGGCCGGTCTCCTGCGAGTAGTTTTCGAGCGTCTTCGGGAGGTTGTAGTGATAGACGGCGCGGATGTCCGCTTTGTCGATGCCCATGCCGAAGGCGATGGTGGCCACGATGACATCTGTCTGCCCGCTCATGAAGGCATCCTGCGCCGCATGGCGGTGCTCATCGGGAAGGCCGGCATGGTAGGCGAGGGCGTTCACACCGCTTTTCTGGAGATGCGTGGCGACGTGCTCGGCGGTGTTTTGCAGCGTCACATACACGATGCTGGGCACTTTGCGCTTCAGCAGCAGTTTCGTGAGCACGGCGAGGCGTTGCTGGGCGGTGCAGGGGGTGATGCGGAAGTGCAGATTGGGCCGCAGGAAGGAGGTCTGCACATGATCAGCCTCCGAGATGTCGAAGGCCTTGCGGATGTCTCCCGCGACGGAGGGCGTGGCGGTGGCGGTGAGGGCCAAAACGGGCCGGATGCCGAGCTCGCGGGCCACATGAGCGAGGCGGAGGTATTCCGGGCGGAAGTTGTGCCCCCACTCGGAGATGCAGTGCGCCTCATCGACGGCCAGCATCGAGATTTTGAGCTGCTTGAGCCGCTCGACGAAGTTTTCATTCATGAGCCGCTCGGGGGCGATGTAGAGCAGCTTCAGCGTGCCGTTTCGCATGTCGTCAAAGACCTGCATGGCCTCCGCGGCACTCAGTGAGGAATCGAGCCGGGCGGCGGCGATGCCACGAGCCTTCAGCGCCTGCACCTGATCCTTCATCAGGGCAATGAGCGGCGAGATGACGAGCGTGACGCCGTCCATGAGCAGCGCCGGAAGCTGGTAGCAGAGGGATTTGCCCGCACTGGTGGGGAATAGAGCTAGGGCACTGCGCCCGGCGAGCAGCGCCTGCATCACCTGCTCCTGGCCGGGGCGGAAGGCCGCATGGCCAAAGTGCTGTTTCAGGGTGGCTTGGAGATCGTGAGGCATGAGGAGGGCGGAGTGTGGCAGGCGCTGGAAGCCGCCGCAAGATTCGATGACAAAAGCAAAGGCTGAGCGTGACAGAATGGAGGCAGGAGGCTAGGATTTTCACGAATACTACTCCCGTGAACCTTCCCACTTTCATCCTTCGTCTTCGCTGGCAGGCGCTCTCGGCAATTTGCCTCCTGAATTTGGCTGGCTGCGTTCCGACGAGTGATTATGAGGCGCTGCAAAAGGAGAATCAGGAACTCCAAAAATCCGTGGATACGCTGAACGTGCAGATCCGGCAGATGCACGCGCAGTTGCTCATGGTCCAACAGCAGCTGGCACAGGCCGTCGAACTCCAAGCTAGGCTGGAGCAGGCCAAAAAGGAGGCAGCGGATAAGGAGGAGGAGATGCGCCAGCTCGAAGAACGCTGGGAAAAGTTCAAAGGAGACCGTCGCAAAGCCCTCGTCGGCAAGCAGTTCAGCGAGATCGCCCTGGGAGATGGCCGCGTGCTGAAAAACGCTGAGATCACCGGCATGGTGGACGATCAGCTCGCCATCCGGCATGAGAATGGATTCACCAAAGTGGCGCTCGCCTTGGGTGGAGAAGAGATCCGCTGGCTAGCCTGTTTTGATGAAAAAGAAGCGGCGAATAACATGCGCCTCGCTCGCTTGGGCCGGGCAAAATCCCTCGGGGCTCAGCTCGATGCCTCCCGCAAGCCACGCCCCGGCGCGAGCAGCACCTCAACGACAAGCCAACCTGCCTCGCAAGAGGAGGCCAAGGCACTGCGGAAGTCCATCGAGGCCCAGCGAGCCGCCTTGAACCAAGCTTACAATCGCTTGACTGCAAAGCACCAGTCCGCGCTTCGCGGTGCGCATTGGAATAGCTCCCGCCCAGAGGAAAGTGGCCTGATCAATGTCTTCGCGGAGCGCCGTGCCGTGCTCGGTCTCGGCGAGCTCGATAGCCTCGCTGCCTCGATCAAGGCAGGCCTTCGCAAGCTCCACGACCTCGAATTCGTTTCTCCCTGACACACCCAACCATGAAAACAGCCATCATCGCCCTCGCCACGCTCAGCGTGGCCGCCGCCACCGCCTCCGCGGTGGATTACAAATCGCAAATCGCCCCGATCTTCCAAGCGAAGTGCTTCGACTGCCACAGCGAGACCAAAAAGGTCAAAGGAAAGCTGGCTCTCGATGACGAGAAGATCCCCGAGATCATTGCCGCAGGAAAACTCATCGTGGCCTCGAAGGTGAAGGAAAGCGCTCTCTACGAGGCCTGCTCACTTCCGGATGATGATGACGCTGTGATGCCTCCCAAGGGCAAAAATCGCCTCACCACCGATGAACTCAAGCTGCTCGAAACCTGGATCACCGAGGGGGCCAACATCGGCGGTGGAGCCCCCGCACCTGCCACCGCCACCGCGGGTGGCCCACAAAAATGGACCAGCGCCGATGGCAAGATCATCGAAGCCACTTTTGTGCGTCTGGAAGGCGACAACGTCGTCCTCACCGTCACCGCCACGGGCACCACGCATGCGGTTCCGCTCGCCCGCCTTTCCCCAGAGAGCCAAGCTCTGGCCAAAGCCGCCAAATAGCCTCATCCATTCATGAAAGCCCGCTGGCTCCTGTTGTTCCTTTTCCTCACACCGCTCACACGAGCGGCAGAGATGAGGTTTTGGACGAGCACCAGCGGGCAGCTCATTGAGGCCGCGATGACCGGCTTAAACACCGCCCGCCGCACCATCCTCGTGCAGTTGAAGGACGGCTCCAATGCCGAGATCCCCATCGAAAGTCTCAGCCCACCCGACAAAGACTACGCGAAACAGCAATGGGCCGCGATGCAGGCCTCTCCTGCCGTAGCCCCTACACCTGTCGCGGCGACACCCGCTGCCGCGAATCTACCGCCACGCTGGCAAGTCCGTGCGACCGCCGATGCAAGGCTCGCCAAGGTGCTCGAATCCGGCGGCAGCGCCGAGGTGGAGGCCGCTGTCGTTCGCTCACTCGATGGCTTCAAGTCCCGCCAAAACGCCGATGGCTCCTGGGGCCGTGGAAATAAAGCCGCAATGACCGGCTTCGCTTTGCAATGCTTCTACGGCCACGGCGATACGCCTGATTCCACCCTATACGGTGATACGATTGTGAAAGGGCTGATGCATCTGGTCAGCCTCTCCAAGGCCAATCCCCATGGCATGCTCTCGGAATCCACTGACAAGCCTTCCGGCACCTACGAGCACGCCATCGCCGCCAAGGCACTCGGTGAAGCCTACCTCATGGCTCACTACGGCTCGAAATCACTTCCAGGCCTGCGCGAGACCTTTGAAAGCGCGGTGAAGCTTATCATCGCCCAGCAAAACACCGCCGGCGCATGGACTTACGGTGGCGATGCCATCGCTTACCGTGCGGATAGCAAGAGTGGAGATCTCTCCCTGGCAAACTGGCACTTCCTCGTGCTCGAACTCGCCCGCGAAGCCAAAATCAAGATCGACGGGCTGGATTCCTGCATCCAAAAAGCCGTCAGTTACATCAAAGACACGCAGAGTAAGGACGGAGGCTTCGGCAACGCCAACCGTGAAAACCATTACAACCAATGGTCCCTCACCGGTGGAGCCCTGGCGGGCCTTTATCTCATGGAAGGCACCGAAGCCGGAGACGGCAAAAAAGCCTCCAAATTCCTCACCGGCTTCCTCGCCGCCGAGCCGCCGGATTGGAATGTGAACTGCAATCTCTACTGCTGGCAAGGTTACGCCCAGGCGCTGTGCCTCGAAGGCGGCCCAGCATGGAAGACCTTTGCCTCCGCCGTGCTGAAGCAAACCGCCGCCGCCCAAGACGCCGATGGTTCATTCAAAAGAGGCCGTCCAAACTATCCCGCAGGCGATGCCGCCGATGCCACTTACCGCCAGGCGCTTTGCACCCTACTTCTCGAGACGCCGTATCGCTGCGCCATGAAGTGAATTCCCTTCTCGTGAACCGCCGCGCCCTCATCACCTCCTCGCTCGCCCTCGCCGGAGCCACCGCCGCACCTGCCGCGCTCTCGCGGCGGAAGCGCTTGGGCATCGTCATCCATTCCTACTGGAAGCGCTGGCATGGCCGCTACTCCAGCCTGAAGCAGCCGCCCTTCACCACGCCACTCGATGTGCTCGATCATGTGCGCAGCCTCGGCGCAGGCAGTCTGCAAATCGGCGTCGCCGACTGGAACCGCGAGCTGGCGGGCAAAGTGCGCCATACCTGCGAGTCCTATGGCATGAAGCTCGAAGGCAGCATCACGCTTCCCAAGAACGAGGCGGATGTGTCCCGCTTCGAGCAGGAACTTCGCCTCGGCAAAGAAGCAGGTGCCACCATCTTCCGCAGCTACGTCGGCGGCCGACGCTACGAAGACTTTGCCTCGCTCGATGCCTTCAAGGCCTTCAAAGAGGCCACGTGGCGTTCCATGCAGCTCGCCGAGCCCTTGGCCCGCCGACATCGCGTGCGCATCGGCATCGAGAATCACAAAGACTTCCATGCTCCCGAGCTCGTCGAGATGCTCACCCGACTCTCCAGCTCGCATCTCGGCTGCGCCATCGACCTCGGCAATTCCATCGCCCTACTCGAAGACCCCGCAGCCGTCGTCGAAGCTCTCGCGCCCTTTGCCGTCACCACGCACATCAAGGACATGGCCGTTCAGGAATACGCCGAAGGCTTCCTGCTCTCCGAAGTACCGCTTGGTGAAGGCATCCTCGATCTGCCGCATCTTTTGGACCTCATCGAAAAGGCCAATCCCGAGGTCGAGCATCATCTGGAAATGATCACGCGTGATCCTTTGGAGATTCCCTGCCTTCGAGAAAGCTATTGGGCCACCTTCCCCGACAAGCCCGCCCGCACGCTCGCCCGCACGCTGTCGATGGTGAAGGCCCGCAAAGCCGAAAAACTCCCCTCGGTGAAAAACCGCAGCCTGGAGGACCATCTGGCCTTTGAAGAAGAAAACATTGTGAAGTGCCTCAAGCATGCCGGCGAGAAGCTCGGCTTCGACAGCCTCCAGGTGCGCAGGCCATCCGCGAAGGAAGAGAAGTAAGGAAAGTGGAACAGGTTTGCAACCTGTTCAGGCCCATGGCTCGTCCATGAATATCGGAGGAAGGCGGCACCAGGAGGTGTCACAATGGATTCACGCCCCGTGTCCTCCTTTCGCTTCGTCGAGCACAGGCACCAAACCTGGGCCACTTTCTTCCCATCACCTTCGACGGCATGGACAAGGCTTGTGGCAAGGATGCGCTTGCGCCGGGCGTTGAAGCCGTGATTCTCGCCCCGCATGAAAACCCTTCTTTTCTCCCTCCTCTGCACGTTCACCGCTGTTTTGGCTGACGACGTGCCCGGATTGAAGACCCTCCAAATCGGCGACTCCGCGCCCGCATTTGAACTCATCGGCATCGACGAGGAAAAACACACCCTCGCCGAGTATGCGAAGGCGGATCTGCTCATGGTCGCCTTCATCAGCAATCACTGCCCCACCTCCCAGGCCATCGAAACGAGGCTCAAAAAGCTCGTCGCCGATCACAAAGGCAGGCTGCAGGTCGTCGCCATCAATCCGAACGATCCCGCGGCCCTCCGTGCCGACGAACTCGGCTACTCGAAATACAACGACAGCTTCCCGGAGATGAAAAAGCATGCCGCGGAGCAGAAGTTCAACTTCCCCTACCTCTTCGACGGCGAGACCCAGGCCATCGCCAAAGCCTACGGCTGCCTCGCCACACCTCACGTCTTCCTTTTCGACAAGGAGCGGAAGCTTCGCTACCAGGGCCGCTTCGATGACTCACGCTATGCCGATGACGCCAGCGTCACCGCACCCGATGCCCGAAACGCCGTCGAGGCTCTTCTCGCCGAAAAAGCCGTGCCCGTGGCCGAAACGAAGCCCCACGGCTGCACCACCAAATGGATCGAGAAGCGCCAAGGCGTCGCCTCCGACAACGAGAAGTGGGAAAAAGGCAGCGTCGAGGTCGAGACCATCACGCCCGCCGGCATCGCCGAACTGCGCAAGAACACCACCAAGAAGCTTCGCCTTTTCAACGTGTGGGCCACCTGGTGCGGGCCTTGTGCGGAGGAGTTTCACGAGTTCGTCACCACCCAGCGGAAGTTCGGCCTGCGTGATTTTGAGTTCATCAGCATCAGCATGGATGATCCGAAGACCCTCGCCGAGGTGAAAACCTTCCTCGAAGAAAAGAACGCCATCGTACATGACCGTCTGAAGCCCTCCCTCAAAGCCGAGGGCCGCAAAGGCAACGCCTACGTCTTCGAAGGTGCCAGCCACGACGAGCTCATCAAAGCCCTCGACCCCGAATGGCCCGGCCCCATTCCCCACACCATCCTCGTCGCCCCCGGCGGCGAAGTCGTCTTCCGCCACAACGGCGAAATCAATGGCGAAGAACTCCGCGCCAAAGTCCTCGAAATCCTCGGCCACTACTGGCTGCCGGAGACGAAGTGAGGATCAGTCGACTTGTTGCAAAACTTCGCCGTCTCTGTGCGCCTTCGTGACCTCTGTGGTCGAAAATGCAGGTCCACCACAGAGAGCACGGAGGGACACAGAGGTTTTATAATAGGCTCAGCCCTCAAAAAATATCCGGCTCCGGCACCGCTGGTCCGTGCTGGAGGAAATCAAAGTCTGCCCCCTGATCCGCCTGCGTGACGTGCTCGACGTAGAGCTTGGCGTAGCCGCGGTGGTAACGCGGCGGGGCGGGTTTCCAGGCGGCGCGGCGTTTTTCCAGCTCCTCATCGCTGACGTGGAGGTGCAGTTTACGATTCGGCACATCGAGTTCGATGAGATCGCCATTCTTGACGAGGGCGAGCGGGCCACCGACCGCGCTTTCGGGGGCGATGTGCAGGGCACACGCACCGTAGCTGGTGCCGCTCATGCGGCAGTCCGTGAGGCGCACCATGTCGCGGATGCCTTGCAGGATGAGTTTCTTCGGAATGGGGAGTTGGCCCCACTCCGGCATGCCGGGAGCACCGACCGGGCCCGCGTTGCGCAGGATGAGCACGGTGTCCTTCGTCACATCGAGATTCATGTCTTCGATGGCGGCCTTCATCTCGGGATAGCTGTCAAAGACCAGCGCAGGGCCGGTGTGCGTGCAGAGTTCTTTGGTCGCGGCGGCGTGTTTGATCACCGCGCCGTTCGGGCAAAGGTTGCCGCGCAGGATGGCAGTGCCTCCATCGGGCTGGAGCGGGTTTTTCGGCGTGCGGATGACGTCTTCGTTGTGAATGATCGCCTCGGCGATGTCTTCACCCAAGGTCTTGCCCGTGATGGTCGGCACGTCCGTGTGCAAAAGCTCGCGCATGCCGTTCAGCAGCGCCTGGAGGCCGCCAGCCAGATAAAACTCCTCCATCAAGTATTTGCCCGCAGGCCTCAAATTCGCCAAAAGCGGCACATGGCGGCTGATCTCGTCAAATTTCTCCAACGGCAGCTTGATGCCGAGTCGGCCCGCCATGGCGATGAGATGCACGATGGCATTCGTGCTGCCGCCGAGCGCCATATCGACCGCGATAGCGTTTTCAAACGAGCGCTCGCTGACGATGCCGGAGGGCTTTCGATCCAGCCACACGTTCTCCACGATCTGGCGGCCCGCAGCGGCGGCGATACGCGTGTGGGCACTGTCCACCGCAGGAATGGATGAAGCACCGGGGATGCAAAGACCCAGTGTCTCCGCCAGCGCGGTGAGCGTGCTCGCGGTGCCCATCGTCATGCAGTGACCGGGGCTGCGGGCGATGCCGTCCTCGATCTCGCACCACTGTTCCCAGCTCAGATTGCCTGCCCGCTTTTCGTCCCAGTATTTCCACACATCGCTGCCGCTGCCGAGCGTCTCGCCGCGCCAGTTGCCCTTCATCATCGGGCCGCAGGGCATGTAGATGACCGGAATGTCCATGCTGAAGGCCCCCATGAGCAGCCCCGGCGTGGATTTATCGCAGCCGCCGAGCAGCACCGCGCCGTCGATGGGATTCGCACGCAGCATTTCCTCCGTCTCCATCGCCAAAAAATTGCGGTGAAACATCGCCGTCGGTTTCGTCAGCATCTCACCCGCCGACATAACCGGGATTTCCATCGGATGCCCGCCCGCTTGCAAAATACCACGCTTAACCGCATCCGCCGTGAGGCGCAGGTGCATGTGGCAGGAGTTCAGATCGCTCCAGGTGTTGAGGATGCCGATCACCGGTTTGCCCACGATGTCCTCACTACCCCAGCCATTCTGTTTGGCACGCGAACGATGACCAAAGGAGCGCAGCTCATCCCGGCCATACCAGCGCCAGGAGCGGAGTTGTTCAGGAGTTTTTCGGGCGGAAGGGGTGGGGAGAGGGGGCATTGGATGAGCAGTAACAAGATTCTGAAAGGATGCATCGGAGAAGTGGCAGCTTCACCACCTTGACCATGCGTCGCAGACCGCTACTCTCCCTGCCCCCAACCCCAAAAACACACTCCTACGACCCCATGAGCCAGACCCACGAATTCCAGGCCGAAGTCAAACAAGTCCTCGATATCGTCATCCACTCGCTCTACACCGACCGCGAGATTTTCCTGCGCGAGCTCGTCTCGAACGCAGCGGATGCGATGGAGAAGATGCGCCTCACGCAACTGACGGAAAACGACATCTTTGATGCCTCCGCCGAGCTGCAAATCACCGTCACCACCGACGAAGCCGCCAAAACACTCACCATCGCCGATGCCGGCATCGGCATGACGCGGGCCGAGTTGATCGAAAACCTCGGCACCATCGCCCACAGTGGCTCCAAGGCCTTCGCCGCCGCGTTGAAGAACGCCGGCAAGCAGGGTGATGCCACGCTCATCGGCCAGTTCGGCGTGGGCTTTTACTCCGCCTTCATGGTGGCCGATAAAGTCGAGGTCCACACGCACTCCTGGAAGAACGAGGGCGAGCATCTCGTCTGGATCAGCGATGGCACGAGCAGCTACACCATCGATGAAGCCCCCGGTCAGGCTCGCGGCTGCAAAATCGTCCTCCACCTCAAAGAAGACGCCGCGGACTTCGCCAAGGAGCACACGGTGAAACAGATCATCGAGAAGCACTCGAACTTCGTCAGCTTCCCGCTGCTGCTCAATGGCGAACGCGTCAACACGGTGGAGGCCCTCTGGCTCAAATCGAAGGATGGCATCACCGACGAGCAGTACAACGAGTTCTACAAATTCACCGCCCACGCTTTCGATGATCCCAGCTACCGCATGCACTTCCAGGCGGACAGCCCCATCGTCATCAATGCGCTGCTCTTCACACCGACGCAGAACATGGAGTCCTTTGGCATGGGCCAGATGGAGCCCGGTGTGTCGCTCTACTGCAAAAAAGTGCTCATCGACCCGAAACCGAAGAAGCTGCTCCCCGAGTGGATGCGCTTCGTCCGCGGCGTGATCGACAGCGAGGACCTGCCGCTGAACATTTCCCGCGAAAGCATGCAGGACAGCGCCCTCGTGCGCAAAATCGGCGACGTGGTCGTGAAGCGCCTGCTCAAGCAGCTCGACAAGGAAGCCACTGATGACGCCGCGAAATACGGCAAATTCTACGCTGACTTCAGCCGCTTCTTCAAAGAGGGTGTGGCCACCGATCACAGCCATCGCGACGCCATCGCCAAGCTGCTGCGCTTTGAGTCCAGCATGACCCAACCCGGCGAAACCATTGGTCTGGCCGACTATGTGAAGCGCATGACCAGCGACCAGAAGGCCATCTACTATCAAGTGGCCCCAAGCCGCGCCGCCATCGAAAGCGGGCCGTATCTCGAAGCTTTTAAAGCCAAGGGCATCGAAGTGCTCTTCATGTTCGAGCACATCGACGAATACGTCCTCAGCAGCCTGCACAAATTCGACGACAAGGACCTCAAGTCCGTCAACGCCGACGACATCGACCTCGGTGACAGCGACGCCGAAGGCGAAGCCCTCCCCGAAGCCGAAACGACCACGCTGTGCGACTGGATCAAAGAGCGCCTCACCGCCCAGGTCGATACCGTCCGCCCCGGCAAGCGCCTCGTCGGCTCACCTGCCCTCGTGTTGACTCCCGAAGGCGAAATGACCCCGCAGATGCGCCAGATGATGAAGGCCCTCGGCAAAGACGGCGCCATGCCCGGCCCCAAGGTCGTCTTCGAGATCAATCCACGTCACAACCTCGTCAAAGGCCTCTCCAAGCTTCACCAAAGCGATCCCGAAACCGCCGGCCTCATCTCCGAGCAGATCCTCGACAACGCCTTGCTCAGCGCCGGCCTGCTCGATGAGCCTCAACGCATCATCGAGCGCACCCAGAAGCTCATGGAGAAGCTGGCGAAGTAAGCGCCCTCCAGGGTCCCTAGCCCATCAAAACCCACAAAGGCCGAAACGATCCCGTTTCGGCCTTTTTGTTTTGCAGTTTTCAATCAAAAACTGTTCGCACGCATTCTCTTCGGCAGATGAAGAGTGTGACGTCATTCCCGAAACCCAAGAGGCCGGATCATCAGCACGGACTTGGCCCGTTTTAGGAGGCCAGTATCGCGTTCATCTGCCAGGCACACTTCGCCATCTTCTACCTTCGTGCGAAGATGAGTAGTGCTATACCCAGAGCCGACCTGACATATTTCTCCTCCCGCCAAGTTGGAAATGGCCCGGCTGCTGGAAACCATGCTTGCCAATCACCGCGCTGTTTTTGTAGAGTCAGGTTATGTTTCGTTCCTTCAGCACAATCGTCTGCTTCCTTGTCACATGTGCCCCCTGCTCGTTGGGGCAATCAGCCCCACAAGTATCGGTTTCGCTCATGGCTGGAGCTCCGGCAATCACCCCACAGACTCAAGAGGTCGTCGAGAAATGGATGAGGAATTTTCAAGAGATCGTTTACCGAATGCGCATACATGAATTCCTCGAACAGGTGGATTGGGCGAGTATCCTCGTTGCTGGCATGGTTGTGGATGGCGAACCGGTCGTAAAGGACAAGCTGGAGCGAATGACCAAGGCCATGGAGGTCACGAGCGAACGCATGTTCCCGCAACTTCGTCCGTTTTTCCAGAGCTCGAAACTCGAGATCCGAAAGATCGAGGAGCGCAATGACCGGCTAACGGTGATAACGCGCTGCTACGATGAAGATGGCTTAGAGTTTAAGTGCCGTTGGTGGCTCGCGAAAGCTGGTGATTCATGGCGCATGGTGGACTATGAAAATGTGACCGTTTCCATGAGGCTCACCACACTGATGAGCATAGCGTTCCAGTCTCAGGTGGCATCCAACCCGATGGCGCGGGAGGTCGCACAGAAATTTATTCACTTCGGGACTTTGACTCAAGAGAACGACATGGAGGGAGCCTTGAATCTGGCCAATGAACTAGAAAAGATGAAGATTCCGGAGGTCTTTGTAGAAATCGTTCAACTCGCGAAAGCCGACATCCTATTTGCTCTCGACAAGAAAGACGAAGCAGCTTCGCTGCTGGACCAGTTGGAAAAAAAGCAATGCATGAATCCTGCGTTCTTTTTGCTACAAGCAGGGAGGTTTCGGAATCTCGAGACATATGAGATCGCACTTGGTTGGGCAGAGAGATACGGCAAGTCCATTGGACACGATGGAGATTCGTGGCGCTTGGTCGTAAATTGCCATCAGGAGTTGGGCCGGAAGAATGAAGCTCTTCAAGCAGCCAAGATTTGGGCTTCGGACTATCCCGCGGCTTCATTGCCCCTCTTTTTTCAATGGGACCTCCTGCCCACAGATCGCAAACGGGTGGAGGTTCTGCCTCAACTGATGAAGCTACCGCCTCAAGCGGAGGCATTCGACGAATTCGGTGAAGCAGCATTGATGGAGGATGATTATGAAGCCATCCGACTGCTGGTGGAGGTGATGAAGGTCAAGAAGATGAAAAACGAAGAGATTGCTGAATGGGAGGAGGTTCTCGAAGACGCTCCCGATCCTGAGCCGACCAAAATGAAGCCCAAAAAGTGAGTTTGATGGCTATCCGAGGCCGAAATCCCCCTTGGCAGACGCTTATAATTACCATAAATTAAGCTTCCATGCCTCTCCTTACTCCCACCGCCTTCCGACGCCTGCTCAGCCGTTGTGTCGCCGTGCTGTGCCTGGTGGGAAGCGTCTCCGAGGCGGCTGATCCCACGGCGGAGCAGCAGTATTGGCTCGAATTGACCAATCGCTTCCGTGCCGATCCGCAGGGGGAGCTTTCGAAGTTGGTGAACTTCTCCTCGCCGGGCGTGTGGGCCCCGGTGAAATCGAGTGATCCGTATGTGGTGAATGCGCTGAACTACTTCGTCACCGATGCGGCCACGCTCGCGGCGCAGTTTGCCTCGCTCACTTCCGCCCCAGCGCTCGCGTGGAACGGCAACCTCAACGTCTCCGCCACGAACTACTCCGACCTCATGGTGTCGCTCGATCAGCAGGCCCACACGCTGGATGGACTGAGCATTCCGCAGCGCATCGTGGCCGGTGGTTATGGATCAAACTGGCTCAAAGCGGGCGAGAACCTCTTCGCCGCCACGCAAAACATCACCCACGGCCACTCTGGCATGGTGATCGACTGGGGTGACGAGGATGGCAACGGCTCCGCCCCCTTTGGCACCGGCATTCAAAACCCCGCCGGGCATCGCATCGCGCTGCTCGACCGACAGTTCAAAGAGATGGGCATCGGCTTTCAGAGCACACTCATCCCTGGCGGCAATCTCAATGCCACTGGCCCCTATGTCGTCACGCAGCACCTCGGCAGCCGTTACCGCCTTGATACCGGCACCTACTACTCCGATGCCATCCTCACCGGCAGTGTGTATCAGGACACCATCGCGGCGGATGCCTTTTACACGCCGGGTGAAGGCCTCGCGGGCGTGGCGGTGAATGTCTACGATGATCTCACCAACACCCTGCTCGTCTCCGGCTTCACCAACAGCGCCGGCGGCTACAACCTCTCCCTGCAAGGCCTCACCACCGGCATCACCTACCGCGTCGAGGCGCTATCAGCCGGCCTCGCGGCCCAGACTTTCACGCTCAATTCCACCATCGCGAACTTCGGAGCGCCCGTGGTCATGTTCGACAATGTGCATGCCTCCTTCCAAACGGTGCCGGAACCCGGCAGCGGCCTGCTTTGCCTTGTCGCGGGACTGCTCGTGTGCCTGAATCGCCGTCGTCCGTAACCCAACAGCCATGATCCGATTCCTTGCCCTTGTTTTGATGCTCGCCGGTAGCCTGCCCGCGCAGGATCTCGCCACCGAAATCCGCAGCGTGATCGACGAATACGAAAACGCCGTGCGGGCCAACACGCTCAAGATCATCAACGCCCCCACCGAGGAGGAGAAAAACCAATACCGCCAGACCATCCCCAGCGCCGGCCCCTGCGCGACGAAGCTGATGCAGATCATCAAGGCGAACGCAGACAAACCGGAGGTCGTGCCCGCCGTGTGCTGGCTCGTCAGCGGTGCCGCGAGCTTTCCCGAAGGCGAAGAAGCCAAGAAGATGCTCGCCACGACTTATGCGGGCAGCGCAGGCATCGCCGCCACTGTGCGCCAGCTCGAGTATCAGGGCCTCTTTGGCGAGCCCGCCGCCCTCGCCGTGCTGGAGAAGAACAAGAACCGCGAGGAGATCGCGGCCGCGCTCTACACGCTCGGGGCCATCCACTTCAAAAACTTCGATGCCAGCGCCGACCGCGCCTCCGCCGAAGCCTCGAAGCCGAAATGCATCGACTACTTCCAGCGCCTGAACGCCGACTACTCCGATGTCGTCATCCAGGGCTTCAAGCTCAGCGACCTCGCCGGCAAAATGCTGTTTGAGATGACCAACCTGCAAGCCGGCAGCGAAGCCCCCGAGATCGAGGGAAAGGACAAAGACGGCAAGCCACTGAAGCTCTCCGACTTCCGCGGGAAGCACGTCATCGTCATTTTCTGGGGCGGCTGGTGCCACGCCTGCCACGGCATCCTGCCGCTGATGAACGAAACCGCCGCAAAGTTCAAAGACAAGCCCGCCGCCGTCCTCGGCGTGAACACCGATATCGATGTCGATGCCCCCAAAGCCCTCGCCACCTACCAGGTGACCTTTCCGAACATCCTCGACAACACCAGCAGCGGCCCCAACACCACGCTCTACAACCTGCGCAACTTCCCCACGCTCTACCTCATCGATCCCAAAGGCGTGATCCTCCTCAAAAACGCCTCCCTCGATGCGATGGTGGCACGCATCGAGGCGGACTTGGCGAAGTAAGGATTCAAATCCTCGCGCCCATGAGCACTTTCATGACGTCGTCCATCGTGATCCAGCCGGTGATTTGATTTTGGGGATCATCGACGAGGGCGGCGATCTCTTGTTTTTCGAGGAAGAGGGTGAGGAGTTGTGTGAGCGAGGCTTTTTCGTCGATGTGGAGAACGGGGCGGATGAGGCTGCGCCAGTCGGAGCCGGGCATGGTGAGGCTTTGAACGAAGAGCTCGCGGACACGGATGTAGCCAGTGAGATGGTCGAGCGTGCCATCGGGGCTCACGGGATAGCTGCGATGCAGCTTGGGGCCGAGCGCGGTGATGTTTTCGAGCAAGCTGAGACGGGCATCGAAGACGCGCACGGCCTCACGCGGCACCAGGGCGGTCTTCACGCGGCGGGCGCTGAGCGTGGCGGCGTGGATCATGATGAGCTCCTCGCGGTTGTGGATGAGTTGCTCGGCTTTCGCGGCCTGCACGAGCGTGATGATGTCCATGATGTGGTCGCTCTGCGTTTTGGTAGTGGCCGTGCCGCGTTTGAGGCGGGCGCAGAATTTTTCCATCACGACGGCCAGCGGCAGGCAAAGTCGCACCATCCAGGTGAGCGGGCCGATGAGGCGCGGTGCTAGTGCTTCCGCGTGATGCACGCCGAGGATCTTCGGAGCGAGTTCGCCGCCAAAGAGCACCAAAACGCTAATGATGATCGAAAAAAGCCACAACCAGCCCTCGCCGAAGACCTGGACAAACACCGCGCCTGCCAGCGTGGCGCAACCGGTGCCGGCGAGCGTGTTGAAGACCAAAATGGACGACACCGGCCTCTCGAACTGATTCTTCATCGCCAGCCAACGCGAGGCGATGTGATCCGCGCCGTTCTTTTTGGCCTGAAGCCGCAAGCTGAGTGGATTGAGGCTCAGCAGCACGGCTTCAGTTAGCGAGCAGAGGAAGGAGATCGCGAGCGCGGAGGCACAGATGAGGATCAAAACGAGAAACATGGGTCAAAGAGGGCGGTGGCGGCGCAGCAGCGTCGTGCCGAGTCCGAGCATGAGGAGTGCCACGCGGCCGGGCTCGGGCACGGCGATGGTCACGGTGCCGAGGGTGAAGAGGTTGCTCACATCGAGGCTGGCTCCGCCGGGGAGGTTCAAATCGGTGACGTCGATACCAAAGGTGCCGCTCACGCTGGTGAGGCCGCTCCAGTCGAAGAGCTTGAAGGTATCGCCATCGGCCCAGGCGGTGAGGTTATTGGGATTGCCGAGGCGGAGGAGAGCGCCGGATTGGATGTCGAGGGCACCGAGGAGTCGCAGTTGATCCGCAGCGCTGGCGTTGGCGGAGTTGTCGCCGAGCCCGGCACCGCTGAAAAGATCGAGACGCAGGATGCTGGTGCTGCCGAGGATCGTGCTGCCGGTGCCGGAGGTGGTAAGATCGAGATTCGCGGCGGCGGAAATGGCGGGATCGCCGACGATGAGTTGGCCGTTGATAAAGATCGAGTTGTCGGTGCCTGCGTTGATGAAACCGGTGCCGGTGAGCGTGCTGGTGGCGTCGATGGTGACACTGCCGGTGCCTGTGGCGGAACTGGTCGCGGTGGTGTTCGCCGCGATGAGCGTGCCGCCGTTTTGCACGATGGTGGGGCTGACGTAGCTGTTGTTGTTGTGCGTGAGACGCACGGTGGCGCTGTCGATGGTGAGCGGGCTTGCGGTGGAGGTGCCGGTGATGCGTCCGCTGACGACGAAACTGCCTCCAGCATAAGTCAGCGGCCGTGCGCCGCGTGCCTGCGTGCCGGAGAGCGTGAGCGTGGCACCTCCGGTGTTGGAAATCGTCGCGCCACCGCTGCCATTGACGGTGATGCCACGCGTGAGGGTGGCAGCGGTGCTGCCGCTGTATTCGAGGGTGCCGGAAGTCGCCGAACCGATGAGCAAGGCGCTCGTGGCATTGCCAAGAGCCGCGAGGCTGTCGATGCGCAGCGTGCCCGCGTTGATCGTGGTCGTTCCGGTGTAGCTGTTGGTGCCGGAGAGGCTCCACATGCCTGCGCTGGCCTTCGTCACGTTGAGCACGAGGCTGCCGTTGTCACTGAGCTGGCCAGTGCTGCTGCCGCTCGTGCCGCTGGCGGCATCAAAAATGACTGTGACAGGTCCTGAAGCACTCGCGGAGGGCGAAAGGGCACCGCTGAGGCTCAAAGTGCCCGCGTTGACCTTGATGCGAGTGTTTCCACCGCCAAAGCCGCCGGTCGCGAGCGA
This sequence comes from Akkermansia muciniphila, assembly GCA_943373155.1. GTDB lineage: Bacteria > Verrucomicrobiota > Verrucomicrobiia > Verrucomicrobiales > Verrucomicrobiaceae > Prosthecobacter. The sequence continues at coordinate 3,109 of CALSBJ010000088.1, read as the reverse complement.
GATGCTTCCGGCGATGCTGTTGTTGCCGGCCACATTCAGCAGCGCTGGGTTGTTCAGGTTGTCATTGCTCGTGACGAGGCTGTGATCGGCCGCGAGGCTCAGATCGCCGCTGCTGCCATCGAGGCGCAAGGTGGGCGCATTCACCGTGCCGCTGATGGTGATCGTTTTCGGGCCGGTGCCGAGTGCGGTGGACCGCGTGATGATCAACGCACCGCCGGTGATGCTTACATCGCCCGTGAAGCTGTTCGCGGCATTGCTCAGCGTGAGGGGCGCGGCACCGAGTTTGGTGAGCGTGAGGTTGTTTTCATTCGTTCCGGCTCCACCGAGCTGTCCGGCGAAAACGACGGCGGCGCTGTTGTTGATCGTGAGCGCCGAATTCGCGGCATTTCCGCCCACGATGGCGTTGGCGGTGCCGCTGCCTGCGATCGTGATGGAGTCCAAAGTCTGCGTGGAAGCCGTCGAGGCATCACCAAGCTGCAAAATGCCACTTCCAGCGCCTTGACCCAAGAGCAGCGAACTCGTTGCCGCGAGCCGGTCATTGCCGCTGAGCACGATTCGACCGCCATTGATACGAGTGGTGCCCGTGTAGCTTTGCGCCGCGGTAAAGGTCAACGTGCCCGCGCCGGTCTTGGTGATCGAGGCGTTGCCATTGGTGCCGGTTTGGATGCTGCTGCCAAAAATGACGCTGTTTGCGCCGGTGGCGACCGTGGCGATGACGCCGTCCTCCACCTTCATCTGCGCGGAGACATCCTGCGTGTTTCCCGCGCTCCAACCGAGCGTGGCATTCGCGGTGAAGGTGACGAGATTCGTGCCGAGCGAGCCGCTGGTGAAGTTCAGCGTGCCTGCGGCGAGCGAAATACCGCCGCTGAGCGTGTTCGATGCATTGTTGAGCGTGAGAGCACCTGTGCCGCTTTTCGTGAAGCCCTGCGTGCCGCCGAGCAAGGCAGTGATCGTGGTCGTTTGATTCACGACCTGGATCACGGGTGCTCCGCTGCTGGTGGCGAGTGTGAGCGTCCATGGGCCGCCGCTGCCATTGGCGAGCGCCCAGTTGTTCGAGGGCGTGGTGGCATCGCCAAAGATCAGTGTGCCGATGCTGCGGCTCGCGCCCAGGTTCACCGTGCGATTCGCGGCAATGTCGAGCGTGCTGAAGTCCGCGATGGCATCCACACCATCGGCGACGAGGCCACCGGACCAGTTTAAAGTGGTGCTCCAGGCGGAGTTCGAGGTGGCATTGGTCCAGGTGCCATTGGTTTGAGCAAGAAGAGGGGTGCTGAAGGCCGCAACGACGATGCCGAGGCCTCCGAAGAGAGCTTTTTTCATGAGGGTGACGTGGGGGAGAGCCGCGCCACCCGTGGCCGGGTAGGTGTCGGAGATGCTGAGAGTGAAAACCTTCCTGTTGGGATCGGCAGGATGGCCTTCCGTCGGTCGGATCAGCCTGGGATGAGATCAAATCATCACGCAATCGAGGAAGTCGGCGACGAACTCGTTTTTCGGGTTCTCGCGGAGTTGGGTGGGGGAGCCGACTTGCTGGATGTGCCCTTCGTGGAGGATGACGACGCGGTCGGCGAGTTCGAAGGCTTCGTCTTGGTCGTGGGTGACGAAGAGCGTGGTGACGCGGGTTTCGTCGTGGAACTGGCGGAGCCATTTGCGCAGCGTTTTGCGCACTTTGGCGTCGAGAGCGCCGAAGGGCTCGTCGAGCAGCAGGACCTGCGGCCCGACGGCGAGGGCACGGGCGAGCGCGACGCGTTGCCGCTGGCCACCGCTGAGCTGCGTGGGGTAGCGGTCGCCGTAGCCTTCGAGGGCGATGCGGCGCAGCAGCTCGGTGACGCTGCGGTCGATGTCTTCGCGCGAGGGCCGCTCGGGCCGTTTCATGACGCGGAGGCCGAAGGCGATGTTTTCGGCGACGGTCATGTGATTGAAGAGGGCATAGTTTTGAAACACGAAGCCAGCCTTGCGCTCGTAGGCGGTGCGGTTGGTGACATCGCTGCCGTGAAACTCGATTTTACCTTCGCCTTCATCGGCGAATTCGAGTCCGGCGATGATGCGCAGGAGCGTGGTCTTGCCGCTGCCGCTTGGGCCGAGCAGAGCGACGAGTTCGCCGGTTTTGACTTCGAGATCGACGTTCTTCAGTGCGTTGAAGCTGCCGAAGGATTTGGAGATGTTGTGGATGTGGATGCTCATGCTGCTCCTCGTTGGGTGGTCGTGAGAGTTTTCAAAATCAGGGTCACCAGCGCGAGCAGTGCGAGCACAGACGCGACGGCAAAGGCGGGGACGAATTGATATTCGTTGTACAAGACCTCGATGTGCAGCGGGACGGTGTTGGTCTTGTTGCGGATGTGGCCGCTGACGACGGACACCGCGCCGAACTCGCCCATGCTGCGGGCGTTGCACAAGATGATGCCGTAGAGCAGGCCCCATTTGATCTTCGGCAGTGTGACACGCCAGAACATCTGCCAGCCGTTCGCGCCGAGCGTCATCGCGGCTTCTTCCTCGGCCTGACCCTGCGCCTCCATCTGCGGCGCGAGCACTCGCGCGACGAAGGTGAAGGTGACGAAGATGGTGCTGAGCACGATGCCGGGCAGCGCGAAGATGATTTTGAAGCCGTGCTCCTTCAGCGTCGGCCCGAAGAGGCCCTGCGCCCCAAACAGCAGCACATAAACCATGCCCGCGATGACCGGCGAGACCCACAGCGGCAGCTCGATCAGTGCGGTCAGAAAGCGCTTCCCGCGAAATTGAAAGCGCGAGACGCACCAGGCCGCCGCGAGGCCAAAAAGCGTATTCAACGGCACCGTGATGGCCGCGACCTGCAACGTGAGCCAGATGGCGTGAGTCGTCGCTCGATCATCAAAAGCCTCCAGGTAGCCTTCCCAGCCTTTGCGGAACGCTTCCTGAAAAATAACGACGAGCGGCAGCACGAACATGAGTCCCATGAACGCGACGGCGATGCCGATGATGAGCCAGCGGGAGAAGGGGGACTCGGAGGTGGCTTTGCGAGGCCGGGAGTGAGTTTGGTGGAGGATGATGGCGGCCATGAGGGGAAAATGACGGAGAGGCGGGAGTAGAGTGGTCCGCACAGTCCTCTGTGCGGTTAGGAAGTTGTTTGGACTGT
>CALSBJ010000087.1:0-26064 GCA_943373155.1 Akkermansia muciniphila | reverse complement strand
AATCTCAGCTCGTAGCTTTGAAATCGCAGATCGACGGTTTTGCGCAGGCTGAGGAAAAGCTCGCTGCGCTGCGTGAAGCACTCGCGGAGGCGGAAAAGCAGCAAACGAAGCACAGCACGGCTGTCGCGGGTTTGCAGCAGGAGCGGCAGTATCAGGAACAGGCACTCACGGAGGTCGAGACACGACTTTCCGAAGCTCAAAGCACGCTCTCGGCCACCAAGGACGAACTCACCACCGAGTCGAGGCGACTCGCAGAGGTGCGGGCACGTCGTGCGGAGTTTCAGGCGGCCAATGAGGCACCGATGGAGGATCTTCAGCGTCGCCTGGAGCGTGCTCGGCATGATCTCGGCGTTATCGAGGCTCGCTTGCGACCTTTGCGGGATTGGAAAGAGGCGCAGGAGCGTCGTCTGGCGCAGCTTTCGATGCTGCTGCCGGGTTCGCCGGAGGCCAAGGAAGTGCTTCGCGAGATCGACAGCGAGGCGGCGGACCTTCTCCACATCGTGAACATTCCACCCAGCCGCACGCCGCGCATCGTGCAGGTCGAGGCACCCTATTTCAAAGGCGTGGCGATGAAGTCCGAACACACCCGCGTGTCTCCAGCTACCGCATGAAAAAGCTCCTTCCGCTCCTGTTCAGCACCTCGCTCTTTGCTTCGGACTGGCCGCAATTCCTCGGCCCCCATCGCGATGGTTCCGTCGCTGAATCGGAGAAAGCCATCGTCGGCACTCAAGAGGCCGAACGCGTTTGGAAAAAGGATCTCGGCACTGGCTTTGCGGGTCCCGTTGTGGCGGATGGCAAGGTCTTCATTTGCCACCGCCTCGGCGATGAGATCGTCACCGAAGCTCTATCGCCATCCACCGGCGAGACGATTTGGCGTCACGCTTACACCACGGACTACCGCGATACCTTTGGCTTCGACAATGGTCCGCGTGCCGTGCCAGCCGTGGTGGACGGAAAGGTCTTCACGCATGGTCCCGAAGGCCGCGTCGAGGCGCTGGATGCTGCGGATGGCAAGCTCGTGTGGAGCTTTGATAGCGTGGCGGAGCTTGGCTCGCCGCAGGGATTCTTTGGCCGCGCCTGCTCGCCGCTCGTGGCGGATGGCAAAGTGCTCCTCAATGTGGGTGGACGTGATGGCTCAGGCATCATTGCCCTCGATGCGAAGAACGGAAAGCTCGTGTGGAAGGCTACGAAGCACGAAGCTGGCTATGCAGCCGGTGTTCTCGTGCCAGGAGATGCCAGCGTGGCGGCTTTCTTCACTCGAAATGGCCTTTCGCTCGTCACCGTCGCCAGCGGCGAGGTTTTGGCAGATGAACCTTTCCGCGCTGAAATGGACGCCAGCGTGAATGCGGCGACACCGCTCGCCTGCGGTCCAAACAAACTCTTTTTCTCCGCCAGTTACGATGTCGGTGGCGGCGTGTGGGCATGGAAAGCGGCCGAAAAGCGCTTCACGAACATCTGGAACAAAACCGAGGCTCTCGACTGCCATTATTCGACGCCTGTTTGGCATGCTGACCATCTCTACGGCTTCCACGGTAGGCAGGAGAGCGGTTCCAAGCTTCGCTGCATCTCCTCGGTTGATGGCAGTGTGAAATGGGAAGCGCCCGATACCGTGCCCGGCGGCACGCTCATCCGCGTGCAGGACAAGCTCCTCATTGTCACCGAGCGTGGTGAGCTATGGATCGTCAAAGCCACGCCTGAGAAATTTGATCTCCTCAGCACCACGCAGATCCTCGGCCTCCGCCATCGCAGCCATGCCGCCTACGCCGATGGTGTGCTGTATGCTCGTGATTCGGAGAAAATGACGGCGGTGAAGGTGCGGTAGCTCTGGCTCTGCGAACTACCCTTTCAGGCCTCGCAGCCTTGCCACTTCGTTTTTCGAGAGTTCACGCCATTTGCCTTTGGGAAGGCTGCCAAGCTCCAACGGGCCGATTTTCACGCGGATGAGGCGCAGGACTTCGATCTCCAGGGCTTCGAGGAGGCGGCGGATGTGGCGGTTGCGGCCTTCGTCGAGGATGAATTCGAGCCAGGTGTTCTTTTCGCCGGTACGCAGGACCTTCACGGCTTTGGCGACGAGTTTTTCGCCATCGTCTTCGATGCCGCGACGGAGGCGGGCGAGTTGAGTCTCGTCCACGGGGCCTTCGATCTGGACGTGGTAGGTCTTGTCGAGATGGGTGTCTGGATGGGTGACGATGTCCGCCCACACATTGTCGTTGGTGAAGAAGAGCAGGCCCTCACTGGCCTTGTCGAGTCGGCCCACGGGGGAAAGGTGCGGGAGTTTGGCGTGCTCAAAGCAGGTGAAGACGGTATCGCGTCCCTGCTCATCGGAGGCGGTGGTGATGAGGCCACGCGGTTTGTTGAGCATGAGATACACCTGCTTGGCGGCATTGATGCTCTCGTCGTCCATGACGAGGATGTCTTTGCCGAGGATGACGGGGAATTCGGGATTCTTCCGCACGACGCGGTTCACACTGACTTTGCCCATGCGGATGAGTTCCGAGGCGCGGCTACGAGAGCAGAAACCGAGCTTTGACAAGGCGCGGGCGAGGCCGGTGCGGGTAACGGGAGGTGGAGGCATGTGAAGGCGGCTTTCACGCATGCCACCAGCGTCCGCAAGCAAAGCCGAGCGCGGTGGCAGCGATACCGATGGCGAGGCTGCCGAGGGCATTGAGCAGGGCGGCGGTGATCTGGCCACCTTCAAAGAGCTCCCAAGTGTTCGCGGTGAGCGTGGAAAAGGTGGTGTAACCTCCAAGGAAGCCGGTGGTGAGCAGCAGCCACACGGCGGTGTTTTGCACACGCATCATGGGCCACACGCAGAGGAAGCCGAGGACGAAACTGCCGAGCACATTCGCGGTGAAAACACCCCACGGAAACTGGCTCTGCGGCAGCCAGCGGTTCACGCCGAGTAGGGTCAGATAGCGGGCCACCGAGCCGAGACCGCCGCCGAGAAAGACGAGGAGGACGTTTCGCATGCAGGTGGAAGGTTCAAGGCGTGCGAACCGACCCAGGAGCGGGTGCGGTGGGCAGTTCGCGGTTTTCCATGACGGATTGCGGTGCGTCACCGATGCGCAGATGCTCAAAACGAGGCTGCACGCGTTCAGCGAGCTGCTTGAGGAGCTTCTCACGCTGCTCCTCGGAGAGGCCGTCGTCGATGATCAGCCAGCGCTGGCGGAAAAGGCCACGAGAGCGGCGGATGAAGACCTGGTAGGTGCCGCCTTTGAGCCGTGCATCGATCCACAGAATGTGCCGCCAGTGGAAATAGGTATTCGCGTAGCGCACGCTCTCTTCGGAGATGACCAGCCGCTTCGCATAGCCGGTGACGAGGGAGAAGAACAGCGTGGTGCCGATGTAAAAAAGAAGGCCTCCGACGAGGAAGAGTCCAGCGGCATGACGGATGCTCTCGGGTGAGAGTTCCTGCTCCTGAAAGAAGAGCAGCAACACGCGAGCGATCAAGATGCAGCCGCCCGCGCAGAGCAACGCACCTGCGGCTCCGTGGGAGGGTTTATAGCGCCACATGCCGGTGAAGATGACACCGGGCGTGCGGGATTCGTGGTGGTTCATCAGCATGGCGTGGCCTCTGTGGGATGCTCTCGAGCCCCGCCCACCGTGCGCGGGGCGATGCGGGCACGCCAGATGTAGCGTTGAAACAAAACCTTCACGCTCGCGGTCATCGGCACGGCGAGGATGGCACCGAGCAGACCGCCCAGCAGCAGCGCCCAGACAAGCACGGAAGCGATCACCGTCATCGGATGCAGACCCACCGCTTCACCCACGATGCGGGGGGTGATGAAGAAGCCGTCGATCTGCTGAACAATGACAAACACCGCTGTCACGGCGAGCGGCATGGCCCACCAAGGATCGCCTGGGATCAAGGCACTGCCGCCCTGCACCGCCGCGATCACGACGGCCGGAAGCCAGCAAATGGCAATGCCGAGATAGGGGATGATGCCGAGCACGCAAAGGGCCAGGCCGATGAGCAGACCGAAGTCGAGGCCCACAATCATGAGTCCGATGCCGGTGGCGATGCCATTGAGCACGCTGACGAACAACTGGCCGCGGAAGAAGGCGATGAGGTAGCCGTTGATCTCGGTGAGGCAGCTCACGACCTCGTCTTTGAAGGAGGAGGCTCGCAGTGGTAGGTAGTCTGACCAGGCCTCTTTGATCTTCGCACTTTCGATGAGGAAGTAGTAAAGGTACAACGGCACGATCATGAGCGAGAGCAGGAAGCCAAAAACGCCCATGAAGCCACCGAAGCCAGCTTTGAAGAAGTTCCACGCGTTCTTCGCCACCGTGGGCAGCGTCGTGCGCACCCAGTTGCCAGTGAGGAAACCTTTCAGATCAAAGTCAGTCTCGGCGGCGGTGGTTGCAGGAGCCTCGGCGGGGCTTTCGACGGTCTTTTTCAGCTCCTCGTGTGGAATCACGGTGAAGCCGTATTCTTTTTCCACATGCGCGGAGAAGCGCACGGCGGCATCGAGGGCCTTCTTGGTATAGGCGGGCACTTTATCGGTGACATGGGAGGTCTGTGACCAGAGTTTCGGCGTGATCCACCAGACGAGCCCGCCCAAGGATAGGCTGAAAAGGGCGAAAACGAGCAAAACAGCTCGCGAGCGGTTCAGGCCGCGTTTTTCGAGCCACTTCACGCCTGGCTCCAAAAGGTAGGCCAACACGCCTGCGACCGCGAAGGGCACCAGAATGGGCTGCAGGAAGGCCAGCACGCTCGTGGCCAGATAGACGAGTCCCACGGCGAGAGCCCCGATCACCGTGAGCGAGAGCGCGGTGATCGCAGTCCAAAGCGCGTTGCGCTGAAAGGCGGTGGGTAAGTTTTTCATTCCTCGGGAGAGCGGAATTCGCGGCGGAGCGTAGCAGGCAGTGCCGCTTTGTGAACTGGAAAGATGGGATGACTTCTGCCGCATCCGTGTGATGTAAAGGCGACCACTCCGCCATGCTCACGCCGCTCGATTTGAAGCTTTTCCGCGATCTCGGTCGCATGAAGGGGCAGATCGTGGCGGTGAGCCTCGTGATGGCCTGTGGGCTGGCGATGATGATCATGACGCGCAGCATCATCCTGACGCTGGAACGCACGCGGGATGCCTATTATCAGCGCCAGAGGCTGGCGGATGTGTTTGGCAGCCTGAAACGAGCGCCGAAATCGCTCGCGGACCGGATGGCCGCTCTGCCCGGCGTGGCCGCGGTGGAGACGCGAGTGGTCGTGAATGCCACGCTGGACCTGGAAGGCATCGACGAACCTGCCACGGCGCATTTGGTGTCTTTGCCCGATGACCGACCACAAATCCTCAACGAGGTCTTTTTGCGTTCCGGGAGCATGCCGAGATCCGATGCACGCAATGAAGCCGTGGTGAGTGAATCCTTCGCCGTGGCGAACAAGCTCCGCCTCGGGGATCGGCTGGTGGCGATCATCAATGGTCGCCGCGATGAGATCAGCGTCTGCGGCATCGGTTTGTCGCCGGAGTTCGTTTTCGAGGCGAGGCCTGGTGAAACCTTGCCGGATAACAAGCGCTACGGCGTCTTCTGGATGAATGAGCGGTCCATCGCCGTGCCTTACAACATGGACGGGGCCTTCAATGACTTCTGCATCGATCTGGCTCCTGGCGTGATTGCGGGACCGGTGATGGCCGAGCTGGACCGCCTGCTGGCAGATTACGGCGCTCAAGGGGCCTACACGCGGGCGGATCATGCGAGTGCGAAGCGGCTCGATGATGAACTGAAGGTGGTGCGTGCCCTTTCATATGCGTATCCAGTCGTGTTCCTGAGCGTCGCGGCCTTCATGGTGAATGCGGTGCTCGCCCGGCTGGTGCGGCTGCAACGAGAGCAGATCGCGCAGTTGAAGGCGCTGGGCTATTCGTCGTGGCAGGTGGGGCGTCATTACCTCAGCTATGCGCTGGTGATCGTGGTGATCGGCACCGTCACAGGCGGCCTGGTGGGCCGGTGGTTTGGCGGAAAGCTGCTGGGCATCTACGATCTGTTCTTCCGCTTCCCGGCGTTGGATTTCATTATGGATTACAGTGCTTGGGGGATGGCTTTGGTCATCAGCGCAGCGGCGAGCGTGGTGGGCGTGCTCAGTGTGGTGTGGATGGCAGTGAAGCTACCGCCCGCGGAGGCGATGCGCCCCGAGCCGCCCGCCGATTTCAAGCCTTCGCTGCTCGAGCGCATCGGATTGACGAAATTCTTCGGCGTGGGGCTGCGCATGGCCTTGAGAAACATCGAGCGCAGGCCATTGCAGGCCATTTTCACGGTGGCGGGGCTTTCCCTGGCCACGGGGCTGATGGTGCTGCCGGGCTCGATGGCGGACAGCATCGACTATTTGCTCACTTATCAATGGAATGACGTGCAGCGTCAGGATGCGGTGGTGTTTCTGGCGGAACCTGGAAGTGGCAGCGCCCTTCACGACCTGGAGCATCTACCCGGCGTGCAGCGGGCGGAGCCGATTCGTGCCGTGCAGGCCCGCCTGAGGCATGGTCATCACTCGCGAAAACTCGCCATCACCGGTATGCCGCGTGATGCGGAGCTCAATCGCATGATCGACGATCAAGGTCGGCGCATTGTCATGCCGGAGGAAGGCATCGTGATGTCCAAACAGCTCGGTGAGATCCTCGGCGTGCGCATTGGCGAGGTGATCCAGGTGCAGGCACTCGAAGGCCAGCGAGCCACTCGCGAGGTGCCGGTGCGCGGTTTCCTCGAAGACTTCGCCGGTGTGGCGGCCTACATGGACATCGACGCGCTGCGTCGCCTCATGCATGAGGGCGAGACGGTGAGCGGTGCCTATCTGGCGGTGGATATGAAATACTGGAGCGAATTCATGCGGGAGGTGAAGGACACGCCGCGCATCGCCATCACGCTGGTGAAGGATGACCAGCTCGAAGCCTTTCGCAGCACCACCGGGCAGAGCATTGGCATCATTCGGAAGCTTTATCTCACCCTCGCCATCATCGTGGCTTTTGGCGTGGTGTATAACAGTGCCCGCATCGCCCTCAGCGAACGCGGACGTGACCTCGCCACCCTGCGAGTGGTCGGCTTCACTCAGCGGGAGGTGGCTGGCGTGCTGCTCGGTGAGCTCACGCTGCTCGTGCTCTCGGCGCTGCCCGTCGGCCTGCTGTTCGGCCGAGGCCTCGCGACCTTCATCATCACCCAGCTCCGCACGGAAACAGTGCGTCTGCCGCTCAAAATCAGTCTCTTCACCTACTCGCTGGCCGTCCTCGTCGTGCTCGCCGCCGCCACCGCCTCCTTCATCGTCGTGAGCCGCATGCTGCGGAAGCTCGATATGATCGCCGTGCTCAAGGCCCGCGATTGACCCGACCAGCACTGAACTCTATTTCACTCTCCTCACCATGCGTCTGATCTCCGGCACCGCAGGCGGCATCCCGCTCGAAGTCCCCAAAACCGTCACCCGCCCCACGCAAGACCGCGTGCGCCAGGCTATTTTTTCCATGCTCGGAGAAGTGGTGCCAGAGGCGAAGGTGCTCGATCTCTTTGCCGGTTCAGGAGCCTTCGGCCTCGAATGCCTCAGCCGTGGCGCAGCCTCGGCCATGCTCGTCGATCAGGATCGCCGGGCTTGTGACGTGATTCGTCGAAACATCGCCAAGACTCGTCTCGCAGGCGCCACGGTGCGTGTGGGGGATGTGTTTCGCACCGTCGAGACGCTCCAAGCTCCCGAACCTGCTTTCGACCTCATTTTCGCCGATCCGCCTTATGCGCATCAGCCAGGCGATAAAGACCTCATCGCGTCGCTCATGGTAGTCGAGGCCCTTCCGCACCTTCTTCCCTCCGGCGGCCATCTTTTGCTCGAATCGCTCGCCACGCCCAGACCGCCCGTTTTCGACGCGACGATCTGGGAGCTGCTCACGGACCGTTCGTATGGCTCGACGCGGATCGTTTTGCTGAGGAAGAGATAGGTGTTTCAGGTTTCAAGTTTCATGAAACTTGGAACTTGAAACGAGTGTCCCTCCTCACCCGATCTTCACGCTGCCATCCGGCTTCTTCGTGAAGGTGTGGAGCTGAGCGCCATCGGCATCGTAATGGGTGAAGCGCAGTTCGCTGGCGGACGCCGCGAGGTGGGTGAAGCCGTGGGTTTGCTTGAAGAAGGGCGTTTTGCGGTCGGTCTCGGGCGGGCGGGTCTTCGCGCCGCCGCCGCCGGAGAGGAGGTGAGAGGTGAAGCGGCCTTCAAACTCCAGATGCTGGAGGTCGTGATCGTGACCACAGATGTAGGCATGCACCTGATGCTGCTGGAGCAGACCATCCCATTGTTCGATGAGGGGCTTGGTATCGCCGTGATCGCCATTCGAATAGAGCGGATGATGCGCGGCGACGATGGTGAAGGTGCCACGAGGTTTGGCGAGTTCCGCTTTGAACCAGGCGAGCTGCTCCGCCTCTTCCGCCGAGCTCAGTGAAGCGCGAGGTTTGCCACTCTTTTTGTCCTTCGATCCGCTCACAGCGGGTAGATTGCTGTCGAGGCAAAGGAAGGTGACCGGACCGGCATCGAGGCGATACCATTTCGAGGGCAGGTGCCAGCGTACGCCGGGCTTTTTCGCATAGGCGAGCTGCACATCCTGGCCGCCCGCATTGTCGTGGTAGTCATGATTGCCGAGCACGGCATGCATCGGGCCGGGAAAAACGGCGGCGGGATACATGTCCTCGATCTCGTTCTTCCAGCGCGGTGAATTGGTGGTGAAGCCCTCGGGAGCCTTGTCCTTGCTATAGAAGTTATCGCCCAGCATCCAGAGGGCATCGGGCTTGATGCCAGACTTCGAAACGAAGGCCTGCATCGCGGCGGAAACCTTCTTCTGATCGGCTCCGCCGGTGCCGAAATCGCCAATGCAGAGGAAATTCATCTCTCCAGCAGTCAGTGCGCCAGCTGCCTGAGTGCGCACATTCAGAGCGAGGGCGGCGCTGGAGCAAAACAATGTCTTCAAAACGCGACGGCGGGAGAGCGGGGCGGAGTTTTTCATGGAGGCGGCTGGAACGTGGCCTAGACTGGCCTTTATGCAGTCTGCCTCAATGATCCACGCCCTTTTTTTGTGCGGGACGCTGCTGCTCACGAGCTGCAATAAATCGCGAGAAACCTCGGGAAAGGCTTTTGGCACCTCCTGGACGCTGAAAGCCTCCGCCGCCGAAGTTTTTCAAAAGGCACTGCAAACCGATCTCGACCGCTGGGAGAGCCTCATCTCGCCTTGGCGGCCCGATTCGGCCGTGTCGCGATTCAATGCATCCACGAGCACCGACTGGCAAAGCATGCCGCCGGAGGTCATCGAGCTCGTCCAGCTCGCCAAACGCATCGCCGAGGACACCGATGGCGCTCTCGATATCACGCTCGCTCCTTTGATCGACCTTTGGGGCTTTGGAGCACAAGGATCACGCCAGGCACCGCCGACCGATGCGGAGATCGAAAAGGCTCGCCAGCAGTGTGGCTGGCCCTTGCTCGACATCCGTGATGAACCTCCTGCCTTGCGCAAAAAGCATCCGCTGCTGCGGCTGAACCTCTCGGCCATCGCGGAGGGCTGGGCGCTCGACCAACTCGCGAAGCGCCTCGAAGCCGGTGGAGCCCATGAATACCTCTTCGAACTTGGCGGCGAGGTGCTTGCCCGTGGTCACGGCCCTGATGGCATGCCGTGGCTCGTTGCCGTGCAGATGCCGGAGACGTCCACGCATGAGCCGATGCAGGCCTTACGGCTCGAAAATGCCAGCCTCGCGACCAGCGGCACCTATCGGCAGCACTTTGAGCATGAAGGGAAAAGCTATCCTCATGTGCTCGATCCACGCACCGGCAGGCCGGTGGCTCATGCGCTGCGCTCGGTGAGTGTGAAACATGCTTCCGCCGCTCTCGCGGATGGCTACGCCACTGCTTTGCTCGTCCTCGGGCCGGAAAAAGGCCGTGCGGTGGCCGCAAGGCTCAAGCTGAACGTGCTTTGGATGGAGTAAGAGGTTGTTACTCCTGCTTGACCTTGCCGCCGAAGAGACGCTTCCAGAAGGATTTCTTCTTGGGTGCTTCTTCCGGCGTGCCTTTTGGGTCGGCACCGGGGGCATAGATCGGAGCGCCCTGCTGCACCGCGCCTCCTTGTTGGACGGCCTGCGGCTGATCCGGGGCGGGCATGGTTTTGGTGAAATCAATCGTGGCCGCTTTGAAGGTGGGGGCCTTGGTTTCGAAATTGATGACCTTGGGCTTCAATTGCTTGCCGGCAGCGTCATATTCGTAGAGCACCTGCTGGAAGACTTCTCCCTGGAGATTGGCGGTGCGCATCTCCTTGACCCGGTTGTAGGCATCAAAGATCACCATGGAGCGGGCCACAAGGTTGTTCTTGCCATCGTAGAGATTGCCTTGCGTCGGTTGGCCCATTTCATTCACCAGGTAGTGCTTGCGCATGGTGAGCACGCCATTCGCGTCGTAGGTCTTCTCCTCCAGCTCGCGGACGTTCATGTCATGCACGCTTTCGGTGTGGGACTTGTCATCGTGGTAGTGGGACTTTGCGATGATGCCGGGCCGTGCCTTGGGTGGATTGGCGGCGCTGGCGGAGGCAGCAGCAAGCAAGAGAACCGCAAAAATGGCGGAGCAGGAATTTGTTTTCATGAGGCAGTATAGGCTAGAATACAGGTCCCGTATTCCTGCCTCAACGAAAAAACATACCTTCAAATAACGCGCGCCATGTCCCTAAACCAAGCCCCTCCATCGTCTTGGAGCGATTTTCTCGATCAAACGATCGCGTCTTTCGGCTGCTCCACCGGCACTCTGCACCGGCTGGATCCTGCTGACGGCCATCTGAAGCTCGTCGCCCATCGCGGCATTCCTGAGGCTCTCATGCCGGTGATCCAGAGCATCCCCGTGGGCAAGGGCATCGCCGGTGCCGCTGCCCAGCGGAAAGAGCCCGTCGAACTGTGCAATCTGCAAACCGATACCTCCGGCGTGGCTAAGCCCGGCGCCAAACAGACGCAGGTGCAGGGCTCGCTCGCCGTGCCGGTACTCGATGACGGTGCCCGCCTCTGCGGCACGCTCGGCATCGGCAAGCTCACGCCCTACGAATTTAGCGCCGAGGAGAAAAACCGCCTCACCGACACCGCTCGCGGCATCGCGGCGAAGTTGCTCCCGGCGGGGTGAGTGCGATCAGCCTCTCACCTGCCCGTTGCCAGCGATGAGATATTTGTAGCTGCAAAGCTCCGCGAGGCCCATGGGGCCGCGAGCGTGGAGTTTATCCGTGGAGATGCCGATCTCAGCACCGAAGCCGAATTCGCCGCCGTCGTTGAAGCGGGTGCTGGCGTTGTGGAGCACCACAGCACTGTCCACTTCATGTTGGAAGCGGGCGGCGGCGGCGGCATCGCGGGTGATGATGCTGTCCGTGTGATGGCTGCCGTAGTGGTTGATGTGCGCGATGGCCTCATCGAGGCCGGAAACGGTTTTCGCGGAAAGGATGAGATCGAGATACTCGGTGCTCCAATCCTCCTCGGTGGCCGCTTTCGCAGGCACGCCGAGATGGGCAAGAGCCGTCTCATCGCCTCGCACCTCCACCTTTGCTTCGGCGAGACGTTTGCCGACGAGGGGATAGAAGGTCGCTGCGGCATCACGATGCACGAGGATGGTCTCCAGCGCATTGCACACGCCGGGCTTCTGGCACTTCGAGTTCACGATGATGTTCGCCGCCATGTCGAAATCGGCATCGGCATGCACATAGACGTGGCAGACGCCGTCGTAGTGCTTGATCACCGGCATGCGGGCGGTGGAGACGACCTTTTCGATGAGGCCTTTGCCGCCGCGTGGGATGATGAGGTCGATGAATTGATCCATCTTCGCCATGTGCTCCACGCTGCTGCGATCGGTAAACGGGATGAGCTGGATGCTGTCGGCAGGCAGTCCAGCACGCTCGCCACCGGCTTGGAGGGCGGCGGCAAGGGCTCGGTTGCTATCGATGGCTTCCGAGCCGCCGCGGAGGATCGTGGCATTGCTCGTCTTGAAGCAAAGCGAGGCCGCATCCGTGGTTACATTCGGCCGGGACTCGAAGATGATGCCGATCACGCCGATGGGCACACGCAGCTTGCGGATGTGCAGGCCGTTCGGCCGTGTCCATTCGGTCAAAAGCTCGCCCACCGGATCAGGCAGCGCCGCCACCTCACGCACGGCATCCGCCACGGCTTTGAGGCGCTTCGGATCGAGCGTGAGGCGGTCGATCATCGCCTTCGAGAGCCCGTTTTGCGCCGCTCGGCCCAGATCGAGCGCATTGGCCGCGAGGATGCTGTCCTGGCGAGCCATGATCTCGTCCGCCATCGCATGCAGGATGGCGTTTTTCTGGTCGCTCGTGAGGTTCACAAGCGCCCGCGAGGCAGCGCGGGCACGGCGGCCCATGTCGAGAATGGCAGACTGGATTTCAGAGTCGGTCATGGCGCTGGTTACGGGCGGGAAAGCAGCGCGTCAAGCCTCTGGCCGCCTCACGGGGCCTTCTTCAACTCCCCTAGCATCTCAAGTAGCTGCGTGGTGAGGATCACGCTGGCGTCTTCTTGGACGACGTTGGTGCCGATCCAGGTCTCGTAGCCGCCGAGGCGGTGCTGCTCGGGGGTGGGGAGATAGCCGTGGCGGCCGTTGGCGAGGCCGATGACCATGGTCTGCGGCAAGGGGCTGCGCTTTTTCAAATCGAGGCCGATCTCGACAAAGGTCTCGAAAGGGATGGCGCACACGGCGAGGTCACCGATGCGGATGGCCTGGATCTTCACGGTGATGCTTTCCTCCGGCCGCTCGGCGGCGCTGATGACGCTGCCGGCGTAGTTTTGTGCCAGACGCGGCAGCTTTTCGATCTCGGCTTTGTCCTTCACTGCCCGCACCGCCTTCGCGGCCTGCACCTCCTCGTCGGAAGGGCGGCGATACTTCAAGGTCACCTCCCGCTGTAGCATGCCGAGCGGCGCATCGGCGCGATGCTTGTCGATCTTCTTCATGGCGAACCACGTCGCGTCGGCGGCTTTTTGCGCGACGATGCGGATCTGCTCAAAGGGCTCGCGTGGAGGGCGGGTGACGGTGAAGGGGATGTTGTTGATGTCACCCGAGGTGCCGTTCGACATCATGGCGACCACCTTGCTGTTGCTTCGCAAGCGCGAGGGCATCAGCCGGGCATACTCGCCGTAGTAATCCGCCGAAACTTCGCCTGCCGGCGCACCGCCGACATAGTGCAGCGAGTAATTTGCGAACACCGCCATCTGCATGCGCTTCGCATCCTGCACGGAGATCACCGTGATGTCCGGATCGGTGGGCCCGGCGGGATGGTCGAGCACCTCGGGACTGGTGCCGGGATTCATTTTCACGGCATCGAGCTTCCCGAACGGATTCAGCGGCATCTTGCCCGGCTTCAGATACCAGCGACGGTTGAAAACCTCGTCCGGCAGCGGATGGGCCTCCGCGCCGATGCTGGCGGGTTTTAGCGCGGCATGGGCGTGCACGATGGAATCCGCCACACCTTCGACAAAGAGCTTCCGGTAGGCCGCAGCGGCCTCCGTGCGGGTGTTGAGGCTGGAGCCGCTGTGCGTATGCGTGGAGCAAATGAGCATCTTTTCGATTGGAATGCCCGTTTTGCCCGCGGCGAGGCTTTTGACCTCATCGAGCACATCCGGCCCTGCGCCCAAATTATCCACCACGACCATCGCGAGGGTCGTCTGACCATCCGAAAGCACCAGCGCCCGCGAGTGGAGTGGATCGTGAGCCTTCTCTGCCAGGTTGGCGCTGAAGCCGCCGGGCATGTTCAGCGGGAACTGCGTGGGCGTGATGTCCACTGCGGCCGCTCCGGCCTTCAAAGCGGCATTTTGTGACCAGGCGGAGGTGGTGAGGAGCAGGCTGAGAAGAAGGCGTTTCATGCGGCGCAAATAACGCCCGCAGGCCGCCGACTATCTCACCCGCGTCTGAAACGTGCGCGAATGCTTCTGCGAAGGGACTTCGATCGTGTAGCTCTTCGCATCGGCAGAGACAAGGCAATGCACGGGATGCGCGGCACAGGCCTCGCCGAGGTCGCTGTGATTGGCGATCATCGTCTTGTCGGCGGTGTTCTCGGCATCCTCGCGGATGTTTTCATGAACCTGATACATGGCTTGGACCGTCGGCGTCGATTTCAGCGCATCCATGGCGGATTTGCTGGTGCCTTTTTTCGGTCCGTTGTTCATGACGGAGACCGTCGGCTGAAGGCTGCGGATGAGGATGGGGTTGTTGCTCACCTCGAGGCCATGGTGGTTCACTTGATACAGATCCACCGTGCCGACGAGGTTGACCGGTGAGACGAGCTTCTCCTCCACATTCCAGCTCAAATCCCCGCCATCGAAGAAACGGAAGTCACCGAACTCCAGCAGCAGCACGACGCTGTTGGCGTTGTCGGTGGGATCAGGCGCTTTCGGCGGCACGGAGCCGTTCAATGGGTTCGCGGGAGCGCCAGCGGGTGGCGAGATGAATTTCTGATTCGCCCCGAGGCAGCGCAAAACGATCTTCGGACTGCCTTCGGCCTGTTTAAGCGGCACTTCATCGCCTGCGGCCAGCGTCACGCGGCGGTCAGCCTTGGCATCAAGGTAAGGTCGGCGCATCAACGCCCAGCGGGCATCCTGTGGCTTGCCATCGGGGCTGCCTTCCGGCACGCCTTTGTCATAGATCGCTCCGATGGGCAGCAGCGCGGCGAGTTCCGCGAGGCCGCCAAAGTGATCGCCATGAAAGTGCGTGATGACGACATGGTCGATGCGCTTCAATCCCGCCATCTCCGTGGCCACCCGATGAATGCGTTGCGGATCACGTCCGCCCGGATTGCCGGTATCCACGAGCACCGATTCACCGGCCGGCGTGACCATCAGCGTCGAGCCACCGCCTTCGGAATCGATCCAATAAATATCGAGCGTCTTCTCCCGAGCGGAAGCAATGAACGTGAAGGCAAGGAGGGCAGCGAGGATCGGTTTCATGGCGTCGAGATTAGGTCCAAATGGTCAGCGCACGGCGTAAATCGGGGCCGACGATGGCTGCAAAGGCCACCTCGGACATACGCACCTGAACCGCCTTGGCAAAAACCTTTGTGGAGGCTGTCTGCGTGAGTGGGCGGGGCTTTGGGGTATGAAACCATTGACGCTTGCGGACGGGGGCGTCCGCGCTCCGAGCGTTTGGTGCCACCCTGTTCATTTGGAAGACGTGGGCTGTTCTCTCTTGAGAATAGGACCTGTTTTTCCTGAGCTATGCCGATCCGGGGGCAGTTCGGCGAGCAAGAGTAGTTGGTCATCGGAACCTGTGACAAAACGCATGTATTTCGCCTGTTTGTCTGAGGATGTCAGATACAAGTTCCAGTCGTCTCTTCTCCAGGTGCCTTGGCTCGTTTCTTCGTTGCGCTTGATGATGTGGGTGGAGTCTTTGTTTAGTTCGACATAAAACCCTTCTCCGATCCAAACGCCGACGACCTCAGCATCGGAAGAGATACGCGGATTCCATTCATCAACCTCGTCAGTTGGCAACGGCACGTGCAGAAAAATCATGGTTAGCCATGGAGCGATCATGATGCCTACACCTGCAAAGACGAAGACGGTGCGCTTTCTCCCGACGATAACTACGATGAGACCGATGACGAACGCCACCGCGAACAGCAATAGAAGAACGAGTCCGCCGAATGGTTCGAAGATCATCGCGCAAAGCAAGGGCTCAGGTCCAAACCGTCAGCGCACGGCGCAAATCGGGGCCGGGGGTGACGTGGAAAGCTGGATCGAGTTCCAAACGGGCTTTGTGGCCGTTTTGGGATATTTCGAGGAAGACGGGCAGGGTGCCGGGGAATTGGGCGAGAACCTCCTGGATGCGTTCGAGGTCGGTTTCGTCGTGCTGGCGGGTGTTGAGGCGCAGGACGATGGGCTTGGGCGGGGCAGGGGGCTTGGGTGGAGGCGGTAGAGAAGGATCAGGATCGCCGGCGTGGCGGGGTTTGGCGGCCTTCGGCTTGAGGATGGAGGCGTTGTTGCAGGTGACGCGGTTGCCATCGGTCTTTTGATCCTTGCTGACGCGGACGCGGAAAGCCATCACGGCACCATTGGCGAGGACTTCCTTGAGCTTTTCGTAGTCGTCGCTCCAGCACATCATCTCCTGCACGCCGGTGAAGTCTTCCACCTTGAAGGTGGCAAAGGGGCGATTGTCTTTTTTGGAGTAGCGCACCTCGAGCTGGCTCAAAATGCCGGCGATGGTGATCGTGGAGGCTTTTTCCTTCGTATCGATCTCCTCAATGGCGGCGATCTTGGTGAGCTTGACGCTGTCGAAATGGCCGCGGTAGCTGTCGAGTGGGTGACCGCTGACGTAGAAGCCCAAAAGCTCCTTTTCAAAGGCGAGAACCTCATCGGTGGTCCAGACAAGGGAGGCCACCTCGGCCTCGTTTTTCTTCTTCTTGGGCTTGGCGAGGTCGAAATCATCAAAGAGACCGCCCTGGCCGGCCTTCTTGTCTTTTTGCATGGAGGCCGCCGAGGCGAGCACCTGCTCCAATTTGGCAAACATGACGGCGCGAAGCTCGCCGGTGAAATCGAAGGCTCCCGCTTTCACCAGCGCTTCCATGAGCTTTTTGTTCACGGCACGGTTGTCGAGTCGTGCGGCAAAATCTTCGAGGCTGGTGAAGGGGCCGTTTTTCTCGCGTTCGGCGATCGCGGCTTCCATCGCTCCTTCGCCGACGTTTTTGACGGCGCTGAGGCCGTAACGAATGGCGTTGGGATGGATGCTTTCGGTTTCGAAACGTTCAGGGGCGAACTTCAGCGCGGATTTGTTGATGTCGGGTGGCAGGACCTTGATGCCCATCTCGAAGCACTCGGAGACGAAATTGGCGATCTTGTCGGGATTGCTGATTTCGTAGCTGAGCACGCCCGCCATGAATTCGACGGGGAAATTGGCTTTCAAATAGGCCGTGCGGTAGGTGACGATCCCGTAAGCGGCGGAGTGAGACTTGTTGAAACCGTATTGCGCGAACTTTTCGAGCAAGTCGAAGACGGCGTTGGCCTGCTTTTCGGCGATGCCGTTCGTTTTGAGGCAGCCTTCGACGAAGATGAGTCGCTGGCGGGCCATCTCTGCGGCGTCCTTTTTACCCATGGCGCGGCGCAGCATGTCAGCGCCGCCGAGGGAGAAGCCGGCGAGCACGTTCGCGGCCTGCATGACCTGCTCTTGGTAAACTAGAATGCCGTAGGTCTCCTTGGCGATCTTTTCGAGCAGCGGGTGCGGGTATTCGACCTTCTCTTCGCCCTTTTTGCGTTTGATGTAGTCGGGAATGAACTGCATCGGTCCCGGACGATACAGGGCCAGAATAGCGATGATTTCTTCGATGGTATCCGGCCCGAGCTGTTTGCAGGTGTTGACCATGCCGCCAGATTCCATCTGGAAGACGGCGACGGTTTCGCCACGCTTGATGAGTTCGAAGGTCTTGAGGTCGTCGAGCGGCGCTTCGGACACTTTGAAGTTGGCGATGCGTTTGCTGATCCAGTACTCAGCCTCGTGGATCACCGTCAGCGTTTTGAGGCCGAGGAAGTCCATCTTGAGCATGCCGAGCTCGGTGAGCGGCTTCATCGCGTATTGCGAGAGCACGGCCTCTTCCTTGTCTCGCGTGAGGGCGATGAAGTTATCAAGCGGGCGATCGCCGATGACGACGCCGGCGGCATGCACGCCGGTGCCGCGTGTGAGGCCTTCGAGGAAGGTGGCATGCCTCCAAAGCTCCTGCGCATTGCCGTCGTTCTCCAGCTTGGCTGCGAGATCGGGGTTTTTCTTCACCGACTCTTCGAGGTCGATGTTCAGCTCGTTTGGGATCATCTTCGATAGCGCATCGCTATCGCCATAGCTCCAGCCGAGCACGCGACCGACGTCGCGAATGACCGATTTGGCACCCATGGTGCCAAAGGTGATGATGTGGCAGACGCTGAGGTCGCCATATTTTTCGCGGACGTATTGGATGACCTCCGGGCGGCGTGTCTGGCAGAAGTCGATGTCGATATCAGGCGGCGACACACGCTCGGGATTGAGGAATCGCTCGAACACGAGCTCAAAGCGCAGCGGATCAATGTCTGTGATGCCGAGGCAGAAGGCGACGAGTGATCCGGCGGCGGAACCACGACCGGGGCCGACGGGGATGTCGTGCTCGCGTGCCCAGTTGATGAAGTCCCAGACGATGAGGAAGTAGCTGGTGAAGTTCTTTTCGTTCAGCAGGGCCAGTTCGACCTCCATGCGCTGATGGAGAACCTCGTCATTCAAGGCGCGGCTGCGGCCGTAGCGGCGCTCCAGGCCTTCCATGGTCAGTTTGCGCAGGTACTCGGCACGATCGCCGCCATCGGGCATGGGATACTGCGGATAACGGTCGATGGAGGTGGAGTCGAGGTGGATCTTCACCTCGCAGCGCTCGGCGATGTCGAGCGTGGCATCGCAGGCGTCCGGCACCTCGGCAAAGAGTGCCCGCATCTCTTCCGCACTTTTGAAATAGACCTCCGGGGAGTAGGTCATGCGGCTCTGGTCATAGATGCTGGCTCCGGTGCCGATGCAGATCATGATGTCGTGTGACTCATGGTCCTCGCGGTTCAAAAAGTGGACGTCATTGGTGGCGACGGTGCGCAGGCCGTACTGCTTGCCCCATTCGATCATCTGGCGGGCGCTCTTGCGTTGGGCCTCGGTGTTGTGATCCTGAATTTCGAGGAAGAAATTCTCCGGTCCATAGATGTCACGGAAGTCCTGGAGGCTCTTCTCCGCCTCGTCCTTACGATCGGAGAGGAGGAACTCATTGATTTCGCCATTGATGCAGCCGCTGAGGCAGATGATGCCCTTCGAATGCTCGCGGAGCACGTCTTTATCGACACGTGGCTTGTACCATTGGCCATCGAGGTGGCCTTTGGTGACGAGTTTGGAGAGGTTGTCGAAACCCTCGTTCGTGGCGGCCAGCAGCGTGAGGTGGGAAGCTCGTTTGCGGCCGGGGACCTCCTGCTTCTCGTGCATGGAGCCTGGCGCGAGGTAGATCTCGCAGCCGAGGATGGGCTTCACGACTTTGGCGAGCTGCTCGGGCGTGGCTTCCTCGCCCTTTTTGAGCTTGGGCTTCGTTTTGCCCGCCGCCATGTAGAAGTCGATGGCTCCAAAGAGGTTGCCGTGATCGGTGAGGCCGACGGCGGGCATGCCGAACTTCTGCGCCTGCTTCATCAGCTGATCAATCCGCACCGCGCCGTCGAGCAGCGAGTATTCGGAGTGCAGATGGAGATGGACGAAGGAGGAAGACATGGTGGGAAAGGCCTGCCAGTTTTAGCGAGTCCGGCGGGGAGCGATAGCGGGAGTTTTCACAAGGCGGAAGCCCGGTGCGGATTGGCTGGATTTTGCTCCCATGGAATGACTTCGCCGGTGGCCCAGGCGAGGCGGCTGAGATGGAGGTCGATGGGGCGAATGCCTTCCTCAGCGAGGATGAAATTGCCCTCATGCTCATCGGAGACGACCACCAGATCGCTTTCGCGTGTCCAAGCACCTTCGTCGTATTCAAAACCGGCGCTGCGGAGCCAGCGATTGATGGCGGGCTTCATCGGATGCGGATTGTCAGGATCAGCGGCCTCGACTTCCGGCTGGCGGATGACAAGGCGCGGTCCTTCCTCGGTGGGAATGACGCCAAGGAACTCGATTTGATCGCCAAAGACGAGGTTCGCGAGGTGGCAGCTTTGCAGGTATTCGAGCGCGGTGATCTCTGGGATTCGCCGCCGTCCGCTGATGAGAATTAAATTGGGACCTGTCATTTTAATGCGCCACGAAGGGGCATTCAGATCGACGTAAGTCTCGTGTTGCTGGCCACCATCTCGCTGATCAAGTGAGATCAGCCAACCGTAGTCGAGGATGCAGCCACATTGGCGAGCGAACGCCTCCAGTGATCTGGCCCCGTCACGATCTGGCCCAATTGACGACGGATTCGCGAACTCGCCTGATCCTGCCTGCGCATGCGTTCCACCCGCTCCGGCGTCCATTCGCCGGAGCCACTCGAGGGCGGCGTGGAGGTGGTCTTGGTAGCGGGCATGCCGCCCATGATGCCTTCCGGGTGACGAGGTGTCAAACCGGCATCTTTACTCAGGTTTTCGATTCCTCGGCTTTTTATGACCTCGGTGAAAGTGGCGGTATTTACTGAGCAATCGCCAGCCGATGAAGACGACGGTGGCGGTGATGAAGAAGAGGATGATGGAGGTCGTGGAGCGTTCGGGAGCGGCGGCGGCCACGGGCGGAGGTGGCGGGGCAGTGCGGAAGACGAAGGGGCGGCTGGTTTCGCCGGGGAAGAGCACCTGGGGGCGGCGCTCGGCGGCGTTTTCGAGGGCGTTGAGCAGGATGAGGTCGATGGCGGCGGTTTTGGCGAAGGTGATTTGGAATTCGGTGGCTCCATCCGGCACGGGGGCGGCGCATTTGGCGAGGAGGTGGAGTTCTTGCGTGTCCGGCTTGAGCGGGGTGTTGTCCGCGCCGTCGATGGGCTGGAGGGTGAGTTCTGGCAAGGGGATGGGACGACCATTGAAAATCAGGCCCACGGACTGGCGGAGGTAGTCGCGGGCCTTTTCGAGGGTGGCGGCGGCTTGCTCGGGGGATTGATCGGAAAACCACGAGCCAGCCACGGGTGGGAGCGTGCGTGGATCGGCCGCCAGAAAGGCCCGGGGATCGAAATTGATCGTGAGATCGAAGTTTCCGTTTTCTTTGAAACGGGATTCGATGGTCACGCTGGGCACGTTGTGGGCGTGCAGCAGGCCGGAAAGGGTGAAGAGGGCAAAAAGGAGGCGCAGAGGCATTGACTGACCCTGCCGTGGGAGATGCAAGGGTGCAATTTCGGCTTTGTTTCGAGGCTGTTCTCCAAAATCAGCGGGAGGGGGCTTGACTTCCGGCGTGCGAGTTGCTTGAAGAATACCGCGTAATTCATCCCACCCATGCCTGCGAAGCTAAAATCACTGGAGAAGGAACTCGAGATCACTCTCGAGGACTTCAACATGATCGGACGCAGCCCGGATTCGACCATCCGGCTGCTGGACGGAGGCGTGTCACGCCAGCATGCCACGATCCGCCGGGATGGCTCGCTGTTCTGGATTTCGGATCTTGGCAGCGCCAATGGAAGCTTTGTGAACGATGTGGCGGTGAGTACCGCCCGTGCTCTGCGCCATGGTGATCGCGTGCAGTTTGGCACCAGTAGCTTTGTCTTTGATAACGACGAAGAGGGCGGCAGCGGCAACACGGGGGCTTCCTCGACGCAGGCGCTGCACACCATTGCCCTGCCGGTTAAGACCGTGAAAGCCACGCTTTTGGTGGGTGATTTGAGAAATTTCACGGCCATCTCCGCCCAGCTCAGCGCTGAGGAGGTGGCTGCCATGCTGCGCGAATGGTATGGGCAGTGCGAACTCGTGCTCAAAAGCCGCGGGGCCGTGATCGACAAATTCATCGGCGATGGCGTCTTTGCCTACTGGCATGGCGATACGCCTGACATCCGGGCCAAGGCCACCGAAGCCGCCAAAATCCTGAGTGCCGCCGAGGCCGCAGACTCGCCCAAGCGCAAGTGGCTGAAGGAAAACATGAATCTCGAAGTTTTTTGCCACATCGGCCTACACATCGGTGATGTGGCTCTCGGTGCCATGGGCCGAGGCATGACCACCGCCGTCGGAGAGGCGGTGAACGTGACCTTCCGCATCGAGAGCCTCACTCGGAAACTCCAGGTCCCCGTGCTCGCAGGTGCCCCCTTCATCGAAGGCTGGCCGGAGGGCCTCAGCCTCTTTCAGAACGCCGGTATCCATCCCGTCAAAGGTCAGCCGGACCCCGTCGAGGTTTATTCGCTGATTGATGCGCCGACGCTCTCCCTCTGAGCGGCTTGTTACGGCACTTCTTCGCCGCTGCCGGTGTAAAACCAACCCTGCACACGGCCGTTGACGACGAGGGCCTGAACTTCCACGGCCTGGAGGCCGAAGATGGTTTCAGCCTGATATTCGACCTTGATGGCCCAGCCGTCCTTGCCCTGGACCTTGGTGGGATTTGGCTCGCCCCAGGAGATAATTTTGTCCGGCTTGATGTCTGTGACTTGGCCACGGCGGATGCTGGTAAGCAGGAGCGGGTAGCTGCGGTCATCGCCACGAATGGGTTTGCCCGTTTCATCGGCCTCGGCACGGTTGCTGTTGGCGGTGCTGCTCTCGGCCCGGATGGTGGAGGCGACTTGCTGGCGCTGCGCGGCGTTTTTGCTCAGATACTCGGCGCGGGCCACTTTCCACTTTTCATAAATGCCGGTGAGCACCTGCTTGAGGTCGGTATCGTCGATGGAGACGATGGCTTTGGCAGGGGAACCGGCTGCGGGGATGAGGGCGAGCATGCCCTGCTTGAAGGCGATGGCCTGGACTTTGCGCCCTGCGGTGACTTTGGAGCCGCCGACGGCCATTTTGAACTCGGCATCCTTCAAAAGGGTAACTTCGCGTGGGAAGGCGGTGGCCGGGATGTTCGTCCAGTTATTCGTCAAAGCCTCAATGGAACCTGCTTTCGGCGCTGCGGGAGCGGCGGGAGCCGTTTCGACCGTTTTGGGAGCTTCGACGGGCTTGGGCGCCTCTGGCTCTGGGGCGGGCGGTGGGGCTTCGGCTGGCTTTTCGGGCTCCGGGGCGGCCTCGACGACGATTTTGGGCTTCGGTGGCGGATTTAGCTCCGTGAAGATGATCTTTGAGCCGGGGGGAGAGAGGAAATAATCGTAAGCTGCAAAGGCTCCGCCGAGGACGAGGAGGGTGATGAAGAGGGATTTCATGATCGGGAGGTTTCGGATGTGGGGATCGAGAGCACGCTGTGACGCGAGGACGTTGATTGCATTCGGATTCTTGGGGCGAACGTTACATTTCGCCTGAAATTTTTCCGTCAACTTCGACACGATGCGCTAAAAAGAGCCTTTCCCATGCCATCCAACCTTCTTTTGGGCGTGAATGTCGATCACGTCGTCACCCTGCGTCAGGCCCGTTACCGTCAAATGCTCGAATCGCCGAACGCGGAGCCCTCCGTGCTCGCCGCCGCTTTGCTCGCGGAGCAGGCCGGGGCGCACTCAATCACGATCCACCTGAGAGCGGATCGCCGTCACATTCAAGATGCCGATGTGTTTTTGCTCCGTCAGGAGATCAAAACAAAGCTGAATCTCGAAATGGGCAACACCGCCGAGATTCTCGCCATCGCCTTGAAGGCAAAGCCGGACTTCGTCTGCATGGTGCCGGAGAATCGCGAAGAGGTCACCACCGAAGGCGGACTCGATGTGGCGGGTCAGCGTGAGGCTTTGAAAGCGACCGTGAAGGCTCTCGAAGCCAATGGCACCCGTGTGAGCATGTTCATCGACCCCGATCCCGCCCAGGTGCGGGCGAGTGCAGAGATCGGTGCCAGCATGATCGAACTACACACGGGCACTTTTGCGAATCACGTCGGTGCCGAGCGTGCTTCCGAAGTGGCTCGTCTCCAGGCTGCCGCAGCGCTCGGAAAGTCCCTCGGCCTTCAAATCAATGCCGGCCACGGTTTGACCACCTCGAATCTGCCTGATCTCTGGCCCGTGCCGCATCTCGCGGAGCTGAACATTGGTCATCACCTCGTCTCGCGGGCGATTTTCATCGGTCTCGAAGCGGCGGTGAAGGAACTGCTCGCCGTTATGGCCACCTATCCTGCGAAATGATCACCGGCACCGGCATCGACCTCGTCGAGGTGGCTCGTATCCGCGAGCTTCTGGAGCGGCATGCCGAGCGCTTCAAGCAGCGCACCTTCACCGCCGACGAGATCGCCTACTGCGATGCCTGTGCCGATCCGGCGATGCATTACGCGGCTCGTTTTGCCGCCAAAGAAGCCGCCGCGAAGGCTCTCGGCACCGGTTTGTGGTCCGAAGCCGGCGTGAACTGGACGGACATCGAGGTCACCCGAGCCGAATCCGGCCGCCCAGGCCTCGTTTTTCATCAAAACGCCGCCAAGCTCACCAGCGGCCTCATGGCGCATCTCTCGCTCTCGCACACCAAGGAGCATGCCATCGCGCAGGTGATCCTGGAGGCGGCTTGATCCTCCTCTTTATCCGGGACTGAATGTCATGGAGCCGACGATTCAGGAAGCAACCCCGGTCAGGCAGCTATCACGTCCAGAGATGGCTTCCAACTGAGTTGCCACCCCGCGGCCACCAAGCCGGATGCACTATTTGCCAGGCTACTTTTCGTCGTGTTCGAGGTGGGCAGCATGGTCTTCCCGGCGGCCAAGGCCGGGCTGCTGGCAAAGCTGGGCAAGGTGGAGGTTTTCAATCACCTCATGACCAAGGGCCGCCTGATCGGGACCAAGGCCAGGCAGGCGATGACGGCGCTGCGCACGCCGCTCCAGGTGACGAGGATGTGCTTCGTGGCCGGGACGCTGGTGAAGGCGAAGCAGGGCCTGATCAAGATCGAGGACGTGCAGCCGGGCATGGAGGTGTGGTCGCGGGACGAGTTCACGCAGCGGGAAGGGTGGAAGCCGGTGGCGCAGACCTTCATCACGCATCCGGCGGAGCTGCATCACCTCACCTATGAGGTACGCGGACCGCCTGCCGAGGGGGAGGCAGTCCACTGCGAGACGCTGGGTGTCACCGCGCCGCATCCGTTCTGGGTCAGCAGCCGGTCCAAACCGGGCTTTGTGCCTGCCGGAGAGCTGCGGGCGGGGGATGAACTCCGCCTCGCCAACGGCGGCCATGCCATCGTCACCGCCAACACGCGGGAAACCGTGCCGCTCGGCGAAACCTTCACCACCTACAACTTCGAGGTCGCCGACTTCCACACCTACTTCGCGGGGCGGAGCGAGGTCTGGGTGCATAATGAGGCCGTTGCGATGTGCCAGCTCGCCCGAGCGGGGATCGAGGCGATGTTTCAGAAGACGGCCAATGCGTGGGACGCCTTCCGGTTCACGCTGGGAGGATTCAGTCACTCTGATCTGACCACCTACACACGGCTGAAAATCTTCAATGAGACGCGAGCCAAGGTATTTGCCGGAGTATTCAGCGGTGGGCTGGCTCCATGGAAAAACCTAGCTAGGCAAAGACTCACCATTCACCTGCCGGGTGTAAAGCAGCGGCAGATCGATGGTCTTGCTGGAAGCTCAGATGACTTGGGCAAGAATATCATTGCATCGGGTGTAGAAGCACCATGGAAGGGTGGTGGCGGTTCGCCAGTAGCCGCGCATCATATCGTCATGGCTGGAGCTAAACCGCCTGCATACGAGTCTGCCAAACGCGCACGCGAAATTCTTGCGGATGCAGACATCGACATCAACGAAGCTGCTAATGGAGTGTTCCTGCCGCGTTCAGCAGCCAATAGTGATTTAGGTGCCGCAATTCATAATGGCTTCCATCCCAAAGCTTACAGTGACTGGGTTCTACGGCAGCTCGAGCCATTTGCAGGCAATCCAGATGCCCTCCGGACACAGTTGCAAAAGATTGCAACTCACCTAACTGAGCATGGCTGGCCTTGATGTATGAAAATCTACGACCTTGTCTTTGAATCCGATATTTTTCAAACCGTCGGCCCATGTGATCCGAGCGTTCGAAGTTTGGGGTTCACTCCATTTGGACGTTCCAGAAAAGAAAACTGGCCGACTCTCGACTTTGAAATTGCTGATCCATCAGTTCCAGTGGGAATCTTTCGTCAATGGTTCGCCAATGAGTTCATGCTTACTCCGCAGTCGATGGCGGACGACCACTTGATCGCTATTTTGAAGTCAGATGGAGAGTTTTTGCCCGCAAGATTGGGCGGTGCCGAGTTGCCATTTCACAACATTACATGCTTCTCTGATTGCGTGGATCCGGTGCTCAGCCGTTGGCGTCCGAAGATCGAGGATCTTCCAGATGGAATTGAATGCCCCCGGTTCATCCCAGATAAGACACCGTTGGGCACGATGTTCAGGCTGAGGGAGTATCCAAGTCCCCGATACGTGGCGACAGATCCCTCACTCCCTGCGGAAAAAGATTTTTATCAATGGTACCACCAGCAGGGATACCAGGGCTTGAAGTTTCGATTGATGTGGGATTCAGACGAACCTGACCAATTGACACGTTTTTGGTGACGTTTCCTATCTGCTCATGAAATCTGCTCTTTTCACATGCCTCGTTCTTTCATTTTCAGGCC
>CALSBJ010000086.1:0-26680 GCA_943373155.1 Akkermansia muciniphila | reverse complement strand
GGCACCATCATCGGTGCGGCCTTCCTCGGCGTGGAAATGAAGTGCGCTCGCTGCCACGACGCCCCTGCCGCGAAAAGCACGCAGGAGGACCTTTTCAAGATGGCTGCGATGCTCAACTCCAAGGAACTCGAAGTGCCTCTGACGAGCAGCGTTAGCCTTGACCGCTTCAAAGCAACAGGCCGCAAGCCTCTCATCAACATCACGCTCAAAGTTGGCACCAAAGTGCCGCCGAAGTGGTCGTTCAGCGAATTCTGCGACGAATCCGCCGCCAAACTGGCCGAAGATCCCGCCAACACCCGTGAGCAACTCGCCGCGCTCATCACCGCGCCGCAAAATGAGCGCTTTGCCCAGGTCATGGCCAATCGCATTTGGGCACGCTTCATGGGCCGTGGCATCGTTGAGCCCGTCGCCGATTGGGAAAAGGGCAAACCTTCGCACCCTGAGCTGCTGACGTATCTCGGACGCGAGTTCGTGCGCGGCGGTTACGACATGAAGCACCTCGCCCGCCTCATCATGACCTCCCACGCCTACCAGCGTGCCACCGACAGCGAGTTGAAAGACACCAGCCCCGTCTTTGCAGCCCCCGCGCCGCGTCGCCTCATGGCCGAGCAGATCGTGGACAGCCTCTTCGCCGCCACTGGCAAGCCCTTCAAAACCGAAGAAGTCTGCCTCGACATCGACAACACCCGCGATCTTAAAAACGCCATCCACATGGGCAAACCTCGCCGTAGCTGGATGCTCACCAGCACCAGCAACGAACGCGATCGCCCCAGCCTCAGCCTCCCTCGCATCCAGGCCGTCGGCGACGTGCTGAGCGCCTTCGGCTGGCGCGGTGCCCGCCAGGACCCCACGAGCATCCGTGATCAGGCCCCGAACGTTTTGCAGCCCGCCATCATCAGCAACGGCACCGTCGGTGTCTGGCTCACCCGCCTCAGCGACGACCACGGCATCACCCAGCTCGCCCTCCTTGACCAGTCCCTTGACCAACTCCTTGACCGTCTTTTCCTCCAAATCCTCACCCGTCGCCCGAGTGCCGAAGAAAAAGAACTCTACACCCAGCACCTGAGCGCCGGCTTTGAAAATCGAATCAGGAATCAGGAATCCCAAATCAGGAATCCCAGCACCCGCACCCGCGAAAAATACGTCTCTTGGTCCAACCACCTCGACGGCGAAGCCACCACCGTCCGCATGGCCCAAGAAGCCGCCGCCCGCAAAGGCGATCCCGCCACCGAAAAGCTCGATCCCAACTGGCGCCAACGCCTCGAAGACATCCTCTGGGCCATGTTGAATGCACCGGAGTGGGCGTTTAGTCCGTGAGGGATGCCCACTAAATTCCGGGATTGCCAAAGTTCCCCATTCAGGACAATTTCATTCCATGAGTTCCAAGGCAGCATCCCTGTTTCACCAAGCAGCCCAGCTTTCGGATGCCGAGTGCGCCGAGCTTTATGAAAAGCTGGGCATGCGGTTGGGTAAAACCAACGCCGCAGAGCCTGAGCTGCCAGATGGGCTGGCTGACACCTTAGACAGGCGCTGGGAAGAGATCGTCTCCGGTCGCGTCGTGTGCCGCGACGCATTTGAGGTGCTTGCTGAACTCAGGGCGAAACACCATGTCTAGCTTCCGCACGCATCCAGAGGCTGCTGAGGAACTCGATGACCAACTTGCCTATTTGAAAGCTCGAACACTTTGGGCCGCCTCAAAATTTGCCGACGCCTTTGAAGCAGCTCTTACAAAGATCCATTCGCACCCCGCATCTGGACACTTTGTGTGGCGGCAGTTCCGCCGTTACAACATCCCCGGCCAGTCCCATGCGGTGATTTACCGCGAGGAGGCCGATTCGATCTACGTCATTGCCGTGATGCATGAAGAGCGCCACCCCGACTACTGGAAGGAACGAATCGACGAAGATATCCCTGCGAACTGACCACCCCACGAAAGTGAGGTGCCCTGCGGCGTGAAAAAGCGCTGCGGGCGGCGTTTGATAGGGGACTCGGCTCCGCCTCGCCGTTTAGCGCCCTGAGAGTGCCACCTTGAAACTTTGAACCTGAAACTCGAAACTCATCCGACCATGAAACGCCGCTCCTTCCTCACCTCCGCCGCAGCGCTCGGCGCTTCGCCGTTGTTTGCGAACAACACGCCCGTACACACGCCGAAAGGCAAGGCGGAGCACTGCATCTTCATCTGGCTCGGCGGCGGCATGGGGCAGATCGACACCTTTGACCCGAAGGACCTGGGCGATAACCTCAGCAAGCCCTCAAAGCCCGGTTCGCTCTACAAATCGGTCGAGACCAGCGTGCCCGGCGTGCGGGTGAGCGAGCACCTCAGCAAGACGGCGAAGGTCATGGAGCACGTCACCGCCATGCGCACCGTGAATCATCACGTCATCGACGAACATGCCTTTGCCACGAACATCGTGCACACCGGTCGCATGATCTCCGGCAATGTGACCTACCCCAGCGTCGGCAGCATCATTGCGCATCAGCGCGGGGCGGCGGACAAGAATGTGCCGGCGTATATTTTGATCGGTTATCCGAATGTCAGCCGCGGTCCTGGCTTCCTCGGAGCGAAGGCGGGCTACGTCTATCTTACCGACACCGAAACCGGTCCCGCAGGCTTCACGCGGCCTGATTTCGTCGATAACGATCGCGCCAAGGTGCGTCAGGAGCTGCTGAAGCCTCTCATGGCCCGTGCCTTGAAAAACAGCGCGGCAGCGGATTATCAGATGGCTCAGGAAGAAGCGCTGCGACTCGCTGGTCCGAGCTTTATGAAGCATTTCAATCTCAAGGAAGAGCCTGCATCTCTGCGCAACGACTACGGTGGCGAGTTTGGCCAGCGTTGCCTGCTTTCGCGTCGTCTGGTGCAGGCGGGCGTGCGCTTCATTGAGGTCTCCCACAACCTCAATTTCATGAACGGCACCGGTTGGGACATTCACAACGAAGGCTTTAAAAACCAACACCTGCTCATCCAGGAACTCGACACCGCTTTGGCCGCGCTGATCCGCGATCTGAAGGACAAGAAGCTCCTCGACAAGACCCTCATCGTCGTCGGCACCGAGTTCGGTCGCCCGCCGGAGTTTGATGGTCGCGGTGGTCGCGGACATCAGGGCACCGCTTTCTCCATGGTAATCGCCGGTGGTGGCCTGAAGCACTGCGGAGCCTACGGCGTCACGGATGATCTCGCGAAGAAGCCCGTCGAGAACCCCGTGCCGCTCGTCGATTTCCACGCCACCATCCACGCCGCCATGGGCATTGATCCCGCGCACGAGCTCATGGACGGCAGCCGCCCCGTGCCGATCACCGATGGCGGGAAGCCCGTGGCGGCCTTGTTCGGCTGATGGCGGTCAAAAAACGTCAGGGGTAGGTCACAAAAGCCGTCCGGTTTTGGCTTTCGCGGCGGGATGAACGGGCTACAACATCGCCTGCCCATCCCAACCACCGCATGAAACGCTACGCCCTCGGCATCGACTACGGCACGAACTCCTGCCGCTCCCTTCTCATCGACCTCGACAACGGCGCGGAGGCCGGATCGACGGTTTTCAATTACCCGAGCGGCGAAATGGGCATCCTGCTCGATCCGAAGGACCCGCATGTGGCGCGGCAGAATCCGCAGGACTACCTCGACGGCCTCGGAAGCGTGGTGAAAGGCGCGTTGGAGCAGGCGAAGTCAAAGATCGCAGGCTTTGATGCCACGCAGGTCGTCGGCATCGGCATCGACACGACAGGCTCGACGCCCATTCCCGTGAATCAGGACGGCACACCGCTCGGTTTGCTGCCGGAATTCAAACACAACCTCAACGCGATGGTGTGGTTGTGGAAAGATCACACCGGCCATGCCGAGGCGGCGGAAATCACCAAACTCGGCAACGAGATCCGCCCGCAGATCATGGCGAAGTGCGGTGGCATTTACTCCAGCGAGTGGTTTTGGAGCAAAATCCTGCGCTTGCGCCGCGTGGACGAAAAAGTCTTCCAGGCCGCTTTCAGCTTCGTGGAGCACTGCGACTGGATTCCGGCGGTTTTGACCGGAAACACGAATCCGCTCACCTTGAAGCGCAGCGTATGCGCCGCGGGCCACAAGGCCATGTTCAGCACCGAGTGGGGCGGTCTGCCAGATAAGGACTTCCTCGCCACGCTCGACCCGAAGCTCGCCGATTTGCGTGATCGCCTCTATTCCGAAGCGCACACCACCGATACGAAGGCAGGCGGTCTCTGCGCCGAGTGGGCGAAACGTCTCGGATTGAAGGAAGGCACGGCCGTGTGCGTCGGCGCTTTCGATGCGCACACCGGCGCGGTCGGCGCAGGTATCAAAGAGGGCACCTTGGTAAAGATTCTCGGCACCAGCACCTGCGACCTCATGATCTCACCCACGAGCAAACCGCTCGCGGACATCCCCGGCGTGTGCGGCATCGTGAATGGCAGCGTTTTGCCCGGCTACTACGGCATTGAGGCCGGTCAGAGCGCCGTGGGCGATCTCTTCCTGTGGCTGGTGAACCACCTTGTGCCCGACAGCTACGGCCAAACGGTGGGTGAGAAGTTTGTCGCCATGGAAAAAGCCATGGAAGGTCAGAAGCCCGGTGCCACGGGCCTGCTCGCGCTCGACTGGAACAACGGCAACCGCACCATCCTCGTCGATGTGCGTCTCACGGGTCTGCTGCTCGGCCAGACACTGCACACCGAGGCGCATGAGATCTATTGCGCCTACATCGAGGCGACTGCGTTTGGGGCGCTGACCATCATCAAACGTGTCGAGGAATACGGCGTGAAGATCGAGGAAGTCATCAACACCGGCGGTCTCTCCATCAAGAATGCCACGCTCATGCAGATCTACGCCGACATCATCGGCAAGCCCATGAAAGTCAGCCAGAGCGAGCAAACCTGCGCCCTGGGCGCCGCCATCTTTGGTGCTGCGGCTGCTGGTGCAGGCACCTGGCAGGAGCTTCAGTCCAAGGTTACCGCCATCCGCGAGAAGGTGTATTACCCCATCCCCGAAAACGTGGCCGTGTATCGCGAACTGTATGCGCTTTATCGTGACGTTCATGACGCCTTCGGCATGGCCGACTGGAGCGGGAAGCTCAGCCATGTGATGAAGCAGCTCTTGGATATTCGGGCGCGGCAGAGCTGAGGTGGCTGGAGCCGAGGATTCGAGTGACACTCGAATCTACTTCGGCAGCACGCGGACGATGAAGGCTTTTTTCTCGCCGAAGTATTTGGCGGCGACGCGTTGGATTTCTTTGGAGCTGATGTCGGCCATGATGCCGGGAAGTTTTTGGAGGTAATCCCAGCCGCGGCCGTTGAGCTCGTTCCAGGCGAGGGCATCGGCCATGCCGGGATTGCCCTGCTGGGCTCGCAGCCAGGAGCTGCGCCAGGTGACGCGGGCGCGGTCGATCTCGTCGGTGTGGAGGCCGTTGGCGGCGAGGTCGTTGATCTGCGCCATGAGCTCCTTCTCGGCGAGTTTGACCTTCTTCGGGTCGGTGCCGACGTAAAAGTAAAAGGCTCCGGCACCCATGGCGGCAAAGTTTTGCGCTCCGATGTAGTAAGCGAGGCCGAGTTCCTCGCGGATGCGGTTGAAAAGGCGGCTGCCCATGTCGCTGCAGGCTTCGTCGATGAGGCTGAGGGCATGCACGTCACGGTCTTCGAGGCCAACGGTGCGGAAGCCGACGACGAGAACGGCCTGCTCCTTTTCGAGATGCTCGGTCCACGCGGCGGGTTTGGCGCTGGCGTGGTAGGTGCGGCTGTGAGTGCTGTGACGCGGTCCTTTGGGTAATTTGACGAAGGCCTTTTCGATCTGCTTTTTGATCTCCGCGGCCTTCACATCGCCAAAGACGGAGATGACGCCGTTGTGCGTGGCAAAGCTGGCGCGGATCAGGTCGCGGCAGTCGGTGAGTTTCAGGTTGGTGACGCTCTTCTCATTGCCGAGGGCGGTGCGTTGGAAGGGCTGGCCGGCGAAGATCTCGCGGCGTGCTTTGCGCAGTGCGACGGTGAGCGGGTCCTCTTTTTCTTCGAGGATGCTGGCGTGCTGGCGCTTCTTCACATCGGCGAGGCTCGCAGCGGGCAGCGCGGGATTCAAAATGAGATCGGAAAGCAGGTCGAGCGCGTCGCCCTCATCGCCGAGCATGACATCGGCCCCGAGAATGAAGCGATGCGCGTCCGCATTGCAGGTGAGCGAGCCGCCGCGGTTTTCCAATTCAGCGGCGATGGCGGCGGCACTGCGCTTCTTGGTGCCTTTGAGCAGCATGTGGGCGGAGATTTGCGTGACACCGGCGGTGAGATCGGTCTCGGCGGGGACACCGGCCAAAAAGTTGGCGCGAATGCTGACGAGCGGCAGACGCGGATTTTCGCCGACGAGAAGCTTGAGACCGTTTTTGAGCGTGAAAGCCTGAATCTCGGCGTGAGAGCCTTCGGAGCTACTTTGAAGGGTCTTTGCGCTTTCGACGTCGGGGCCGACGAGGATGGTTGAGATCGCCTCGGGCAGCAAATAACGCCGCGCGACCTCGCGGATGGTATCCGGTGTGAGCGAGCTGATCGCGGCGAGATACTGGCGCTGGAAATCGAGCGAACCGGCGAGCAACCAACCATGGCCGAGTGAGCTGGCCTGGCCCTTCACAGTGGTGAGGGTGCGGATCTGGCTGCTGAGCGTGGCGCGGACGGCTTTGTCGAGTTCCGGACGGCCGGGGCCGGTGCGGCGTATCTGCTCGACGACCTGTGTCATGCTCTCGCGGAGCTTCGCGGTATCGGCTGGATTGCACTCCGCCTCGACAGTGAAGAGACCGCACTCGGCGGCGCACCACGCTCCGGCCCAGACCCAATGCGCGAGGGCTTTTTTCTCGCGCAGTTCCTGATACAAACGCGAGCTGCGACCACTGCCCAACAGGAAGGCGAGCACGTCGAGTGCGGCTTTGTCCGCATGGCTCTCGCCGGGGATCTGCCAGCCAAAGGCCACGCGGGTGAGATCGGTGGTGAAGTTCTTCGCGGCATAGCGGTTGCCTTGCTGGCGAGGTTCCTGCGGCAGCAGCGCCGGATCAAAGGCGCGGCGTTTCCAGGTGCCGAAGTGCTTTTTCACGGCCTCGATGACCTCGTCTGTCTTCACATCGCCCGCGATGACGACGAAGGCGTTGTTTGGCACATAGTGACGCTGCACAAAACCGGCCACATCGGCGCGGGTGATTTGATCAAAGACCTCGCGATGGCCGATGATGGGGTGACGCAGCGGATGCTGGCGAAAGACGGTGCCCATCAGCAGGTGCTGCGTGGTATCGCCGGGATCGTCGTGGCCCATCGCCATCTCGCGGCGGATGACGTCCATCTCGCGGGTGAGCTCGTCGCCATCGAGCTTCGAGTGTCGCACCATGTCGGCCAGGATGTCGAGGTAGCCCTCGGTGTGCTCGGCGAGGCCATCGATCCAGTACACGGTGCGGTTGAAGGTCGTGTAGGCATTCACATAGCCGCCGAGCGCCTGGATGCCCTGCGAGATCTGGGCGGCCTCACGCTTCTCCGTGCCTTTGAACAGCATGTGCTCCACGCAATGCGCGATGCCGGCGCCGGTGTGCTGTTCTTCCTGCAACGAGCCGGCCTTGATCCACACCTGCACGCTGACCAGCGGATGCGCGGGATCCTCTCGCACAAGGACTTCGAGGCCGTTTGGCAGCGTGATGACGCTGGCGTTCGAGGGCGGGACGGTGAGGACGGGCTTCGAGATGGAAAGGCGGGGCATGGGCAGCGGGCTAGATGGCACGGGATGAGGGCATGGCAAGGCGGAGAGAGGGATTGAACGGATTTGGAAACCCGCTACACTCCGCGCCATGCCAGTGGCGATTCTTCCAGCTCCGAAAACCTCGCTTCGTCGTGCTCGTGCCGTGCCGCGGCGCTCCGGCGGCCATGTGTCGCTCTCCTTTCCGAAGCCTTCGCCGGGTCAGACGATCATGGTGGGTCTGGGTGACTGGGACACCTACCTGATGCTGGACCGCCTGTGCGAGAAGCAGGGTATGCGGGTGCGCTTTCACCGAGGAATCATCGAAGTCATGAGCGTTTCCTTCCCACACGAATCTCTCAAAGGTCAGATCGGCCAGTTTGTGCGGACCTACTGCAACGAACACGAAATCGACTACAACGCCTGGGGTAGCACCACGCAGAGGGTGGAGGGAGTGATGGGCGGGGAGCCGGATGACTCGTTCAGCTTTGGCGCGGAGCTCAAGAAGCAGCCGGATCTCTTCATTGAGGTGGCGCTCAGCTCGGGCGGCATCGACAAGCTCGAATTCTGGAGCGAGGTGAAGGCGCATGAGGTTTGGATCTGGCAGAACGGCAGACTGCATGCCTTCGTGCTCAAAGGAGATGGCTACCAGCCGGTGACCAAGAGCAAGGTACTGCCGGGCATTGATTTGAAGCTGATCGAGGAACTCGCCGAAGTGAAACCGCACTCCAAAGCGATCCGCGAGTTCCAAAAACGCTGCCGCTGAGCCTCACCCCTCGCCCGTGTTTGCCCGGTCGCGTTCGAAAAGCTGGGTGAGCTGGATGCGGCGCTCGCGGACGATGCTGGCGTAGGCGTCCACGTCGTCATGGACGGGCAGGAGCAGGTGGAAGGTCTCCTCGTCGAAGCCTTTCCAGCGCTTGGCGGCGGCCTCCATGGCCTCGGCGGGCTTGCCGAGCACGCGGAGGGCCTTCATGCCGAGTTCGAGGGCGCTGTGCATTTGCTCGTGGACGACGTCCTCCGACTTCAAACCGAGGCTGATGAACTCATACCTTTGATCGTAGTCATGCGCCCGGGCGAGGATGCGTACGTTCGGAAACCGCTCCCGCACCTCGGTGACGAGCTGCGCCACTTTGGTGCGATCCGCGAGGCTGATGATGAGCATGCGGGCCTGGGCGATGCCGGCGGCGTGGAGGAGGTCGAGACGCGTGGCATCGCCGTAGAAGACCTTGAAGCCAAAGCTGCGCAGCATGTCCACATGATCGGGATCACTCTCCAGCACGGTCACTTTCACGCCCTGCGACATCATGAAGCGGCCGACGAAGTTCCCGAAGCGGCCGAAGCCCGCCATGATCACCGGCGCGTCATGCTCATCGATGGCATCTGCCTCGCGTGCGGGCGCACTCACGGCCATGTAGCGGGGCGCGATGACCTTTTCATAGATCACAAAGAGCAGCGGCGTGATGGCCATCGAAAGCGCCACGACGGCGACGAGCAGCTTCGAGGTTTCCGCGTCGAGGATGTGCTGCTGAATCGCCATCGAGAGCAGGGCGAAGGCAAACTCGCCGCCTTGTGCCAAGGCCAGCGCCAGCAACCAGCGATGACTGCCGCGCAGTCGCAGCACCGTGGCCACGGCATACATCACGGCTGCTTTCGTCACGATCAATCCGATCACCAGCACCGCGATGAGCACGGGTCGTCCCGCGATGACACTGAAATCGAGCGAGGCACCCACCGCGAGGAAGAACAGCCCCAGTAGCAGGCCTTTGAAGGGCTCCAAATTGCTCTCCAACTCATGACGATAGTGACTTCCTGCCAGCACCACACCGGCCACGAAGGCCCCGAGAGCCGGTGAGAGCCCCACCTCGGTCATCAGCAAGGCCACACCGACGATCAGCAGCAAGGCCGCGGCGGTGAGAAGCTCCCGCAGGCCTGTTTTCGCGAGAATGGCAAAGCCACGCGGCACCACAAACTGCCCGGCGATCACGATGACGGCCACCGCGCCGAGGGTGACGAGCGGCTGCGCCCAATGCGGCAGTTCCTTCAGCCATCCATGCTCTTCTCCGGCGGTCACGCCGCTGGCGAGCAGGGGAAACATCGCCAGCATCGGGATGACCGAGATGTCCTGAAACAGCAGCACCGCAAAGGTGTCGCTGCCCGCGTCGCTGCGCAGCAGGGCTTTTTCTTGAAGCGTTTGGATCACAATGGCGGTGGACGAGAGCGCGAGGATCATGCCTGCGGCCAGGGCTGGTTTGAAATCGAGCCCGAAGGCCATCGCCGCGCCCATCACGGCCAAAGCGGTGCCGCTGACCTGAAGGCCACCGAGACCAAAAATCGGCCCGCGCATGCGCCAGAGCCTCGCGGGCTCCAGTTCGAGCCCGATCATGAACAGCATGATCACCACGCCAAACTCCGCGAAGTGCATCGCCTCCTCGCCTTGCGTGCCGCCGACCCATCCCAGCGCAAAAGGACCGATCACCGCACCGCCGATGAGATAGCCCAGCACGCTGCCGAGACCCAGTCGATGAGCCAGTGGTACCATCAGCACGGCGGTGGCCAAATAAATGAAAGCAGAGAGAAAGAAATGCGCGTCGTGCATGCCATGGCGAGCAAGCACGCGGCGGGCCTCACGTCAAAAACCTTTCGGTGAACTCACAGCTCGTGAAACACGACCTGAGAGGGATTCCCCACGGGCACATAGTGACCGGTGAAGGCCAGTTTGCCGCTCGATTTGTCCACGCGGAAGACAGCGAGGTGATCGGCCCGCTGATTGCAGCAGGTCAAAAACGAGCCGGTGGGATCAAAGGTGAAGCTGCGTGGGTAGTCACCCCGCGTCCATTCCTCGGTCACATAGCTGAGCGTGCCATCCGCACCGATGGCGAAGAGGCCGATGCTATCGTGCAGGCGGTTTCCGGCATAGACGAAACGGCCATCGGCGGACACGAGGATCTCGGAACAGAAATTGCTGCCCGCATAACCGGGCGGCAGGCTGGAGATGGTCTGACGCGAGGTGAGACGGCCGGTTTGCGGATCAAAATCAAACAGCACGACCGTCGAGCCTTCCTCCTGGATCGAGTAAAGCCAGCGACCGCCGGGATGAAACGCGAAGTGACGCGGTCCATCGCCCGGCGGCAGGCTCACGAAGGGTGTTTCGGCAGGGGTGAGCTTGCCGTTCTCGGCATCCAACTTCCACACGAGGATCTGATCGAGCCCGAGATCCACATGCAGCACCCATTTCCCGGAGGGATCGGCCTCAATCATGTGGGCGTGTGTCTGGTCATGGCCGCTAAAGGCAAAACTACCCGGCGCGGCGTTCGTGGCCTTGGTAGGTCCGACGTTGCCAGCATCCTTTTTCACATCCGTGGGCTCGCCGAGGCTGCCATCCGGCAGAATGGGCAAAACGGCCACGGAACCGCCGAAGTAGTTCGCCACGAGCACATGCTTTCCATTGGGATGCACGGTGAGATGGGCCGGACCTTTGCCGCCGGAGCGAACGGAGTTCACGAGTTTTAGGTCGCCCGTTTTCGGATTGATCGCAAAGGCGCTTACCGTGCCGGATTCATCGTCGCCGAGGCGTTCCGTCTCGTTTCCTGAGTAAAGATGCGTGCGTGATGGATTCACCGCGAGGCAACTGGGGCTGTTGCCCATTTCGACGAGTCCGCAGGGCTTCATCGCGCCCGTTTCGCGATCCACTTCGAAGACGTGAATGCCGCGACCATTGCCCGGAGGCAAGTCCACCTGCGTGGGCCGCATGTTTTTCAGCGGGGCGGTGTAGGTGCCCACATAGGCGATGAGCTTTCCTTTACCACTGGCAGCGTGCGCGGAGGCTCCGAGCCAGGCGGTGGCGGCAGATTGAATGAGAAAACGACGGCGGGAGGGCAGGGGAGCAGGCATGCCCGATGACAAACGCCACGCGCAGCATGCCTCATGCACGCTCACTTCTCGTCGGGCTTCTTCTTGGCCGGTTGAGGAAACTTCGGCGGGGGGATGAATCCTCCACCAGATGAATTGCCTGACCAGCGGTCGCCCCCCTGCTTGGTCTTGAGAGGACGCGGGCTGCGGTTGGTTTGCTTCTGACTGCGCATCGTGTGCGTTTTTAGATTAAAGCCATTCGACGGAGAGGATCTGCTCGATCTCCATCTTACCGCCGGCCTCGGGGAT
Organism: Akkermansia muciniphila; assembly: GCA_943373155.1. Taxonomy (GTDB): domain Bacteria; phylum Verrucomicrobiota; class Verrucomicrobiia; order Verrucomicrobiales; family Verrucomicrobiaceae; genus Prosthecobacter. Next base: position 14,841 of record CALSBJ010000086.1, on the reverse strand, counting down.
GTTCTCCGTGCTCTTTTTCCAAGTCACGCGGCATTTCTTGCCTACATACTTGTCCGGGTTCTCGGTCACTTTCTCGACGGAGTCGTCCGGGCGCATGATGAAGAAGGAAGCGTCTTCGCCGGACTTCGTCTTCATGTTCCAGTGGAAGTAATCACCTTCCTCGATGCCGGTGAAGGTGCCTTCGATGACTTTGCCGGCGGCTTGCGCCTTGCCTGCAGATTTGCCATCAGCTTTTTTTAGTGCGGCAACAAAGGCAGCGCAGTTCGTGATGTGCATCTCCGTGGTGGCCTGGTAGTCCTCGCCATGAAAAACCGGGGCGGGTTTCTCGGTGGTGAGCCACTTGAAGATCTCGCCATCCTTGAAATACAGGCGCTCCTCGACCAAGGGGCCTTTTTTCCCGCTGTCCGTCATCTTGTACCAGGTGCTGTAAACGAAGAGAGGCTGCTCACCCTCCAGATAATACTCCACCGGGCCGCTGCCATCGTCGCCGCAGAGGGAGACGATCTTCTTCACCTCGCCATCCTGGAGGTAACCGGTGAGGGCGAACTCGGTGGGCTCATCCTTGTGGGTCGCCTTGACCTTCTGCATCGAGCCTTCGGCTTTGTTGATGGCATCATAAACCGCCCGGTGATGCGCGGTTTCCTTCTGGGCGAAGGCGGAGGCCGTGACGAAGAGCGAGGCGACAATAGTAAGAAGAGCGGATGCTTTCATGCGGGCGCAGGTCTCGACTGTTTTTTTATTTTCGCAAGAGACGAAAAAGCGTGATGCATGAATTTGTCACCTTTTCAGTAAGCCAGTGTCGCTTATGAAAATGGCATGCCCGTTTCTACCCAAGCTCACGCTCTCTTCCCCGTCACTGCCTGGACGCTCGTGCGGCGTGTGCAGGGGGGCGAGGCGGCGCCGACGGCGGAGGAGGCGCTGGATTCTCTGTGCAAAACATACTGGGAACCGGTGCGGCGGTATCTGCGGGCGCTGGGATGCCGTGAGGAGGAGGCGGCGGATGTGACGCAGGAGTTCTTCGCGTCCTTTTTGCGTAATGGTGGTTTTGAGCGGGCGAACCCGGAACTTTCCAAGCTGCGCACCTTCATCAAGCATGCGGCGGGGCATTTCCTGACGAACCACTGGCGAAACAAATCTGCGCAGCGTCGTGGTGGTGGTGTGAACGCGGAAAACATCGACGAGGTGCCGGAGATCGCCGAATTGGAACGCTCGCTGGCGGAGCAGGCGTATGATCGTGAGTGGGCGCAGGCGGTGCTGAGTCGGGTGCTCTCGAAAGTGGCGGAGAGTTATGCGAAGCGAGGTCGCAGCGAGGTGTTTGAGGCAATCAAGGGCGGTTTGTTACGGCCCGGTGGTATCGCCGAGGTGACATCGGTGGCTGAACGTCTCGGCATTCCTGAGGCTCAAGTGCGGCTGGCGGTGCATCGGGCACGACAGCGCCTGGCGGAGATGCTGAAGGCGGAAGTGAGCGCCACGGTTGAAAGCGCAGCGGAGGCGGATGAGGAGGTACGCTACCTTATCGGTGTGATCGCTCATGCGCAGTGAAACAAGCACGGCAAATCCGGGGATGAACTCACGATGAATACCGCCACCCACTGCCCCGAATGTCGCGCCGAGCTCCCGGCGGATGGTTTTGCAGGCCTGTGTCCGAGCTGCGTGGCGAAATCGCTCGAAGAACATCTCATGCAGCCCGCTGCGTTCGATACTCGGGGTGAGAGGCCGGTCGTCCCGGGTTGGGATGTTTTGGAGCCTGTGGGAGCCGGTGGGCAGGGCATCGTGTGGCGTGCGGTGAGGCTGGAGGATGATGCGATGGGTGCGGTGAAAGTTTTCCGCACGCAGGACCTGGAAAGCGCGGCTCGCATGGAGGCTGAGACCGCGGCTCTGCGCAGCCTGGATCATTCAGGCATCGTGCGAGTGCTGGATTGCGGCGAGACGGCGGATGAGCAGTTTTATGTCATCACGGAGTTTGTCGAAGGCTGCGATCTTCAGCGGCTAATGCAGGCTGAAAAATTATCGGTGGAGCGTGCGCTGCAAATCACGCAACGCGTGGCGGAAGCCATCTCTCATGCGCATGAACGGGGTCTCGTGCATCGCGATGTAAAGCCTGCGAATGTGCTCATCGGCCGTGATGGCGCGGTGAAGCTGGCGGACTTCTCGCTGGCTCGTGAGATGAGTGCGGAGACAAAGGTCACGATGACGCGAGATGGCATCACGTTTGGCACGCCTTACTACCTGGCACCGGAAGTGATGCGCGGTGAACCCGCCACCACCTCGTCAGATCTGTATGCGCTCGGTGTGATGCTTTACGAGATGCTCACGGGGGCTCCGCCAGCGGGACGTTTCACGCGGGTCTCGGAGAAGTGTGATCTGCCACGCGAGGCGGATGCTTTGATCGAAGCACTGCTGGCTGAAGAGCCGGCGAAGAGGCCGGAGTCCGCTGAAGTCATTCTCAAAAAACTGCGTGAGCTCGATCAAGTCCGTGCCGGAGCACTTGCGGCCCGTTTGCGGCGGCATCGCTGGAAGTTCGCGGCGGCGATCGCGGCCTCCGTGGTGCTTGCGGGTGTGATTGGTTATCTCATTCCGCGTCCGGTGCCACCGGCACCACCTCCGCCGAGTCTGAATGCCAAAGGTTTTGCCAATCCAGCGGCCACGACGCGTGAGCAGCCGTGGAAAAACAGCCTCGATATGAGCTTCATTCCCGTGCTAGGCATTGAGCGGGCCCTGGTGTGCCAGCATGAGACGCGGATGAGTGATTTTCTTCTCTCCGTGGCCGGGCAGGGCGTGGAGTGGGAGGCGTGGAAAAAAGCCTTTGGCGTGGAGGCGGTCACTCGTGTGCGGTTGACGGATGTGCGGCCTTCAGGCTGGGAATCGCAGGAAAACAGCGTGCTGGATGTGGCTGCGGGTTTGCTGTCGCTCGGCCACTCTCCTGACACCGCGGCATGCGGCATTAACATCTTCATGGCTCGGCGATTTTGCGCGTGGCTAACTTGGCGTGAGCAGCGTCTGGGAAGGCTCGCGGCCAATGAATACTATCGCTTGCCGACTGATGACGAGTGGAGCCTCGCGGCGGGTCTTCCGGCGGAAACGGAACTCGTCGTCGAGAGGCGTCACAAGTCGATGACTGGCCCCGTGCATCCCTGGGGTCATGTTTGGCCACCTCCATCGAACTTTGCGAACTACGCCGGCACGGAGGCCCGTGATGCGAACTGGCCTTTGGCATGGCTTTCACTGCCGGGGCGTAATGATGAATTCCCCCGCGCGGCACCCGTGGGGCGCTTCCCGCCCGTGAGCACCGGCCTTTTCGATGTCTGGGGCAATGTGTGGGAGTGGTGCGAGTCCCCACCGAATGTCATTTCCGCCGAGATGACCCTGCGCGGCGGCTCCTGGGTGGAAGGCGGCTACAAGCCGCAGATGCGCAAAGACTACCGCCGCTTTGAGCGGGCCAATGTGCGCGAGAGCTGCATTGGCTTCCGCTGTGTGCTCGTAGTGCCGGAGCTGACTGCGACAAAAAAAGTCAGCGAGTGAGTGAAACTAGGCTTCACAGTCCGGGGATGCGAGGGGGATGAAAGTATGCCCCTCCGCCTGCTGCCTGTTAGTCTCTGTTGTCTCCACCTTTGCCGTGCTTCCCAGCGAAAGGGTGCATGACATCGTGAATCCGAGATTCAATCCACAATTGGATGATGCCTTTGGAGCGGCATTGGCAGCCACGAATGACTTTGTCGCCATCGGGGTGCCACGCGGGGAGCCGACGTGGTCTTCCGGTGAGCGGGGCGTGGTGAAGGTGGGCGGTCTTTACCCAGGGCAGACGTTCATCATGACGGACATGTCGTTTACGAACCCGGATCATGCAGGTGGCGGCGGCTTCGGCAGCGCTGTGGCGATCCACGGATCTCTTGAAACAGGCCCGACGCTGGTGGTGGGCGCACCCTTCAACGTGGCCAATGGCGAATCGAATCAGGGGAAGGTCTATGTGTATTCGGCGATGTACTCCGGCATCGATGCCCCGAATCTGACGCTCACCAGCCCTTCACCACCCGGTGGTGGTGGAGATGTTTTCGGACGGGCGGTGGCAGTGAATGATGCCTACATCATCGCGAGCGCGGCTGGCATCGCGACCGCTGCTGCGGGAGCAGGCATCGTGTATGTGTACGACCGCGCCAGCGCGACGCCGGCGGTGCCTGCCTGGTCGATCCCAAATCCCTCACCGGCTGCGGGTGAGGTTTTCGGATTCTCCTTGGCTCTTCATGGCACGAAATTGCATGTGGGTGACCCGGGTGAGGATGGCGGCAGAGGTCGTGTGTATGTGTATGACCTCGCCAGTGGCACGCCGACGGTGCCCGTGCTGACGATCACGAGCCCCATGGCATCCACCGAGACGGAGCGCTTCGGCGCGGCGCTCTCCGTGGATGGCAATACGCTGGCGGTAGGTGCACCGGAGGGCTTGGAGCTAAACGGCCGTGCGTATGTGTTTGATCTGGCCAGCGGCACACCGGCCACGCCGCTGCTGAACCTGGCAAATCCTGATCCGTTCATCTGGGAGGCGTTTGGCACCGCTGTGGCGGTGCGTGGCACACGGGTGGCAGTGGGCTGTCCGTCGGACATCACGGATTTGGGGAATCTTCTCGGCAGCGTTTATGTGTATGATCTCGCCAGCGCCACGCCAGCCACGGCGCTGCGAAACATCCAATCACCGGTGACACCGCAAGGAGGTGAGGCCTTCGGGCATGCGGTCGTCTTTGGCGGCTCGGCGGATGATTTGGTCATCGGGGCACCCGGCAATGATCGGGTGGCACCGAATGCGGGTGACGTGCATCGCTTCACCCTGCAAGGCGTGAACGCGCCGACCTTCGTGGGCAGCTACAATGATCTTTCGAGTGTGGAGGAGTTTGGCCACGCGTCGGACATGGACGGCGACCGCGTCGTGGTGGCGGAAGGTCAGACGCTGTATGCCTACGATCTCGCTTCGGTCACTCCCACGACGCCTTACTTCACCACGTCGGTGATGAATTCCGCCACCGATGACCGGAAGATTTATGCAGCAGCCATTTCCGGCACACGCGTGGCAGTAAGCGTGCAAACAGGCCCTAGCGTATATCAGAACAAGGGCCGGGTGTATGTCTTTGACCTCGCTCTCGGCAGCAGCAGCGCACCGATCCTGGTGCTGGAAAGTCCGCCGCCGACTTCTAGCACTGACCGCTATGGCGAATGGCTCGATCTGAGCGGCAACTGGTTAGCTGTGGGTGATCCGGGAAGGCGCAGGGCGTTTGTGTATGATCTTTCCAGCGCCACGCCGGAAGTGCCGGTGATCAGCAATGAGAGCACAGGTGGCTTTGTGGCCATGAGCAGCAGCCTAGTGATCATGCTCGATCATACTGGCGACACAGCCAAGCTTTACGACATGACCTCCGTCACGCCCGGCAATCCGCTGATCACGCGTACCTACACCGGCCCCGCGCCCCTTGATGTCAGTCTCGACGGCCACCGCTTCGCCATCGGTCGAGTCGGTGCCGTAAACCTTTACGATCTGGACTCACCGAATGCGGATCTGGGCCTGCTCTCGTTCATTTCTCTCTATGGACTCGATAGCGCCTACGGCAGGAAGGTCTCGCTACGGGGAAATCATCTGTATGCCTCGGCTTCTCCCAGATCCTCGACTGCCGTGCAGGTGAGAGCGGTGGGTTACGATCTGAGCCTGCCTCAAACCAGCAGCACGCAGCCGCCTCAAGTGCTGCTGATCGCGCCAGAGTATTCCCCCTCCAGCGCAACCATCCCAGCACCGCTCGTGCAAAGCGGCTCGCGTGTGATGGTGGCCACGCCCTCTAGCAATCTGCATGCCTATGCGAAAGGCTCCGTCTCCATTCATGAGCCGGGGGCAGGCCAGATCGTCGTCGAGCGTGTCTCCGGGGTTGCCATCACGCCCGGAGGCAGCGTTCCCCTGGGCTATCTGGCCGCCAACGAGCAACTCACCGCCTCCGTGGTGGTGCGCAATACCGGCACCACGTCTCTGCAACTCACGGGGTCGGTGCCTGGCACCTCAAGTTTCCTCAACGGGGTGTCGATCAGCACGGATAACTCGAACTTTCCCGTGATCCTAGCGCCCGGCGGCAGTGCCACGGTGACCTGCGGCTCGGTGCAATGCTACCAATTCGAACCCCAGTGGGTCGAGGCGGGCCTTTACAGCAGTGATGCGGCCATGCCCGTTTTCACCATCCGCTTTGAGGTGATCGGCGTGACGATTCTCGAGTCCTGGAGAAACCGCTACTTTGGCACCATCCTCAGCGAAGGCATCGCAGCGGATGAAAACGATGCGGATGGCGATGGTCACAGCAACTATGCGGAATATTTGATCACCTCCGTGCCGACGGATGCCGCTTCCCGCCTGCGAATGCAGATCGAGCCCAACCCATTGCAGCCAGGACAGAAACGCATCTTGATCACCCCTTCACCAACTGGGTTCCGCCGCCTCAAAGTGTATGCCAGCAACGACTTGTCTGCCGGTAGTTGGCAGTTGATTTGGAACCAAACTACCGCGGTCACGACGGTGCAGGACTCAGGGAGCGAAGGGCAGAGTCGCCGCTTCTACAAGGTGGAGGTCACGCTCCCATGATCAAGGTGCCTCATGGCAAGGAAAGTCCACTTCATCACCCACAGCTCCTATGGCCCCGACAAGCCGCTGACGCATGAGGTTTCCGAACTCTACCACGTCGAAGAAAACTCTTCCAAGGTCTGCAACGTCGCTGACCAGCATCCTGACCTCTTCTCGAGTATCCGCCGCGCCGTCGCAAAGCACCGTGCCACGGTCAAAGACGTGCCGAACCAGCTCGAAGGCTTCGTCGAGGGGGCTAAGTGAGGCCTTGCCGGATTCGTCCACGAACGATTTGCGTCCCGGATCGTTCCCGCCAATCTGCCTTCCCCCGCCATGCCCTTCATCCACGACGATTTCCTGCTTTCGACCAAGACCGCCAGCCGCCTCTACCACTCGTTCGCCGCGAACGAGCCGATGATCGACTACCACAATCATCTCCCGCCACAGGACATCGCCAAGGACCGCCAGTTCGCCAATCTCTTCGAAATCTGGCTCGAAGGTGACCACTACAAATGGCGTGCCATGCGCTGCAACGGCATCCCCGAGAGCCACATCACCGGCTCCGCCTCCCCGCGCGACAAATTCCTCGCTTGGGCCAAAACCGTGCCGCAAACCCTGCGCAACCCGCTCTACCACTGGACCCACATCGAGCTAAAACGCTACTTCGGCATCGACGACCTCCTCAACGAGCAAACCGCCCCCGCCATCTGGGAAAAGACCGAGGCCATGCTCGCGCAGAAGGACATGAGCGCCCGCGGCATCCTGAAAAAATTCCAGGTCCGCGCCCTCTGCACCACCGACGATCCCATCGACGACCTCGCACACCATCAGAAGTGCGCCGCCGATGGCTTTGAAGTCGGCGTGTATCCCACCTTCCGTCCCGACAAAGCCCTCGCCGTGCATGCCCCCGAGGCCTGGAACACCTGGTGTGACAAACTCAGCGCCGCCAGCGGCCTCGACGTGAAAAACTACGCCACGCTGCTCGAAGCGCTCACGAAACGTCACGACTTCTTCCACAGCGTCGGCGGTCGCCTCAGCGATCACGGTTTGAACTACTGCCACGCCAACTTCGTCAGCGATGCCGAGGCCGAGCGCATCTTCCAAAAAGCTCGCAGCGGCACCGCCGCCACCGCGCAGGAGCAGGATCAGTTCGCCAGCAACATCATGCTGCACGTCGGCCGCCTGAATGCCGCCAAAGGCTGGACCATGCAGCTCCACCTCGGCCCCGTGCGCAACAACAACAGCCGCCTCGCCCGCCAGATCGGCGCCGATGTCGGCTGCGACAGCATCGGCGACTGGCCGCAGGCGGAGACGCTCTCGCGCTTCCTCGACCGCCTCGAAACCGAGCACCACCTGCCCAAAACCGTCCTCTACAACGTCAATCCCGCCGCCAACTACGTCTTCGGCACCATGGCCGGCAACTACGCCGACGGCACCACACCCGGCAAGGTGCAGTTCGGCAGCGGTTGGTGGTTCGTCGATCAAAAAGAAGGCATGGAGTGGCAGATCAACGCCCTCAGCAATCTCGGCCTCCTCAGCCGCTTCATCGGCATGCTCACTGACAGCCGCAGCTTCATGAGCTTCCCCCGCCACGAATACTTCCGCCGCACGCTGTGCAACCTCCTCGGCCAAGACATCGAAAACGGCCTCGTGCCGAACGACGAAGCGCTGGTGGGCCAGATGGTGAAAAACATCTGCTACGCGAACGCGAAGGCGTATCTGGGGCTGGCGAAGTCGTAACCAAGCTGCTCATTTCTTACCATGCACATCCCAGGTCTCCGCAGCTGCTACGCGAAAGTCGGTCGTTTCATCTACTTCGGCCGCATGCTGGACAAGATCCGGCTAAATGCCGAACGGAAGCTGCCGGAGGAGTATGTGGTGCTGCTGGGGGATTCGCAGTTTTACACGTTGGACGGTCGCTGCTGCCGATTCCTAGGCGTGCCCTATGCGGAGATCCGCGAGCGGACGCTGCAAGGCGGCTCGGACGAGGAAATCTTGGCCTGGGTGCATGAACGCGGCACGCCGCGCACGGATGAGGAATGCCACATGTGGAACCGCTTCATCGCGAAGCTGGGCTGGCGTGATGAGCGCTCCCATCTGCTGCCGCAGCGTATCCTCGATAGCGGCATCACAGGGAAGACCGTGGAGACGATCATCGACCACATCGAGTACGATGAGGGCCGTGATCCAGTGGCGGAGCGGGCCTGGGATTTGATCTAGACCGGTTCTCAAAACGTCTGTCCGATTCCCGGCGGCGGGGCAGCCTCATTGGCGGCGTCATTCACTCGTCAGCTATTGTCCCAATAGCCTCCTCGCTCTTTCCTTGCCACTGAAGCCGCCGCGCTCGCCGGTCACTTCAGACATTCCTTTTGAGAAACGGTCTAAAGGGTCCCTGCCTCGAGTTCATCAAGGTAGATGAAATCAGGTGCCTTCACGCCGGCTTCTTCGCGGATTTTGACGAGTCTTGGGGACTCGAAGAAGGCTCTGGCGCCGGCGTGGGAGGTCCAGGTGGAGAAGTGGACGATCTTGTTCGCGTCGGATTCGTACTTCAGGACCTGATAGGTTCGCTCGCCGGCTTCTTGGCGGATGCCTGCGGCGTGATCGAAGACCTTTTTCCAAGCTGGATAGTCGGCGACTTCGTGAATGATGAGGACGTGGGGCATGGGATGCGTGCTGTTCGCGTGGATGCCGTGGCTGAGCAATGAAATCGTGCCTCAATCTTCTGACTAACTAGAACCGGGAACTGACAGCAAATGGGGGGCAGAAAAATGAAGGGAATTTTCTGTCCCCATTTGCTGTCAGCCGGATTGAGCTTCAGTGAATCGCTTTTCCACAATCCACGCCAACGGAGGTCGATGGCGCCCTGCGGTTTCAGGGGCTGACCTTTGGATCAAGGCTCACTCGTGCTCGGGAACGCGGGAGATGCGCCATTCTTTGGCTCCGCGGGGAATGTCTCCCAGTCCAAGGCTGATGGCGGTGGGGACGGCGGTGGCGGCATCGGTGGCACGTCCGACGCGGGAGGCTTCGGCGGAGTTGACGGCCTGCACGAGGCTCTTTGCTTTGGATTTTTCCTGCTCGGTGCCTCGGGAGAGCAGGGGATCATGGCCGAGCTCCATGCGGGGCTCAATGCGCACCCAGCTCTTGGTGGACCAGTAATCGCCCTTCCAGACGCGGTTGCTGGAGGCGGGGACGTAGATGGCGTAGCGATCAAAGAGGACCTCCGGCACATAACGGCTGCCGACTTGACTGGCGAGAGGGGGATTGGAGGGGTCAGGTTTGCCTTCGGTGGATTCGATGAGGTATTCGCGGTCTTCGATTTTCACGACACACCAGGCGTGCCCGCCCATATCGCCGTAGCGGCCGAGGGCGACGCGGACCTGAAAGCCGCGAGACATGAGCCAATCGGCGAGGTAGATGGAGGAGTCTTCGCAATCTCCGCGGAGGAGGCGCTGGGTTTCATCGGCGAACTGCCAGGAGTCGAGCTGCTCCTTTTTGGCATACATGCCTTCACTTTTTTTGACGCCGGGGTCGTTGGTGTAGCGGCAGTTGGTGTGGACGGCGGACCAGATGGTGAAGAGTTGTTGCACACGGGACTCGTTTTTCGGGAAAACGGCGGGCGGGGCGTAGCCGGTGAGGAATTCGTTCACATAGCGGAAACGGTTTTTGGAGTCGGCGGCGATGACGGCATACTTTTTCCGGCACTTGGGGCATTCCAGAGCCATGCTGCGCTGCTGGTTCGAGAGGTTCATGAAGTGCGGCTGCTTGCAATGAACGCAGACACTATAGAAGGGGGTGTTTTCCTTGGCTTGCGTGAGAGCCTCAGGCGTGAAGTCATTGAGCCGCTGGCCGATGACGACGAGGGCCTCGTGCATGAGGCCAGCGGCACGGGAACGCACGGCGACGGCGAGGTGGGTCATTTCCGGCTGGTCGCGGTGGACGTATTCATGGAAGCGATGCAGCAGCTCTTTCAGACTGGGGCTGCTGGCTGAGCAGATGGAAACACGGAAGTACCGCGGCATGCCGTCCTGGACCTGGCTGGTGACCTTGTTGAGATCGGTGAGGTCGAGGGTTTCGAATCTCGACATGAGCCACTTTTCCATTTCGGGATCGACCCGCAGGGCGGTCATTTTCTCTGCGGTTCGGGCGTAATTGATTTGGTCCACCAGGTCGATACGGAAACGTGCTTCGGTATAGGGCGGGCCGGACTGAGTGGCGAGCTCGGTGAGGCGCATTTTCCAGCCGTTGAGCCACCCTTCCTTCAAAGCAACCAAGCTGCCGGCGAGGAGCACGGCGGCAATGATCGAGAAGGTGAGGACACGGGAAGACATGATTTAAGAAATTATAGAAATTATGAATTCCTGCAATCCAAAACCGCAAACTTACCAAAGTCTTACCTTCCGGCGGTGCTTCTAGGGGCTGAATCGCATTATTGCCGTTCCGCAGGGGTGATTTTGACTCGTTCCTTTAAGGTATAGAGCAGAGGCGTTTCCACTCCCCACTGTCCCATGATGGTCCCGGGGGCCTGCTGGAGTTGGTAGCCTGGCTGTCCGATCCAGAGATACTGGTAGCCAGTGCCGTTCTGGATGAAGAGTCCGCCATGCTCCCGCCCTCCTCGCAGCATGCCATCTGTATTGACGCGTTCCGGCGCGGCATAGTAAATGCCCGTTTCGGATTTTGCCTCTGGCAGGTAATGGCCAGCAGGGAAGGTCACTTTACCCCATTTGTGCTCAGCGATTTGTTCTGTAGGCAGAATGATGCCCTGGGTGCCGGAATCAGGCGCGGAGATGAGAGTTTTCGAGGCGCAGGAGGAGAGAATCGTGCCGGTCAAGAGGCACAGGAGGGTAGTTTTCATGGTTGGTGGGGATTTTCCAGTGGCTACAGGGCACGGCTTATCGAGCTGGACCCGGCTGCAAAGGAAGGCTTGGGGAGATGACCCAAAGCTTTGGGGCACTGGCGCCGATGGCTCCGATGAGCGTGCCGGCTCGTTCACCGGCATCATCGCGGGCATCGCCGAACCATGCGGCATGGCGGCCGTCATTGGCCACAAAGATGCCTCCGCGGTAGCCTTTCCTCAGCAGCACCCCCTCGGTGCGCATCGGAGATGGGGCCAAATAGTAGGTGCCGCGTTCTGAGGCGATCTCCGGGCTGTAAACGCCCGGTGGGAAAATCACGCGGGCAGCTTTGCATTCACGTTTTTCCTCCTGTGGTAGGGTCAGGGAACCGGTTTTCGCAGCAGGCTGGGTCAATGGCACGCAGGAAGAGATTGTGGCAAGGGTGAGAAGGCTCAGCAGCAAGAATTTCATAGAGAATGCTTCAAAGCACATTTCAGCCCATCACGTCACGTAAAATCGTGGAATACCTGCTGAGATTCCAATGGTGGAGATAAGGGGATTCGAACCCCTGACCTTCTCATTGCGAACGAGACGCTCTACCAACTGAGCTATATCCCCATGGATCGGAACCACCGATTTTTTACAAGGCGGAGCCTGTTTTGTCCAATCCCAATTCGTCGACGTGAGGTGGGGCAAGCGTCTCGTTTTGGGCTTTTCGTTAACCTCGAAGGTCGAAATCAACCCGTGGAAAAAATTACAGTAATTAGTGTTTTATTGAAATTTAATAAAAATGAAGCAAAAATCTTGTCAAAATGACCAGAATGACAATATTAGTCATAATTATCCATCATGCCGACTTCCCCCTCCAGTCTTGTCGCCCGCCTGCGAATGGCCTGCATTCTGACCGTCTTCGTGTTTGGCATCCGCCATGCTCGAAGCCAAGCCCCCGTGCTCCAGGGAGCCGTCCCGCCGCCTGCCGAGGCCGCCGCCAGTGCCTATCAGCCCATCGGTGAAGGTGCCTCGGTGAAGGTGAACTTCCCTAGCGCCCCCATTCAGGCCATCATCCCCTTCTATCAGGAACTGACTGGTAGGAAGCTGATTCTCGACTCCAACCTCGGTGGTAATCCGCTCCGAATCATTTCCCCGCATTTACTCACTCGCCGGGATGCCATCGCGTACATCGAATCCACCCTTCTGCTCAATGGCTACGCGTTCATCCACATGGATGCCACCACGTCCAAGCTCATCAATCACGCGGCCAATGCCAACGTGCCCGCCTCCGGCCTACCAGTCTATAATTCCGTCAACGAGTTGCCAGAGACTGAAGAGATCTGCCATTTCGTGCTGCCACTCCAGTATGTGACGGCCACCGATGCCTCCAAAGCCTTCACGGAGGTCATCAAACCTCATACTTACGGTGCCATGATGCCCGTGGCGAACGACACCGCCCTGCTCATCACCGAAAACAGCTCCACCATTCGTAGCATCGTGCGCATCGCTCAAATCATCGACGTGCCGCCGATGCAAACAGCGAACGAAACCATCAAGCTCCAGCGAGCCGACGTGGAGATCGTGGCCGACATCATCAACGAGATCTTTGAAAAGGACGAGGAGGGGGCTGATGCCACTCAGCCTGCAGCTGCCGCCGCCGTGCCTGCCGCTCCGGCTGGCGCACGCCCTGGAATGCCAGCGGGCATGGCCACCCCGATCGGTACTGCCTCCAACACTGGCGGGACGAACCGAGGTTCCGGCAAGCCCAAGGTCATCCCCTATCGCCGCACCAATGAACTCATTGTTTTTGCCCGCCCGGTGGACATCGCCTACATCCGCGGCCTCGTGGAAAAACTGGATAAGCAGGACGATGGCGACACCTTCCGCAAATTCCGTCTCCGCCATCTCGATGTGCGTGATTTCCTCGCTTCCGCCCGCGATACCCTTGCTCGTGACACGGACATTCAAAGTGAAAGCGGCGGAGCCAGCTCTGGAGGAGGTGGACGCCGTGGTGGCCGCAGCAATCAAAGCGTGGGCCGCGATGGCAATGGCACCGATGCCTCACGGAACACGGCCAGCAACAGCAGCGGCAGCAATGGCTTCAACAACTCCAACGGCGGCTTTGGCACCGGTGGTTTTGGAGGCGGCCTCGGCAATAGCAATGCCAATCGTAGCCTTCTTGATGACCCCGACATCATGGGGGCGCCAGAATCCATCATCGTCGGCAAAACCCTTCTCATCGCCGATCCACAGTCGAATAGCTTGATCGTCTCCGGCTCGCCGGAGCATATCCAGCGCATCGAGCAACTCCTTGCGGAAATGGATATGCGCCCGCAGCAGATTTATATCTCTGCCATCATTGGCCAGCTCAATCTCGGCACCGAATTCAACTACGGTTTCGATTTCCTCAAGCTGCTCGATGATTTCAGCGTCCGTGATGCTGCGGCCGCTGGCGGTGCGGCGGCCGCAACCAATACCATCGCCTTTCCGGCCAACTTCAAAGAGTTTGCGTTCAACAAGCTCAACTTCTACGGCCAGGTCGGCTCGTTGGGCAATTACATCAAGCTTGTGGACGGAAACCGAAACTTCAAAGTGCTCGCCACGCCGAGCGTGTATGCCAAAAACGCGTCCAAGGCCATCATTCAGAGCGGTCAGAAGATCGCCGTGCCAGCCCAGATCCTTAGTAACGGTGCCTTCGCAGGCGGTGTGGCCAGCAACAGCGTCAGTGTCGAGTATCGCGATGTGCTTTTGAAGCTCGAAGTCATCCCGCTCATCAATTCCGATGACGAGGTCACGCTCAAAATTGCTCAGATCAACGACAACATCGTCGGCACGCAGACCATTTCCGGCAACACCGTCCCCACCATTGGCACGCAGGAACTCGTCACCGAGGTCTCCGTGAAAAACGGCGCAGCTGTCGTGCTTGGTGGCCTCATCACTGAGCGTGTCAATGACAGTGCTCGTGGTGGCATATTCCTCCGTCGCATCCCCGTCATCAAACACCTCTTCGGCACCACGCAGAAGGAAAGCACCCGTGAAGAACTGCTCATCTTCATTCAACCACACATCATGAAAGATACGGACGGCCCTGAGGGCCCCAACCGCATCGAGCAAGGCCGCTCAAACCTTTACGAAGAGGCTCTCGAATTCAGCAGCCCTCGCCTGAATCAGATTCCGCGAGCTGTGCCTTATGATGAGCTGAAGTGATCGCGGCTTCCGCACTCAAGCTGCCATCAGTTCGGGTTCCACCGTTGGCATCGGCAGGGCAAGTGGTCTGCTCCTTGTCTCTTCCAACGGATGGCTTGGCTCGATGCCTTTCGGCTGGCGGCCGGTGCGTTCGCAGAAGTCGTGATAGCTGAGGACTTCAAAGCGGTGATCGTGATGCTCGAGGATTGCTGTCATGCTCTCCACCCAGTCTCCAGAGTTCAGGTAATG
>CALSBJ010000085.1:0-26696 GCA_943373155.1 Akkermansia muciniphila | reverse complement strand
GAGCTTGGCGGTGACCACCCGGAAGACGGTGGCGATCATGACCACGAGGGCGAGGCAGCCGAGCACTCCAGCAAGCGTGTTGATGACTGTCTCCCTCCGCCGGGCACGGCTTTTGCGCGGTGGGGCGGGCTCGTTGATAGGCGTGTCAGTCATGGACGGGGAGACGAGCTTGGTGGAGCCGAAGGCGGGAATCGAACCCGCGACCCGCGCATTACGAATGCGCTGCTCTACCGCTGAGCTACTTCGGCTTTCGACAAGGAGGTCGGGGGGCGGATTATAGGGGCTACCCCCGGCTTGTCATCCCTTTTTCCTACTCGGCGGAAAATTCCATGTGCGCATTTGCCAGAAGGGGAATGCGCTCTCGTTTGCAACCGCTCTCAACCCTGATTTTGCCATGCCTCCCAAGCCCGCCAGCCCCTATGCCGAGTTCCTTGCCGAACTCGATGAAATCCAGCGTCACAAATGGCACCTCAGCGAGCGTGAGGGCGTGGATGTGGGCTTTGAAAAGGCGCTGAGTGATTGGGCCACTAGCCACCGCACCTCCTGGCGGCATGTGCGCAACCAGATCCGTGACCATTTTGCCTCCTCGATCTCATGAAAAGCCTCCTTTTCGCCCTCTTCGCCACCTCCGCCGGGCTGGCTGCCACCCCGCCGAATGTCCTGCTCATCACCGCAGATGACCTGCGACCGGAACTCGGCTGCTACGGCTCCCCGGCCATCACGCCCCACCTGGATGCCATCGCCGCCCGTGGCACCACCTTCACCCGGGCCTACTGCCAGCAGGCCGTCTGCAATCCTTCCCGCTCCAGCATGCTCACCGGCCTGCGACCCGGCACGCTGGGCCTCTACGTCAACGGCACCCATTTCCGCGAACTGAAGCCAGATGTGACCACCCTGCCCCTGTGGTTCAAAGAGCATGGCTACACCACCCGATGCTCCGGGAAGCTCTTTCACAACTGGCACACGAAGGACAAGGGCGATTCTCGCTCCTGGTCCGCCCCCGAATTCCTCCACTACGCCAATCATGGCGACGACACCCCGCAGATCTCGGGTCCGCTGCCGGAGAACCACGCGAAGCATTGTGAAGGCCTGCGCCGATACGGCTCGGTGGGCATGTGCGAGTGTTACGACGTGCCTGACGAGGCCTATTACGACGGTCGTGTGGCCGCGGAGGCCGTCCGCATCCTGCCTGAGCTGAAAAAAGGCGGCCCGTTCTTCCTCGCAGTCGGTTTTTGGAAGCCGCACGCCCCTTTCAACGCCCCGAAGAAGTATTGGGACCTCTACGACCGCTCGAAAATCCCCGCTTTGAACCCCGCCCGGCCCACCGATGCCCCGGAGATCGCCTTTCACCAGAGCACCGAGATCCTCGGCCCGCCGGCGGACCAAAAACAGCCCACGCCCGAGCAGATCGCCGAGATGCGCCACGGCTACTTTGCCGGCATCAGCTACATGGACGCGCAGATCGGCAAGGTCATCGCCGCCATGAAAGAGCAGGGCATGCTCGAAAACACCATCATCGTCTTCTGGGGGGATCACGGCTACCACCTCGGCGAGCATGGTCTCTGGGCAAAAACGAGCAATTTCGAGCTCGATGCCCGCGTGCCTCTCATCATCGCTCCACCGCAGGCGAAACAACCCGGCGTGAAGACCGCCGCCCTCGCTGAGATGCTCGACATCTTCCCTACCCTGAATTCCCTCTGCGGTCTGCCGGCCGCCCCCGGCCTCGAAGGCACCAACCTCGCACCGGTGCTCGAAAATCCGGCCGCCTCGGTCAAACCGGCCGCCTTCACCCAGCATCCGCGCCCGGCTTATCCTGATCGCACGCCCGACAAGCAACCCACCCACATGGGCTACAGCGTCCGGACCGCCCAGTGGCGCTACACCGAATGGCGAAACTGGAAAACCGGCGAGATCGACTCCCGCGAACTCTACGATCACACCTCCGACCAGCCGGAACTCGAAAACGTCATCGCGAACCCGCCGGACAAAGCGGCGTTAGAGGAAGCCGAAAAGCTTCTGCAGGCGCAGTTTCCGCTGAAGAAATGATCGGCCGGACAAGGAGTGATGGAGTGATGGAGTGATGGAGTGATGGATTTTTGGCATCCCATCACTCCATCACTCCGTCCCCCCTGCTCCTCGCCTCACGCCGCCTGAGCCGCCGGTGTCTTCACCTGGTCGAGCAGCTTGGTGATGACATCATCCACCTTCACCTGAGCGGCCTCGCCTTCGAAATTCAGGATGATGCGATGCCGCAACGCCACATGGGCGATGGCTCGAATGTCATCGGTGGACACGGCGGTGCTACCTTGAATCGCCGCCCAGACGCGGGCACCGCGGATGAGGCTTTGCAGACCTCGCGGACTGCTGCCGTAGCTCACGTAGCGCTTCACCTCGGGCAGGGCGTCCGGTTGCTCCGGATGCGTGGCCAGGATGAGGCGGGAGGCGTAATGGGCCACCGGATCAGCCACCGGCATCTGCGCCAGCTCGTGCTGGAGGGCGATGAGGTCCTTGCCGGTGGTCATCGCGGCCAGTTTGGGCTCCGAGAAGCCCGTCGTGCGGCGGGAGATCTCCACCAGCGACTCCAGATCCGGGAACGGAACCTTGATCTTGAACATGAAACGGTCGAGCTGCGCCTCCGGCAGCGGGTAGGTGCCTTCCATTTCCATCGGATTCTGCGTGGCGAGCACGAGGAAAGGCTCCGGCAATAGGTGGCGCTCGCCGCCGGTCGTCACGCAGCGCTCCTGCATCACCTCTAGCAGGGCCGCCTGGGTCTTCGGCGTGGCGCGGTTGATCTCATCCACGAGCAGCAGATTCTTAAACACCGGGCCTTTTTCATAGCGCAGCATGCGGCGGCCTCGTTCGTCTTCGTCCACGATGTGTGTGCCGAGGATGTCCGCTGGCATCAGGTCCGGCGTGCATTGCACCCGACCCGGCTCCAGGCCGATCACCTGCGATAGCGTGCGCACCAGAAAGGTCTTTCCAAGCCCCGGCACCCCTTCCAGCAGTACATGCCCGCCGGAGAAAACCGCCACCAGCACATCCGTGAGCATTTCGTCATAGCCAACGATGGCTTTTTGCATCTCGATCTTCAGCGCGGAGAAAAGGGGTCGGAAGTTGGACATGAGGGCGGGAGAATGACGAAGCCGGAGGCAATGTCGAACACTGGAATCACGAAAAAGAAGCCCCAGCAGGCCTTTTCGCCCGCTGCATGAGATTTTGAAAACTCTCACGGATCAGCATCCTGACATGCGCATGCTTCAATAATTCGTTCTTTGACCGCTTTCCTTGCTCGGCTTTCCAAAGCGACTCATCCAAGCCTCTATCTCAGCGGCATCCAACCATCGCTGAATCTGGATGTTCGGCTGCAATTGGGGGAGTTCTCGGCCTGCATTCCAAGTGCGTGGATAACTCGGAGGTCCGAGAAGGATGACTCGCCGCCCTTCAAATACCTCAATGTCTGCCGGGCAGCCCTCACCCCATATCCAATGGGATGAATTCGATTGGTCGGATGCTTCGGGCAGCCTGCGTTCACGAACCACCGTCCAGTTGTAGAGGTTCCACACACCGGTCCCTGCATGAGGGTAGGGCCTGAGCATTTCAGCCACACGTTTGATCCCCGGGGTTTTTGAAATGCGATTTTTCCAGATGAGCATCGCCAGCATGTCGTGGACTTCAAAGTTGCTGGAGATGTCGGAGAGGCAGCCTTCAAATCCACGCCCCATGTCCGGCTCGATCACCAAAACGGGCTCTTGGTGCAACGTTTTGAGCATTCGGATGAGCCAATGAGCCGCATTGGATGAGGTGAACAGCTCCAGTTTCGACAGCCACCTTTGAGCCGCATGGCGGCGGGCTTCGGGTGACTTGGCGAAGACCGAAAGGGCGGGAGGATAGAAATTTTCCATTCTGGCCCAATCAACCGCCTCACTGGTCAGCGATTGACCGGCAGACGCAAAAGCATCGTCGTATTCCAGGTCCGCTAATTGGCCCTCGTGAAGTTTAGCATCGAAAACGAGTGCCCCAGCCATGGATGAATCGATGATTCGGCTCAAAGCATCCTCCAACACAGGTGCCATGATCCCATGCTCAAGTATGGCACCGCAGACTTTGGCGACATAACCAGCTCTCTCGATATTGGGCGAAGCAAAGGCTCCGGTCAGCTTCTCGACGGCTATTCCAATCTGCTGATCCTGCTCCGGTGATTCCTCCTCATGAAGCAAGTGCACCATACTGACGATCTCGCCCCCTGTTTCCTGACAATCATCGTCCAAAGGTCCGTCTTGGGCCGCCAAATGGCATAGTGATGTGGCGAGATCGAAAATGGATACCGGCATGGTTGATGACGTTGTTTCAAAGCGGCAATCTGGGCTGTCAAAGTTTAGCAAACCAGTACGAATTTACCCAGACATCCAGTTGCCACCTCATCGTCTCATTGACGCCCCAACGCACTTGCCCAATACTCCGCCATCGTGAATCCGAAAAAAAACAGCCCGCAGAACGTCACGAAGGCCATTCGCTTGAAGCCTTCCGTGACCGACTACGCGACCTTTGTGGCGACGACTTCGAAGGTCCTGGGCACGACCGGACCCGCCTCGCGCAAGACCAAGCCGAACAAGCTTGTGCTCTCGGTCGCGAACTTGGCCTCTTGAGTCCGCCGGGACTCTCTTGGGAGCAATTCAGTGCCGCGTCGGACTCTCACCATGGCACGGAACATCTCGTCGAATTGGAGGAGGACTCGGACCGCATGGTGAAGATCACCATCCCGCCCAAGTTCGGCCTCATTCCCAAGGTGCTGACGCATCCGGTGCCGAATCTGCGTGGTGAACCGGGAACGCGAAAAGCCATCGAATTTATCCATGCCACGCCGCTGGAGTATTTGGAGAGGTGGATCGCGGCGAATGATGTGTTTGGAGATGATGTGAGGCTCACCTCCGTCGTGCAATGGGCGGACGGGCAGGTATCTTTCGCCATCAGCCAGCCTCAATACCACGGCGAACCGGCCACGGACCGCGAGATCGAGCAGCACTTCATCGCCTCCGGCTGGACGCAGATCGTGGACCCCACGGGCCAGCACAGCCTTTTCTTCAACTACGCATTCCAAACGCTCGCCATCGACGCCCTGCCGCGAAACTGCTACCTCAAGGACGGCGACCTGCTGCCCTTCGATGTGATCCTCTGTCAGCCGGATGTGGAGATGGAGAGCTTTTTGAGGCTGTACGACTGAAATCAAAGTCTCGGTGCGTCGCTGCTTTTGCAGGGAATGAAAATCGCCTCACCGCAAAAAAAGCCCGGACGGAGGGCTTTTCCCCTGTTTGATTTGGCGGCCCGTCCAGCCCATGCAACCCACCTCGTCGCAACTCGTCTTCAATCCGACCCCGGAAGCGTTCGCCGTTGGCGTGGCGTTTGTGGTCGCGGTGGCTGGACTGGCGTTCATGGCCTGGCGACGGAGCGGGTGGCGGCCATTGATTGGCTGGTTGGAGCTTTTACGGGTAATCATCGCGGTGTGTCTCGCGATCACGCTTTTGCAGCCGGAGTGGCTGGAGACCTTCAAACCTCAAACGAGGCCTGTTTTGGCCGTGCTGGCGGATGTCTCGGGGTCGATGAATACGAAAGATGTCATTCGCGGCCAGGAAGCCGTCGCACGCGAGGAACTCGTGAAGCCGCTGATCGACGAAAAACTCTGGGCGAAGCTCAAAGAGCGCATGGACGTGGTCATCGAGCCGTTTTCGCCCGCCACGACCGATGGTACGGACATTCACACGGCCCTGCTCGGCGTGCTGGAGAAGCAGCCGAACCTCAAATCGGTCGTTCTGATCAGCGATGGCGATTGGAACCTCGGCCAGCCGCCTTCTCAAGCTGCCACGCGGCTGCGCATGCGTGAGGTGCCGGTGTTTGCGGTGCCCGTCGGCGCGGAGACGCGGCTGCCGGATGTCGAGTTGAGCAGCTTTGACGTGCCGGCCTTCGCCGTGGCGGGCAAGCCGCTGCGCATTCCGTTCGTGATCGATAGCTCGCTGCCGCGTGACGAGGTCGTCGTGCTCGAAATGAAATCGACCAGCGGCGAGATCCTCACCAAAGAGGTCACGCTGCCCGCGATGAGCCGTTATCAGGACGCCATCGCGTGGAAACCGGAGAAACCGGGCGAAGTGAAGCTCACGCTGACGATTCCAACAACGCCGAACGAACGCTATCCCGAAAACAACACGCAGGAAGCGCCGCTCAGCGTGCGCAAGGAGCAGCTCAAGGTGCTGTTGATCGAGTCGTTCCCGCGCTGGGAGTATCGCTACCTGCGCAATGCGCTCGAACGCGATCCCGGCGTCGAGGTGAACTGCCTGCTGCTGCATCCTGGTCTCGGCAAAATGGGCGCTGGCCGTGGCTACCTCGACAAATTTCCGAAAGACGAGGAGCTGACGAAGTTTGATGTGATCTTCCTTGGCGATGTCGGCACGCAGAAGGGCCAGCTCACCGCGGAGCAATGCACCGCTTTGCAAAAGCTCGTGCGCGATCAAGCCGGCGGCCTCGTCTTCATGCCCGGCTTCCACGGCTTCCAAGCGTCACTGCAAGAGACACCACTCGCCGACTTGCTGCCGGTGATCTGGGATGCCTCGCAGCCTCGCGGCTGGGGATCGAGCTCTCCGGGCAAGTTCGCCCTCACCGAAGCCGGCATGCGCAGCCTTTTGACCAAGCTCGAAGACACCGACGAGGCTAGCGCCCGCGTGTGGAGCACGCTGCCGGGCTTCCAATGGTATGCGCCCGCCTTGCGAGCCAAAGCAGGCAGCGAGGTGCTCGCCATCCATGGCAGTGAATCGAATCAGTTCGGCCGCATCCCGCTCATCGTCACGAAGACCTACGGCGCGGGCAAAATCCTTTTCATGGGCACCGATGGGGCGTGGCGCTGGCGCAAAGGCGTCGAAGACAAATATCACTACCGCTTCTGGGGTCAGGTCGTCCGCTGGATGGCCTATCAGCGCAACATGAGCAGCGGCGACAAGATGCGCCTCTTCTACTCGCCCGACCGCCCGCGCACCGGCGATGTGCTCACCTTGAACGCCAACGTCATGAGCGTCACCGGCGAACCGCTGCGCGAAGGCGCCGTTATCGCCCAAATCGCCGCACCCAGCGGCAAAGTGAGTAGCGTGCGCCTTCTCCCCGCCGGCGAGGAAGCCTGGGGCCTGTTCAACGGCACCTTCACGCCGAACGAGCCCGGCGAGCACGTCGTCGAGCTGAGCTGCGCCGAAGCCGGATCGCGTTTGGAGACCAAAATCTCCATCCAAGGCACTAGCCGCGAAAAACGCGGTCAACCCGCCCGCTTCGATGTCTTGAAGGAGATCGCCCAATTCACCAAAGGAGCCGTTTTGGATGCCACGAAGCCTGAATCCCTCGTCGATGCCATCGCCGCCATTCCCGAGGCCGCTTTTCAAGAACGCCGCTTGCCACTGTGGGCACATCCCGCGTGGGCCGGGCTTCTCGTCGTGCTGATGGCGCTTTTTTGGGTGGGCCGGAAGGCTGCGGGGGTGTTTTGAGGTCTACGATTGTGATTCGCCCGCCAGTCGCAAGGCGTCTTGTAGATGCTTCTCGCTCAGAAAGAATCCCGCTTCTTCACGCAAGCGCCTCAGGACCGTGGAAACATCAGACACAAGACCTCGGGCTTTGGCCTGGATCAGGACACCCAGGATACCTGAAAAGCAGAGTCCTAGATCGGCCGCCACCTGACGTCCTTTTCGCTCGTCGATAAGCAGAAGATCAGCCTGTAACTCCAGCACCAGGGCGATGGCGTCGCTCTCGCCTGGATCGAGCGAGGCATTGGGAAGCCATGCTTTTAGCGGTCTGCCGGGCAGGTGGATTTGAATGAAGTTCGGGAAAATAAGGCTCGAAAAGCGAGGATAGGCGATGGCCGCCCTTTCGAACTCATCACGCACGGACTGGGGTGCTGCCACCGTGCCGTAGAGCTGCCAGAGAAGGTCCTCCTCGGCAACAAGGGCACAGATTGAGCAGCACGGAGGTGTCCGCGACAACGATCATGCCGCCTTGAGCGAAGCCAGGTTTTTCATGTCCTGCGCAAGCATCTCATCGGTATAGCTAGAGATGTGGCGCTCCGCCAGGGCGGCCTGGAACTGGAAGAAATCTACTCCTGCGAGGGCAGCCGCCGCGAGTTTGCTAAGAGCACCGCGTGCAAACATGGAGCATGCCATGTCGAGCCGGGCCTCATCGGCGGTGATTTCCTGGCAGAGTGTGTCGTCAGGGAGCTGGAGAGTCAGTGTCATGAGCTGAAATTGCTCTCAAAAAGCGCGGAAGCAAATCCCAAGCCGGTTTGGCGGTGTCCGATTAGAACCGCAGAATATACTCGCCTTCTTTTTGGCGATTGAGGCGGTCGCGGGACATCAGTTCGAGGTAAGCGTCATCCTTTTCGAGCCAGTCTTTGCGGCGGAGGAGCTTGTCGCGCTCTTGGGAGAGGCTGTCACGCTGGTGCTTGAGCTGCTCCAGCTTGTCCCGCATGGCCGTCTGCTCGTTGAGCGGGTTGTGGAAGAGGACGAGGATCGTCGGGGCCACGAGCAGCAGAAGAACGAACTTCGCCACCCGAAGGAGGACACGCGCCCAGTGCTCCAGATGGCTCTGGGGCAGGTCGGCGCGTGTCACTCGGAGTTTCATGGGCGTGCAGTTATGCCTTCACCTTCATGCGGCCGCCGTAGATGGCGGTATCGCCGAGCTGCTGCTCGATGCGGAGGAGTTGGTTGTATTTCGCGATACGATCGCTGCGGCTCATGGAGCCGGTCTTGATCTGGCCGCAGTTCGTGGCGACGGCGAGATCGGCGATGGTGTAATCTTCGGTTTCACCGGAGCGGTGGCTCATGACGGCGGTGTAGCCGTGGCGGTGGGCGAGATCGACGGCGTCGAGCGTCTCGGTGAGGGAGCCGATCTGGTTCACCTTCACGAGGATGGAGTTCGCGGTGGCGAGGTCGATGCCCTTCTGGAGGAACTTCACGTTGGTGACGAAAAGGTCATCGCCGACGAGCTGGGTGGTGGCACCGAGCTTGTCCGTGAGGATTTTCCAGCCGTCCCAGTCGTTTTCGGCGCAGCCGTCTTCGATGGAGATGATCGGGTACTTCTTCTTGAGGCCGGCGTAGTAGGCGACGAGTTCGGCGGAGGTGAGCTCGCGTTTGTCGCTCTTCTTGAAGACGTATTTGTTCTTCTTCTTGTCGAAGAACTCGGAGGAGGCCACATCAAGGGCGAAGGCGATGTCCTTGCCGAGTTTGTAGCCAGCCTTGCTGACAGCCTGGGAGATGACTTCGAGGGCGTGATCGGCGCTTTTCAGGGTGGGGGCAAAGCCGCCTTCATCACCGACGGCGGTGTTGAGGCCCATGTCGTGAAGGATTTTCTTGAGGGAGTGGAACACTTCCGCGCCGTAACGAAGCGCTTCCGAGAAGGTGGGAGCGCCAACGGGCATGATCATGAACTCTTGGAAGTCGATCGGAGCATCGGAATGGGCACCGCCATTGATGATGTTCATCATCGGCACAGGGAGCACCTTGGCGTTCGGGCCGCCGACGTATTTGTAAAGGGGCTGGCCGAGAGTGGTGGCAGCCGCTTTGGCGATGGCGAGGGAGGCACCGAGGATGGCGTTCGCGCCGAGCTTGGACTTCGTGGGCGTGCCGTCGATGGCGAGCATGGCCTTGTCGAGGCCGACTTGATCGGAGGCATCGCAGCCGACGAGCGCATCGGCGATGGCACCATTCACGGCAGCAACGGCTTTCTTCACGCCTTTGCCGAGGAAGCGCTTCTTGTCGCCATCACGCAGCTCAAGAGCTTCGTGCTCGCCCGTGGAGGCACCGGAGGGGACGGCGGCACGGCCGACAGCCCCGCTTTCGAGGAGTACATCCACTTCGACAGTGGGGTTGCCGCGGGAGTCGATGATTTCGCGGCCGATGACCTGGGCGATGAGGAGGTCTGACATGAGAACGGAATTAATTAATTAAGTTTGGTTAATAAGTGGAGCTTTTTCAAGAAAGGATTCTGGAAAATCCTCCGGGGGAGGTCGGTTCATACACCGCTCCCCGTCCCGTGCAAGCAGCAGGGCGGAAGCCAGAATGGGGGTATTCTGAGTAGTAGATCCAGCGAGAGCCCTTCGGGACTGCTTTAGAGTAACTCTTTGAACTGTTCCGGGGTAAGGCCCGCCGTCTTGGCGATGCCGCCCATGGTGAAGGCGTTCAGCGGATTGCCACGGGGTATCACGAGGCAAATCTTGCCATTGGACATCACGATATGCCCGGACTGTCTGGCCACTCGATAGCCGAGTTTTTCAAAAACCCTCACTGCTTCCAAGTGGCTGATTCCTGGTAGCTTAGGCATGTGCGAACAACGGACTTGGGTTCACATCCACCGCATCATAGTCAACGTCACATTCAGCCTCTTCGTTTTGACGGTCTTCAAAGGCGACCTCAAGCCATAGAGAGATCGCCTCCCGAATGTTCTCCAGCGCCTCCGCCCGCGTGCCACCCTGGCTCCAGCAGCCGGGAAGGGCAGGGCAGGTGACAGCGAAACCTTCTTCGGATTTGTAAAGTTGAACCGGGTATCTCATGTCGGAGTGTATTCGCGAGAGATGTTTGTGCAATTATTCCGTCCAAAGCCATGCCACCAACCGCCTTGCTCATTTGACACGCCATGCCCGAAGCCGACCGCACCCAGGAATTCCTCGAACTGCTCACGCACCATGATCGTGTGCTGGGGGTGTATGTTTACAGTCTCGTGCAAGACCCGCACGATGCGGATGACATCCTGCAGCAGACCAAAATGATCCTCTGGCGCTGTTTTGACCAGTTCGAGCCTGGCACGCACTTTTTGGCCTGGGCTCGAAAAACGGCCTTTCATCAGGTGCTCACCTACCGTCGGCAAAAGAAGCGTGAGGCCATGCCGCTGAGTGACGACATTCTCGAATTGCTTCACGATGAGGTGGCCAAGCTGAGCGACACCGCTGACCGCCGACGCGATGCGTTGCGATCCTGCGTGGCGAAGCTGCCTGCGGCCCACCGGCAGTTGGTGACGCTGCGCTACTACGAGGACATGGAGATCGACGGTGTGGCAGAGCGCATCCGCAGCACCGCCGGAGCCGTCTATCGCGCTCTGAGTCGCGTTCGGATGAATTTGCTGACCTGCGTCGAGAAGGAACTCAAAATGGAAGGAGCCGCAGCATGAAAGCCTCTGATCAATTCCGCCTGCTGGAACTGTCCGAACGCTACGCGGATCAAAAACTCACCGCCGAGGAAACCGCCGCGCTCGAAGCTGAGCTTCGCGACTCCGCCGAATCGCGTGCGTTCTTTGCCAAAGCCCTCCATCAGCGTGCCGAGCTTTGCTTTGACGATTCGTGGCATTCGCCAGCTGCGACGGAAGAGAAAGTCACGTCTCGACCCGTGTGGTGGCGCTATGCGGCCACGGCGGCGGCTGCCGCCTGCGTGACGTTTGGCTTTGTCTGGCTGCAGACCGGCCGGGATGGTAGTGTGGCCACGCTGGTGCGTGCGCAGCAATGCCAGTGGGCAGGCAGCAGCCTTCCGACGGTGGAAGGCGCTCGCTTGAAGCCTGGCATGCTCGATTTGATCGAAGGTCTCGCCGTGCTGCGCTTTGACAGCGGCGTGGAGCTCGTCCTCGAAGCACCGGCGACGGTCGAGGTGCTCGATGCGATGAATTGCAAACTGCGTCGTGGCACACTCGTGGCCGAAGTGCCTCCTCAAGCCAAGGGCTTCAGCATCGACACGAAGGATGCGAAGGTGATCGACTGGGGCACCAAGTTCGGCGTGAGCGCCGATGACGATGGCAAATACATGGTTCGCGTGATCGAAGGCCTCGTCGAGGTCGAGGACAAGAACTCGCCCGGCTCCCAAAAGCTCGAAAAAGGCCAGGGCTTGGACCGTGGCTGGACGCGGAGCCAGCTCCAGCCTGCCGCCGAGGACATGCCCGAGCCCAGCCGTTGGCAGCCAGCGACGGTGATGGATGCGGGCGATGGCTGGCAGGCCATCACCACCGCGTTTGGTCGAGGTCGCGACAGCTACATCCAGTCCGGCTCGAAGCTCACGCCAGAATTTGGCAAGCATCCCTTCGTCCGCGTGAAGTGGACCACCCGAAAGCCAGAACTGAACCGCAAAGGTTACCTAGCCTTCGACTTGAGCCAGTTCACCGGTCGCCAAATCGAGGACGCAGAACTCGTGCTCACCATCGAGCCCAGCGAGCTCGGTTTTGCCAGCTTTGTGCCGGACAGCACCTTCGCCGCGTATGGTGTGATCGACGAAAACGAGGACACCTGGGCCGAGAGCGACCTCTCTTGGCAAAACGCTCCGGCGCATGATCCATCACAAACCGCTTTCAACATGCCGGTGGCACCCAAAGTGAAGCTCCTCGGCAAATTTGAGATCGCCCAGGGCATCAATCGCGGCACTCGCCAGCTTCGCGGCAAAGCGCTGGCGGACTTTCTGGCCGCAGACACCAATCAAATCGCCACGATCATCCTCTGCCGCGAAACCGACGAGACCGCCGACAGCGGCCTCGTGCATGCCTTTGCCACCAAAGAAAACGGCACACGCTCCGCACCGATGCTTCGCGTGAAGGTGAAGTGAGTGAAGAAGCTTACGCTGCGGCCTGATGCTTGGCGCGTGGCTTGGTTCGGACGGCGCTTGCTTCTTCTCGTGTCTTTTGCTGCGCAGTCATCTGCGACTGGAACCACCTGCGCTGCTCCTCCATCTCAGCCTGCTCGCTGAAAACAACTCTACCATCGGGGCGTGAGGTGGTGATCAGATCGTTTTTCATGGCCGGGGAATGCGTTCGTAGAGGATGATACCTTGGGTGGCCATCCAGGCAAGCAACGAGTGCAGGGCGACGGCTTCAGCCTGCGAGGTGCTCCAGTTCATGGTGGTCATCATGCTTTGCGCCATGAGATCGCAGGCATTGAGCCAGCGTGCTGCGCCCGGTGTGTTTTCTACCCGGTGGCCCGCAGGAGTGCCCGGGCCTGATTGAACCCGGTAAACAAAGCGCCGTGTCACCACTCGCAGCTCGATCATGGCAAAACTAAGTAGGTTGTTGATGTCGCGAAAACTGGGTGGGTTCTCCGCAGGATGGTTATGGGTCATGATGCCGCCAGGCAAAGCCGCTTCGTCCACGGTCACCTCACCTGCTTTCCTGCTCTTGCGGCGATCCCGAAGCTTTCCGTCAGCTCCCCACACCGCCGCGTTTTCGACTTTGTCATCGGCGATGAGGTTTTCATACTCAAGCAGCGGCTTCAGCACACATGCTGGCAGTTCCTTCAACTCGCCGTGCGTTGAGCCGCCTTCGTTTGAGAGCACAACACGCAGCCAGTCTTCCTCTGCAGCCTCTAGCTCCACATCGAAACCGAAACGGCTTTTTCGAAGCGGTTGGAGAAACGGGGTTTTTCGGCTGCGCGGCGAATCGTCGTTGTTCATGGCGACGAAGAAAATGGGCACATCTGGCGGGCTGTCGCTACAGATTTAGAGGTAGCGAGTCAGAGCGAGTGTCCCTTTTGGTGTCTCCATTCGTGACTGTTTTTGAATCCCGCAGCACGGCGCTTGTTTTCCATTGGATTAAAGTCTGCTGGGGTAGTCTGAATAACACCAAGTAAACCCACGAATCCTCCATCACGCAGCAGCCTTCCGGGCCTCGGTGATGAGGTTCATGAAAAGCTCACGCTGCTCTGTCAGCGCGGCCACGACGTCCCCATCGGGGAGTTTGGCGGCTTCGAGGCAGATGTGACCCTCATAATCGGCTTCGACGAGCAGCTTGGCGAGTTTGGGGAAGGGGTAGTTCGGGGCGAGGCTCACACCGCGGATGTGGGTGACATGGGCGAGGCGGTCTTTGACCATCGCGAAGTTCGCCTCGATGCCAGCGCCTTCGAGATCGGTGTCGTTCGAGTTCCAGCAGACGCGGACGTTTTCGGCGTCGGCACACGCGTCCATGATGGTTTTGATGTTCGGCAGCAGGGAGGTGTCCTTGCCATGCACTTCGAGGCGGATCTCCTGGCCAAAGCCGAGGGCATGATCTCCCAGTTCCGCGAGGGCTTTGCCGATCTGCACGAGCGTTTTCTCGGTAGGCACATCCTTCGGCAGGGCGTTCGGCTTCACTTTCACGCCGGTGCCGCCGATGTCGTGGCTGAGTTTGAGGAAGGCCTTCGCGCCGTCGATGTTCTTGCGCACCTCATCGGCATTGGCGGAGTGGAATTCGAAGTTCGTGCCCATGCCCAGCAGTTTCACCGGAGCATCTTCAAACTGGCGGCGCACCTCTGCACGCTGCGCCGGTGTGAGATCGGGCGTGACGTTGTGCTTGTGCTCCACGCGGAGTTCCACGCCGGTCACCTTCGCCGCGGAGCAGTTCTGGATGATGGTGGGAATGTCCCAGTCCTTGCCCCATTGATAGGTCACCAGGCCGAACTGGATGTTTTCGCCGAGGTAAGAAAGCTTTGCGTCCTGGGCGAGGGCGGTGGCGGCACTGGCACCGAGGAGGGTGGAGAGGAAATGGCGGCGGTTGTTCATGGCGGGGAGCATGGTGAGGCATCCGAAACGCGAAGTCGATGCCTGAATTTGCCATTTCCGCTTTCGACATCACGCTTTTCGAGGCCACCATGCGGCCGCCATGCTCCAGACTCTCGATGTCGCCCTCGGGCTCTCGTTCATCTTCTTCCTCTTCAGCGTGCTCGTTTCCACCACGAGCGAGATGATCCTCTCCTGGACAAACGCCCGCGGCAAGATGCTGTGGAAGGCCATCTCGCATCTCCTGCCGCAAAGCACGCACGGCAAAGACACGCTGCCCTTGCAGGAGTTTGTGGCGCATCCGCTCATGACGGCGATGCACCGCCACAATGCAGCCGATGCCAATGTGGCAAAGGATTTCCCCTCCTACATGTCGAACTCGCAATTCAGCCAGGTGCTCATGGACCTGCTGGAGACCAAAGGCACCGCTGAAAAGGCCGAGACACGCTGGAATCTCGTCCAGAGCGGCATCCAGGCGCTGCCCGAGGCTGCGAAAGGTCCACTCATGGCGCTCAGTCGCGATGCCGAGCGAAACCTCCTTCCCGGTCAGGAGCCCACGAGCGTCTTCCAATTCCTCGCCGGGCAATGGTTTGACTCGATGATGGACCGCACCACCGGCTGGTATAAGCGCCTCACGCAGGTTTGGAATTTCGGCGTCGGTCTCGTGCTCGCGGTGGCATGCAATTTGAATGTCATGGCCATCACGCGAGCCCTTTCCACCAATGACGAACTGCGGGCCGCCTTTGTGCAGAAGGCCGAGGCCTCCGTGAAAGCGCAGTCGGATCTCGCCGCTCGCATGGGGGTAGAGGAATCCAAAGGCGCCCGAGCCGTGTTTGATGAAGCCGTCACGGAACTCGCCACCGCCGGATTCCCCGTCGGCTGGAACCAAACCACCGCCACGGCCTGGGCGCAGCATCCCATCAGAACCCTTTTTGAAAGCCTCCTCGGCTGGCTGATGGCTGGCGCAGCCGCAGCACTCGGAGCGCAGTTCTGGTTCGATCTCATGAAAAAGATCATCAACATGCGCGGCACCGGTGCCCGGCCTGAGGCTGGACCAAATATGCCTCTGGGTGATGTGGGCATGCCTGGCCCCATTCCGCCTGCGGGGTACATCGTCGATGAGACGCCCCCACGGCAGGGCTGGGTTGGGTGACGAAACTTCCGGTTGCCAATTTCTAAAAAGCGGCGAAAAAGCGCCCGGTCACGTTAACCTGATAAAGGCTTAGTTCTGTGGTTCATCAGGTTGATGCTTGAGGTTCCGCACTGCAAACCAAGCTCGAGGCAGGAGACGGACGCTCAATACTCAGCTAGTCATGAACACCAAAATGTATGTGGGCAATCTGCCCTTCACAGCCACTCAGGAGGACATCCAAGCCCTCTTTTCTCAATTCGGCGCCGTGACCGACGTCTTCCTTCCAATGGATCGCGTCACCGGTCGTCCTCGCGGCTTTGCCTTCGTCACCATGGGCACGCCCGAGGAAATGACGGCAGCCATCAACGGCCTCAACGGCCAGGACTTCGGCGGTCGCAAGCTCGGCATCAATGAGGCTCGTCCCAAGGAAGAACGCCCCGGCGGCTTCGGTGGTGGTGGTGGCGGCGGCGGCCGTGGCGGCTACGGTGGTGGCGGCGGCGGCGGTGGCCGTGGCGGCTACAGCCGTGGCAATCGCGACGGCTTCGGCGAAGAAGGCGGCGGCGGCTACTAATCCCCACCCACAGAATCTTTCACAGCGGCATCCTGGAAACAGGATGCCGTTTTTTTTGTGCCCACCAGGCTGCGAGCGCAAAATCAGGCCGGTGAACGGCATTTCGAGGCTGCTACTGCGTTGTAACACTCCTCATGATTTTCCTCCCGACTCGCCGCTGCCCGCTTTGCGTGCTGAGGCTTGCCATGGTGTTGATGGCCTGTGTGTCCATCGGCATGCCTTGGGGCGTGGTGCAGGGTATCGCTTGGGCTCGGATGCTCGTGAGCTATGCCGGTGAAACCTCCCTCATGCAGGCGGTGGAGATGACCTTTGATGGCGAGCATCCCTGCGAGCTCTGCCAGATGGCCCGCAAAGCGCAAAACAAGCCCGCGCTGCCCTCGCCCGCGTCGGAGAAGGTCGCGATCAAATTCCTAGCCACAGCCAGCGAGGCTCCGCCGCTTCTTTTGACGCCTCCGAGCATCGCCATGGCCTTCACGCCGTTTTTGAGCCACTACAGCTCTCGCGGCCACGAGCCGGAAAAGCCCCCGCCACGACGCGGTGAGGCCTGATCACGCTATTTCGACTCCTCGACGCTGAGCTTCATCGCACCCGGTTTCATGCCGTGCGGCGCTTCGCGTCCTTCTCACACGCCTGCCGCATGCTGCGGAGGCACTTACCTCATCCTTATCTCATGAAACCTATTTCTCTTTGTTTGCTCCTGCTCGCAGGCACCACACTCGGCCAGCCTGCGGCCACTCCCACGAAAAAACCAGCCTCCACCAAGCCCACCGTGCTCCCCGAGGTCGTCATCACCGGCACGCGACTGCCGGAGGGCGCTCCGCTCAGTGCGCAAAGCGTCGATCTCGATGCCGCCAAGGCCGGCGGCACCGACGGTGCCTCCATGCTCGCGAACACACCTGGCGCGGCCATTTTGCGCAATGGCTCGCAGACCGGCATTGTGCAGCTTCACGGCCTCAGCGGAGATCGTGTCAAAATCTCCGTCGATGGTGCCACCATCTCACCCGCGTGCCCGAACCACATGGACCCGCCGCTGCACTACGCCTCACGCGGTTCCATGGACACCCTCGCCGTCATGGCAGGCATCACGCCCGTGAGCCAGGGCGGTGACAGCATCGCCGGCACCGTCGTTGTGCGCTCGCCCGAGCCTCGCTTTGCCACCGCCGAGCAGCAGTCCATCGCCTCCGCGGAGATGGGCAGCCACTTCCGCAGCAGCAATGACGGCTACGGCTTCAGCCTCAAAGGCAGCGCCGCCAGCACCGGCTTGGCCGCCAGCTACCAGGGCTCCTGGGAGCGGGCCAATGACCTGCGCTTTCCCGGAGGTCGCGTGCACGCCACCGGCTTTGAGACCATGCAGCATCAAATCCTCGCCGCCATGCGCCTCGGCTCCGGCGTGCTCGTGGTGGACACCAGCTACGTCCGCACCCGCGACTCCGGCACGCCCACGCTGCCCATGGACATGATCGAGGACGACGGCGTCCGCCTCGGCCTGCGCTACACCGCCACGCATGACTTCGGCACCGTCGAGGCCCGCGCCTACATCCACACCATCGACCACTTGATGAACAACTACTCGCTGCGCCCGCTGCTTCCAGGAAACATGCCCATGGAGGCCCCCGCCACCAGCGACGACTTCGGCTACAGCCTCGGCGTCTCGCTCCCCAGCGGCGCCCACACCCTGCGTCTCGGCACCGACTTCCACCGGAATGAATTCGACGCCTACCAGCGCAACATGGTCACCGGTGCCCTCCAGGACACCCTTCACGAGGCCACCCGCACCCGCTTCGGTGCCTATGCCGAGTGGCAGGCCGACTGGTCCAAAAAATGGACCACCCTCCTCGGCGTGCGCAATGACACCATCCTCAGCAACGCCGCGAACGTCTCCCGCTTTTTCGGCCCTGCCGCTGCGGACGCCGCCGCCTTCAACGCCCGCGATCATCGCTTCACCGATGTGAACTTCGACTTCACCGCCAGCACCCGCTTCACCCCGAACGACTGGAGCGCCTACGAGCTCGCCTTTGCCCGCAAAAACCGCGCCCCCAGCCTCCTCGAACGCTACCTCTGGACTCCGCTCGGAGCCAATGCCGGCATGGCCGATGGCCGCAGCTACCTCGGCAATCCCGATCTCGACTCCGAGACCTCCTACCAGGTCGCCTTCACCGCCGATTACCACGGCGAAAAATGGCAGGTCAAAGCCACGCCCTTCTACAACATCGTGCGCGACTACATCCAGGGCGTGCCCATCGCCCGCCTCGTCGGCGGCCTGCCCGTCCTCCAGTATCAAAACGTCAACCGCGCCGACCTCTACGGCATCGACGCCTCCTTCCGCTACGCCTTCACCGAGGACTTCGGCCTCCGCGGCCAGCTCAGCTACGTCCGCGGCGTGAACCGCAGCAACCACGACAACCTCTACCGCATCGCCCCGCTGCGCGGCACCCTCGCCGTGGATGGTCGCGTGCTTGGCTGGAAAAACACTCTCGAACTCGTCCTCGCCGCCGAGCAGAACAAAACCGCCGCCTACAACGGCGAGCCCGCCACCAGCGGCTACGCCCTGCTCAACTACCGCCTCGGTCGCGACTTCGCCAACGGCCTCGGCCTCGAACTCGGCATCGAAAACATCACCAACGAACGCTACGCCGACCACCTCAGCGGCCTCAACCGCGTCCCCGGCAGCGATGTCGGCCTCGGCCAACGCGTCCCTGGAGCCGGGCGTTTTGTGTACGTCCAGATGAACGTCAAATTCTAACCTCATCCACCCTCCCAAGCCCCAAGCGGCATCTCGGAAACGGGATGCCGCTCTTTCTTGCTCTCGCTCTCGCTCTTCATCTCAATCTCCCTCTTCGCCGCACTCCCGTTTCCTCTCTGCGGACCTCTGCGGTAGCTTCGGATTCACCGCAAAGGCCGCAGAGTTCCGCAGAGGAGAGACCGCAAGCAATCTCCTTGAGCCCCAGCCAGTCGCCTCGTTGCTTTGCCCGCAAAAACATGCCACAAGGAATGTCATGAACTCAGGAGCCAGTCGTGAAGCAACATCCGTCGTAAAGATAGCATTGCGCTCAAACATGCTTTTCCGTTAGAAACTCAAACTGTTCGCATCCAATCAACGCGCATTCCGATGACACGAGCCGAAATTGAGACCCTGATCAAAGGCTACTATCGCCCATGCATGCCTCCTGACGGCCGTTATCCAGCAGATGATTGCGAGAGGATCGAACGATTTTTTCATTGTTCACTTCCTGCCGAGTTCCGTGTGCTGCGATCTTTACTGCCCCACTACTGTGTTGAGGGTGATCACATGCCACCGGACGAGATGGAGGTGACTTACCAATCTGAGTGTGAGCACAACCCGAACTTCAGTAGAGATCACCTGCCATTCTATTGCGTCGGCAACGGAGATCACATTTGCCTCAGCATTTCGGCTTGCCCTGACTCTCCTGTCCTCTACGTCGCGCACGACGATCCCGAAGTTCTGTCCTCGCTCCGACCTTTGAGAACTTCCTTCTCGATAAGGACTGGTTCTGCCACCCATGAAATCTCCACAACCAAACACAAGGAACAACGCGCGGCTGGACAACCGCTGTGGCTGCTCTGTCGGCGATGCTCTCGCACATGACTTCTGAGCATATCACTTTCACACCTTCTGCTGGTTGGCCATCATTCGCCCGTAGCGCCGATTTGGAGGCGTTTATCTCTGACAGCTTGCCCCGAGAGCACGTCGGGGGCATCTGGCGTTACTACGGCTTCACGACGTGGACCGCCATTTGGTCCTCCGATGCAAAACCTGCAAATGATCTCTACCTTTCATTTGCGGGCTATCCGACAGAGGCTCCTTCGTATGTCGATGGTCTTTCTGTGGTGCTGAGTAACGACCAGTCGGAACACTATAAGCAGCTTTTATCTGTCGTTGTCCGACTTATCAGCGACTTTGGGCTTCGTGCTGATACGTCAGCCGCGCCAGTTCCGGAATGACCGCAACGCCGAACCATGCGTTGTGGCGCCCTTCTCAGAGTGTCACAGCTTGTCCCTCACCCCTTCACCATCCCCGCCGTGATCATGCCGCCGCTGATGTCCCGCGCATCAAAGCCGTGCTGCTGGAGCAGGCGCACGGCGTAGTAGGCACGCTGGCCGACGCCGCAATAGACGTGCAGGGGCCTGTCCTTCGGCAGTTCGCTGAGGCGGTCACGGAGCTGGGGCAGGGGAATGAGCACGGCACCGTCCGGGTGGCCTTCGGCGAATTCATCCGCATCCCGCACGTCGAGCAGGAAGGCACCTTCCGGCAGCGCGTTCCAATGCGAGAGCGGCAGATCACCACGCAGATGATTCGCGGCGATGAAGCCGGCGTAGTTCAGCGCGTCCTTGGCACCGCCGAACTGCGGTGCGTAGCAGAGTTCGAGTTCCTCTAGGTCGAAGACCGTGCCGTTTTTTTGGATCAAGGCGGAGACGACATCGACCTTCCGCGCCACATCGGCCATGCCGACGGCCTGCAGGCCCAGAAGGCGGCCATCGGGCTTCGCAAAGAGCAGCTTCAGGTGCAGCGTTTGTGCGCCGGGGTAGTAGGCGACGTGGTGCTTCGGGTGCAGATACACCTTTTCGTAGTCGGTGATCCCGGCGCGGCGCAGTGACTTCTCCGTGGCACCGGTCTGAGCCACGGCGAGGTCAAACAAGCCGCAGATGGCCGTGCCCTGCACGCCACGGAAGGCGCTGTCCCGTCCAGCGATGACATCGGCGGCGATCCGGCCCTGGCGGCTCGCGGGACCTGCGAGGGCGAGCAGAATTTCGGTGTCGGTGACGATGTCATGCACCTCCACGGCATCGCCGATGGCGAGGATGGCGGGATCACTCGTGCGCATCTGCGCATCGACAGAAATACCGCCGCGCTGGCCGAGAGTGAGCCCTGCAGCCTTGGCGAGCGTTGTCTCCGGTCGCACGCCGAGGCCGAGGATGACGAGATCGGTCTCGATGGCATCATTGACGACGAGTTGGCCGTTTTTCGCAGTGATGCCGGTCAGCGGTGTATTCAGCCGGATGTCGATCCCGTGCTTTTTCAGGTGCTTTTTCAGCGGCGCGGTCATTTCAGCGTCCATCGAGGGCATGAGCTGCGGCCCAGCCTCGACCACAACGACCTCCAAACCGAGGTGGCGGAGGTTTTCGGCCATTTCGAGCCCGATGAAGCCTCCACCAGCCACGACGGCATGCTTGGCACTTTTTTGCGTGATCCAGCCGCGAATCTCCCGCGTGTCGGGAATGCTGCGCACGCTGAAAACACCCGGCAAATCGAGGCCCGGCAGCCCTGGCCTGATCGGAGCTGCTCCTGGCGAGAGCACGAGCACATCGTAGGCGTCTTCAAACTGTTCGCCGGTGAGCAGATTCTTCACCGTGACCGTTTTGGCCTCCCGGCGGATCGCGGTGACCTCATGATGCACCTTCACATCGATGCGGAAACGGCTGTGGAAGAGCTGCGGCGAGGCGAGCAGCAAGCTCGCCTCCTCCGGGATCACGCCGCCGACATGGTAAGGCAGACCGCAATTGGCAAAGCTCACGAAGGGGCCGCGATCATACACGGTGATGCTCGCGTGCTCGTTGAGACGGCGCAGTCGTGCCGCGCAGGAGGCTCCACCGGCCACGCCGCCGACGATGATGACTTTGGGGGATGTTTTCATGAAATGAGAGAGGATCAGTCTGTAGGCTCATTCGCCAGAATGAGGTGTGGGGCTAACAGGGGCCGCGTTCTGGCGAACGCGCCTACGCCTTCAGCGGCACCGTGGAACATGTCCGCATGCCGCGCAGGATGCGGTGGGTGCACTGCTCGAAGTGGGCGAGAATCTCGTCGGCATTGGCACCGGCGGGGAGGTGGGCGTGGGCACTCACGGGCCTCGAACTAAGGCTCTCGAACATTTGCAGCACCTCCGTGAGGCTGTGAAACAACTGCGCCTCCTGCTCGGCCTCCGGCAGCATGACGAAGGCGAGATTCAGCAGCCAGCGGCCGTCTTTTTGCAGGATGAAGCGCTGCATCTTGAAGGTGCTGCTGCCGGGCTCGTAGCCTTCCTGGCGCACGAGATACGGCCCATGGCCGTTTGTGCCCCAGGCGAGGTTCATCACCTCGCAGCGGGCGGGATCGTTGCTGAGTGCGGGCATGGCTCAGGTGAAAAGGATGTGCGTGCCGGCTCCGGCGGATTCCTCGTAGAAGTCACCCACGGTCAGCACGCCATCGACGCGGTCCATGAGGTCCTCCTTCTTGAGCTTGAACATGTCCATCGCCAGCTTGCAGGCATAGATCTTGCCGCCGGAGTCGGAGATGAGCTCCAGGAACTCGCGCACAGGCGGGATGTCGAGCTTCTCCATCTCCTTGTTCATGAGATGCGTCGCAAAAGCCGAAACGCCGGGAATCGCGCCCATCCAAGTGGGAAACGGCATCGTCATCGGCAGGCCCAGCATGGGCATGGCCATGTTCAACGCGGAATTGCCCACGGTGGACACCTTGAGGCTGTCGAGCGTCTTGTTCGCCAGCGCATTCAGGCCAAAGAAGGTGAAGAACAGCGACGCCTCGATGCCCTCCATGCGGGCGCCATTCGCCATGATCAGCGCCGGGTAAATCCCATCCAGCGAGCCTCGGCTCACGATGATGGACATCTTTTTCACGGGTTGTTTGTCGTCGGTCATAAAGTTCTTGGTTCGTGGTTCTTTGTTCTTGGTTGGATCAAATGCAGCCCACTGGCTTCGGGATGCCGGCAATCTTCGAGGACTTCTTCAGCGGGCCGCCGGGGAAGAGGTCGTAGAGCTCCTTCGTGGTCACGACGCCGCTCTTGCCCATGCTGCGGATGGTCAGCGCCGCGCCTTTGGCCTGCTGCTCACGCAAATAACGCACGACCTTCATGTGGCCGTCGCCGAGTGCGCCGATGCCTTCCTCCACCGCGATAGCGGCGGCGATGGCTTCATTCCACTGCGACATGTCCGTGAGATAGCCTTCTTCGTTCACGTCGATCTCTGTTCCTGCGATGTTCTTTTTCATGGTGATGATTGGGTGGTTGGTTTCGTCATTCTAAATTCGTCATTCGTCATTCCGCGAAAGCTGCCGGTTTCTTCTTCTGTCGGCTGATTCCAGGCAGCGGCCAGGCTTTGAGCAGCACGTTCCAATACACATGCCGGAAGGCCAGTTTGACGAGGTGATTGAGGCGGGACTCTTCGAGCAGCTTCATAGGGCCGAAGGCGAAGGGGAAATTGCCTTCATGCGGCTCATACTCGTAGTTGAAGTCGATGAGCAGCGCCTTGCCGTTGCCGGATTCGATGAAGCAGTTCGAGTGACCGTCGAATTCCTCCTTGAGCGGCTCGCCTTGGATATGGCGCATGACGTTGTCGGCGAGGGTTTCGCTCTCAAAATGCGCCACCGAGCCTGCTTTCGATGCGGGGACGTTCGTGGCATCGCCGATGACGAAGACGTCCGGGTGCTGGAGCGATTGCAGTGTGTGTTTGTGCGTCGGGATGAAGTCGAGGTCGTCACCAAGGGCGCTGCGACGCACGGCCTCGTCGCCCATGTTCGTCGGCGTGGTCACAAGCAGGTCGTAGGGCACCTCGCGACCGTCAAAGCACACCAGTTTGTCGTTTTCCTGGTCCACTCGCTCCGCGACGAAGTCGGTGACGAGTTCGATCCCCTTGTCGCTGAGCAGATGCCCGAGCTTCTTCGATGATTTCGGCTTCGTGAAGGCCCCGGAGAGCGGCGTCACATAGGTGAGCGTGACTTTGTCGCGGATGCCGCGCTCGCGGAAAAAGGTGTCGGCGAGAAAGGTGAATTCCAGTGGAGCCACCGGGCACTTGATCGGCATCTCATTGATGTGCACCACCACACGGCCGCCGGTGAAGCTTTTGAGCTTCTCTCGCAGCGCTCTGGCACCATCGAGCGTGTAGAAGTCATGCACGTTCACACGCCACTTCGGCCCCAGCATGCCCTCGGTCTCCTCGGGAGCCGTGCGGCAGCCGGTGGCGACAATGAGGATGTCATACTTCAGCTCGCGACCGTCCTTCAGCGTCACCGCATGATCCTGCGGCGTGATTTGATCCACCTCCGCCTGCACGAACTCCACCCCACGCGGCATGAAATCCCGCGTCTTCCGCACGATCTGGTTTTCCTCATACAGACCAAAGGGCAGAAACAAAAAGCCCGGCTGGTAGAGATGCTTTTCCGAGCGATCCACCACCGTCATGCGCCACTCCGAGGCACGCAGGCGGCGGCGCAGATGGTTCGCCATCATGGTGCCTGCGGTGCCGCCGCCGAGGATGAGGAGGTGTTTGCGCATGGTTGAGGAAAGGTTGTCTTGCAAGGCGACTATATGAGTGTATGCGTATATGCAAGATTTAACTCCACCTCAATTTTGTCCTCCATGAGCGCCACTCTCGAATCCGATGCCCGCGGCATCATCCTGCCCTGTCCCGCCTGCGGCACCGCGAACCGCATCGCCTACATCAAAGCCGCCTCACAAGGCCGCTGCGGCACCTGCAAGGCGGATCTGCCCCTCGTCGCCGCACCGGTCGAAATGACCAGCCCCGCCGCCTTTGCCGCGCTCATCTCTCAAAGCCCACTTCCCATCGTCATCGACTTTTGGGCCGCGTGGTGCGGTCCCTGCCAGATGATGGCCCCCGAGTTCGCCAAAGCTGCCGCCCAGGCTGCTGGGGAGGCCGTCTTCATCAAAGTGAATACCGATGAACAACAGCAAATCGCCAGTCAGTTCCGCATCCAAGGCATCCCCGCGTTCGCGTTGATGCGCAACGGTAAAGTCACCGCTCAAACAAGCGGCTTCCAGCCTGCGGCACGTTTGCTGGCGTGGATGCGGCAGAGTTGAGCCTTACTTGCGGCGGAACTTCACGAAGTAGTTCTCCTTCAGCACGTCCTTCACCTCACCGACCTTCTCAAAGCCTGCAGCGATCACTTCGGCCTCGAAAACCTCCTGTCCTGCGCGGACGTGGTTCATGATGAAATCACTCGTTTCGCCGGGGATGCGTTTGAAGTCGATGAGCACCAGTTCTCCGCCGGGCTTGAGCGCTTGGTGCAGCGTGGCGAGGGTGGCGCTCGGATACTCGAAGTGGTGATACACATCGCAGATGAAGGCGAGGTCGATGCTGGCCTCCGGCAGCTCGACGCTCTTTTCGGTGCAGAGGATCGTTTGCACGTTCGACGCACTCGCTTTGCCGGCGCGGGCTTTGATGTGTTCGAGGAAGTTCTTGGCGATTTCGACCGCATAGACCTTTCCATCGGCTCCGACGGCCTGCGCGAAGTGCAGCGTAAAGAGCCCCGTGCCCGCGCCGATGTCTGCCATGGCCATGCCAGGCTTCAATCCGGCCGCGGCGACGATTTTTTCGCGCTGGTGGAAGATCTCGCGGCTCTCGGTTTCGAACTTTTTCGTCCATTCCTCGACGTTGAGCTTCGGATCGAGGAATTTGTCGTTGATGCCCGGTTTGACGCTGGCGTCTTGGGCGAGGGCAAAGCTGGCGAGTAGGCAGAGGAGGGTGGTGGTGCGTTTCATGGTGGAAGTTGGGAGCGGGTAAAAGTACGTTCGTCAATACTGCCTTCCACGACATTAAGATTTTAGGATTCGGATTCGAAAAGCGGGCGTCTGTGGAAGAGTCGTGACTACCTCATCGGGAATAGACCTTCACCATCACCTCCGCATTCGTCCGGCGGGTGAAGTCGATGAGGATCGGGTAGGGCGCATCGTCGGCTTTGAGCAGGCCGCGTCGATGGAACTGGTGATTCCAAGGGAAGTAGTCGCGCAGGGTGCAGCGGTGCAGCCCGAGGCAGGCAGGGCTGCTGGCGGCGTCGAGGTAGTAGGCCAGGGTGTGCTCGCCGGCCTCGGTTTCGTAGCGTGTGGTGTCGGCGAGGTCTTTCTCCGGGCGCATCGTCATCGTGTTCACATCGGCCAGGAGCGAAGGCTTGCCTGTGAGGGCCAAAACATGGTCGAGATAGCTCTGGAGCGGCTTTTGCGTGCCCATGGGCTGAAAGGCGAAGGCATCGACAAAACGGGCCGCCACTTTCAAGATGGCATCCGGCGTGTGGATCTCGGCGTTGGCGGGATTCGCCATGAAGCGGTCGCCGAGGATGAGATGATGCGGGTCCGCCTTGCGAAGTTCACCGCACACGACCTTGTAGTAGGTCTCCGCAATGTGGCAGGTGAGCGTTTCGTCATCGGAAGGTGGCAGCGTGGCGAGCGCACGACGGCCCGGGGCGTTCTCTGGCAGACCGTGCAGGTAGTTCACATACGTCGGCCCTGGCCGGACCTTCTGACTCCAGATGGGCAGATCGATGAAGACATAACCAAGGCACCAGGGATTGCTGACATGCCGCTTCACCGCGGCGCGCACCTTGCCACGCAGGCGCTCCTGCACGGCGGGATCAAAGATGTCCGTGTTTTGCGACTTCGGCCCGGCAGACTTTGAGCGCGGTCCCTCCGTCCAGATGGTGGCCAGATACGGGATCTGCGTCTCCATCATCGCC
>CALSBJ010000084.1:0-26978 GCA_943373155.1 Akkermansia muciniphila | reverse complement strand
AAAGTGCGCAGGCCGTTGATCTCTTTTTCGGTCAGCGTACGTCGCCAGGCTTTCTCAGCGAAAGCGAGCACGGCGGCTTTTTGAGGCTCGATGGCGGCTTTTTGCTGCTCTTTGAACTTCGCGGCGGCTTTCAGGATTGGCTCTCGCATGGGTTCGAAGGCGCTGGGCTTCGCATCCTGCGTGGCGAACTGGAAAAGCTGCTCAAAGAC
Organism: Akkermansia muciniphila; assembly: GCA_943373155.1. Taxonomy (GTDB): domain Bacteria; phylum Verrucomicrobiota; class Verrucomicrobiia; order Verrucomicrobiales; family Verrucomicrobiaceae; genus Prosthecobacter. Next base: position 26,769 of record CALSBJ010000084.1, on the reverse strand, counting down.
ATCCACTTGCTTCAGCGGAGCCTCGCTGACGAAGAGCAACTCATCCCACAAGTGGTCGAGTTCGCGCGATTCGGCCTCGGAGAGCATCAAACGGCGCAAAGGTTCGTCCTCGCGATGAAAAAGCGTCAGCGTGACCACCTCGTCCACCGGCACAATCTTGGTGTAACAAAGCGCGATGGGGAAAAGAGCGCGGAAGTCGTCGAAAGCCGCCTCAAAGCGCGCGCGGGGCTCGCTGGCGTCATTCACGATGATCGGGGCGCTGTGCTGCGTGACGAGGTTGTTGTCGCTCCACTGGCCGCTTTTGACCGCCGACTCCGATTTGCCTGCGACAAGGCTCACGCTGGCATCCGGCTTCTGCGTGAGCACCTGCATTTGCACGCTGCCGTGGGTTTTGGAGGCCAGTTTGCCTGTGACGACGAACTCGGTGCCATTCGCGAGCGCGGCGGGGATTTTGACTTCGAGAATGGAGGGCGCTTTGGCCGTGAGATTTGACGGGATTGGCGTGGCTGACCCGATTGACAGGAATGGGCGAAGAAGTGGTGAGTTGAGAGGGAAATCCTTCTCCAAATACTGCCGCACTTTTACGGCGAGCTCCGGTGAAGGCTTCTTCCGCCATTCAGCGATGGGAGCGGGTACATCAGGCGCAGCTTCGAGGGTGGCGGGTTGGCTGAGGAAGTGCCATGCGCCGTGTGGATTGCCTTGGAGGATGTTTGGCGAGACGTCCTTCGCGAGATCCCAAGTCTTCGAGCCATCGCTGAGCGTGAGATTGATGGCGGTGAGGTCGCAAGCGTGGCTGCCATCGCGCGGACCGATGACCAAAGCGACGACTTGGCCGGGCTCGACGCGCACGTTTTCAAACGGACCCATTGGCAGAACGGTCGCGCCTTTGGTCACGCCGCTGGCGAGCACCTCACTGGTGTGACCTCGACGCACTTCGAGGGCCCAGGTGACGCCGTTGCCGCATTCGGGATGTGCATCGGCGACATCGCCGTGAATGCGCAGCGTGGCGGCCTTGTCGCAATGCCATGCAATGACGGAGGCACGCGTCGGCGAGGGATGTGTGGAGACGCTGTGCGCCTTCATCACGCCCGGCGTGCGCACGGTGGCGTCGGAGGAGTTTGCCATCACGCTCAGTGCCTGCTCGCCCTGCCAGCCTTGGATGAAAGCGTAGTCCGGGATGCTCTTGAGCTGCTGCGTGAGCAACGGTTCGAGCTTCGTGGTGCCGTAGCCGAGGTATTCGCGCCACGCGGTCACCAAAGATGCATCGGCATCGTCTTTACCGGTCGCGATGGCATTCAGGCATTGCTCGGTATTCGCGATGATCTTGGTGCGCTGCGCTTCGAGATGCTTCACCAACGCAGGAAGGCCGTTGATCGGCAGATCAGGCCTGCCGGGAGCAACAAGGCGGGGATTTTGCCAGATAACTTCATCGCCCTCGCTGCCGTCGCCTGCATCGGTGGTGGTCAGATAAAGCGTCACATCACGATCCGACGTGAGTTTGACGCGCATGTCGTGTTTCGGCACGAGCGGCGTCACCGGCTCCTGCCAGGCCTTCGGGCCGTTTTGCTTGCCGATGTGGCCAACGTTGGCAAATCGCCACAAAACTTGCTGCCAAGGCTCGATGTCGGCTGCGGTGAGCTTCTTCTCGCGGAACTTCGCCCGCAGCGGATCGAGCAAAATGGACGCTTTCGTGCTCGTGAGAGCCTCGCGGAGGATTTGGAGGTATTTCGGGCTCAAGCCGTCCGCATTGCCGCGACCTTGAAGGGCATCGAGATACTTCGCGAGTGGCAATCGCCCGCTGCCCGTTCCGGTATCGAGTTTGATGCCTTGTGCGACGGTCTGCGTGCCTTCAGTCGTGGCGGTGTGTTTGGTATAAAGGCCACGGATGCGCGCCAGAGCCTCGTCCGTCCAATCCTGCGCCGAGGTGCTGGCTGACCAGCGCATGCCATGCGGCGTGAAAACCGCATTCGCAGCCACCTCCTTCGCCGCATCGAGATACTTCGTGAGCAATGCAGGCGACATCACCAACGCCGCACCTGCATTCGTGAATCCTTCACCCGCCGCGCCATCGACGGGGAACTCCTTCGCGGGATCGAGCGACTCGATGCCCGTGAGATCCCGCAGCGTGTAGGTGTATTCCATGTTCGAGAGCCGACGCAGCACCACGGGGCCGGGATCGCCCGCATTGGCGAGAGCGATTTGATCCAAGGTTCCGCGCACCCAGTCCGTGAGCTGCTTTTTCTCGGCTGCGGAGAACTGCTTTTCCTTCTTCGGCGGCATTTCGCCCATCTCGATCTGCTCCAGCACGTTTTCCCAAATGTGCGGCTCCTTCTGAATGTCGGAGGCTTCGAGATCGAGATCGCCCTTCTGCTTTTCAGTGGAGTGGCAGTTGAGGCAATGGGTTTGAAGGAGGGTGCGCGGTTCGATGGCACGAGCAGATGAAATCAGCACACAAAGCGCCCCTGCAGTGGCTGCTCGAGAAAGAATGTCTATGGTGATGTTCATGGTTGGAAAGTTTGGATGGCCCTTGTGCCTTTGTGGGATCAGCGTGTTGCCTTCGGCAGGTGCGGCAGCAGCTTGTCGAAAAGGTCCTGCTGCTCGTTGAGCGCGGCGAGGTGCTCCGTATTGCTGGCAAGGTTCTTGCGTTCGAGCGGATCAGTCTGGTAGTCGTAGAGTTCGACGGACTCGATTTGAGCCGTGATGCGGGGCGTTTCGGTGCTGAGGTCGGCACGGCGCCATTCGATGTAGCGGTAGCGCGGTGTGCGCAGCGCCCAACCCATGATGCCATCCTTGGCTGATTGTGGAGCCATTTGGCTGATCGCAGCCTCGTGCAGTGTGTGGGTCTCGCCGCGCATCAACGGCACCAGGATTTTGCCTTCCACGTGTTGTGGCACGGGCAGATTGGCGAGTTCGCAGAGCGTGGGATAGATGTCGAGGAACTCCACGATCTTGGTGACGCGTAGCGACTGCTTTTGATGTGGCGTGGCGATGATCAGCGGCGCGCGGGTTGCGTCCTCGTAGTTGGTGACTTTGCCCCAATGACCGTGCTCGCCCAGATGGAAGCCATGATCGCCCCAGAGGCAGATGAGGGTGTTGTCGGCTATGCCCGTCTCTTCGAGCGTCTTCAACAGCAGACCCACCTGCGCGTCAATGTATGAGACGCAGGCCGCGTAGCCGTGGATGAGCTCGCGCTGCTGTGATTCGGAAATCGGGCCGGTCTTCGCCACATCGGAGTAAGCGCGTAGCTCACCCGAGTGGCTGTAAAACGCGAGGTCGTGCGGGCTGGCCTTCGGCAGGTTTTGCACCGGAGCAAGCGGAAGCGAGGCGCGATCGTAGAGGTCCCAGTATTTCTTCGGCGCGATGAATGGCAGATGCGGCTTTACAAAACCGACCGCGAGAAAAAAGGGTTGGCCTTGCTCTTCGAACTCTCGGATGCGTTTGGCCGCGGTAAAGGCCACGCCGCCGTCGTGGTAGGCGTTGTCCGCGATGTCGCAAGCCTCCGTCGCCGGTCCTGCGGCTGGCTTGCCCTGCGCGGCAGACTCGGCCAGTCGCTCCTTGGTCGCCGGGTCCTGATAACCGCCCGGCGCGGGCTTCTCACCGGGTGCCATCTCCCACGGGCCATAACGCACGCTCCACGATGCGCGGTCGTGCCCCGCATCCACCGTGCGCCCATCGAAGACCTTGTGCAGCGGATGCGTGATGTAGCCGTGATTCCTGAACTGCTGCGTCAGCGTGACGAGATCCGGGAAGCGGGTGCGCAGGATGTCTTGCGGTTGCGTGGGATTAAAAAACACGCGCGTCGAGTCGGGTCGAAGCCCGGTGAGCACGCTCATCCGCGATGGAGCGCAGAATGACACCTGGCAATAGGCCGAGGTGAACAGCGTACCACGCGCCGCGAGACGGTCGATGTTCGGCGACTTGATCCACGATGCGCCATAACAGCCGAGCAGAGGCTTCAGATCATCGACAACGATGAATAGAACGTTGGGCTTTTTCGGCGGTGCATCAGCGTGCAGTGCGACGAGCGGAGCAAGCACCAGCGCCATGAGGACAGAACGACAAAAAGATGGGAGACAGAAAAATAGGTTTCTGTTCTTCATCTTTTTATCTCCCATCTTTTTGTCGTCATTGATCGAAGTTGGTCAGCCAACGCTGGAATCTGCGCCGCAGCCTCGACGGTTCCTGCCAAGTTCACCGTCTGGAGTGGATCGGTTTGCTCGTCATAGAGTTCCTGGCCGACGACGTGGCCGGTTTTGAAGTCGCGCCACTCGTGGTAACTCCAACGGTCCGTTTTGAGCGCGTAGCCCATCACTTGCGGCAATGCCTGCGGCCCACCACCCCAGTAAAGCGCGGGGCGTGGATGCTGCGTGAGCGCGGCGGTCTTCACCGTGGCTGTGGCGTCTTTGAGCACGGGCACGAGACTGGTTCCGTCGAGTTGAGGCGGGGATGGCAGGCCGCTGAGGTCCGTGAGCGTGGGAAAGATGTCGATGAGCTCGCTGATAGCGCTCGTCTTCGCGCCGCCCTTCCCGATGCCGGGAGCGCTGATGATGAGCGGCACGCGGGCGTCCCAGCCAAACAAGGTCATCTTTCCCCAGACGTCGTGCTCGCCGAGATGAAAGCCATTGTCGCCAATGATGACGATGATGGTGTTGTCACGGAGCTTCAGTTCATCGAGCGCATCCAGCACGCGGCCCAACTGTGCGTCTGCAAAGCTCATCGCTGCATAGTAGCCGTGGCGGATCTCGCGCTTTGCCTCCTCATCAAGCGTGCGGCGTTGACTCGGCTCGCCGAGGATTTCGTGATTTGCGTGAAAGGCGAGTTCCGGCGCATTGCGGGGCCGTGAGGGCGTTTCAATGGCCGGGATGTCTTCGCGTCGATACAGGTCCCAGTAGCGTTTTGGAACCTTGTAAGGCGTGTGCGGCTTGAAGATGCCCAACGCTAGGAAGAACGGCTCGGGCTTCTTCGCCAGCGCCCGCAGCTCGGTGATGGCGAGACTGGCCGAGACGTGGTCAAAACATGTTTCGTCCGTCACATCGCGGTTTTCGCAAAGGATGTCCTTCGCGAGATTGGGCGGCAGTGTGGCACCATCCGGCAACGCAAACTCGTCCTTCGTTTTGCCGCCCGTGCGACGGTCCGTGACGCTTAGCGTCTTGAAGTCCGCCTCTTTGCCATAGCCGCCGAGCACCTTGCCGATGCTCATGGCCGTGTAGCCGTGCTGCATGAACCACTGCGGCATCGTGACCGCATCGGGATGCAGATCGTAGAGATACTTCGTCATGCTCCAGATACCGAGAGAGTCCGGCCTGCGCCCGCTCATGAACGACGCGCGCGACGGCCCGCAAATCGGCTGCTGGCAAAAGTTCCGCGTGAACACCGTGCCGCGAGCCGCCAATCGGTCGAGGTTTGGCGACTTCGCCACCGGATCACCGTAGCAACCGAGGCGATTGTTGAGATCGTCGAAGACCACGAAGAGAATGTTGGGCTTCCTCGGCGGCTCAGCAGCCGCTGGCGTGGATGAAAACGCCAACGCGACTAGAATGAGCGCATGCAGACTTCTGAGCACCATCACACTTCCTCCAGCATGAGTTTCGCATCGCCGAAGGTCTTGGGACGCACGTCCATCTTGTCCATCATCGACATGAAGAGGCGGCAGAGTTGGCGCTCGGGCTTGTCCTTGTAGTCGAGCGTGCGACCCGTCTTGAGCCTGCCGCCGGCACCGCCGAGGACGATCACGGGAAGCTGATCATTGTCGTGCTTGGCGCCGGCCATCATGCTGGAGCAGTGCATGAGCATGGTTTTGTCCAGTAGCGTGCGTTCGCCCTCGCGGATGCTATCGAGCTTCCGGGCGAGGTAGGCGAGCTGCTGCATGAAGAGCTGGTTCACCTTGAGATAGTCCTCGCCGTCGCTGTGGCTGAGCAGGTGATGAATCATGTAGTCGATGCCGTGGCCGGGCTGCTGCACGCTCGGCAGATTCGGGAAACGCAGGGCGCTGTGGTCGTTGTTGAGCTTCAGCGTGGTGATGCGCGTGGTGTCGGTCTGAAAACCGAGCACGAGGATGTCGCACATGAGCTTCATGTGCTCAGCGATGTCCTGCGGGATGCCGTCGGCAGGGCGCTGCATGTTCGGCTTTTCGAGAGTGGGCCGCCAACCTTGCAGTTCGCCGCGTTTGCCGGCGTTTTCGATGCGCTTCTCCACCTCGCGCACGCTGTCGAGATACTCGTCGAGCTTCCGCTGGTCGCTGGCGCTGATGTCGCGGCGCAAATCCTGCGCATCGGCCAGCACGGCATCCAGCACGCTTTTGTCCGCTGGCGAGGCATCGTCTTTAAAGAGACGATCAAAGGCCAGCGCGGGGTAAAGCTCCAGCGGCGTCGGCGTGGTGGGTGAAGACCACGAAATGTGCGAGCTGTAGAGCATCGAGTAGTTCTTGTGCACCGATGGATTCGACTTCTCGCATGCCAGAACGAGGCTCGGCACCTTGGTGGAGCGTCCGTAGGTCTGCGCGAGCATTTGATCAAAGCTCGTGCCGCTGCGGATCTCGCCGCCGCTGGCGATGGGAGCACCGGAAAGCATGTTGCCGGTCTGCGAGGAGTGAATGTTCCCTTTGCGGGCCTCTTCATGATACAAACCACGCACGAAGAGCAGTCGCTCGCGGAAGTCCTTCAGCGGCTCCAGCACGCGGCCGAGCTCCATCGCTTTGCCTTCGCCCTTGGCCCACCATTCCTTCGATTGGAAGCCGTTGCCGGAAAACGTCACGCACAGCCGCACTGGAGCTTCGCTCGCGGGTTTGTTTTTCTTCGGCTCATCACCCCAAACATTGATGGACTCCATCCATGGCAGCGCCATGGTGACACCTGCTCCGCGCAGGAAGGCTCGACGGTTGAATCGGTGGTTGTTCATGATGGTATCGCTCGGGGTCTAAGTTCATTCATTCTCAGCCAAGACGGGCAACCACTCGCGCCATCCGAGGATGTGCTGACGCATGATGCGCTCGCATTCCGCAGGTGATTGGGTGCGGAAGCCCTGCACGATGGCGGTGTGAGCGGCGATGGTTTCACGCTGGGTTTCGCTTGTTTGGAACTGATGGCGGCGATGAAGACGTCCGAGCCATAGTTCCAGCTCAGCACGCATCGAAGACCAGAGCTTTAGCAGTCGAGTATTGCCGGATGCAGTGAGAATGATCTCATGAAAGTCCAGATCGAGTCTCGTCACCTGCTGAACGGTCTTCGCGCGTTGGGTGGCGGCGATGTTTCGCTCAAGCGCCTCCGTCGTGGCGCGAAGTTGAGGCGTGGCAAGGCGTGATGCCAGCGGCTCCAAGGCCAGGCGCACCACGAACAGCTCCTCGAAGTCCGCCGGCGTGAGCCGCTTCACATAAGCACGACCCGTTTCGCTGAACTCGACGAGGCCGTCTCTTTCCAAACTGAACAACGCCTCCCGCACTGGCACACGACTCACCCCAAGGCGTTGTGCTACCGCCGACTCTGCGAGCAGATCTCCAGGGCCGGCAAGCCCATCAAGAATCTCCCGCCGCAGCTTTTCGGAGGCGGAATCGGTGCGTGGAGAGGATGTGGGAGAAACAGAACTCATGATGGTATACCGTTTGGTGCAAACAAAACAGTATACCGTTAGGAAATCTATCAGCTAAAGTGCGAAAGATGTTTTTTGAATGTCCAACACTCCCAAGCTGGGGAGGGCAGAGCTGCTTCTCCTTCTTCGGCGGCATCTCGCCCATCGCGATTTGGTCGAGCAAGTTCTCCCAAATGTACGGCTCTTTGTGGATGTCCGATTTTTCGAGATCGAGATCGCCTTTCTGCTCTTTGGTCGAGTGGCAGTTGAGGCAGTGGGCTTGGAGAATGGTGCGTGTGTCGGCGGCGAGGCCCGATTGTTCAGCCGCGAACAACCCCAAACAAAGAACCAGGAACCAAGAACGCGCAGGCATCAGTATTTGGGGAAGATGGTGGGCGTGGGGAAGCGCTCTTCGAGGCTGTCGTTGAGGTATTCTTCGCGGGGGACCTGGGCCTGCGGCCAGCTGGCGGGACGGACGCGGACGATGCGGGTGGGGCGGATGCCTTCGATGATGAGGTCGGTCTCGAATTTGATCTGGATGCCGCTGCTGCCGAGAGGCGCTGTGCCGGGTAGTTTGATGACATCCAGAAGAGGACCTTTCGAGGCCATGTGCGCGGGGCCGTAGGCACCGTGGGTGTGCTTCAAGGTGTTGGCGACTGGATTCATCAGGGCGGCGCTGCCTTTGGTGAAGTCGGCGTAGAGCGAGGCGTCCATGCCGCCAAAGAGGGTCGCGGTGATGGTGGCGCGACCGAACTTGCCATACTCGACGGCGTCAATCCACGCGGCCATCCAGCGGCTGCGGATGAAGGCTTTGTGCGTTTCGGTTTGGTTGTGGGCCGCGCGTTGCATCGCGACGTCGTCGAGCCAGATGTCGGAGATATGAAAGCGGGTGAAGATGCCATCGGGCGTGGGTTTCCAGGTGATGCCGAGTTGTACAGATTGGTTGCCGAGCGTTTTTTTGCCTTCGGCGGGCCAGGTGCCTTCGGCGATGAGTTCTTCGACGGTGAGTTGTTCGCGGCCAAGCCAGAGGCGGGTGGCGGCATCGAAGGTGAGTTTTTCCTCGGTCGCTTTGCCGTCACCGCCTTGCTTGGGTTCGCGGACGGCGAGGATCATGCCTTCGCGGTTTTTGACCTCCACCTCCTTGAGCTTCCAGACGAGTCCTGTGCGCTGACAGTGGCTGGGTTCGTCTTCGAGCAGGAGCACATGGTTCTCGGCGGGGAAGATGCCTGCGCCGCGATTGTGATTGGCGTCCTGCTTCCCGCTATCGATCGGCAAAACCGGCACGGCGGAGGTTTTCGGATCCGGCGGGAGGTAGGCGTGCACATGCATCACGGTGCCGAGCGGGATGTCTCGCAGATCGGCGGGTGCGCCGTGATAACGAACGATGCCATACGGCAGCATGGCGAAGGGATGCGGGTCGTTGCGGAAAAACATGCCCGAGCCCTGCACGCGAATGCTGCCACGGCGGTTCGCGTGATCGACAAAGATGAGTTCGCCGCGGTAGGTGTGGGCTTTTTCCAAAGGGGGAAACTTTCCGGCTTCGGGGCGGAAGGGGGGAGTTCCTTGTTCTTGGTTCTTGGTGCTTGGTTCTGCGCTGGCGGCGCTCGCGTTTGCGACAAACGAACAAACAAGCACGATCAACGAGGAACGAAGCACGAGGAACCAAGAACAAGGAACAAAGAACGGTTTCATGAGAGGATCAGTATGGAGGGAAGATGGCGGGAGTCGGAAAGCGCTCGTCGATGTTGGAGGCTCCATTGCCGAGATATTCTTCGCGGGGCATGTGGACATCAGGCCAACTCGCGGGGCGGACTTTGACGATGCGCGTGGGGCGGAGGCCTTCGGTGATGAGGTCAGTCTCGAATCGGATCTGGATGCCGCTGCTGCAGAATGGGGCTTCGCCGGGCAACTTCGTGACATCGAGGAGTTTGCCGCGTGCGGCCATTTGCGTGGGGCCGGCGGTGCCGCCTTCGGTGTGCTTCAGGGTGTTTTCGACGCCATTCATCAGCGCGGCGACGCCTGGTTTGAAGTCGGCGTAGAGGGTTGAGTCCATGCCGCCAAAGAGCGTCGCGGTGATGGTGGCGCGGCCGAACTTGCCATACTCGACGGCGTCGATCCATGCGGGCAGCCAACGGCTGCGGATGAAGGCCTTGTGCGCTTCGGTTTGATGCTGCGCAGCGTTTTGCATCGCGGCATCATCCAGCCAGATGTCGGAAATGTGAAAGCGGGTGAACACACCGCCGGGCGTCGGCTTCCAAGTGAGGCCGAGCATGACGGATTGGCCACTGAGGTTTTTTTTGCCTTCGGCGGGCCACGCGCCCTCAGCGATCAGGTGCTCGATGCGGAGATACTCGCGACCACGCCAGAAGCGGGTAGCGGAGTCGAAGGTCAGCGTTTCCTCGGAGGCCTTGCCGCTGCCACCTTGCTTTGGTTCGCGAATGGCGGTGATGGTTCCTTCTTGGTTTTTGATCTCCACCTCTTTGAGCTTCCACACGAGGCCCTCGCGCAGGCAGTGGCTGGGTTCGTCTTCGAGGAGAACGACATGATTCTCGGCAGGTGCCACGCCGAGGTTTCCGTGGCTGGTCTTGGTGCGGTTGTTGATCGGCAACACCGGCACGGCGGAGGTCTTCGGGTCAGGTGGAAGAAACGCCCGCACATGCAGCAGGGTGCCGAGAGGGACGTTGCGCAGATCCGCCGGTGCACCGTGCTGCCTGACGATGCCGTAAGGCAGCAGGGCAAACGGACTCGGCGACGTGAAACGGAAGATGCCCTTGGATTCAATGCGAAGGCTTCCACGGCGGTTGGCGTGATCGACAAAGACGAGTTCGCCACGGTAGGCGTGCGCTTTGTCCAACGGCGGGAACTTGCCGGCTTCGGGACGAAATGTTCCTGGTTCTTTGTTCTTGGTTCCTGGTTCTTCGTTGGCGGCGTTTGCATGAACGAGGAACGAACAAGCAAGCGCTGCCAACCAAGGGCAAACCAAGAACCAAGAACGAGGAACCAAGAACATCACAGAGTGATTGCTTTGTTGCTGTCGCCAAACTGATCGATCTCCACGCCCATACGTTGAGCCATGAGGAGGAGGAGGTTGCTCATGTGGGCGTCGGAGTTCACCGGGCGGCTGCACACTTGGTAATGGGCGGTGGTGAGTCCGCCGTCGGGGCCGAAGGTGTAACCTTGGAAATCTTTGGCCGATTTGTTGAAATCGAGGTGCGTGCCGTGCTTCAGGCCGAGGTCGGAGCCGCCGGCGAGCACGAGCGGGAGGTTCGCATTGCCGTGGCTGTGGCCGTAGGACATGCCGCTGCCGAAGAGGGCCATGGTGGAGCCGAGGAGTGGCTTGCCGCTGAGGTCTTTGGTTTCTGAGAGGCGGGTGAGGAAGTAGCCAAACTGCTCGATGGCGAAGGTGTCGTAGTTGGTGAGTTTTTCCATGTAGCCAGCGTCGCCGCCGTGATGGCTGAGCTGATGACGCGACTCGGTGATGCCGATTTCAGGAATGGAAATGGCATCGCCCTCGCCGCCGAGGCTGAAGGTGGCCACGCGGGTCACATCGGTCTGGAAGGCCAGCACCATGAGGTCATAGACGGCGCGGAAATAATCGCCCGCCTTCGTGGCGGCGATGTCGCGGCTCGTGCGGTTGCGGTCGGCCTCCGAGATGGTGGGCAGCGGTGTGTCGAGCCACGCATCGGCTCGCCGCGTGCGGATCTCCGCCTCGCGGACGGAGGTGAGGTATTGCTCCATGCGACCTTTGTCCTCCGAGCCCATCTTTTTCTCAAGCTGACGCACTTCCGCGAGGTTCGCGTCGAGCACGCTGCCCTTCCGGCGCAAAGCCCGACGCTGAGCGTCTTTTCCGCCTTTGGGTTCCTCGAAGAGCGAGGCGAAAATCTCACTGCAACGACGCATGGCTGGCAACCGCACGCCATCCGCCGTCCACGCGAGCGAATCCTGCGTGATGGCCACCTCCATAGACGGGTAACGCGTGTGCAGCGCCGTGATCTCGGCCATCTTCTGGTCCACCGAGATCGTGTTGCGATCCGAAGGCCCCAGTTTGCCTCCCGTGAGCCACACGGAGATGCAATTGTGATGATGACTGAGCGCTCCCGGATGATGCAACCCGCTGATCGGCGTGATGACATCCCGGTGCTTCTCCAGCGGCTTCAGCGATCGAGAGAACTCATAGCCTCGACCCTCCTTGGTGATCTGGTAGTTCAACGAGTGAACGCCATTGGCCAAATAGATGAACGCGCTGCGCTTTGGGCTAGCGGTGGCACTTTCTGCGGCCCGCAGTGGCACCATGCACTCAAGCATCGGCAGCGAGATGAAACTGCCGAGCGCCTTGAGTGCGTGGCGGCGATTGAGGAGCCAGGATTGGGTTTGGATGTTCATGAAGAGGGGGGCAGTGGAGAGGGGGAGCAGTGGAGTGATGGGAGCTGAGCGAAGAGATGTCATTACTCCACCGCTCCATCCAGCAGGATGCGAAGATCGTGGGCGATGGCGGGGTCGGTTCCGTATTCGATGGGGGCTTCGCGAACGATGAGTGTTTCGGTCCAGTCGTTGGCGGTGCGTTGGTGTTCGAGGGATTCGACTAGTTTGAGGAGCCGGTTCTCCAAACGAAAAATGAGCGTGTCGAGCTGTTCAAAGGTGGATGGTTCTATCTGGCCATTGCGAGAGTAGGCGATGAAACCCGAGAGTGTTTCGCCAAGCGAACCCAGTGCGATGTTTAGATGCTGGAGATACTCGCGAATGGTCCGGCGGCAGTAGCCTTCAGCAATGTTGCGATGCTCGGAATCACTGGAGGCCAATGACTGAGAGGCCAGCTTCTTTTGCTCGAAGGGCCATCCACGAACAGCTCCAAAAGCAAGCCCATACAGCTCGATAGCATCCTGCCAGACCAGCAACTGCTGGTATCCGCGGTTCTTATTTCGTCGTTCGGCATTCATGTTCAGTCATCACTCCAAAACTCCACTACTCCATCACTCCCGGCTCCCGTCACCGTTTCTTCATCAGTTGGGACATCGCCACAGCACGCACGATGTCTTGGATGCGGTAGTTGCTCTTCTTCGCCTCGTTCGCGATGGCTTGGAGATCGTCGTGGTCGTCGAAGGCGAGGGCGCGGCGGAGGGCGTAGGTGCAGAGGTGCTCGATGAAGGCGCGGGCGAGCTTGTCGCGGTCTTCGAGGAGGCGTTGTTTGAACTCAGTGGCGTCTTTGAAGGCGCGGCCATCGGGCATGGCACCGGCGGGATTCACCAAGGGGTCGGCACCGACGCCTGCGGCGACTTTTTCATGCGTGCGCCATTGGCCGATGGCGTCGTAGTTGTCCCAGGCGAGGCCGAGCGGGTCGATCTTCGCGTGGCAGGCGGCGCAGTTGGCGTCCTCACGATGGGCTTCGAGTTTATCGCGCAGCGTGGCCTTGGGGCTGGTCGGCGGATTGGGCTCGATGGCGGGCACGTTGGCCGGTGGGGGAGGCGGTGGCTTGCCGAGCACGACTTCGCTGAGCCACACGCCGCGATGCACGGGCCGATGGCGCGTTCCATCCGAAGTGAGGCCAAGCACCGCGCCCATCGTGAGCAGGCCGCCGCGTCGGTTCTCGGGCTTCAGCGACACACGCTGAAAACCGCCCGACTTCGGCTCCGGCAGGCCGTAGAAGTCGCAGAGCCGTGCATTCGCGATGGTCCAGTCGGATTCGACGAAGGCATCGATGGGCATGTTTTTGCTGAACAACTCGCGGAAGAACTCGACCGGCTCGTTGCGCATGCTTTCCTCCAGCCAGGCGTCGTAGGTGGGGTAAAGCTTTTTATCCGGCGGGAACATGCCCACGCGGTGCAGTTGCAGCCACTGCCGTGCGAAGTCGTCGATGAAGCGACTGGACTTGCTGTCCGCGAGCATGCGATCCACTTCCTTCTTGAGGCCATCGCCATTCAGCGTGCTGCTTTTGGCCGCCGCAAAGAGCGCATCATCCGGCATGGAGCTCCACAGGAAATACGAGAGCCGGGAGGCGAGTTCCGAGTCCGAGAGGCGCTCGCGTGCCACGGTGTCGCCCTCGACGAGGTAAATGAAGTGCCGGGAGGTCAGCACGCCCTGCAAAGCGACGCGATACGCATCCGCCAGCTTCTCGCCCGTCTCGCGCTCGGTGCGGTAGGATTGCAAATACTGCTCCAGCTCCTCCTTTTTCACCGGGCGACGCCATGCCCGCTCGGCGAAGCGTTGCAGATGCTCCGCGACCACCTCCGGCGTGGCGTCATCCGGCGGCACCAAGCCCACGCGCCGTGATTTTTCCGCCTCCGACACCAGCGGGCCTTCCCATTCGACCCAGTCGAGGATCACCGTGGAGAAAACGCCGTTTCCCTTGTCATCAAACATCTGCGGCGCGTTCGGATTCAGCAGATACGTTTCGCTGCTGTGCGTGAACATGTAACCACGACCGCCGAGCGCATTGCGGAAAGCCGCACCTTGCCGCCGATCCACCACATCCGTCGCGACGACGCAGAAATCCAGCGTCTGGGGCATTTCAAGGAACACCTCGAACTCATACACCTGTGGTTTGTCCTCTGGCGCGGTGATGTCGAACTCGATGAGCCCGTCCACCGTCTCTTCACCCGTCTTCTTACCGATGCTGAGGTGCGCCGTCTGACCGCCGAGCGGGCGGATGCCGCTGGCCTGGATGCGCAGTTTGTAGAGCCCGCTGTGCTCCGGACCCGTCTTGCCGAGCCAGTTGGTCGAGAGCGCATTTTGGACCGTGCCGGGGAAAAGCAGGAAACGCAGCGGTCGCTTGATGCCGAAGCGATCCAGCGCCGCCTGCTGATCTTTCCCGCCGCCGTAACGAATCTCCGCTGCCGTCTTGCGGATTTTGCGAGTCTCTGCTGCCAATGCGACAGGAAACGCCCGATCCAGCACCAGCTCCGCCGCGCGGTAATAGCGATCCACATGCGAAGGCGAGAGCGACAGCTCCGACCCAATGCGCTCAAAGCCATGCCACAGCGTGTCCTCATTCAGCTCGCCGGGCTTCGCCGGATCATAACGCACACCGAGCAGGTCGTAGATGGTGTTTTGATACTCCTTCCGGCTCAGCCGGTAATGCGCTACCGCCGGCCGCGCCGCCATGCGAGCCGCGCGGCCTTCCTTGATGCGCGAGTCCAGACTCGTCACAAAGGCCGCGATCTCCGCCTGCGAGGGCTGTTTTTCCTTCTTCGGCGGCATCTCACCCGAATTCACCTGCTCCATCATCTCCGCCCAATGATGCGTATCCGCGCCCAGTTTGAAGTCTCGTGAGAGCTGATCGATCCGCAGATCGCCCTTCTCCTTCTCCGGCCCATGGCAGCGGAGGCAATGCGTCTCCAAAAAGGCATCAAACGGTTCTGCCGCATGAACGGCACCAGCTAGGAAAAAACAGGCGAAAAGCGGGTAGGAACGTGAAAAAAATCGGCGTTGAGGCATTGATGGGATGGTGACTTGGGATCTGAAATACGGGGCTTTTGCTAAACTTCCTCCAGCATGAGTTTCGCATCGCCGAAAGTCTTTGGACGCACGTCCATCTTGTCCATCATCGACATGAAAAGGCGGCACATCTGGCGTTCCGATTTGCCGCTGTAGTCGAGCACACGACCGCCCTTCAGGCCGCCGCCGAGGACGATCACGGGTAGTTCGTCGTTGTTGTGCTTCGCACCCGCCATCATGCTGGAGCAGTGCATGAGCATGGTGTTGTCCAGCAGCGTGCGCTCCCCTTCGCGGATGCCGTCGAGCCTCCGGGCGAGGTAAGCGAGCTGCTCCATGAAGAGCTGGTTCACCTTGAGATAGTCCTCGCCGTCGCTGTGGCTGAGCAGGTGATGGATCATGTAGTCGATGCCGTGGCCGGGCTGCTGAATGCTGGGCAGATTGGGGAAGCGCAGGGCACTGTGGTCGTTGTTGAGCTTCAGCGTGGTGATGCGCGTCGTGTCGGTCTGGAGGCCGAGCACGAGGATGTCGCACATGAGCTTCATGTGCTCGGCGATGTCCTGCGGGATGCCATCGGCGGGGCGCTGCATGTTGGGCTTGTCGAGTGTGGGCCGCCAGCCTTGCAGCTCGCCGCGCTTGCCGGCGTTTTCGATGCGCTTCTCCACCTCGCGCACGCTGTCGAGATACTCGTCGAGCTTTCGTTGGTCGCTGGCGCTGATGTCGCGGCGCAAATCCTGCGCATCGGCCAGCACAGCATCCAGCACGCTTTTGTCGGCGGGTGAGGCGTCGTCTTTGAAGAGGCGATCAAAGGCCAGCGCGGGGTAAAGCTCCAGCGGCGTCGGTGTGGTGGGTGAGGACCACGAGATGTGCGAGCTGTAGAGCATCGAGTAGTTCTTGTGCACCGATGGATTCGACTTCTCGCAGGCCAGCACCAGGCTCGGCACCTTCGTGGAGCGTCCGTTAGTCTGAGCGAGCATTTGATCGAAGCTGGTGCCACTGCGGATCTCGCCACCGGAGGCGATGGGAGCGCCGGAGAGCATGTTTCCCGTCTGCGACGAATGGATGTTCCCCTTGCGAGCTTCTTCATGATAAAGGCCGCGAACAAACAGCAGCTTCTCTTTGAACTCGCTCAAGGGCGTGAGCACCCGACCAAGCTCCATCGCCTTGCCCTCCCCTTTGGCCCACCACTCCTTCGACTGGAAGCCATTGCCGGAGAAGGTGACGCAAAGGCGCAAAGGTGCCTCGCTGGCCGGTTTATTCTTCTTGAGCTCATCGCCCCAGACGTTGACGGACTCCAGCCACGGCAGAGCCATGGTGACACCGGTTCCGCGCAGGAAAGCTCGACGTGAAAAGTGATGCTTTCTCATGCGAGGATACCCTTCACCACCTTGCCGCCTTGCAGACCGGTGAGGCGAATCCGGCGGCCGCCGCTGACGACGGCGAGGTTGTCATGATCGAGGCCGAGTAGATCAAGGATCGTGGCATGCAGATCGCGGAAATGCACCGCGCCATCGACGACGCTGCTGCCATCGTGGCTAGTTTCGCCATGGGCGTAACCGGCCTTTACGCCGCCGCCTGCCATCCAGAAAGTGAAGGCGCGGTGCTGATGGCCGGTTTGATCCTTGTCAGCACCCGGCGTGAGACCCGGACGGCCAAACTCGCCACCCCAGACGACGAGCGTGTCTTCCAGCAGGCCGCGTTCATCCAGATCATCCAGCAGCGCGGCGATGGGAGCGTCCGTGGTAGCGCAGTTCGCCGTCAAATCACGCCGATGATCGCTGTGCTGATCCCAGCTTCCATGCGTGATCTCGATGAAACGCACGCCCGCTTCGCAGAATCGACGGGCCAGCAGGCACTGGCGACCAAAGTCACTGCCTTTGCAGGTGCCGACCGCGTAGTTTTTGCCGACGGCGTAACGTTCGAGTGTGGCTTTCGATTCCTGGCTGAGATCGAGCAGCTCCGGTGCCTGCGACTGCATGCGAAAGCCGAGTTCCATCGTCTGGATGACACCTTCGAGTTGCGCATCATCGCCACGCAAGCCTGCATGCTCGCGGTTCATGGCCTGGATGAGGTCGAGCTGACGGCGCTTCACGTTGAGCGGCAGATGATGGCCCGTGATGTTGCTGATCGTCGCCTTCGACATGTCCTCGCCATTCACGCCGATGGGAGTGCCGCCGAAAACGGCGGGCAATTGGGCCGCCGCATACTCGGAAGGCTTGGCGGTGTTGAAGCTGATGAAGCCGGGCAGATTCTGATTTTCCGTGCCGAGGCCATACGCCACCCACGCCCCCATGCTGGGGCAGGGGCGCAGGCGGTCGCCGGTGTGCAGTTGGAGCATCGACTGAGCATGGATGCTCGTGTCCGCCGTCATGGATTTGATCACGCAGAGCTTGTCCGCATGCCGGGCGAGGTTCGGGAGCATGTCAGAGACCCACAGGCCGCTGTTTCCGCGCTGTTTGAAGGTCGCGATAGAGCCCGCGTGCGGCTTCTGGCCGATCTGTGGCTTGTAATCAAAGGTATCGAGCTGCGCCGGGCCGCCGGCCATGTTCAGGAAAATCACCCGCTGGGCTCTCGCTCGCATCCGTGGTGGCCGGGCGTCCAACGTGGCTCCTGCGATGCCCGACATCGCCAGATAGCCAAACCCACACGAGGCGGTGTGGAGCATCTGGCGGCGGGAAAGGGAGAGCATGGCCCGCAGACTACGCCGACGCCTCCACGGGCCTTTCTCTCTTTCGGTTCGTCCATGCCCGCTGAGTGCCTGATGCAGGGATGGTGGAACTGAGAAGGGCAGAACTGAAAATGGTAAATGGCCGAGCCTCAGAGCCAATTCCTCCATTCTGACCCATTCCTCCCTTTTCAGTTCCTCCATGCGCTTTGAGCTCCAGGTCGTTGCAAAGCCACATTTTGGTTGCCCAGCAACGGCATAGGAGGGTAAATCGACACCCCTGAACACGATGGTCCGTACTTTTCCGACAAAATCGTTGGCGATAAAGCTGCTGACAAACCTCACGATCTGTTAACCAACCAAACTGTTAGCCGATTCTACCCGCTCATCGTAATCCGTTCAATTTTTATGACCCGCCAAGAACTCCTCAATAAAATCGCTTCGGTTTTCCGCCGCCTACAGCGTGAACACGACCTCGCTTCACGATTCTACGAAAAGCTTTCGTGGAAGCTCGGCATTCCTGCTGTTGCTCTATCAGCTATTACCGGCGTTGCGATCTTCGCCACGGTTGAGCGCGAAGGCTTCTTTTGGGCACAAGTCGCAGCGGGAGTCATCAGCATACTCGGGGCTGTTTTATCCGCTATTCAGACCTTCCTCCAATGCCCTGAACAATCAGCAAAGCATAAAGCGGCAGCTGCCGCCTATGCTAATCTGTCGTCGAAGGCAGCAGCTGCAAGCATCCAACAGCTGAATGACGCGGCGTGTGATAGCCTGCTTATCGAACTGCAGGCCCAACAAACTAAAGCACATGCGGATGCACCGAACCTTCGCGCCTCGACCTTGAAGGAAATCCACCAGACGCTTGACGAAATCTACAATGACCGAAACGGCTAACATGGCCCGGCTGGTCAACCGCTGGGGCTGCTGTGTAGGTCATGCTTTCCGCAACTTTAAGCAGCCTCCCCGTTTCGACGCTCACCCGTGCCCAAGCGGGGCCAGCGCTTAGTGGTTAGCGCAAGAAAATTACGCTGTGCAAGAATCGATCTACAATATCCTCTACTTCATCGAAGGCGATACCATCACCGAGACAGCCATTTGCACTCACCGACGGGATGGCTCGGATGATGAGAAATCTGCATGGCTTCAATCGAATGTCACCACTGACGTTGTGAAGGCAAATCGAGTTCCGCTTTCTCAGCCGATCACTCAGGACACATTTATTGCGTTGCAACGCCTGGGACGACATCTTGAGGTTTTTGAGCCTCTCTTTAAGGCGGCTGGAGCGAGTAAGCAGCCCTTGTTCTGCATTACAGCAATTGTCGATGGTGTCCCCCGAATCGATATCGTCACAGACCATTCTCCGCTTGCGGCATCAGCAATGCAGTCCTTGGATACGCCCACCCTCAATGCAGTCAAGGACTGGCTCACTGAATATGCCACCGACGAGGGATTCGATCTGCCGCGTCTGCTGAATGACGACTATTTTTCGGCCATCCGCCTCCTCTTCAATTCTGCACAGTATGTTTCTTGCATGAAGTTGCTCGTTTCATTTATTGATACCATCTCGTTCATTGCCTACGGCGACGAGCGCTCTGTGTTTATTCGATGGCTCGACACACATGCAAACTTGTCGTTTCTCGGAATCACATCAGAGGAGCTTTGGGAGATGCGAAATTCGCTTCTCCACATGTCGAGTCTCGATTCGCGCAAGGTTCTTCTGAATCGAGTTCGTCGCATCGGGTTTTGCGTTGCCCCGCGCGGCACTTGCTCACCTCCGGATCGGGACGTCACATACTTCAACCTTATTGATCTCATTGAGGCGATTGCCGCCGGAATCTCAAACTGGATCAATCACATCAATTCCAATCGTGACGAGTTCGTGAGCTTCGTTGAACGCTATGATCGAATCCTTTCAGACGATCGTGTCACGTACGTTGCTAAGCCCTAACAAAACGGATTCAGACAACGGTTCGTATGGCATCTGTCGTGTCATCGACACCTCCCGCCCGCAGCGCAACGCGCAGCATGGTGGGCAGGCCCTTCCGCCGTCGCCTGATCCGAGACGTTCATCTCTCACTTCTGCTTCAGCCACTCCGGCAGCTCGATCTTGTCGCTCTGGATGGGATTTAAATGGGGGCTCCAGGTGAAGCCGGCTTGCTCGAAGGACTCGCGGTTTTTGAGCAGGAAGGCGAGGAGACGCTGACCGAGCAGGCGATGCGGGCTGTCCTGGCGGACGGCGAAGGGTTGGATGGCCTTGGCCTTATCGGCGGGGAGTTTCACGGCCTCGAAATGCTCGATCTGCGGCTTGATGTTGTTCAGATAGACCACGGCGGCATCGAGGGAGCCGGTGCGCAGTTGATTCACCAGGAGATCGCCGGTGGGCGATTGCGCGGAGGCGTTTTTGCTCACGCTGTCCCAGAGGTTCATCGACTTCAGCATGGCTTGCGTGAGGTAGCCTAGGGTGGACTGCTCCGCGTTGCAGAGGCCCACTTTGAGGCCTTCACGGGCGAGATCGGCGAGGGTGTGGATGCCTTTGGGATTGCCTTTGGGCACGGCGAGAATGATTTCCGCCTCGGTGAGCAGCACGGCCTCGGGGAATTGCTTCGCCACGGGCGGGACGAAGCAGATGTCACAGGCGTAATAGACATCGGGATACTTCGGGTTCGAGGTGTCGCCCATGGTCTTCATGGCGGCGCAGAGGATACCGCAGCCGTTGAAGGTGGTGGTGACGCTGATGCCCTCGCGAGCGGCAAATTTCTTGAGCAGGCCCTCGATGGCGAGGCGGTTCACGCCGCCTGAGTAGAGGACCAAATCAGGCCGCAGGGACCAGGCATCGCCCTTCACCGCCTCGAAGCGATGCTTCGCAAAGGTGGCCGCCCCTTTCTCGGGAGCATTCAGGTAACGAGCAAAGCGCAGCGCGGCGGCGGCATCCTTCGCGGAGGCGAGAATGGCGGCGGTGGCATGTTCTTTGTGCGAGGAAAGCTCCGGCACCTCGATGGCTTCGAGCTGGTTGTATTGAGGCACGGTGCTGTTCCAGATGATCGCGGCATCCACACTGCCCAGGGACAGATCCGCCGCCACATCCATGACGGTCGGTTTCATCACGGCGGCCTTGGCGGCAAGGGCGTCCCACTTCGCGCCGAGGGCTTTTTTCGTCACTTTCGAGATGCTGGCCGCCTCGGGATTGGCGAGGGCGAGCTTCACCTCGGCAGCGAGCAGGCTTTCGAGGTTCGTGATCTTCTTGGGATTGCCTTTGGCCACGGCGATGACCGGCCACTGCTGCACGAGACGGAGTTCTTCGCGGGTGAGATCCTGCTTCTTCGCATCGGCAAGCGCTCCATCGTCGGCGGCGATGAAGAGATCGCCCTGCTTCGCCACGCGGAGTTGAGTGAGCAGCGTGCTGGTGCCGCCAAACTGGAGCTGAACCGGTGTGCCGGTTTCTTTTTCATACGCCGTGGCGATTTCCTCGACCGGCTTTTTCAGGCCAGCGGCGCAGAAAACGGTGAGCGGGGCCTCCGCCGGGGCGGCGGGCTGGGTGGCGAGCCAAAGCAGGACCGTGGCAGCGGCGAGGCAGAGCAGGATGAGAAACTTGCGCATGGGGTAAAGAGGCAGAGAGAACGGGGAGTGAAGGTCGATCTTCCGGGAAGTCGCGATGAGGAACGTGGAACAGGATGGCATTCCGTGCGGCTGTCGGGGGATGAACAGGTTAAAAACCTGTTCCACTTTCTGCTGGCTTACGGCGCCTATTCTTCCCCGGGATAACGATCACGATAGACCCGGGGCTCCGCTCTCGTCATACAACGTCCCCGTTTTGATCTCCAAGACCTTCATCTGCTTCTCAGTCGCCCTCTCGCTATCTTTCTCCACTCAGGCGGTGGAGGACAAAGATCTCGCCGCGAGGCAATCGGCGGCTCAAAAAGCCTTCAAGCAGCATGCTGAGCCTTTCGTGAAGGAATACTGCCTGGAGTGCCACAGCAATCGCCGCTCGAAAGCCGGACTCAACTTCGAGGTCGCCGTGCGCAAACCGGGTGATCCCGCCTTTGCCCGAAAGTGGATGGAGGCGATCGCCAACGTCAATGCGCACGACATGCCGCCCGATGACGCCGATCAGCCCTCCGAGGACGAGCGAAAGCGCTTCCTAGACGCTCTCGCTCAAATCAAATACCTCAGCGCCCGTGATCCCGGCCCCTTCGTCATTCGTCGCCTCACCAAGGTCGAGTATGGCAACACGCTGCACGACTTCCTCGGCGTCGAGGCCGCCCTCGCCAAGGAATTGCCCGATGAAGTCCCCGGCGAAGGCTACCTGAATTCGCTCTCGCCCATGCAGACCGAGCAGTATCTCGGCATCGCCAATGCCGCGCTGCAAAACATGCCCGCCGAGGTCCAGAAGCGACTCTTCGGTGGCGAAGATCTGCCCGTCCGCGAGGTCGCCCGCCAGCTTGCCCGCACGGCTTACCGACGACCGCCCACCGAGAACGAGCTTGATGTGTTGGTAAGCGTTTTCGCCCTCGCTCAGGCGAACAAACTTCAGCGCACCGCCGCCCTTCGGTTCATGCTGAAGGCCATCCTCGTCTCCCCGCAGTTCCTCTTCATCACCCCATCCAAAGACGCCGCGAAGGGCGAGAAGATCGTGCCGCTCGATGACTACCAACTCGCCAGCCGCCTCTCCTATCTCCTATGGACCACCATGCCCGATGCGGAGCTGTCCAAGCTCGCCGATGAAGGCAAACTGCATGAGCCGGCGGTGCTCAAAGCGCAAACCAAGCGCCTCCTCGCCGATAAACGCTCGCGAGCCCTCTTCGATGGCTTCGGTGCCCAATGGCTCGGCCTCGACAAACTGGCCACCCAGCCCTTTGATGCGCAGAAATTCCCCCAGATGACCTCAGAGCTGCGTCGCGCCATGGTGAACGAAGCGCGACTGCTCTTCGACAGCATCGTGCGAGAAAATCGCAGCGTCGTCACCTTCGTCAGCGCCGATTACACCTTCCTCAATCGCACTCTCGCCACCTTCTACGGCCTCGAAAACCAGATCACCGGCTCGGACATGCAAAAGGTGACGCTCAACGACGCGAATCGCGGTGGCATCCTCGGCATGCCCGGCATCCTCGCCACCACCTCCTTCGCCACCCGCACCAGCGCCGTGAAGCGCGGCGTGTGGGTCCTGGAGCAGGTGCTCGGTCAGCACGTGCCGCCTGCACCGCCTAATGTGCCCGCCCTCGAAAAGCAGGACAAACGTAAGGTCGCCAACCTCACCCTGCGCCAGCGCACCGAGTTGCACCGCACGAATGCCGTGTGCAACAACTGCCACAAGATCCTCGACCCCATCGGTTTCGGTTTGGAGAACTTCGACGCCATCGGCCGCTGGCGTGACAAGGATGAGTCCGGCGGCCCTATCGACGCCGTCGGCGAACTCCCCGGTGGCAAACGTTTCTCCTCTCCCAAAGAACTCAAAGCCATCATCGCCAGTCGCCAGGCCGACCTCGCCCGCAACCTCACCGAAAAGCTCCTCGCCTACGCCCTTGGCCGCCAGCTCGACGGCTACGACCACATCATCGTGGACCAAATGATGAAACAGATCACATCTGACGGTTTCAAGATGCAGACTCTCCTGACCGAGATTGTCACCAGTTACGCGTTTTTGAACCGACGCGTGGTGGAGTGAGGCGGGCTGCTTGTTGCGGACAGAGGGTGTGAGGTTGCGTGGTGTAGGTTATGCCTTATCGAGAAGGCTATGCCCGCGATGTTGACCTACCTGCCTTGCTCCAACTCAGCCTTTGGTGGGCGTTGCCTGAAGATGGCGATCATCGGGTTGCTGGCGGGTTATTCCTGTCTGCCAGGCCCCTGGCTTCATGATCCCTGGCTCATCCTGAGCTCGCTGGTTTGCGTTCGTTTTTTGAGTTTTCCCGTTTCACGGTCTTTCTGGCCGGTTGGGGCGTTTCTGGGGTGGATGACGCTTCGTTCGGTGTTTGCAGCCGGGCACGAGCTTGGTTCTGGTCTGGCTGGCGTGGGGCTGCTGGTGCTGGCATTGATGCTTTTTGTGGGGGCGGCTCAAAGACCCTCCTTGATGGCCTTCATCGGTGTTTGGACGGGCCATCTGACGGCGTTGGCGGCATTGATTTCCATCGGCTGGCATCTGCGGCAGTGGGGGGTGAATTTTGAGGACTGCCGCCTGCACAATCTGCTGGTCTATGGCGGCCTGAATCCTGTCTGCACGGGGCTTCTGTTTGGCTTTTACGGGCTGTGGTTGTGTGCGCTGCCGCTCTCGCGGTACACGATGCTGTCGGCGCTGATTTTGACGACGGCGGCGTTTTGCTCCGGCAGCCGTGGGGCGATGCTTTCGCTGCTGGCGGGACATGGGGTGCTGCTCGCGGTGCATGGTTTTCGGCGTGGTTGGAGACCGCTGTTGGTGCTGGCGGTCTCGGCGCTGCTTTTTTCATTGAGCGGCATGGCGGTGGAAAGATCTCCCGAGGCGGCGGCATCGTCTGCCTCGGGGATCTCCCAGCCGTGGGAGCGGGCGATCCATCGCCAGAATGATGGGCGGAAAGCGATCTATGCGGCCGGATGGCGCAGCATAGAAACGACCCGTGATGGCTGGATCGGGATCGGGCAATGGGGCACGAAGGATCGCTGGAAGCGTTTCCTGCCCGCCGATCCGTGGAATCTGAGCGGGCACCTGCACAGCGTCTTCCTAGCCACCTTGGTACATGGTGGCGTGATCGGCTTGGGACTGCTGCTGGTGCTCATCGGGCATGCCGCTCGCCGTGCCTGGGCAAGGCTAAGGGAAGGAGACGCCCTCTGGCCGTGCTTGTTCGGCTATGGCCTGATGGCCTTGGTCTTTGATGGCGAGTCTCTCGGCTCCTTGCTCACGCTGCCGCGGTTTGAGACGCCACTTTTCTGGCTGCCGGTGATGCAGTTATTCGTGCGTTCAGCTTCGCTTGAGGGCTGAAAAGTCGGTGTCTCACGCGAAGCCACTAAGGCACCACGTTTCCCTGATGATATCGGGGCTTGGTGCCTTTGTGGCTTTGTGTCAGAAAGAAGCTGATTTCACGTTGGCGGCCATTCCATGCCGAAGGGGTAAAAAAAACCGGGCGGCCCTGATGGGCCGCCCGGCGTGAGAGAGAGAGATTATTCGCCGCCTTCGAGCTGCGCTTCGGTCTTCTTCTTGTCACGCTGGCGGGCGCTGGAATCCAGCACGCGCTTGCGCAGGCGGATGGACTTCGGCGTGGCTTCCACGAGTTCATCGGGAGCGATGTACTCAATGGCACGCTCCAAACTGAAGCGAATCGGCGGGGCGAGCTGGGCGTTCTTGTCGTTACCCGCACTGCGGAAGTTCGTGAGCTGCTTGCTTCGAGTCGGATTGACCGGGAGGTCGTCCGCGCGGGGGTTTTCACCCACCAGCATGCCGTCATACACCTGATCGCCCGGGGCGATGAAGAGTTTTCCACGGACCTGAATGGTGTCGAGCGCGTAGCTGGTGGCTTCACCGGCTTCCGTGCTCACCAGCGTGCCCGTGGTGCGGGTCTGCATGGTGCCAGCCTGAGGGGCGTATTCGCGGAAGAGATGGCTGTGAATGCCGTGACCGCTGGTGAGGTTCATCAGCTCGAACTCGAAGCCGATCAGGCCACGCGTCGGCACGTAGGCCTGGAGGCTGGTGCGGCCGCTTTCGGCGTTCATGTCCTCGATCTTGCCTTTACGCTCGGCGATGGATTTCATGACGCCGCCAAGGTACTCGTCCGGCACATCGACGTAGAGGGTTTCAAACGGCTCGCAAAGCTCATCGTTGATGCGCTTCATGATCACCATGGGGCGGGAGACGAGCACTTCGAAGCCTTCGCGGCGCATTTGCTCCACCAGAACGGCGATCTGCATGGCACCACGGGCGCTGACGTCGAAAATGCCAGCGGTGTCGGTGTCTTTGACGCCGATGGTCACGTTCATCTTCTGTTCGCGGTCCAGACGGTCGCGGATCTTACGGGAGGTGACGTGGTCGCCTTCGCGGCCGGCCAGCGGGCCGTCATTGACGGAGAACTGCATCACGATCGTCGGCGGATCGATGGCCACGAAGGGCAGGGCAGGGGCGTCGGCGGAGCCTGCGACCGTTTGACCGATGTCCACGTCTTCAAAGCCAGAGATGCCGACGATGTCACCCGCGGTGCCTTCGACGGATTCACCGGTGGTGAGGGTCGTGTATTGGAAAACTTTGGTCACTTTAACCGGCTTGGGCTTCTCATCAGGCGTCTTGCCGAGGAGGAAGACGCGATCCCCGAGCTTCACGCTGCCGCGGGTGACTTTGCCGATGGCCACACGGCCCACGAAGTTGTCCCAGTCAATGTTGGACACGAGCATCTCGAAGGAGCCTTCGACTTCCGCTTTGGGCGGGGCGATGTGTTTGACGATCTGACCGAGGAGGAAGGTCATGTCATGCTGCTCGCCGCCGGGTTTGTCCGTGACCCAGCCGGCGCGGGCACTGCCATAAACGAAAGGCGCATTAAATTGCTCTTCGGTGGCGTGCAGTTCGAGGAGCAGTTCCAGCACCTTGTCGTGAACCTTGTGTGGCTCGATGTGCGGGCGGTCCATCTTGTTGATGAGCACGATGGGCTTGATGCCCTGCTGCAGCGCTTTCTTTAATACGAAGCGCGTCTGGGCCTGCGGGCCGTCATAGGCATCCACCACGAGCATCACGCCATCCACCATCTTCATCACACGCTCCACCTCGCCGCCGAAGTCGGCATGGCCGGGGGTATCGACGATGTTGATGATGTGGTCGTTCCAGTGAACGGAAGTGTTCTTGGCCTTGATGGTGATGCCCTTTTCCTTTTCGAGGTCCATCGAGTCCATGGCACGTTCGGCGATGGCCTGGTTTTCACGGAAGTTGCCGCTGGAGCGCAGCAGGCCGTCAACGAGCGTCGTTTTGCCGTGATCGACGTGGGCGATGATGGCGATGTTGCGGATTTTATCGGGGGTCATGAGCAGTTTTTCTGGGGAAGGGGGCCGCGAGGGTAGCAGCGTCTGCGAGATAGGCAACCGCTGATGCGCGACATGTCTCGTGCTCCGCCACCCGAGAAGGTCAGAGTGGGAGTGAGTCACAACCCAGGGAAAGTGAGCGCTGTGGC
>CALSBJ010000083.1:0-27079 GCA_943373155.1 Akkermansia muciniphila | reverse complement strand
ACGCTCACGGAGACCCAGTAAACGAGGCAGATGACGCAGCCGAGGAGATTGAAGGAGCGTGCCTGCGGATCGCTGCGAAGGAGGCGGTAATATTCGAGAGCTCCAGCGATGCCGAAGAGCCCCGTAATGGCGACGACGAGCCATTCGCTGCGGTATTCAAAGGCCGTCATGATCACGGCCCAGAGTACGAGTGTGCTGATCAGCCGCGAGGCAAAGGCACGGCGCTTGCTAGGAGGCGTCGGCGGGTTGGGACATGCGGGCGGGGCGGGGAGAAACGAGCGGCGCATTTAGAGCGCAAGGCCGCGATTTGGGCAATGTGAATCATGCGGAGGACGCACGGGATGGCGTGCCTGCGTTCCTCGGGACAAAAATATCGAACAAAGTTTGTCATAATCGTTTCTGGATTGGGAATGAGTACTCGCGGGCCTTGGTCCGCACGCGTTCATGAGCCTGCCCTTTCCCCCACCTGATGCTAAAACTCGCCGGCTAGTGCCTGCCGAGCAGGCTCAAGGCCTGGTCCCCTGCCCTCGCACGGGTTCTTGTGCTGGTGTGAGCGGCCTGCCGCGCCGCCAGCGGATCTGTGCGCTGTGCCTGAGCTGCGAGCGCTGTCACACGGACCCGAAAGCGATGTGCGAACTGTGCCGCCAGTGCCGGCTTTGCCATCCGTGAGGAGTTTGCGACGGGAGAGCACCTTCGATTTGGCAGCGCGGTGCTTCGCGTTCATGTTCGGCGCATGGCAGCCTACATGATCCAAAGCGGCGACACGCCGACAGGTATCGCACGGAAGCACGGGATGAGCTTTGAGCAGTTCAAGGCCCTGAATCCCGGCCTTTGCGATGCGAACAACCGATGCCGCATCCTTTACCCCGGCCAGGTAGTACAGGTGGCGGGCGGTGCGGCGGCGGCCACGCAGCCGGTGACGCAGGCGGCGGGATTTGCGCCTCAGGCCCCGCCGTGGCTGGAGGTGGCGCTGCGTGAGCAAGGCGTGGCGGAATGGAATCCGGGGGATAATCCACGCATCGTCGAGTACCTCGCCAGCGTGGGCATCCGCGGTGGCGATGAGACGAGCTGGTGCGCGGCCTTTGTGAACTGGAGCCTGCGCAAGGCGGGCTTTCGCGGGCATAACACGGGCATGGCGGGCCAGTGGATCAGCTTTGGCCGTGCGGTGGCTCCCACCTACGGCTGCATTGTCGTCACGCAGCCGCTTTCCGCCGGTGCCAGCGGCCATGTGGGCTTTCTGCATGCGATGGATCAAACGAACGTGTGGCTGCTGAGCGGAAACAGCGCCAACCGCGTGCGCATTTCAGCCTACGCCCGCTCGAAACTGGCTGCCGGGCAGTGCTTCCGCTGGCCGGTGTAGGCTGTGTTTGAAAACCTGAATGAATCACAACAGGGCACCTTAGGTGACTCGACAGTAGGCCTCAACAGCTTGGGGGAGATGTTTTTCACAAGAGCCGAAAAAGCTGACCGATGAGCATCTTCGAGAGCACCTCAGCCAGCAGCAGGGTGATGACAAAGGTGCCAACGGCTTTGCCTCCGCGCACATTGCCGCAGTGGGAAAAGGAGCGCCACATGAGCGCGACCATCCACACGGTGCAGGCGAGCATGAAAAGCGTGACGAGGCCGAACACGACGGCGTCTGGTCCTGCGGGAGGCAATTGAGGCACTTGGCCGGGTTTGAGGCCGATGATGGATTTCGTGAGCGCCTGGCTGAAACGATGAAATCCGGGGGCGAGGCAGGCGAGCGCCGTCAGCAGGGTGGGCCAGCGGGCGAGAGCCTGGGTGCCGAGCAGGTCGATGCTGCGAAAGGCGGTCTTGGAGATGATCCGGCCTGCGAGGAGCAGCAGCACGGCGAGGCTGATCCAGTCGATCAGCCCCTCAGCCGCGAAGAACCACCACGGTCCGCGTTTGCCTGCGTGAGTGTCCAGCACGCCATCGAAATGCAGTCCCTGTCCGGCTCCGATGAGACCGGTGAGGGTGATGGCGGCCAATCCGAGCAGAAGCGAGGTGCCCCCGGCGAGGCGGAGGAAGGGATGGAAGAGGATTTGGCTCAGTTTCATGGCGTGGGAGGCGTGGGTTGGAGCTTGGCGATGACCTCATCGAGGCGGTTGCGCACGGTGGGGTAGCTGACCTTCAGCAGTGCGGCCATTTCCTTGAGGCTGCCGCTGGCTTTGACGAAGTCGCAGATGAAGGCCTGATCCTCCGCCGAGAGGGCGGCGAGCATGGGAAGCGGGTAAATTCCCTCCACCTCGGTACCGCAGTGGTCGCAGGTGAGCCGCTTGACCTGGAGTCGATGCTCACAGCTCGGACAGGTGACGGGGAAGCGCTTCATATTGAATAATATTGATTCGTTAATCAATTTTATTCAACAACTATTCAAGATAACTAAGCCACAAACCAGAAAAACACGACGGCGATGGCGGTCGGGGTCAAGGCGCCGAGGAAGAGGCCGAGCGGGCTGATGCCTTCGCCTTGGAAGGCGTCGCTGGTTTGCAGGATGCCGACGCCGGCGGGATTCGGCGCATTGGCGATGACGGTGAGGCCACCGCCGGTGACGGCGCCGGCGACGAGGGCGTATTTCAGCTCGGGCGTGATGCCTTCGACGAGGCTGCCGAGGTAGGTGAGCGCGGCGTTGTCCGTGAGGGCGGTGAGGCCGGTGGCTCCAAAGAAGAGCGTGGGGCCGTCCATGCCAGCGATGAGTGGCTTGAGCCACCAGGATTGCAGGGAGCCGAGCGTAACGAGTCCGGCGAGGAAGAAGCCGACGAGGAGGCCTTCCTTGAGCTTGAGCTGGTCCTGATACTCCCGCGTGGCGGTGACGAGGCCGAGGAAGATCATGAAGACGCCGAAAAACACATCCGGGTGATGGGCAAAAAAGACGATGGAGGCGAGAAAGACCACGTGCAGGCCCGTGAGCCAGGCGGGCACGGGCTGCGGGGTCTGCTGCGGCACCTCAATGGCGAGGATTTCTTTTCGAAACACCCACGCGACAAGCGCGGTGGAGGTCACACAACTCGCAGCGGCTTTCCAGCCGAAGGTGGTGAACATGAAGGCGATGTCCCAATCCCATTTCGCCGCGACCATGAGCACCGGCGGCGCGGCGAAATGCGTGAGTGTGCCGCCGATGGAGACATTCACAAACAGCAGTCCGAGCGTGGCGTAGGCGAGCCGCTGGCTGATGCCACGATCGAAGTAGCGGCGCTTCAACAGGATGGCGAGCAGCGTCATGGCCGCAGGCTCGGTGATGAAGGAACCGAGCAGGCTGCCAAAGGACAGCGCGGCGAGGTAGAACGCCATGCTTTCCCGTATCGGCAACGCTTTGGCGATGAGGGAGATGAGCGCCTCGGCGAGCTTCACGACGGGTCGCGTGGCAGCGACGACCATGACGACGAGCACGAACTTGGGCTCGGTGAAGTTCAGGCTCTCGATGTAGTGCACGGCCTCATGCATGCTGCCCCTTAGCACGGCGATGCCAGCGAAGAGTGCCGCGGCCCAGAGGCCGAAGACGACCTCGGTTTCCGCCAGGAAGTGCAGCAAATTCTCCTGAATGGAGCCTTTCGGATAGCGATGCGCCCAGTGCGCGAATTTCTTCACCGAGAAGGTGTGCAGCACCGCCAAGGCAAAGAGCGTGGTGGCGAGAAATTCGGAGGGCGTGGCGGTCATGCAATCTCAGGTATCAAAGCATGCCCGGTGTGTAGCGCGGGCGGTAGCCGCCTCCGCTGCCGGGCTGGATCTGAGAGCGCATGGCGGGATCATCCACGGCCTGATCGACGGCGTCTTGCAGGGCACGGGAGATGAGTTCCTGGAGAATGGGAACGGGTGAGCCGCTGCCTGGACGGTAGGCGGTGGTCTGCCGTTCGGCTTTGTACACTTTCGAGAAGAGCACCCGGCCGCTGCCGATCTCGACGACATTCATCCGCAGCCGGACATGGGCGTAGGGATGCACGAGGAGCTCGCCTTGGAGGTCGAGGACATCACCGGTGATGAGGAAGGATGCCTTGTTGGAATCGGTGAGCATGCCCCGATGCTCCATGGCATGGGCAAAGCAGTTCGCGGTGATGGTTTCGACCGGTGACTGGCTTTGCAATTGCTCAATCGGAACGCCGAGGGGGAGTTTGACGGTGCCGAGGTAGTAGGAATCGACATTCCGCTTGTTGGCGAAGGCTCCGATGGTGAATTGAGCCGCACCACGGAGCGGACCGCCGGGAGCGGGGACGTAATCCAGGGTGATGGAGGATTGGGTAGCGCAGGAAGCGAGGCCGAGGACGGCAGCGAGACCCGAGAGGGCGAAAAGACGACGGGAGGTCATGGTGGTGAGGGAGCTAGATATACGCCCAGGACGGGCAAATCCAAGGACGAGATGCCGTGGAAAGGATTCACTCCATCTGCTAGAAGTAGCCTAGGCAAAAAACAACCCTGCCGGATTTGGTCCTCAGGAAAAAAACCCCCAAAACCTGAAACCAAAATACCCGGCAGGGCTGATTTATTTGTTATATTCAAAAACCGCCCTGCTATGCAATACCAAAAAGTTTCTTTCCAAAAAAATCATACCCTATCAAGGACAGCATGCCTGCTTTTGCTTCTGGTTTGGCTACCCTCGATGGCCTCTGCTCAGCTCGGCAGAGCTGTCCGGCAGCTGATCGTGACCCAGCCTGCCTCATGGACCTCCAACACGGCCACGATGCAGTGCTACCAGCGGGCCTCCTCCCGAGATGCCTGGCAGCCTGTGTTCGCGAAGCCGGTGCCAGTGCTCTTAGGGAAAAAGGGCCTGGCCTGGGGCCGTGGTGTGTTTGGAGTGCCCCAAAACGGCATTCCGATGAAGGTGGAAAAGGATTGGCGTGCCCCGGCGGGCGTTTTTCAACTGGGGAGCCTCTTTGGCTATGCCGCTACGCCGCCTGCGGGAGCGAGGTGGCCTTATGTCCAGGTGGGGCCCTGGGATGCCTACGTGGATGATTCCTCGAATCCCTACTACAACCGTCACGTCCGGATCGACCCACGCCAAGGTATTCCGCCGTGGTTTGAAAAGCAGCGCATGAGGCTAGGCGATGCGGCCTACAAATGGATGCTGGAAATCAGACACAATCAGCAGCCACCCGCCGCCGGCTATGGCAGCGCGATCTTTTTCCATGTGCGACGTGGCCCGGATAAGCCAAGCGCCGGCTGCACCACCATGGCAGAGGCGGATCTTGCCCGCATGCTGCGATGGCTCGATCCACAGGCCGCGCCACACTATGTGCTGCTGCCAAAGGCAGATTACGCCGCGCTGCGAGGTGCCTGGGGGCTGCCATGAACGTATAAAAAAACGAAGCGCCGCAGGTGCGGCGCTTCGCAAAGAAGTTCGATCTGGTTTGGAGGCCTATTTCTCCACCCAGCGCACGGCTTCCATGAGAAGCTCACGAGCGGAGGCGAGGCCGAGTTTCTGACGGATGTTCGCTTTGTGAGCGTCCACTGTCTTGGCGCTGAGACCGAGTTTTTCAGCCATGGAGTGGGAGTCGAAGCCGCGCCCCACCATCTCGAAGATTTCGAGCTGACGATCACTGAGCATGCGGGCGGGTTCACCCCGTGAGCCACCGCCGCGGGCGCTGCCGCCGGAAACGATGCTGCCGAGCAGGGCGGCACTGAAGAAGAAGGTGCCGCTGACAATCTGGCGGATGCCCTGAAGCACGCGAACGGGCTGTTCCCCCTTCATGACGTAACCCATGGCTCCGGCACGGAGACAGCGCTCAGCATAGACGTTCTCGTCGTGCATGGAGTACACGAGGATCTGCATGTTCGGGTGGCTGGCCTTGAGTTTCTTAATCAGGTCCACACCACTGCGATCCTTCAAGGTGATGTCGAGGATCACGATGTCCGGTTTGAGTTTACCGATTTGCTGGAGGGCGGTGTTGGCGTCTTCGGCACTGCCGACGACTTGCATGTCCTCCTGCGAATCAATGAGTTTCTTAAGCCCTTCGATAACGATGGGGTGATCGTCCAATATATAGATTTTACTTTTCACGGTTCACCTAAGTCGTTGGTGCTCAGTGGTTTGTCAACTTTCCTTGCTTAGTCAAACAGATAGGAAAATAGCAACTCACGCGAACACCCTTGCCGGGCTGGGAATGGACCTTGAGATGGCCGCCAAGCAGGTTTGCCCGGTATTCCATAACCCTCATCCCGATACCAGCGTTACCTGGTTTTTTGTCAGGTCTTCTGTTTTCGAGACCTTTGCCATCATCCGTCACTTCGAGCACGGCGGAGCCACCGTTGTGCCTGCGCAGCGAGAGGCGGATGTGTTGGGCACCCCCATGACGCAGCGCATTGTTCACCGCCTCCTGGGCGATACGGAAGAGGTGAATATCCGCCTCCGGCCCGGAAGATGGGATGGTTTCATCGAAGTGGCACTCGCACTCGCGCCGGAAATTGAGCCTTACGGTCTCCGCGACGAGGCGCAGCCCATCGACGAGTCCTCGATTCCGCACCGCTGCCGGTGAGAGACCGTGGGACAGCCTCCGGGTCTCCTCCTGAGCCGTTTTGAACAGATGCAATATCCGCTCGGCATCCACTTTGGCCGTGCCCTCGAGTCCCTGGACGAGCGCCTCCATCAGGGCGGAGACGCCCGTGAGCGTCTGCCCCACCCCATCGTGCAAATCGGCACCGATGCGGATATGCTCCTGCTCAGCCACGCGGATGACTTCCGCCTCCAGACGCTTTCGCTCGGTCACATCAATGCCGGTCGTGACGAGGAAATCGATCTGGCCATCCGGTTTTCTCACCGCCGTGGTCACCGTGGCGATGAGGCGCAGCTCGCCAGATTTGGTGCGCATCGAGATCTCCGCCTCAACTGAGGCGGCCCCCTGCTGCAAAGCCAGAAAACGCTTCTTTGAGGAGGCCACCTCCTCAGAAGCAAAGACCGGAATGTCCCACAGAAGCTTTCCAATGACCTCCTTGGAACGAAAACCGAACAACTCCTCCGCAGCACGATTCACCCGCAGCAAGCGGGCCGAGGCATCCAGCAAGCCGAAGGCCACGGGCGAATGGTCAAAGAGCACATCCTTCAATTCCAACTCTCTCCGCCAGGCCATCTCCGCCTCCTTGCGGGCAGTCAAATCCGTCAGAATGAGCATGCCGCGTTCCACCTGCTTGTTTTTTCCGAACTGGCAGGTGATCGCGGCCAGCACATCCAGCCGGGTGCCATCCGAGGCCTCCAGACAGGTCTCGAAGCTCGCAGGTGATTTTTTTCCGTTTCTCAGCGCCGCCAGGGTGCGCTCCACCGCCGAGCGGCTACCGGGCGCGATGATGTCCACCACCTCATGGCGGAGCAGGGTCGCCCGATTTTGCTTCAGCATCCGGCAGAGCATTGGGTTCGCATCGAGCAGACGAAAGGAGCCGTCAAAGGACAGCACGCCCGCCGTGTTGCTCTGAAAGAGCGCATGGCAGGCCGCCTGGGTCGTGCGCAGCGTCTCCTCCGCGAGCTTTTGTTCCGTGATGAGCACCACCATCCCCACCTCGGTGAGCACGGCACCCTCCGCATCCCGCTCAAACACCCGCTTCCGCACCTCCGCCCATTCATACCCACCCGCCTTCCTCAGCACCCGGATGGGCATGGCGCAGATTTCATCGGCGGTCGCCTTCATCATGCGATCATGGAGCGCTCGAAACTCCCCCACATCCTCGGGGTGAATGATGCTAAACCAGCCCTCTGGAAGCTGATCAACTTCCCCCTGCTCATACCCATACAAGCCGGAAACATGATCGTGACCGATGAGAAAGCGCCCCTCTGCATAGGAAAAGACATAAAAGGCCTGCTTCGGCGTCTCCAAAAGCACGTTCGCCAACCGCTCCAGCCGCGTGGCTTTGTCCTCCAGCGCCTGGAGTTCTGCCAGCCCCACCTCGGGCCGTGCCAGCGGGGGCTTGGAGTCACGTTTTCGGACGTTCGGAGACGGGGCGGCGGAAGGCTTCCTGGGCATGCCACGATGAAAGCCGACAACAAATCCGCCTGCCAGACGTTTTTGCCCGCCATGCGCCTTTCCCTGCTCCTCATCACCGCCCTCGTCACTCTCGTCAGAGTCCATCAGCTCCCCGCGCAGGCAAAAAGCCAAAAGAAGCTCATCGAGCTCACCCAGGCTCCGGTGGAAGGCCGTGAAGTCGTTTACAAGCAGACGCCGGAGGGCGAGCTAAAGCTGCACTTCTTCCTCCCGCCCAAGGCAGAAATCGGTCTCGCCGTGCAAAAGCCCTGCGTGGTCTTCTTTTTCGGCGGCGGATGGAAATCAGGCTCTTACCTCCAGTTCGTTCCGCAGGCGAAATACCTCGCCAGCCGCGGCCTCATCACGGCCTGCGCCGATTACCGCATTTTCAACCAGCACAAAACGTCGCCGGACAAGGCCGTCGAAGATGCCAAAAGCGCCATCCGCTGGGTGCGCAGCCACGCCGATGAATGGGGCATTGATCCCACCCAAATCATCGCCGCTGGTGGCTCAGCGGGAGGCCATCTCGCCGCCTGCACGGCCCTGGTCAAAGCCTATGACGCCGCCGGAGAATCAGCCGTGTCCTCCATCCCGAATGCGCTCGTGCTTTTCAATCCCGCGATGAACATCGCCACCCTGCACAAAGAACGCACCGGCAGCAGCACCACCGCCATCTCACTGGAAATGGCGGAGGCCATCACACCAAACAGCTTCCTCACCAAGGAAACACCGCCCGCCATTTTCTTCTTTGGCACGGACGATCAACTCAAGCTCGGAGCCGATGAATACATGCAAAAGGCCCGCGAACTCGGCCTCCAAGCCGAAATGTGGACCGCCGAAGGCCAGCCACACGGCTTCTTCAACCGCGAGCCTTGGCTCCAAGTCACTGCGCATCGAATGGACTGCTTTCTCGTCTCACTGGGCTATCTCGGTGGCGAGCCTTCCATCCTTCTGCCGCCTGACTCCCCTGCCCTGCAGCAGGAAAAGTAGCTTCACCGCCTCCTAAGCTTCGGCTCACGCACTTGCGCCCGATACGCCGCCGGCGTCAGACCCATGATGCCGCGAAAGCATCTCGTGAAGTGAGCGTGATCAAAGAAACCAAGCTCCACCGCCAGCGCAGCCACCGTGTCTTCCGTTTCGGTAAGATTGCGGCAGGCAGTTTCAACGCGGACTTTGAGCAGGTATTGGCGGGCGGAGGTGCCAAAAACAGCGCGGAAGCTGCGGTCGAACTGGCTTTGCGACAGGCCGCACATTTTAGCCATCTCGACGCTGCTGAGGGCCGTTTCGGGCTCGCGATGCATGTGCTCGATGACTTTGGCGAAGCGGGCCTCACCGCTGGCACGGCTGCGCACTTGATCGAGTCGGCGGCTGACGCCCGCGATGCCGATGACCTCGCCTTTCGCGTTTCGCAGCGGCAGTTTGCTGGTCATCACGAGGCGCGGCGAGCCCTCCGCCTCCGGGGCGCTCTCGACGCGGTTCACAATGGCCTTGCCGCTACGCATGACGGCCTCGTCGTCCTGGCGATATTCGGCAGCTCGACGTCGCGGAAAGAAGTCGAGGTCGGTTTTACCGATGGCGTCCTTTTCTCGCTGCACACCGCAGTATTCCCAGCCGCAGCGGTTCAGCGCCATGAAGCGCCCGGCACGGTCTTTGATGAAGAAATTCACGTCCGGCAGCAAGTCGAAGAGCCGCACGAGCTCGCTGCCGCGGGTTTGACGTAAAAAGGCCTGTGGTGAAATCGCCGCCATGATGGGCTGATTCTACACAAGGAAGCCTTGAGCATGCAAGACAGCATGAAGAGCGATGGCGTATGCATGATGCATGAAAACCCTCCCCCTCACTCAGCACCGCGACCTCTTGCTGAGGCACATTTCCCGCCTGCAACGCGGCCAAACTCCTGATCTCGGTCATTTGGAGGCCCTCCTATCTGATGTGGAACTCATCTGCTCACTGGATGACGAAACGCTAAAAGGCCTCATTCTGGTCGTAAAGCATCATCGGCCTGATCTGGCGCTGAATTTGCTCACGCACATCAAAACCCCGAAAGAGCGCCAGAGCCTCGGAAACTGCCTCGCGGACCTCTGGGGGCGGATTGACATCAATGCCGCCTGGCGGGCCATTTCGACCAGCAATCTCCCCCAAGCAGAGCGGCTGGCCCTGCAAAGCGCGATGGTTTGATCCCGCCTCACCGTCCGAGGAGGATCAAAATGCCCGCCGCGAGGGCGAGGATCGGCAGCAGCACGCTGGCAGGGCCAAGTTGGATGCCGAAGACGCCGGTGATGCCGACGAGGATGAGGTAAATGGCAAGGACGAGCCGGCCAGAGTTTTCAGGGATATTCATGGGAGAATGGGGTCAGCTGCGGCGGCTGCCGATGAGCAGGAGGACGCCACCTGTGACGGCCGCGATGCCGACGAGCGGCGGAATCGGGAAGGTGTGCTCTTTTTCGGCGGTGACGTGGATGGGACCGAGGTCGATGGCCTTCTCGGTCGTCGTGTAGCGGATGCCTTGATAGGCAAACGCGGCGATGCCGAGGACGATGAGCAGGATGCCGATGAGGCGTGAGGTGGGCATGGTGGGTGGGATTAAAAGGTCCAGTTCAGCGAGACGGTGCCGAACACCTGCGGCTCGATCTGGTTATCGAACTCCTTCGTGCGATAGACGAAGGCATAGGCGAGCTTGGTATTCTTGTAGTTGAAGGCGAAGCCAGCGCTGATATCGGCGACGAAGAGCCGGTGCCCCACGGAATGGCTATCGCCGAAGGTGTTGCCATCGAGGAAGACATTCCGGCCGACGGCGCGGCCATCCATGCGGGCAAAGACATACATGCCGAGCGGAAACCACGAGCGTGAGGCTCCCATGGCACCATCGACCGGTGTGGAGGTGCTGCTGGCGGGGCCGATGACGCCCGTGCCGAAATCATCCGGCAGATTCAGGCCAAAGCGCAGTTCGCCACCGAGGTTCGCATGCGTTTTGACGTTGCCCAAAGCGGCTCCGGCATGCGGCATAAACTCCCAATCAAAGCCGCTGCGTTTCACGATGTGCGGAAAGCGCCAGGTGCGCTCGTAGGCGAGAATGAAGCCGACTTCGTTGTGAAGCTGATTGTCCCAGCCATTCGGATGATCAAAGCCGCGAGCATCATGCACATAGCGCTGTGATTCCTGTGCGTAGCTGTAGGAGCCGACGACGCCAATATCGAGTAGCAGCGAGTTTCTCACGCGTTCGTTTTTCCACACGACGCCGAGGCCCACATAAAGCCATCCGGCATACGGACGATCTCCGCCGCTGAGGGCATAGGTTTCCGTGTTGTCCGGCGTGTAGATGTTCTGGCCGATGCCAAAGACGAGGTTCTTCTGGTAAGAAGTCTCGTTGATGTAGGGCAGCAGATTGAAGAGTGGCAGAAACGGGCTGGCGTAGGGCGAATCGCTGTATTGCGAGAGATTCGGCGAGCTCCAGCTCACCTTGGCGCCGCTGGTGTAGTAGCGGTCCGTGCCAGCGAACATGTCATTCTCATAATAGACGCCGAGCGTGCCGCCGGAGGCATTGGGGTCGGCGGCGATCGCGGATGAGGCGATGGCGAGGAGGGAAAGAATGGCGAGAGTGCGGGTGGATTTCGGGAGGTGCATGGGATGGGAGTTATGGTTTGCCGGGCTTTTGCGGATCGCGGCCTTCGGGGCGTTTGCCATGCTGCGGCGGCGGTGGCTGCTGAGGAGCAGCGGGCGGCGGCGGGATGGGCGGAGGCACCACGGCTGGCGGTGCAGGCTGTACAGGTGGTTTCATCCGTTGCTGTGGAGCCTGTGGCCTCGGCTGCGGTGGGGCGCTGGGCGCGGGACGCTCACCGGGGCGGCGGGTTTCAGGAATACGCGGGGCTTCAATTGGAGCGCGAGGCGGTGGATGCTGCGGTGGAGGATAAGGCATTCGCACGCCGGGTTTTCCATCGGCATTCGGTCTGGCAGGAGGTGTGGCGGGACGCTCGACCTTGGGCGGAGTGTGTTTTTCGGGCCGTGGATCGGCGCGAGGAGCGCTCGGCACAGGCTGGGGTGGCTGGACGGCGGGTGCGGGCATCGGGGGGCGATCAGCGGCCTGCGGCCGGCGCTCCGGTGGCCTGGGGGAACTGGGCGGCGTGTTGGGATTGCGTGGATTGTCTTCTCGCTTGGTGACGCCGGGCGCAGGTTGAATGATGGAGGGCTTGTGGCCGGTCGTGTCCGCACGATGGGCGGGAGGCTCCGAGAGACGCTGAAAGCGTGGCTGCGCGGGCAAAGTCTCGGGCACGCGGGCATCGCCTTTCATGCGTTCACGCAGCGCCTTCACCTCGGCGGTGCTGCCAGCGTTTTTCCAACCGTGATTGACCTCGGCTCGTGGCGCTTTCTCGGCGAGACGAGGTGGTGGCGCGTTGGAATGATCGCTGATGGCCGGAGCGAGCATGCTCAGTGAGCCACCCTGCACGCGGGAACGCAAGTTTTCGGCGGATTGACGGCGCGGATCGCCCACGAAGTCGTGACGGCGTTCGAGTTTATAGCGCTGGATGGGCATCCGGCTCTGCTGCGAGAGCTGGTCAAAGCCAGGCCCGCCGTTGTGGATGACGTTGTTGACGTATGTGATGTGGGTGATGTTCGTCGTCTGGTTGATGATCTGATAGTTCTGACTCTGATCGATGAAGACGGTGTTCAGGCGGCGGGCGCCGAAATCGCGGTTCTCAATGAAGCGGTAGTTGCCGGGGCCGATGTCGAAGTAGTTATCCACCCAGATGCTGAAGCCGATGCTGTGGAGAAAAAACGCCTCAGGCGGCAGCGGAGCCCAGCCGGTGTAGCGCGGGCTGTGACGCCAAGAGACCCAGCCCGGCCCCCATTCGGTGCCAGGCACCCAGATCCAGCCGTAGTGGTCCACATTCGCCCAGCGGCCATAGTGATACACCGCCCAGCCAAAGGGTTCATCGCTGTCCCACGTCCATCCGGCATCGGTGTCCACCCACCGTCCCTCACTGTAGGGTCGCCAGTCATTCGCCACATCACGCGGCTGCCAACAATAGCCGTAATCGCCCACCTCCCTCCAGGTGCCGTAGGGATCGAGATTGTCATAAAAGAAGTCCATCGAGACGCTCTCGCGGGCACCGATGGATGGAACGAAGGCGCCAAAGAGCAGCGCGGTGAAAAAGAGGCATTGAAGAGCTTTCATGGACGGTTTTTGGCAAAAGGAGAAAATCGCCCTCAAGCATTACCGCGGCCCTGGATGATGCGGATGAGCACCATGATGACGGCCACCACGAGCAAGGCGTGGATGAAGCCACCGATCGTGTAGCTGGTGACGAGGCCGAGAAGCCAGAGGATGATGAGAACGAGGGCGATGGTGTAGAGCATCCACACTGCTACCGCGCCGCCGAGCCGCCTGCGATGGGGTGAAACCCTACTCCTGTGGGGATTCCATTTGCTCATGCCCGCGCAAGGACGAAGAGAGCGGCGGGCTTCGCATGGAGTGGTGTCCACTCACACACGCCATGATCCTCGATACCACCTGCCAGCTCGCCTATCACACTACCGAGGAGGTTCCGGCCATCTTCATGCTGCGCCCACGCAGCGGCTGGGCGCAGTGGATCATGCGCGAGGAGTTTCTTTTGTCCCCTCGCGTGCCCGTGATCGAGTTCACCGATGGCTATGGAAACCTCTGCCAAAGGATCGTGATGCCAGCGG
Source organism: Akkermansia muciniphila (assembly GCA_943373155.1). Classification (GTDB taxonomy): domain Bacteria; phylum Verrucomicrobiota; class Verrucomicrobiia; order Verrucomicrobiales; family Verrucomicrobiaceae; genus Prosthecobacter. The sequence goes on along the minus strand of CALSBJ010000083.1, from coordinate 13,451 downwards.
GCCATTTTCAACTCACCGTGCATTGCCGCGCTGAGGTGGCGGACCAAGTGGATGAAGACAGGACGGCTCCGCTCACGCCCGTGCAGCATCTACCCACGGACGTGCTCCAGTTTCTGCTGCCGAGCCGCTACTGCCAGTCCGATGAACTCATCTCCTTGGCAGACTCCATCGTGGGCCATGCACCTCCAAACTATGGGCAGGTAGCTCTGATCCGCGATTGGGTGCATCAGCAGGTGCGCAATGAACAAGGAACCAGCAACAGCTTCACCACCGCTTTGGAGACGCTGAACACCCGCCGGGGTGTTTGTCGTGATTTTGCGCATCTCGGCATCGCGCTGTGTCGCGCCATCAATGTGCCCGCACGCATGGTGGTGGGCTTTCTCCATGAATTGTATCCGATGGACCTGCACGCCTGGTTTGAGGCCTTCATCGGCGGCCGCTGGTTCACCTTTGATGCCACCTACGACCGACCTCGCGGCAATCGCCTTGTAGTAGCCTATGGTCGCGATGCGGCTGATGTGGCGTTGGCGACGATGTTTGGAAACTTCACCATGCAGAGCATGCAGGTGACGGTGAGGCCCGCGTGAGCGGTGCCCACAAAAAAGGCCGTTCAGAGGCGTTTCCGCCCCCAAACGGCCGTGTTAGAGGCTGGCTCAGTTCGAGACCGTGGCGAGCTCGACGACCATGTTGTTCACCACGCTCTTCACGCCATGAATGTCCGTGGCGATCTTCGTGACGAGATCCTTTTCAGCCGTGTTCTTGGCACTGCCGCCCACGGTGACGACGCCGTCCGTGGTGGAGACGCTGGTCTTGAAGGCACTGGTCGAGCGGTGCATGAACAAGGCACCACGCACCTGCGCGGAGATGGACGCATCATCAATCATCACCGCCATGCTGAGCACCGGAGCTGGCGTGGCAGCGGCCACCGTCATCTCGTTTTTCACCGAGGTGATGCCTTCGACATCCGCCGTGTAGGCCGTGGTGAGTTCCTTCTGCGCTTCACTGCTGGCCTCGCCCGTGAGCGTGGCCACGCCTTGATTGACGGCGACGGTCGTGTTCATGGCGCTGACACTGCGATGAAAGGCGAGGGTATTCTTCACCTTCAGGAACAGCCAAGTGTCCGAATGCTCGGGCGGGCTATCCTTGATTTCGATCTTGTTTTCCACGCTCTTCACGCCGGGCAGTTCCGCCACGGTATCTTGAGCGAGCTGCTTGTGATCGGCGTCCTTCACCGTGCCCGTGAGAGTGACGGCACCCTCCTTGGACGAGGTGGTGATCGAATCGTCTTTGAGGAAGTTCTTAAAGACATAAGAAGACTTGGCGGCCGCCTCAATGCGGTCATCCGTTTCCGACGCAGGCAGCGTGTTAGCGGTGAGCACAAGCATCGAAGCGAGGAGAACTGACGTGTAGGGTGTTTTCATGGCCTCCAGCCTCATCGCCTCCCACCAAGCACTCCATGGGGTCTAACCCTACTGCGTCGCCGTGCGGTGTTCTTCGTTCTTCGTTCGTAGTTCGGGCTTTAGCCCGTTCTGGATCTCCTTCGTTCGTCGCCCACATCGCTTAGCGTAGCCCTGCGGGCGGGTTTCGACAGAGATCAGAGTTCAGCAGGCTCTGCAATCTTCCACCTCCGCTTGACCGACGGCTGCTTCCTCACCTAAAAAGGCTGACGCATGCCTGCCCCCCAGCCCATCCTCGATCTTGTCGCCCGTTTTGGTGAGCATATCGACGCCTACAAGTCCGGCAGCTACAACGAGACCCAGCTGCGGCGCGACTTCCTTGATCCCTTCTTCAAGCTCCTGGGCTGGGACATCGACAACACTGCAGGCTACGACGAAGCCTACCGCGATGTCATCCACGAGGATCAGGTCAAAATTGGCAGCGCGGTGAAGGCCCCGGACTACGGCTTTCGCATCGGCGGGACGCGGAAGTTCTTTCTGGAGGCGAAGAAGCCCAGCATCCGCATCAAGGATGACATCTCACCCGCTTACCAACTCCGCCACTACGCCTGGAGCGCGAAGCTGCCGCTCTCCATCCTCAGCGACTTCGAGGAGTTCGCCATTTACGACACGCGTATCAAGCCGCTGCGCACGGACGCGGCATCAAAGGCCCGCATCTTCTACTGCCGCTTCGACGAGTATGCGGAGAAGTGGGATCACATCAGCGGCATTTTCTCTCGTGAGGCCATTCTGAAGGGCAGCTTCGACAAATTCGCCACCACGAACAAAGGCAAGCGCGGCACGACCGAGGTCGATGCCGACTTCCTTGCCACCATTGAGGGCTGGCGAGCGGATCTCGCGCGGAATCTCGCCCTGCGGAATCCCGATCTGACGCAGCGGGAGCTCAACTTCGCCGTCCAGCGCATCCTCGACCGGATCATCTTCCTCCGCATCTGCGAGGATCGCGGCATTGAGGACTACGAGCGCCTGAAACGCGCCGCCGAGGCCAAGGCCATCTATCCCGAACTGGTCAAACTCTTCCAGCAGGCGGACGACCGCTACAATTCCGGCCTCTTCCACTTCCGCTCCGAAAAAGGCCGGAACGAGGAGCACGACACACTCACGCCGCACCTCGTCATTGATGACAAGCTGCTCAAAGGCATCGTCACCAGCCTGTACTACCCACACACGGACTACGCCTTCCGTTACATGCCCGCCGACATTCTCGGCCAGGTCTATGAACAGTTTCTCGGCAAGATCATTCGGCTGACGGATGGTCATCAGGCCAAGGTGGAGGACAAGCCGGAGGTCAAAAAGGCCGGTGGCGTCTTTTACACGCCCACCTACATCGTCGATTACATCGTGCGGCAGACCATTGGCCCGCTGGTGGAGGGCAAAACGCCGAAGCAGATCGAAAAGCTCACCGTGCTCGATCCCGCTTGCGGTTCCGGTTCCTTCCTCATCGGTGCCTATCAGTTCCTGCTCGATTGGTATCACCACTTTTACGCCAGCCACGACACGGAAAGCCACGCCAAGGGGAAGACCCCCAAGCTCGTCGCCGCTAATGGTGGCGGCTGGGCACTCACCACCACGGAGCGCAAGCGCATCCTCCTCGCCCACATCTATGGCGTCGATATTGACAGCCAAGCCGTCGAAGTGACGAAGCTATCCCTGCTCCTCAAAGTGCTCGAAGGCGAGACCGCGCAGACCGTCCAGCGTGAACTCATCCAGGAACGCGTCCTCCCCGACCTCGGTGACAACATCAAGTGCGGCAACTCGCTCATTGCCTCCGACTTCTACGCGCAGCTCGGCCTGCCCGAAATGGATGCCGAGGCACACCTACGCATCAACGTCTTCGATTGGGATGGCAAAGACGGTTTCCCCGAAATCATGAAGCGCGGCGGCTTCGAGGCGGTCATTGGCAATCCGCCATACATTCGCATCCAGACGATGCTGGAGACACAGCCTCAGGCAGTGGAATACTTTGGCCGCAATTACGCGAGTGCGACCGCTGGCAACTACGACATCTATGTTGTGTTCACCGAGAAAGCGCTAGCCTTGATGAGATCAACCGGCCGGACGGGCTTCATCGTCCCGCATAAGTTTTTCAGTGCCGAGTATGGGCAACCACTTCGCGGCCTCATCGGCAACGGGCATCACTTGAATCATGTGGTTCACTTTGGCGATCAGCAGATCTTCACCAGCGCCACCACTTACACCTGCCTGCTTTTTCTGACGAAAGCCAAGTCCGCCAGTTGCCATTATGTGCAAGCTTCAAACCTGTTTGAGTGGCGTAATGCAGGTCAATTGTCGGAGGGAAAAGTTCCTGTGGATACTATCAAGCACGAGCCTTGGAATTTCCATGTGGGAGCAGATGCACGCCTGATGCAGTTGCTCAATGACTGCCCGCGCCGCCTGAAAGATGTCGCCCGGTTGTTTGTCGGCCTTCAAACGGATGCCGATGATGTGTACATCCTGGATGAACTGCGCAAAGAACAAAAACGCGTGCTCTGCGCATCTGCCGCGACGGGTCGGCAGCATTGGTTGGAGTCCGACCATGTGAAGCCCTTCCTCAAAGGCTCCGTTGACATCCGCCGCTATGCTTTCTCTAACACCGCCAAGAGACTTGTCTTTCCCTACCGCACTGAGGCGGGGCGCTCCGTGCTCATCCCGCCCGCCGACTATTCCAAGGAGCACCCTCTGACGTGGACCTACATTGAGGAAAACAAACAGCGCCTGGCCAAACGTGCCAAAGGCACTCTTGGCGACGCGTGGCACGGCTACGTTTACAAAAAGAACCACCTTCGTTTTGAACAGCCGAAGATTCTGGCCCCGGCCATTGCTACCGGCGCTTGTTTCGCGTGGGACGGAAAGGGCGAGCACTACTTCGTCGGCAGTGGTGGAGGCGGCGGTGGCGGCTATGGCATCGTGCTCGATCCAACAGTCGGCTGGGCACCGCTTTTTCTTCTCGGTGTGCTGAATTCACGGCTGACGACCTACTTCCTCAAGAAAACGAGCACCCCCTTCCGTGGTGGTTACATCGCGCTGAACCGGCAATACATTGAAAACATCCCGCTGCCGAAAGCTCCGAATCGGGCCTCTCATGACCGAATCGTTTCCTTGGTGGAAAAGATGCTCGGCCTGCACCAGCAACGTACTGCGGCCAAAACACCGCATGAGCAAACGGCTATCGAGCGCCAGATCAGCGCCGTCGATGCCCTGATCGACCGCGAGGTCTATGCTCTCTACGAACTTCGGGAAGAGGAGATCGCCCTCGTGGAAGGCCGTCTCACCGTGCAGACCGAACCCCTTGCCCCATCGAAAGGTTCTGAGGCCATCAGTGTGCTGGATGCCACAGTCGAGTATCCCCACAAGGGCGGCCACTCCGGCCACATGGTCTTTCGTGAGGAGGCGGTGGAATACAAAACCAAGCCTTTGTGAACGCCAAAACCGCTCAACGCGGCGGTGAATGCGCTAGGACAATCGAGCACAACAGCAACGGCGTGAGCAGCATCGCGGTGAACGTCGATCCCATGAACGACGAACTCCACGGGCACAAAAAGAGGCACTGCCGCCGACCCTTGCGGATCGAGCGACAGCGCCCTGTGATTCAAGAGACCGGCCCTCAGCGGGCGGCTCGCTCGATGTGACTGCCGGCGTGCGAGACATCTCGGCCGAAGCCTCGGAAGGTGCGGCAGCTCGTGCCCGCCATCACGAGGAGGGCGGAGGCTAGGACGAGGAAGGCGATTCGTTTCGTGGAAGTGTTCATGGTGGTCGTGGAGTTGAGGTTAATAGCCCTGCTGGGTGAGGCTGGCCTGGATCGCGGCCTCAATGGCCTCCTGGGTGGCTCCGGTGCGCTTTTGAATGCGACCGAGGAGTTCGTCCGCCTTGCCTTCCTGGAACTGGAGATCGTCGTCGGTGAGCGTCGCCCATTTTTGTTTGAGGGTGCCTTTGAGAATGTTCCAGTCGCCTTTGATATGTAGTGTTGTCATAGGACTGCATGGTGCGCCGCAGTATCCGATGCCGCCATGGGGTGTACTGCTACTGCTTCGCCCTTCGCCAATGACAAAAAAGGCGACCGAGCTTTCGCTAGGCCGCCTTGGTTTGGAATGAGGAGCGTTTTAGTAGGCTCTCGTGGTCTGCGTTTCCACGGTGGTGGAGATGGGGGCGTTTACCAATGGCCCGCGGCGGGTGGTAGTCTCCTCCGTAGTGGTCGTGGTGGTGGCGCCGTGATTGTGACGGCTGCTGTCGTCTTCGTTGTAGGTAGTTTCACAGCTAGAGAGGAGACCGAGGCCCGCGATGGCAAGGGAGAGATGGAGGAGTGATTTCATGGTGGGTGGGTGGGTGGGTTTGGTTTAGCGTTTGATTTCGGTGGTGGTCGTCGTGGTCTTGGTTTCCTCGATGAGAGGTGCTTTGCGCACGATGACCTTCGTGGCGGTGAGGCTGTCACCCACGCGGGTGTAATACACCGTCACAGGAAGGCCGGACTTGACCGTCTCGATGGAAACAGGAAGGCCGTTCTCATCGACGTAGGTGGTCGTTTTGCTGTAACCGTAGGTGAGCGGGGTGGCTGAGGTTTCTGTTTTGATCAGCAGCCTTCCTGGGGCGAACTCGGTGATGGTGCCGGCAGTGGTCGTGGTGGTTTCGAGCGTGGCGGCGGGCGTGCTGATCACCGTCACGGGTGCGGCGGAACCGCTTCGACGCACCATGATCTTGGAGGCCACGAGCGTGTCTCCCACCTTGGTGTAATACACGGTGACGGGCAGACCGGAGGTGACGGCGGCCAGCGAAACGGGATTTCCGTTTTCATCGACGTAGTTGGTTGTCTGGTTGGACAGATAGCGCACTGGTACGGTGCCGGAGGACGTTTTGATGACGATGGCCTGCGGTCCGAATTCGCTGATGGTGCCTTCGGAGGTGGTGATGCTGCTGGTAGCCTCCACACGCTGGGCGGTGGCGGCACTAGCGAGAACAAACGAGCCAGCGAGCACTAGGGCGCGGATGGAGGAGGTGAGGGTGTTTTTCATGGATTTGATCATCGTCGGCCGCTGGAGGGTCCCGCCATGGGGTGTAACCCCACTGCGGGTGTTGCGGGGATCAATGAAACAGGTTTTTGATGCCGTGGCTGAGGCGTCCGAGTTTTCGATCGAGATGAAGATCGCCGAGCTGATCCACGCCACGACTGACGGACTGAGCTCCACTATCGGCGATCTCGGAGAGACGCTGCTGGATGTCCTCCAGCAATTGCGCGGCGCGATGCCTCGGCGGTGGGAGCGTCAAAGCACGCACGGTGAGCATGGCGAGGATGCCGAAACCTGCGGCGGCGAGCAAGGTGGCACCCGGATGCTGCTGCACGCATCGTTCCATGCGAGCCGCAGTGCTTTTGCAGACGTTGCAGGCCGTGATTGCGGCTTTGGAGGCATCAGCGGCAATTTCAGGAAGAGTGGTGGGAATGGCGGGAGGACTGGAGGGTGTGTTCATGGTTTTGGGGTGAGGGGAGTGACGTTGCAGGTGAGCTCGATGGCTTTGGTGATGCCGAGGGAGATGAGCATCGGACGCAGCAGCGCCGCGCCGACGGTGGAGACCGTGCCAGCCACCACGCGTGTGGGCAGCAGATTGACGAGCAATCCCACGCCGAAGGCCACGGCCACTGCCTGAGCGGGCTCGCGTTGTGCAAAGGCTTTGATGTCGTGCAGCTTGCTCCTCATGAGGCCGGGAAGGTCACGAGCGGGAGCAGCGGGAGGGGAGGGCGGAGCGGATGTTTCAGCGGGGATCATGCTGCATCCTAATGAGGATCCAAGGCTGCGGCCATGGGGTGAAACCCGACTCCCCTGCCCCATCCGCAAAAAGCAAAACGGTGACGAAGGGCTGCAAAACAGCTTCTTCGTCACCGTCGCGTGCGATCACGCAGCCTTTGCCTCCCGAGCATCAGGCCACGCTTTCGCAAACTTTTGGCCGCTTACTTGGCGCTCAGCTCCATGGCCTTGCCGAGATGGGTCTTCAGCGTTGGCAGCATGCCGACGGCCCAAGCCTTGAGGTCGCCGTCTTTGGCGTCGGTAGAGGCTTCTTCGAAGTTGCTCACGCACTTCTTGTGACCGCGAACGATTTCAGCGAGGAACTCTTTGTCGAACTCCGTGCCGCTGGATTTCTCCAGCGTCTGGTAATGCTCGGCGTCTTTCGGATTGATGACCGTGGAGGTTTCGACGCCTTTGGTGGCTGCCAGCTTGGCGAGCTGGTCATTGGCCGCAGTGTGATCCGTGACGAGCATCTGGGCAAAGGCCTTGATGTCTTCACGGCTGGTTTTCTGAGCACCAAGGCCAGCCGTCTTCACGACAGCCATGCCAGCGGCAGCTTCCTGCTTGATGAATTTCACGTCAGCCGCGTTGAGCGTGTCTTTTTCAGCAGCGATGCCGTTGGAGGCGAAGAGCAAAGCGGCGCAAAACGCGAAGGCCGAGGTGGTGAGGAGGGTGATGGATGTCTTTTTCATGGGTGGTATGGGTTCGTTGATTGATGACGTCGTTGGGTTTGTCATCGCACTCACCGTGGGACCCTCGCCAGCCTATCACCATGGGGTGAAACCCGACTGCACGGCACGTCAGGATGAAGTCATTGAACCACGATCATCGAGTCGGGTTTCACCCCATGGCCTCATGGTGCACGCGCAGACGAAAGAGGCTGTTCAGTCTAAATACCTAACAAACACATCTCATGAAAACACTTCTCTTCCTGCTCTCCATCTTCTGCGCCGCCACGCCTTCGCTTCATGCGCAAGTCACCGTCGTCACTCCTGCTCCAGGTGTCTCACCCGTCGTCGTCGTGCGCACATTAAATCCCGTGGTCGTGCAGCGCCAGTTATCTCAAGCACCGAAAGTGGTGATCCTATCACCCGCACCACAGACGGAGGTAAAAACGACGAAAACCACCACCGTGGTGGATACCCCCGGCCAGCCGCGTCGCGTTTACAACTCGGAGCGCAGCGTGGTCGTGGTCGAAGACCAAGGTCAAAGCCGCGAGCTGCCTTATGTGACGCTCCCGGTGCTCTTCGTGAAGGAAACCTCCGACCTGCTCGATGACGAATCACGCAACGCCCTCCAGCAAGTGGCAGGCGTCATCTTGGCGATCAGCAAGACCGAGGCCGGCACCGTGTTTGACATCGAAGGCCACACCAGCACCGATGGCACCGGCGAATACAATGCCAGCCTGTCAGCAGCTCGGGCCCAGCGTGTGTTTGACGAACTCACCAAAACCTACGGCGTGCCAGCCAGTGTGCTGAGTGCTCACGGCTACGGCGAAAGCTTCCCCATGTTTCCCCAAGGCAGTGAAGCCGAGATGCAGCAGGATCGCCGCGTGCTCGTCGTGCGCACGAAGTGAGCATGGAAGTAGAATTGAACTCCAAATCTCCTCACACCCGCTCCCAGCTCAGGGAGCGGGTTTTTTGCGACCATGGACTGGGGCACACACCCCATCGCGGCGGCGGCACCTCCGGGAGTAAGTCACGCCCATGACCCCCCCCATCCTCTGCATCCTTCTCGCCTCAGCCTCGCTGATTTCCTGCTCCAATAGCCCCAACGCACGCACCGGCACCGTCATCGGTGCTCTCGGCGGCGCAGGCGTCGGCGGCATCATTGGCAGTCAAAGCGGCCGCGGCCTCGAAGGCGCGGCCATAGGTGCTGGCCTCGGCGCCCTCGGCGGCAACCTCATTGGCGGCTCGCAAGACCAAAACCGCTACGACGACCGCTATTACAACGGCAATCGCCGCCGTCATTAAGCCCCCGTGCCGTTTCCGATCCTCCATCCACGCTCATGAGCTATCAGGCACGCATCCATGATCTCACCACAGGTGAATTCCTTCTAGCGTGCCGGGTGGAGGCATCGGGCCTGCACGATGCCGAAAGCAACGCTATCTACCACGCCGCGCAGGCGCTGACCTGTAACCCGCAAGACATGGATGTGCGCCATCTGCATGAGTGCGCAAAAAGGCCGGAGACTTCCGCCCCCGGCCAACTGCGCTGGTAAACGCGGCAACGTTCTGCTGTCGGCTTTAAGGCCGCACGGTGATCTGGTTACTGACGTTTTCCAAACGTCCCGCGTCCATGGCGATCTGGCCGATCCGCACCTTCTCGGCCTCCGTGCTCACCTGGCCTCGCAATGTGGTCTGCGCATTCAGGGTGGCCACCTGCACCGAACGACCGCTGCTGGAGAGACCGGAGGCGGCTTGGATGCGATCACGAATACGCGCAGTCTTTTGACGGTCGCGGTAGTCATCACCCTGATCCATACCGGAAGTCCGCATCGGCTTGCCGACTTCGGACCCTGCGCGATTCACATATTTCTCTTCCTCATAGGAATTCTTGCCCATGCCGGTCCAGCGGAAACGGGGCTGACCGGCGAGCTGAGCAGGAGAATCATCCAGCACGAGACCGTTCCGGGCAGCATTGTAGGTGAGCGCACGAGGCTGGATGACGTTGAGGTAGTCCGAGTAGCCGCCACGATCCACGACGACGTGAATGACCTGCCCTTTGGTGATGTCCATGCGCAGCGTGGTGATGCGCCCGAGTGAGGCACCCTGAGTGTTCACAAGCGGTAGATTCATCACCTGATCCGAGCGCCGCACGTGGCCAAGGCGCAGCGTTTTGGCATTGCTATACTGCTTCTGCCCTTCCACGTAGAACCACGGCTCCAGCCCGCTGTAGCGATTCACAGCCGCGATGCGGTCACGCTGGTAATCCCCTGTAATATCGGCTGGATTCACACGCGGCGAGGCATCGAAGCACTCGCGACTCATGTCGATCCACATGAGCTTTCTCTGTGAATCGAGCGTGAGAGCACGCGGAGCCACGGAGGTAATGCCGCGACTGTAGCCCGAGGCGTTCACAACCACTTCGACAACACGTGCGTTCTCTAGATCAACCGTGATGTGTCGAATGTTGCCTAGCTTTTCATTCTGTCGGTTTCGAATCTCCAGACCGATGAACTCTGTGAAGCCCCTCTCTCGACCAAATTGAGTAGCATGGCCGGAATTCCCTGAATTGGAGCAACTGGAGAGGGCGTGGAGGAGTGTGGCGAAGAGGAGGAGGCGTATTTTCATGTTGGTATTTTGTGCGGAGTTAATTGGAAGAATGGCGGATGGATCATGCGGCATGGGCGTGTTTCTTGTGCACCCGCTCCCCTGGAGCCTCCACCCACATGAAGAGGGCCTTCAAACCATCGAGCAGACCCATCTCTTGATGCTGCTCCGCTTCGATCTCGATGGCAGCCTGGTCGAGCTCCTGTCGGTGTTTAGACTCTTCGATGTCTTCCGCGACAGGTGGCGCTGCGGCGGCATCCAAGGCGGCAATCGCCATGGCCTCGCTGACCACATAGCGCGGACTGTGCACGGCCCAAGCCTGCAAACGGATGTGAAGCCCTTGAATGCCCGCCTGCACTGCCTTGCGATGGGATTCGATGGTAAGCACGAGCTTCTTCCAATCGTCTGCTGCCGCCTCATTGAGATGCGCCGCCTGATCTCGCAGACCGCTGAGCGCGATGGCGAGCCGCGCCTCCTGATGCTGGAGCTCCTCCCACAATTTCCAGGCTGTTTGTGGATGGCTGTTGCCCACGGCATCGTGCATCTCGGCGAGAATGCGATGAATGCGCCTGAGGACGGCCGTCACATGATCCCAGTGATGCTGGCATCCAGTGTTCCAATCAGCGGGCGATCCACGCACGTTCGCCAGTTCGTGAGATTCTTCCAGCACGCGGGTCAGTTCCGCTTCAAACTCGATCAAACGAACGCAATCGGCCCGCAGACCGGTTTCGAGGCTGGAGACGACGGGAAAGGCGAGGGCAAGCGTGGAGATCATGGCAAGGTCATGCTCCAGAGCCGCCGCCGCTTCCGCCATGGGGTGAAGTGCTACTTACTCATGCCGCAGCGCATCAATGGGATTGAGCTTGGCCGCTCTTCGCGCTGGCGTGTAGCCAAACAGCACACCGACCACGGCGGAGAAGGCGAAGGCGATCACGTTGATCTGCATGTTGAAGTTAAATGGCACCTTGATGACCTGCGCGAGGCCGTAGCAGAGCCCCAAGGCGATGAGAATGCCCACGATGCCGCCGATGCAGGACAGGGTGACGGCTTCGACGAGGAACTGCAGCAGCACCTCGCTCGCGGTGGCCCCAGTGGCGAGGCGGATGCCGATCTCGTGCGTGCGCTCGGTCACGGAGACGAGCATGATGTTCATGATGCCAATGCCACCGACCAGCAGCGACACTCCGGCCACCGCTGCGAGCAGCATGGTCATGAGCTGCGTCGTGGAGCCCAGTGTCTCGGCGATCTGGCGCGTGTCGAAGATGTTGAAGTCGTTGTCCTGGTTGCTTTGCAGGTTCCGCCGCTGGCGCATGATTTGCGTGATCTCGGCGATCAGCTCCAGGCTGTTCGTGCCTTCCACGGCGGAGATGGAGATCTGATTGATGTCATGCGACGACGTCTTGCCGATCAGCCGTCGCTGCAGCGAGGATAACGGCATGATGATGGTGTCATCTTGATCGCCCATGCCCGCCTGGCCTTTGGTCGCCAGCAGCCCGATGACCTCGCAAGAAGCACGCCCGATGCGAATGCTGGCTCCGATGGGGTTTTCGGTGCCAAACAACTCCACCCGCACCGTGTTGCCGATCACGCACACCGCGCTGCCGGAGCGCACATCCGCCTCCGTGAAGAGTCGCCCTTCCACGAGGCTCCATTTGTTGATTTGGAAATAGATCGGCGTGGTGCCGGTGATCGTGCTGGCACGGGCATTGCCGAGGTAAATCGTGCTCAGCGAGGCCGTGCGCACCGGCGCGATGGCGGCGATGCTCGCGATCTGCTCGCCGAGCGTTTCCGCATCTCTCTCGGTGAAACTCGGCACACCCGCCGATGAGCCGCGTTGTCCAAAACCAGCTCCAGGCCGCAGCGTGAGCAGATTGCTTCCCAGGCTGGAAATCTGCGCCTTCACCGCCAGCGTGGCTCCTTCGCCCAGCGTGACCATGGTGATGATTGACGCCACACCGATGAAGATGCCCAACACGGTCAAAAAGGCCCGCGTGAGGTTGCGGCCGATCTCCCGCACGGCGATGGCAAAAGCGTTCCAGATCATGGCGAGGTAGAATCGGATTCAACGAGGCCGTCTTTGATCACCACGCGTCGTTTCGCACATGCGGCCACGTTTTCATCATGCGTGACCATCAAAACCGTGATCCCGCGATCCACATTCAGCCGCGTGAGGATCTCGATGATGTCCCGCGTCGTCACGGAGTCGAGATTGCCCGTCGGTTCATCGGCAAACAGCGTGCACGGTTCCGTCACGATGGCCCGCGCGATCGCCACCCGCTGCTGCTGCCCGCCGGAAAGCTCGCCCGGCGTGCTGCTGAGCTTCGTCGGCAATCCCACTGCCGTCAGCGCCGCCGTGGCCTTCTCATGCCGATCCTTCCGCGACATGCCGCGATACAGCAACGGCAGCTCCACATTTTCCAGCGCACTCGTCCTCGCCAGCAGGTTGAACCCCTGAAAAATGAACCCCAACGCATACCGCCGCAGCAATGATCTCTGATCCGCATCCAGCGTCTCCACCGCGATCCCCTCATACAGGTAATGCCCGCTCGTCGGTGTATCCAGACAGCCCAACACATTCATCAACGTCGATTTCCCCGACCCACTCGGCCCCATGATCACCACAAACTCCCCCTTCCGAATCGTCAGATCGATCCCCTTCAACGCCTGAAACGCCGCATCGCCGAGGCCATAGGTCTTCGTCAGCCCGTTCAGTTCGATGAGAGGTGCTTCACGCGTGCCTCCAGCGAGCTTTTCAGGTGTGAGTTCAGTTTGAATGGCAGAGAGCTTCGTGACGGGTTCAGCGACAGTCTAAGTCACGGCGTCAGCATGCTGAATGGGGTGAATACCTGCTTTTGAGGGGGCAACGGATGAAGCCAGTGCCCCCCCTTTTTTACCGCCCATGTTTTACCGATCAAAAGCTCGCAAGCAGGCAGATGATTTCATCCGTA
>CALSBJ010000082.1:0-27299 GCA_943373155.1 Akkermansia muciniphila | reverse complement strand
ATCTGCTACTGCGGCACCTCGCGTGAAGGCAGCCTGATCTACTTCACGCTGAAACACGTCTTCGGCTATCCGAACGTCCGCCTCTACGAAGGTTCCTGGAAGGAATACGTCTGGCTCGAAGGCAAAGCTCTCCCGGCTGAAACCGGCGGCAAGGCCGCAGGCAAGTGATCAAGGCACATTCGTGATCTCCCCGGTGTGACGGGCGTCATAGCCGGGGAGTTCATTGATCAGCTTGCGATGCGAGCGGCTGCGCAGCAGGCGGATGAGGGCTTGAAGACGTGGGTCGTGTTCCAACGCGGCGGGGAAGCAAAGATCGAGAGACTCGGTGCGCACGGGCAGGAAGCGCAGTCCGCCATCTTCCGCGCAGAGCTGCACGCACACGCCCGCCTCCGCCCAACCGCCACGCACGGCCTCGACGACCGCCTGATGGCTGAGCATGACGCGTTTTCCATGCAGCGGACGATGCACCAGCTCATCGAGACACTCGCGAGCGGCGGAGCCTAGCTCCCGCATGGCCCACTGGCGCACGTTTTCGACGCAGGACTTCACGGAGCGGGTGGAGTTGTCCGCTGGCAGCGCCACGCCTTCCTGCCACTCGGCGCAGCGCAGCAGGCGAAAGCCGCTACCGAGGTGCTCGCGGGCGGTTTCGAGATTTCGATCCGGATGATCGGCCGTCGAGCGATGCAGCGCGGCGACGTGAACGACGCCTTGTTTGAGCAAATCGAGCGCCACACCACCTCCACGCGAAAAGGCGAGCAGGCGGTACTCCGAGGCGGCGGCGTATTCGGCGGCCAAAAGACCGGCTGCGGGGTCGCAACCGGCCAAAACGAGCGTCTGCGCGGGTTCCCACGGGCCGCGATCATGCAGCACGCCCTCGCGAAAAACGCCGTCATGCGCCCAGGAGCTGCCGGGCAGTGTTTCGACGGGATAGAGAACCTGCCTGCCGCTCACCTCGGCCTCCCAGTAGCGGCAGATGGCCGCACGCGGTTCCCAAGCCCAAAGCGGCACTTTACTCATGTGGGGATTTCTTTGACCGAAAAGCTCCTCCACGCTGCAATCGAGCGCCCTTGCCACCACGAGTGCCGCCGTGACGGAGGGCGTCAATCGACCGGCCTCAATGGCGCTGACGGAGCTGCGTGGAATGCCCGCTCGCACCGCGAGCTCGTCCTGAGACCATCCGAGCGCCTTGCGGCGCTGGGCGACGGGATGAGGCTCGTTTTTCGCGGATGGCATGATGCTGCCATGAGTCGCCGCGATGCTGCCAAAGTCAATCCGGGCGGATAGACGGCAGCGAAAGCCCCGTTTGGCATGGTCCTGTCACTTAATGACAGTTTCATATCATATGCGCCTCCTGTTGTTGCTTTCCCTGCCCTTCCTCTCTCTCGCCGCCGCCGATCCGCAGCCCTTTGAGCTGGGTGAGGTCGTCATCACCGCTGATACGATCAGCGGAGCCCAGGCGATGAACTCTCGCGTCACCGCCTCGGACATCCGCAAATTCGAGCGGACGGATCTTTCCGAGGCGCTGCGGCTGAGTCCGGGCGTATTTGGCAGCAACAACGGCCCGCGCAACGAGTCCGGCGTGTATGTGCGCGGCTTTGACCTGCGCCAGACGCCGGTCTTCATCGACGGCATCCCGGTTTATGTGCCCTACGATGGCTATGTGGACCTGCGCCGCTTCTCGTCGGCGGACGTGGCGGAGATCAGCATCTCCAAAGGCTTCAGCTCCGCCACCTACGGCCCGAACACGCTCGGTGGGGCGATCAACATCGTCACCCGCAAGCCGGAGAAGCCTTTTGAGGGCGATCTGCTCGGCGGCTGGATGCAGGAGGGCGGCTACATCGGCGCGGCGAACGTCGGCTTTCGCAGCGAGCACTGGTATCTCCAGCTCGGCGGCTCCTTCACGGATGTGGACAGCTACCGCATGTCGAAGGACTTCGTGCCGACCGCGACGGAGAACGGCGGCACGCGGGACAATGCCTACCGCGAGGACTGGCGGGTGAGCGCCAAGCTCGGCTACATGCCGAACAAGACGGACGAATATGCGCTCGGCTACATCTGGCAGCGGGGTGAAAAGGGCAATCCCGTCTATGCCGGCAATCTGCCCGCCGCGCAGCAGCCACGACGTTTCTGGCAATGGCCGCAGTGGGACAAGCAGACGATCTACTTCATCGGCCACACGCAACTCGAAACGGACACTTGGATCAAGCAACGCCTCTACTATGACCGCTTCATCAACTCGCTCTTTGCCTACAACAACGCGGCCTACAACACGCAGAACCCACCCGCAGGCTTCCAAAGCTACTA
Source organism: Akkermansia muciniphila (assembly GCA_943373155.1). Classification (GTDB taxonomy): domain Bacteria; phylum Verrucomicrobiota; class Verrucomicrobiia; order Verrucomicrobiales; family Verrucomicrobiaceae; genus Prosthecobacter. Next base: position 24,995 of record CALSBJ010000082.1, on the reverse strand, counting down.
CGATGACTACACGCTCGGAGGCAGCTTGGAGTTTGGCACGAAGCTCGGTGACAAAAACACGCTCAAAGCTGCGCTGCATGCCAAGTTTGACCGTCACAACGAGCACAACCAAGGCGCTCCCTTCTACACCTTCGAGGATCGCACCTACTCGCTCGGCATCGAGGACACTCACCAGTTCACCGAGCGTTTCAGCGTCACGCTCGGAGCCAGCTATGACCGCCGTGACGTGCTGGAGGCCGTGGATACGAACAACGGCAACGGCCTCGGCGGCGACAGCTTCTCCGCCTTCAACCCGCAGCTTGGCCTCTTCTACAAACTGCCGGAGCGCGGCACCTTTCACGCCACCGTGGCGCAGAAGAGCCGCTTCCCGACCATCAAAGACCGCTACTCCTACCGCCTCGGTGCTGCCATTCCGAATCCCAACCTCGAACCCGAACGCGCCGTTCATTACGACATCGGCTACGACGGCAAGGTGGCGAAACATTTGAGCCTTCACGCCAGTCTCTTCGCCGCCATGATCGAAGACACCATCCAGCGTGTGGACAATGTGCTGCCCGGCACTTTCCAGCTCCAAAACGTGGGCGAATCGCGCCACCTCGGCACCGAGCTCGGCTTCGATTACAAACCCTGTGATGCGCTTCAGTTTAGCCTGAACTACACCTACCTCGACCGCAAAAACATCAGCCAACCACAGGTGAAGCTCATCGACACGCCGCGTCACTCGGTCTTCACCTATGCCGACATCCGCCCGGTGAAATGGCTCAGCCTCATCCCCAGTGCGGAGTACAGCAGCGCCCGCTGGGCTTTGACCACCGGCGCGGAGGTCGGAGCCTATGCCGTGATGAATTTGAAGGCCGTCGTGCGGCTCCCCGGCGAGACCACCCTCAGCTTCGGCGTGAACAACCTCGCCGATCGCAACTACGCCGTCACCGAAGGCTACTTCGAGGCCGGCCGCACCCTCTTCGCGAACCTTCAGCTCAAGTTTTGATCCATGCGCACGCTTTTCACCCTCCTCGCTCTCAGCCTTCAAATCCACGCCGCCGACCTCGTCGTCCAAATCGGCACCGAAAAGCCGCTCACCGTCAAAATGAGTGACTTAGAGCTGCTGCCTCATCAGACCGTCAAAGCGGCTGACCATGGAGGCAAAGAGGCCACCTGGAGGGGCGTACCGCTTTATCAGGTGCTGCAATTCGCCGGTATCAGCTTCGGCGACAGCCTGCGCGGCCCCGCGCTCGCCCAATACGTCGTCATCACCGCCACCGATGGCTACAAAGCCGTCTTCGCCCTGCCCGAACTCGACCCACGCAGCACCGATGACCCCGTCCTGCTCTGCGAAACCATGAACGACGCCCCGCTCCCCGCCGATCTCGGCCCCCTGCGCCTCGTCATTCCCAAAGAGAAACGCCACTTCCGCTGGGTGCGAAACGTGGCGAAGATCGAGCTGCGCAAGGTGGAGTGAGTCACCATCGCTTTGGGATTCGGCGATGGCTTGCGAGCTTCGTCACGCCTTCCTTGCCTTCCGCACATTGGCCACCTGGCGTTTGGTAGCGGCGCGGCGGTCGAGTTGGGTGAGGGAGGCAAAACGGCCGTCGTCGCTGGAGTAGGCGAGGATGTCGCCGGAGTCGATGCGGTAAACCCAGGCGTGCAGGCTGAGCTCGCCGCGCTGGAGTTTCACGGCGACAGCGGGATGGGTTTGCAGATTCTCGATCTGCACGAGCACATGCTCGCGCACAGCCACCTCGAGCTGCTCAGCGCCGCGCAGGCGGCTGTAGTTCTCCTCCATGATGCGGCGGGTGGCCTCGGCATGGTTCAGCCAGCTTTTGACGAGGGGGAGCTTCTCCATCTTTTTGGGACTGAGCATGGCTTGCAGAGCGCCGCAGCCGCTGTGGCCGCAGACGACGATGTCCTTCACGCCGAGCGCGGACACGGCATACTCGATGGTGGCTGGCTCGCCGCCGTTTGAGGCGCCGTAGCAAGGGACGATGTTGCCTGCGTTGCGCAGCACAAAGAGCTCACCGAGATCCGACTGGGTGATGATGGTCGGATCCACGCGGGAATCCGAGCAGCCGATGAACAGCGTGCTGGGGCTCTGGCCGCCCACGAGCTGCGAGTAGAAGTCTTTTTCCTGTTTAAAGACTTGGGAGTGAAACTGGTGAATGCCGGAGAGAAGCTCTTTCATGGGTGCGCGGAGGATGCCTGCCGAAAATCTTTTGGCAATGCCGCGCTGCCACGACGGGCGGAATTCTTGACACCGCGCCGCTCCTCCCGCACAGCAACGCCACATGATCACCTACAATCCCAAGGACTGGTGGAAGCTCATCTTTGCCTTTCACCGCAGCGATACCTTCCGCGTGCTGCTACCCGGCATGATCGCCGTGGCGTGTTACACCGCGATCATCGCCTGGCTGGAGAACGAGGTCTTTCATGTGACCTTCCGCAATACCACGGTGGTTCACACACTGATTGGTTTTGTGCTTTCGATGCTGCTCATCTTCCGCACCAACACGGCCTACGAACGCTGGTGGGAGGGGCGGAAGCTGTGGGGCAGCTTCGTGAACAACTCACGCAATCTGGCGCTGAAGCTCAACGCCTTCCTGCCAGAGTCCGCCACGGAGCAGCGGGCGATGTTCCGTGCTCTCATCCACAACTTCATCCAGGCCTCGAAGGAGCATCTGCGCAAAGGCGTGGACGTGAAGAAGCTCACCGTGGAGGGCGGTTATGACACGGCTTACTTCGCGAAAGGAAGCCATGTGCCGAACCAGGTGCTGAAGGCCCTCTTCGTCGAGATCAACCGCCTGCACACCTCTGGCACCCTCTCTGGCGACCAACTCCTGGCGGTTAACGCCGAGCTGCAATCCTTTGCCGACAACCTCGGGGCCTGCGAGCGCATCAAGAAGACGCCCATTCCGTATGCCTACAGTCTGTTTTTGAAGAAGGTGATCTTCCTGTATGTCTTCACCATGCCGATTGGCTTTGTGCTGGACTTCAGCTTCTGGGCGGTGCCGGTGGTGACGCTGGTGTTTTACGCCTTCGCGAGCATCGAAGTCATTGCCGAGGAGATCGAGGATCCGTTTGGCACCGAGGCGAATGATCTGCCGACCGATGCGATCAGCGAGACCATCCGCTCCAACCTGCACGACATCCTGTGAGCATCGCGTCAAGCATCGCCGCCGTCTTCCGCGAGAACCGCGTGCCATGCCTCGCGCTGAACATCATCGTCATCACGCTGGTGGGCAGCTACTATCAGGTGCCAGCCGTTGCGGCGGCGTGGGAGGCGGTGGGAGCGTTCAAGCTGAAGTGGGCGTATGCCTTTTCGCTCGGCTCCACGATCTTCGCCGCGGCGCTGCTGCCCTCACTGGTGCAGCTTTGGATGGGCACCCTGCCTCCGGAAGGTCGCTGGAAGCGTGTGGGGCTGCTTTCGCTGTTTTGGGGTTATCGCGGCATGGAGATCGATTGGTTCTACCAGGTGCAAGGATGGCTTTTTGGCACCGGAAACGATGCCGCGACGCTCCTCAAGAAGGTGGCGGTGGACCAGTTCGTGATGAGTCCGCTCTGGTTTGTGCCCACCGTGCTCATCGCCATGCGCTGGGTGGACATGGGCGGCTCGTGGGCACGCACGCGAGCCTCACTCACGCGTGAATTTTGGACCCGCACCTGCCCCACGGTGATGGTGACCAACTGGCTGGTGTGGATTCCCACCCTCGCACTGGTTTACAGCCTTCCACCCGCCTTGCAATTCCCGCTCTTCTCGGTGGTGATGTGCTTCTTCATCCTCATCGTCACGCTGCTGGCACGCGGGGATCAGCGCAGCATCAAGTAGTGCCGCGTCTTGCCATGCTTCTGCTTGTTGGTCAACGGCGGCAGATCGAGGTGGAAAAAGTGGCGCAGGGTCTTGGTATGATGCTTTAAGACGGCTTTCGCAGCTTCCTTGAGCGCCATCCAGCGTTTCCACGGATGATCCGGCGCATGCATGACATGCCGCAGCAGGCTGAGCCATTCGACATAGGCTCGTGAGATGTCGCCCTCGGCGATGCCGGCCTTCATCTCGGCCGCGCCGGAGCGCTCGGGATGCAGCATGGCATCGAGCAGCTCGGCCGCACCTTCGCCGTAATCAACCGGCAGGCCGTTTTCGAGATAACCGTGGTGATTGACGAAGCCAAAGGTGCCGCGACACACGGCCGCAAGCCGCTCGGAGCCGCAATCCTGCGGCAAATCGAACTTTGAGCCGCTGCGCAGATTCGCCAGGTGATGCACGAGGTCATCGGCGGGATAGCTGTCATCCTCCAAAGCGGCCACCACCGCCAATCCCTCACCATGCTGGAAGAAGCTGAAGATCTCGCCGCGCCGAGTCGGCACGCCCTCGGCATCGATGAGGCCCAGTGTGCGCCACGCATGAATGGGCGAGCCGGAACGCGGCTCGCGATCGGTGGTCGTCGAGGCCTCGGGCGAATGGATGCCCGTTTCGTTCTTCACCACGATGCTGCGCTCCTGCGGATGGAAGAGCAGCTTTCCATGGCTGTCCTCGTAGGTCATGACCTCCACCGGAGCGAGGTCGAAGCAGGCAAACACGAGATTCTCCTTCTCCACCGTGCCGATAAATTCGGGGGCCACATCTTGAATGACCTCCTCGACATTTGCGAGGATGGCTTTCGCGAGTTCACCGGCGTGCAGGATGGTGATTTCCTCCAACGGCACGGTCTGCGCTTGGCGAGGCAGCTTGAGCAAACGACGAATCGATTTCGTGGGTTTGATGAGTTCCCCCTCCGGCGTGCCAAGGCTGATCTCGACCCCGTAAGTCACCTCTTTCTCACGACGAATCTTCCCCACACGGCCAATGCCATGCGCAAACTTCGCCGCGAAGGCCGGAACGGTGAGCGTGGCATGCACGCGACTTAGCGACACGCGTTGGAGAGCGACTTTATGCTTTCGCTCCCATTCGCCGGTGGAATTCCAAATCTGCTTCTCGGTGGCTTCGAGGCCGAAAAGAGCCTTTTCAGCCTCGGGAAGCATGCCGGAGGCATTTTCTTCCAAACCGAGCAAAGGCGGCACTTTCGCGAAAAGACGTTCGGCGAAGCGGTTGGCGGCCTCGAAGGGGTTTTCTTGCTTCAACGCCGCATGCTTCATCACACGCAAAAAGATCGGCCAGGCCAGCAAAGCACTGCGATGAAGCCTCGCCGGCCTCGCATCGAAGATCGACGGACTATCGCGGCTGGTGATGACGTGGCCTTTGTCATCCAGGCCGCGTCGTCCGGCACGGCCATACATCTGCAACAGCTCATCCGGCGCGAGTTTGTGCTCGCTGCGGCCATCGTGGAAGGTCGTCCCGGCGACGTGAACGCTGCGCACGGAGAAATTGATGCCTGCGGCGAGTCCCATCGTCGCCACAATGACACGGAGCTGGCCCGCTTTGGCCAGCGGCTCGATCACACCCGCCCGTGCGCCATACGAAAGCCCGCTGTGATGGAAGGCGATGCGCCTCTCGATGAGCGTGGCGAGATCCTTGCCGCACACGGCCCGCTGCTCGGGCGTAAGCTCCAGCGGATCACCCATCGGCAGATCCGCGGCGAGACGTCGTGCAATCGACTCCGCTTCCTTGCGTCGCGGTGCAAAGATGAGCAGCGGAGCCAGATCGGCGAGCATCACTGCGGCGGCGAAACGCGGCCAGTAGTTCTCAAACTGCTTCTGACGCTGCGGCAGCGCCTCGATGGGTGCTTCTTCGAGAGGCACTGGACGATCCTTCGTCAAGACAACCTCGGCTTTGCGATTCAGCGAGCGCAGCCACGCCACCACATCCTCGGGATTTGCCACCGAGCCGCTGAGCAATAGCAGCCGTGTGTTCGCAGGCGCGAGAGCAATGGCCGCCTCGTAGTTCGCTCCGCGAGCATGATCGGAGATCATTTGGTATTCGTCGATCACGAGCAGCGCTGGCCCTTCACCGCGCACGAGACGCTCGAGCTGTGTCTCCAGCGTGGCGACCACGACCGGCGCATCGACATTCTCCGCGATGTCGCCCGTGGCGATACCGACATTCCACTTCGCGTCTTTCCACTCGGCGTATTTGTCATTCGCCAGCGCCCGCGTCGGCACGGTGTAGATGGCCTGGCCTTGCAGATGGCGGCCCTGATGCAGCAGCTCGAAGATGTAGGTCTTCCCTGCTCCAGTGGGTGCGCTCACGACGACATCCGTGCCGTCGCGCAATAGATTGACCGCCTGGTGCTGCCAGGGATCGGGAAGTTTGAGCTGGTTGAGGGATGGCAGCACGGGCAGCGGCCCTTAAAGCAGCCCGCGCCTCACCTCAAGCCTCCGCCATGACCGGCTTCATCATCGGCTCCGTCACGGTGGCACGCGATGAAGCGAGGGCGGTGGTCACTTCGGCCTTCAGCCAGATTTTGACACCATCCCAGAGCAGACGCAGGGCGCTGGGATCCGGCGAGAAGCTGAAGCGAGGCGACCAGAAGTGGCCATGGTTTTTCATGCCGTAGATGCCTTTGCGCTGACGCTCGCGACCGAGGTGAGAGAGGCGCCGATTGTAGAAGGCCATGAAGCGTCCAAAGAGAGCGCCTGCGGTGCCGTTGTAGGGCATCTGCTTCCATTCCTCTTTTGGGTTCATGTAAACGCCGCGCACAGGGCCGATGAAATAAGCACCAAGATCCATGAGGAAGGCGGCATGCATCAGCTCGGCATCGCCGAGGTAGAAGTACTTCTCTTTGTAAAGAGCATCGAACCAGGTGCGCCAGGCACGCGGGTAGGCGAGGTTGAGATAATCGACAGTTTCCTTCACGCACTCGCCTTTCACCTCACGGAGGATCATCTCCGTGGCGGCGGAGACGGTGTGGGCGCAGAAATCGAGGCCGTGGCTGTAGAGCGGATCCATGAAGCCAGCGGCATCGCCGACGATGACCCAGCGATTGCCCGCGATGCGGTCGGAGCGGTAGATGAGGTTCTTGTAGGAGAAGACATCGTCCTCATCAGGGATGGCGTTTTCAAACATGAGCCTACCAATCGGATGCGTGAGCAGATGCGCCTGAAGACGGGCGAGGGGATTGGGGCCTTCCGGTGGGTTGTAAATGCGGCGATCCCAGGTCACCCCGGCACTGAAGCTGCCATCGGGCAAAGGAATGATCCAGCTCCACCAGCCGTGGCCCATGAGGTGGTTCGTGGCGGAGGTGCGGTTCGCCTTCACGCCCATGGTGAGGCCGGGATGCATGCGGCGGCTTTTGAAGCTATCGAGGTCGTTGACGTTGGTGAAGCGGCACCAGATCGAGGAGGTGGGATGTTCCTCGGCAAAACTGCGGAGCATGCTCATTTTTTTAGCGAGCACGGCGGCTTTGCCGGAGGCATCGAGTACCCAGCGGGTGGTCACGGTGCGCATCTGGCCTTCCAGCGGCATGATCTCGAGCGTGTGAGGGGTGCTGTCCTCGGAAAGCGAGATCGTTTTGATGGTGGCGGGTCGCATCAGCTCGCAGCCATACATTTGCGCCTCCTCCAGCAGATGCTCGTCGAGCAGCTCGCGATCGAGCTGGTAGGTAGGCAAGCGCGACTGGAAGGTGGGGCCGATCTCGGTGAGATCGCAGACGGAGTCCGTGGGTGATTTGCAGAACCACAGGCGCAGGCCGTGCTTCATGTACTGGCGGCCGGTGAGGTAGTTTCCCTGATGCAAAACGCGGGTGAGGAAGCAGCCGGCTACCTCGGAGGTACTCTCGCCCACCTTGCGGTTGAAGTGCGTGGTGCGCTCCACGACGAGCACTTTCAGCTCCGGGTGCTCACGCTTCAGCAAGATCCCAGCGGCGGAGCCGGAGAAGGCACCGCCCATGATGACGACATCGTATTCGGCGGCAGGAGATTTCATGAAGTGAAAAAGGAAGTTGTCGTCGAAGGCGGATGGGCCGAAAAAGCGGCCCGATTTTTCCCGCGCACGCCACCTAGTAATGCCTTCCACCGATTCTGCAACCTACCAGCCGCCCGTGCCCTCCCAGGCATCGCGTCACGGCCTGCACGGGGCATTTTGGACGAAAGTCGTCCTCGGGCTGATGCGCTGGATGCCGATGTGGCTCGCCACGGCGCTCACCTACCCGATCGTGCTGGTCATTTATGTGCTGGCCGTGCCGCAGCGGGAGGCCCTGCGGCAGAATTTGAGCGCTCTCGTGCCCGGCGGGGCCGGCAGCAGTTGCCTGGCGGGTTTTCGCGTCCTTTTGCAGTTCGCCCTGACCTACATCGATCGCCTCTGGCATCTGTATTTCGGCAAGGAAGTCGCCTGGGAGGTAGAGGGCATGGATCACTTCGACAAGCTGCGGGCCGAGCCGGGAGGTGCCCTCGTTTTCACCGTCCACAGCGGCAACTACGACATCGGCGCGACGCTTTTCGCGAGCAAATTCGGCCGGGTGATTCACACCGTCCGCATGCCAGAGATGACGGCTGACCTGCAAAAGCTGCGTGAGAAGGAACTCCGCGAGCAGGAGCACAAGCAGCCGCTGCTGCGCATTCATTACAACGCCCCTGGCTCTCACCTCGGCATGGAGCTCATCCGCATTCTCCAGGCTGGCGAGGTCGTCTGTGTGCAGGGCGACCGTGTGATGGGCGATGTGGCCCCCACGCATGTGGAGGTGGGCGGGCTGCGCTACGAGATCCCACGCGGGCCGCTGGTGCTCGCCGAGGTGACCGGCGCACCGTGCTACCCGGTGTTTTTGAAGCGCCTCGGCCGCCTGCGCTATGGCATCGAGATCGGCGAACCCTTTCACACCGGCGGTGGCAGGCCGAAATGCGCCCAACTCGCTCCGAAATGGGGTGCCATCCTGCATGACTTTCTTCAGCGGCACTGGGATCAGTGGTTTGTGTTTGAACCGCTCGTCACCAAAGTGGACGCATGACCTCTGAGCGATCCCGCGCCCAATGCCTGCGCCGCGCCAATGCGCGTTTCGTGCTGACGATGCTGCCGGCGGTGCTCTGTATCGTCCTCACCAGTCTGGGCCTGTGGCCTTGGGCAGCGGTTGTTTTCTGCGTCACGCTCGTGGTCATCGTCGTCGGCACGCTGGTGCCGCGCTGCTCGCTTTTCGGCCCGCTGGTGAAACGCCAGCCCCCCGGCAGCCAAACGCCGCTGCTCACCATCGACGACGGCCCGCATCCCGAGCACACGCCCGCCATTCTCGACATCCTCGACCGCCACGGCCTCAAGGCGATCTTCTTCCTCATCGGTGACCGTGCCGAGAAGTATCCACACCTCGTTCATGAGATCATTTGTCGGGGTCACGAGATCGCCAATCACACGCAGACTCATCCCGCCGCTTCTTTTTGGACGCTAACCCCCGCCCGCATGTGGGACGAGATCGCCCGCTGCCAGGAAGCGCTCACCCGAATCGCCCCGGAGCATCCACCGCGCAGGTTTCGCCCGCCCGCCGGCCATCACAATGCCTTCTGCGTGCTCACCGCCCGCGCCATCGGCCTGGAGACGCTCATGTGGACCGCCCGCGGCTTCGACGGCACGCTCACGAACACCGATTCCATCATCCGCCGCATCCGCCGCAAACTCACGCCCGACGGCATCGTGCTCATCCACGAAGGCACGCCCGTGTGCGTGGAAGTTACCCAGAAGGTGGCTGAAATGCTCGCAGGCTATGCTGCTGAACGCATTCCATCCTGAAGCCTCGATAAAACCTTCGCCAGATCACCTTCGAGCATCGCCGCAGCATCCAACCACAATCCGGGGAACACGCTGCTCTTCAAAAGCCCCTCCGAATCCGGCTCGATCTCGACGAACTCACCCTCGACCAGCTTCCACCAGACGATACGGTTCTCCTGGGTGATCCACACGAGATACTCTCGCACGCCATTCCGGCGATAAGCGTTCTTTTTGGCATGCAGATCATAGCCAGCACTGGAGGAGGCGATTTCGACCGCCAGCTCGGGAGCGCCTTCCACATAGTCCTCCGCCGTCGTCCGCGACTGGCCGCCATGCTCTGGCAGGATTCGCAGCAACAGATCAGGCTGGTATTCATTGTCGAAATCGAGCATCACCGTGGCGTTGTCAGCCGCCTCTGTCTTCGGGTGCTGTGCGGCGTAGTTCACAAGCCAACCTGCCATCGCGATTTGTGGCTTGCCGTGCTTTTTGAGTTTGGCGGGTGAGGGCATGTTGACGACTCCTTCGATCAATTCGGCTTTTTTGACATTCGTCATGGACTCGTAGCGCCGGTGAAACTCCTGGCGTGAGAGCCGATCCCCCTGTTCCAACGCAGGAACGCCGCCCTTCGACCTCGGGATGAGCACGAAGTCTTCTCGTGGCGGGCGGATCGTTGCCGTGGCGGACATACTCGGATGCTACCACGGCCTGCTTTCAGCTCAAGCCTGCCTTTCGGCCACGATCAGGTAGTTGTTAAACGGCGTGCCGCCCCACATCGGCTCCAGATGGACTTGGAGGCCGTGTTGAGTCAAAACACGCTCAAACTGCTCGCGGGTGGGATAACATACCGGCGCGGCTTTCATCCAGAAGGTGATCTTGGCGATCCAATCACCGAGAATCGTCACGCGATGCCGCCAGGTGGCCTCGCGAAGGCCGCTGCGGATGATCAATTTTCCGCCAGGAGCCACGCGAGCCGCCGCGAGCGCCAGCAGCGCATCCTGCTCGGCGGGCGTGAAGAATTGCAGGATGTCGAGAATGATCACATGACCGCTGAAATCGGGCATCTCGCGTCGCGCATCACCGGCGGCATAGTTCAAATCGCTGAAACCGCTGCGCTCGGCCATGCGGCGAGCCGCTTGGATCTTTTCGGCATCGTAATCAAAGCCCGTCACGGGAGCCGTGTAGCCTGCGCCGCGCAGGTACATCGCCAGCAAGCCGATGCCACAGCCAATGTCGAGCACCGGAAGGTGCGTGCCGGTGATCTCACGCAGCGCCGCCGCATAGACGGGATCAGAGCGCAGCTTGATCCGCGTGTAGTCGCGATGCCACCGCGTCGTGCAGAGCGCGGCGATGCGTTTCACTTCTTCGGGTGGGCATTCGAGCTTCATGCGTCGCCGATCCACCTGCGCGGAACCTCCCAGGGTGCAAGCGCCGCGCACACTTTTGTTTTGAAGGCCACGGTGATCTCCGCCTGCGGCAGCGGCACACGGGCGACGATGTCCTGGCAGCGCTCGGGATCGCGACTGGGCGCTCCAAAGACCTTCACCGAAGCCAGATCACCCGCTAGGCGGATCTTGGCCGCGATTTCATCCGGGCTGAGTTTTCGGCCCGCGACGTTGATGCCGCGTCCGACGCTTCGCTCGAAGGTCACGCGGCCGTTTTCGAGCGAAATGGCATCGCAGGTCAAAAAGCGGCCGTGTTCAAAAATCTCGCCCGGTAGCGTCTCATCATACCCGAGGCCCACCGAGCTGCTTTCGATGATCAAACGACCTTCCGGTCCGTTTTGCGCCTCCACGCCCGCGAGCAGTTCGCCATCGCAGGAGATCGCGCCGCACTCGCTGGTGCCGTAGAGGTTTCGCAACTCCAGACCGTGCTTCTCGCGAGCCATCGCGGCCAGCTCCGGCGTCAGCGGCGATCCGGCAGAAATCGCGAGCGAGACATTGGCAAAGCTTACCTGCCCCATCAGCCAGGCCTTCCACATCGCCGGCACACCAGGCAAAAAGACCCGCTCATGCGGTCGCATCGCGTCCATCAGCGGCTGCGCAAAGGGCTGAGGAGCCCAGCAGAGCGGCACACCATGCAGAAGCGTCTGCATGACGGTCATCGTGAGGCCATACGAATGCGCACATGAGATCGCCGCCACCGCCGCGCCGCGATTGGCGAGATCAAAATAGTCATGCAACCGGTCCACATCGGAAGCGATCTGCTCCAAGGTGAAGAACTGGCAGCGCCGCACCCCGGAGCCACCCACGGTTTGCTTGATGAAGGCCGTGCCATCCGGCAGCGGCATCGCTGGCACACGGCATGAGCGGTCTTTTTCCACCCACTGCACCGGCACGCCTTGCAGCAGCCCTGCTAGCGTCGCCCGTAAAATGTCTGGCGTCTCCCCCCGTGCCACAAACACCTCCCCCTGCGGCTTCAGCGCCCGCGCTTGTGATTCCAGCTCCGCAAACGTCAGCACCAATTCCGGGGCATGCACCGCCACGAGCGCAGCGCGCTCTTTGATTATGCGATTCCATCGTTCCCGAAACGTCATGCCGTGATTTGAGGCGGCGAGAGTAGAGGTGGGAAAGGCGGTTGCCAGAGGTTTTGCTGGCGGGAATGGCGGGAAATGTTATCACGCTCCGCATGCCCGGCGTTCTTCAGCTCAACCACCTCCGAAAATTACTCGATGATGAATCCGAGGTGGTCCGAGAGGCGGTGAGGCGTGAGCTCGCGGGCATGCGGCGTGAGCTTCCGCAGTTTTTGGAGCTGCTCGACCAACCGCTCACGCCCGAGGAAGAGCTGGCCGTGGCCGAGCTTTTGGAGCCTGCCCGCCGCACCGAGATGGAGGAGATTTGGATGCGCTGGCGCTGGTTGGAAGGCTCCACGGCACAGCTTGAGGAGGGCCTGAGCCAGATCTCCGCCTTTCTCGATGGCTGGAAGACCCAGCCGGGCGATCTCGGTCTCCAGCTCGATATGCTGGCCCGCGTAGCTTTTGAAGAAGGCGGCCGCATGAATGCTCATGAGCTGGCGGAGTGGCTCTTCGCCCAGCGTGGTGGCATCACCCGCTTTCGTGGAAACTCGAAAGACTATTATTCGCCACTCAACAGCAACCTCTTCTGGGTCATCGAGACCGGTCTCGGCAATCCGCTGAGCCTGTGCTGCATCTATCGCTTTGTGGGCCAGCGCTTCGGCCTCGACATCGGTGGCTGCAATTTCCCCGGTCACTTCCTCGCCCGAGTGCAGATCGAAGGGAAAGAGTGGCTCGTCGATTGCTTCAACCGCGGCAAATTCATGGATGCCGAGGACGTGGCCAAGCATCATCCCACCTCCAATCCAGCCATGGAGGAGCTCGTCCGCGAGTCCGCCAGCTCCAACGCCATCCTACTGCGTATCCTGCGGAATCTCGACGAGGCGTTCACACGCGTGGACCGCTTCTCCGAGCGGCAATTCATGCGCCGTCTGGCGGTGCGATTGATGGACGAATAGGCCTCGCGACCTTTGCGGCGCAATTCTCGCCTCATGGATCGCCACATCCGGGAACTCCCCGCGAGCGACGGAGCGTTATCCAAGGTCAAAGTTGCCATCCGCATGCATCTTTCTTCCGCCATCCTGCTCTTCACTGCCTCCTGCGCCCTCGCCGCGGAGCCGATGACGCTTGATTTCAATCGCTACATGGAGGGCAAATACCTCTTCGAGCGGAACTGCCTCGTCTGCCACGGACCGCGTGGCGATGGCAAAGGCGAGATGGCTCCCACGCTCCAGCCTCGGCCGCGTTCTTTTCGCGAAGGCATGTTTAAATTCCGCACCACTCCCTTCGGCAGCCTGCCCACCGAGGATGATCTGCGCCACACCATCAAACACGGCCTCACCGGCACCGCGATGGGCATGTTTTCCCAGCTCACCGAGGAAGACATCACGAATGTCATCGAATATGTGAAGTCCTTTTCCCGCCGCTGGCGCAAAGCGGAAAACTACGCCGAGCCCATGACCTTCCCGGCGGAGCCAGAGTGGTTCAAAGAAGCCGCATCAAAGGCCGCGCATGCCACCACAGGCAAAGCACTCTTCCAAACGAACTGCCTCGCCTGCCACGGCTCTGCCGCCGATGGCAAAGGCCCTGCCGTTCCCGCTTTGAAGGACATCTGGGAGCAGCCCGCACGTCCTTCCGATCTCCGCCAGCCGCACCTCCGCTGTGGTGACCGCCCTCAGGACATCTACCGCGTGCTCACCACCGGCCTCAACGGCACGCCGATGATCAGCTTTGATGCCACACTCACGCCCGAGCAGCGCTGGGACATCATCGCCTACCTCTTCACCCTGAAGCTGCCGGATGTGCCCACGCTCGGCAATGCACCACCGCGTGAGCTAACGAGCACAAAGGCCGCCCTTCCAAGGTAGTGAGCTTCGGCCTTGGAAAAGGCCTCAAGTCGGACAAGATGGCCCGCATGTCCGCTTTTCGACTCGTCGCCCTTCTCACTCTCTTCACTTCCGCTCTCACCGCCCAGGAATCGAAATGGCTGCCGCTCTTCAACGGCAAAGATCTGAGCGGCTGGACGATCAAAATCTCCAAGCGACCGCTGGGTGAGAACTTTGCGAACACCTTCCGTGTCGAGGAAGGCATCCTGAAGGTCAGCTACGATGGCTACGAGAAGTTCGATGAGCACTTTGGCCATCTCTACTCAAACCTCGCCTACTCCCATTACATCCTGCGGCTGGAGTATCGCTTCACCGGTAAGATGATGGCTGATGCCCCGCACTATGTGAACCTCAACAGCGGCATCATGCTGCATGCGCAGCCGCCGCAGAGCATGCGCTTCGATCAGGGCTTCCCCGCCAGCCTGGAGATGCAATTCCTCGCCGATGAAGGCAAAGGCGCACGCTCCACCGGCAATCTCTGCACGCCGGGCACCCATGTGGAAATGGGCGGGCAACTCATCACCAAACACATCGTCAAATCCAGCGCACCCACCTTCCCGGCCGAGAAATGGGTGCGTGCCGAGGTAGAAGTTCGAGGCAATGAAGAACTCATCCACCGCATCAACGACGTCGAAGTCCTGCGCTACCAGCGCCCCCAACTCGATCCCACCAACAACAACGCTCCCGCCACCGACCAAATCGAACTTGGCGGCAATCTCATGCTCAGTTACGGCCACATCGCCCTTCAGGCCGAAGGGCAGCCCGTGTGGTTTCGGAAGATCGAGCTGATGTCGCTGGAGAAAAAGTGATGATAAGATGAATCACGTTCAGCCGATCCGACGCAAACTGCTCTTCCTAGCGATGAGCGGCGTGCGTGTGTTCGATCAAGAACTGCTGAATATCGGCCTGACGCTTCCCGGCTTTGTCGAAAGAAGCCGCGTGATCGCTTCGCTGCCCAGCTTGGGCCTCCTGACTCTCGCTGCGCATACACCGGAGCACTGGGAGATCGAGTATCGAGAGTATGACGAGCTGCAGAGCGACGCCGCTGATCAAATCAACCAACAAGGATTTGGCGTGGTCGCCATCTCTGCGCTCACCGCAAGGATTGACGAGGCCTATGCTCTGAGTCGCGAGCTACGAGCCAGAGGTATGCTCGTGATCCTCGGCGGGCTGCATGTGAGCGCGGTGCCGGAAGAAGCAGCCAACCATGCTGACATCGTCGTCAAAGGTGAGGGCGAGCGGGTCTGGGCGCGGCTGGTTTCAGATCTGGAAAGCGGCCGTTATCGATCAGCCTACGATTCCTCAGTCAGTGCTGATGAATCACAGTTCCACGAGGTGCATCCCGTGCCGAGGTATGACCTACTGGAACTGAACCGCTACAACCGACTGACACTCCAGACCACGCGCGGTTGCCCGCTGCACTGCTCCTTCTGCGCAGCCTCCCGCACCATCAGCCCTTACCGAAAGAAGTCCCTCATGCAGGTCCGACGCGAGCTGGAGACGATTCTGAATCTGTGGCCAAGGCCCTTCATCGAACTGGCGGATGACAACACCTTCGTGGATAAGCGCTGGTCTCGCGAACTCGTGGCGTTGTTGTCTGAGTATCCATTGAAGTGGTTCACCGAGTCAGACATCTCGCTGGCGGATGATGCGGCGTTGCTAAAGCTCTTGGCCAAGTCCGGCTGTGCGCAGGTTTTGATCGGTCTAGAATCTGCCGACTCAGAATCCATGTCCGGTTTAGACACTCAGGATTGGAAGTCGAGACGGCATCGAAACTACGCCGAACAAGTACAGAAGATTCAGGATCATGGCATCTCGGTGAATGGCTGTTTCATCCTGGGCTTTGATCAGGATGGACCAGATATCTTCGAGCGGACTCTGGACTACATCGAGTCTCTCCAGCTCTCCGAAGTGCAGATCACTCTTCTGACACCTTTCCCAGGCACGAGCCTGCACCAACGCTTGCTCGAAGAGGGTCGTCTTCTGCCTGGCACGACCTGGGCACAGTACACCCTTTTTGATCTGACGTTCCGTCCCGCACGGATGAGCGTGGACGCCATGAGATCTGGCTTTCACCAACTCATGAAGGCTGTGTATTCTCAGGAAAGGGTAAATGCCCGTCGCAAAGTCTTTCAACACTGTATTCGCCAAAGTCGCTCATGAACACTGAACCTTCTCTCTTCAAACTGTGGGTGCGGATACTGACATTCCGTGCCCGTTTTGAGGACTACCATTCCCTCGGAGTTAGGCATCTACTCATGGGACTGTTCGTGTGCTGGCTTGTTGGCATTGGAAGATACTGGGACGATCCGCGGGCTATTCTTCTCCAGAAGGCTGGCATCGGCTCGGTAGTCTATGTGTTCCTTCTTGCGGCACTCCTCTGGTTGACCGTGAAACCCATCGACCCAGAACGCTTCAGTTACGTCGGCCTGCTGACTTTCGTGACGATGACCTCACCACCCGCCATTCTCTATTCAATCCCTGTCGAAAAGTGGATGACCCTGGAAGCGGCGAATCAGATGAATCTGCGATTCCTTGGCATTGTTGCTCTCTGGCGACTCTGCTTATGGATTCACTATCTGAGTCGCTACGGACGCTTTACCGGGCTTATGACTGCTGTGGCTGCCACCTTGCCACTGGTCTTCATCTTCATCGCTCTCATCGAGATGAACCTCCATCATGTTGTCGTGAACATCATGGGGGGCATTCGCGAAGCCGATCAGTCTTCACAAGATGCCGCCTACGGAGCACTGTGGGTCCTTGGTCTGCTGGCTTTCCCGGTATCTTGCTTTGCTGGGATCGGTTGGTGCGTTCTGGTCTATCAGAGTTGGCGTGACCGGCGCTAATGCCATTATTCCTTTAGCGTCACCTCCGTGCTCACCATCGCATCTCGTTCGTCGAAGATCGTGATGAACCACGAATTCGCCTCCGCAGGTGGTTTGGGAGCCGTGATCGTTTTGCCGGAAATCGTCGCAGGCACCGTCTTCCACTCGCGCTTGGATCGCAGGCCGGTGTCTGTCGTGAAATGGAGATTGGCAGACTTCAAAGCGGTGACGAACTCGCAGGTGACGACCACTTGATCCCCTCGGATCGCAGGTTTGCCCGGCACAGGCAGCGCTGCGCCTCCACGGCACTTCGAATCGATAAAGAGGCCGATTTCCTTCGGTGCCCAGCCGGGCGGATGACCATGCGGCATCTTCACCTGAATGCGCATCTGCTTTTCACCTGGCACCACCGCATAGCTCTTCATGTAACTATCGAGCACATAGTGAACGTCGTTCGTGCCATTCACGAAAAAGATCGGCACGCGGCAGCGTGGGAGGAGACTGCCGGGATCGTATTCCTTCACCCACAGCGCCCGATGCACTGCGTCGAGTTTGTCGATGCTAGGCTTCTGAACGGATTCGCCCTCATGAAGAAATCCACAGCCGTAAACCGGCACCGCCGCCTTGAAGCGATCATCCAGCGAAGCCACGAGGCAGGTCGTGTAGCCGCCCCAACTGATCCCAGTCACTGCCGTGTGCTCCACATCCACGTCAGGAAAACTGCGCAGCAGGCTGTGAGCACGCATCACACTCGCGGCGGCATGAAAGGGCCAGTCGTCACTCGTATCAGGGGTGTTCACGCAGTCGAATTTCTCCGCGTGACCATGCGCCGGGCCGCCGTTGGGGAGCCGTGTCCGCGTCTTCTGGTCATGCGCATGGCTCTTGGGCATGCCATCCGGGCCGTACGTCGGCTCTGGCGGCCGGGATCCATTCAAATCCATCGCGATGGCCGCATAGCCGCGCTTGGCCCACAGATGCACCCACTCCGCGAAGGCCGTGCCGCCACCACCATGAATGCAGACCACGCCGGGGAACTTTGCACCCGGCTTCACCTCCATCCCGAGCGTGCTTGGCGAAGCATAAAACGCGAACACCTCGGTGTCGTGGCCCTGATAATTCTCCCCGGCATAGGTGAGCGAGTGAACCGGCTGATCCTGCCGCACCCACTTCATCGCAGGCACGGTGTTTTTCAGCGCATCGAGATTCCAGGGACCGACCTGTTCGGCGGCGAGCGAGGTAGAAAGAAGGAGAAACAGCGAAAACTTCATGAGCGCCAACAAACGATCCATTTGCCGTTTTCTGGCTCACAAACCGCGAAGCACCTCCAGCGCCTTTGCCTCAAAGAGCTTCTGCCACTCCGGAGCCACGAGCACATCGCAGTCCTCCTGCGCGTAGCCGGTGTTGCGCCTCTGCTGCTCCGTAGCGGTGTACCAGATGTAGCCGTTCGTGTAACCGGAAACGTGCGCATTGGCATCCTGCGCGGCTTTTTTGATGTTCAGGCCGACCTGCACGGTGACCTCGCCGGGGAAGGTGACGAGCTTGAAGGCTCCGACGCGCAAACCACACACTTCGGCATCGAGCGTGGGGCTGTTCGCGGTTTTTGTGTCGGCGAGGTGCTTTTGGAGCAAGGCGAGGTTCGCATTCAGTCGCGTGAGCTTTTCCATGATCGCGAGATTGCCGAGGTAGGTTTCGACGAGTGCTTTGTTGTCAGCGTCGAGCTGCTGGAGCGGCTTGGCGTTGTCGAGATAGCCCTGCGCGTAGTGAGAGGGCATTTCGGGGAAGATTTTGTGCTGCATGAGCAGCGGCAGGAAGGTCTTGAAATTGATGTTCGTGGGCCTCAGAGCCGCTACGAGGGCTTTTTGCTCCGTTTCGATGTTGGCGATGCGTTTTTCGAAGTCGGCGGCGCGGGGCAGTTGGAGCACTTCGCGGCTGATTTTCAGCGTGGCGTCGTTTTGCGGCTCAAAGCGACGCATCGCGGCCAAAACGCTCGCGCCGAGCATCGTTCCAAGCGGCTCGGCATCGGCAGGACGGCTCACTTCTTTGTAATGCACTGGATTGATGTCGCCGCCGCAGCCTTGGACGAAGAACGCCATCGCGCCGGTGGCCTCTTCGATGACTTTGGAGGCAAAGCCGGGGTAGTCAGCCGAGTTGCCCTTGCTCGGCGGGTTCATGATCGGATGGCAGGCGAATTGATAAACCACCGCGAGCGGCGTGCCGTCCGCGCGATCCAGCCGCAGCAGGCCGATCTGCGGATCAATCGGCCCGGTGCTCACCACCTCCTCATCGCGCGGCATCGAGTAAGCGCGGCGCATGTCGATCTGCGTGCCATCCTTGAGAAACATGCGGCGGTTTTCGCTGATGCGGCTCTCGCTGCCGACTCCGGCGCTCACTTGGACCGGCACGAGGTTCTTCGCGGCATCTCTAATGGCCTGCACGACCAATTGCTGCAAATCTGTGCGCACGATGCCGTGGCAGTGGCTGGCATTGATGATGACCTCGTCCGCGAGATCGCCGAGTTCCTGCCGCACGTTCGCGAGAAAGCCATTCCCGATGCGCCCGATGCCGCCGATCGCCACCGCATCGACCGTCACCAGCACCGCCGTTGTTTTACCGCTCTTCAAGACGAGCGCCTTGGCAAAACACGGATCATTCACCGGCACCGTGCGGTCCGTAATGTCCACCTTCGCGATCCCAGCGAGGATTTCGGCGTGAAGGGGCAGGGCGACGAGAAGAAGGACGAGGAGAGGTTTCATGGCTTGAGAGTCCAGTTCACGGCATTCACGAGCAGCGTACGCACATCGGCGATTTCTATGTCTTCCGATGCGCCGAGGCTGGTGTAGAAGATGCGTGCTTTCTTTGGGCCGTAGCTGCGGGTCCAGGCGACGGGCATGGGCGGGCTGGTGTCGGTCTTGGCGGTGCCGATGAGCAGCGGGGTGACATCAGCGGCGAGCGGGAGCACTTTGTAGAGGGATTGGGCACCGAGGATGTTCGCGGGGTTCACGCCGGTGAGAAGCGGGCTGTTTTCGGCTCCGGGGGCGATGCTGACGGTGTAGGGCAGGCCTTTGGTCTCGTAGCCGGTGTTCGGTGCGCCGAGAACTTCATCGGTGAACTCCGGCCAGGGCACGAGGCTGGGATCGACGACCTCGTTGGGCTTCGGGATGAAGGCGTGATTCGCGGTGCGGATGCCGAGGAGCGGCCTTCCGGCGGCGAGATGGGCGCGGATGGCGGCCATTTGATCCTTCGGCGGGAAACGGCGGCGTGAGAAGAGCACAAGAAGGTCGGCGTCCTTCAGCGCCTCGACGAGTCCGGCAAAGTGATGCGGTTGCGGCTTGTCGCCGTCGATGATTGTGACGTGGTGACCGAGCGGGCGGAGCTGCTTTTCGGCGAAATCACGCATGGTGCGCGGTGCTTCGTAATTGTTCGGGTCCTCGACGACCATGATGACGATATTCGAGGCCGAAGCAGCGGTGATGAGGCCTAAAAAGAGGGTGAGAAAGAGAATATTCTTCATTTGGGCAATGCTTTCAAAAGTGCATCAGCGATGGCGGCCATGCCGGCATCGCCGGGATGATTGGCGACTCCGGCGTGTTTGAAGGGACGCTCCGAGCGGGCGAAGTTTTTCTCGCTCTTGCTGAGGGCGCTGATGTCCACGGAGATACCGTTCACGACGGCGCAGGCACCTCGCAAGGCCTCGTCCTTGGCCGCATTGGCCCAGAAGCAACTGCGCACGAGGATCACCGGCTTTCGCTCGCCTTTCAGCGTGGTCAGCAGCTTCGTGACGGCCTCTTGGAACTTCATTTTGTCCTCCGCAGTCTTCAAAGCGGGCACGTTTTCACCGATGGCGAGCACGATGAGGTCGGCTTGGAAGTCGATGGCTTCCCTGAGCTTCGTGGCGAAGTCATAATCCTGATGCGCCCGCTCAAAGTCGGCGATGTTTTTCACCAGCACCTCCGGGGCAGTGGTTTGTTTGTCAGCGAGTGCTTTCGTGAAGAGGTGCACATAGTCCTTTGCCTCTGCACTCGCCGCCATGCCCCAGTTGCCACTCCAGTCGATGTCGGCCTTGGGGCCGTGTTTGGTGATGCTGTTGCCGAGGAAGAGGATTTTGCGAAAGGCACTCTGGCGCATGACCCAGTCCCAGCGCTCGCTGGCTTGCTTGAGCTGGAGTTCGAGGTCGGCCTCGGTGAGGAAACGTTGGCCGATGAGCTTTTGCACGGCGGCTTTGACCTGGTCGAGGTAGGTGTCTTTGCTGCCGTAGCGTTCTTCGATAGACGGGCGTGGATCATTCGCGGCTTCGCGTTCGGCCTTGGTCTTCGCCAAGGGCACCCAGGCACCGCGTAGGAGGTAAAACTCGTGCAGTGAGCCGAATTCCGCCGGACGAAACACCCAGCCGGTGCCGGTGCCGAGCGGCACGGCGACATCCGGCACGCGAATGCCGCCGAGGTCGTTGCCATCGGCATCGCATTGCGGCACGAGCAGCGGCAACTCGGCGCCTTCTCCCGCGCCGCCGGGGAGTTGCGGATTGCGCACGCGACCTCCGGCCTTCACGGCATTCGGCGCGGCCAAACCGGGCACCTTGGGCCAGTGCACGCCCTTGATGGGCACGAGCGTGGCGTCGCTGAGCTTCGGATGCACGCTCGGCGGTGGCGCGATGCCTTCGCTGACCCAGCGATGCATGGCCAAACGCAGCGCGAGGATGGCGGGATTGGCATTCACTGGATTCGCCAAGGGCGAGCCTTTCACCTGCGAGGTCGGCGGGAAGGACGCAGGACCATGCGAGGTGCTGGCGAAGAAATACGAGCGCACATTGTCCGGCAGCGCGATGTCTTGTTTGCCATCTGGCGTGGTGTGCGTGAGCGCTCCGACACGCCCCGCGCCCCAGTATTCGGCGGCCATGTTCGTGTAAAAAATCTTCGGCGCATGTTTCACGCGTGCATTGGCGAGGATGCCTTCGCTTTGACCACTGACCGGGTCTTGTTGAGCCGTGTCGGCAAAGGGATACGAGGCGGTGTAGTAACCGGAAATGGCACGCGGTGTGGACCAGCGCTGATTCAGCACGAGTCGGCCCGCTCCAGCGACATGCGACATCACCCCATCGAGCGCTATGCGGTCCTGCTCGTCGGTGTTGAAGCCGAGATAGACCAAGTCACGCAAGAAGCGGCCACACTGCGAAGAGCCGAAGGCATACGCGTGCTTCACCTTGGCCGGAGAGGCCGGATCGTGCTTCAACCACGCCACCGCATCGCGAATCGCCGCGTAGCCGAGTCCGGCGATGGGGGGAGCTTCCGCGAGATAAAACACCTCGTAGGTCTTCCCCGGTTCAAAACCGCCTTTGAGTCGAAGACGGCCGTTTTCGAGGTTCCATTGCTTTCGCGGCACTTCCTGGCCTTCCGGATAGGCGGCACGATTTCGCACGATGAGTCGGCTTTCGGCTCCTGTGATATCCACGGGCGGATAATCGGTCAAATCGGTGATCGGTTGCTCATCGAGCTTTTTGTCCGGCGTGAAGACCGCGCTCACCACACCGCGAATCGGGCTGCCATCCTTGTTTTGAGCCCGTGGCACTTCCAGACGCAGTTTATCCGCCGCCACATCGAACTCCCAGCCGACATTCACGAGCGTGAAGCCCGCTTTCATCACCCATTCGCTCAAGCTGGCCTTCCCACCGCGATTCGGAATCTCCACCCACGCCGCGCCATTGCTCCGCGAATCGTCTTTCGGCTTCCACAGCCGCAAATCGGCCACAAAGCTCACTTTGCCCGCCGCATTCACCGGCGCGAGATCGACATCCGCGATGATGGCATTCTGCGGCTGCTTCGGATCGATCTCGAAGTGCAGTTTGCCGGTGAGCTGCTCGTAGCCGGTGGCACCGGCATCGGATCGCTCTTTGATTTCCACCCGCACCACGGCGGCGTGGGCGGTCAGTGAGGCGAGACAAAGAATGGCAAGAAGGCGCGAAGGGAAGAGCATCTCATCAGTACGCAGTTGGTCGTGGAGCTTCGCAACGATTCCGTTCCGTGCGAGTGACGATGCTACGCCAGCCCCACATGCTTCAGCGCCTCGATGGGCGGGCCTTCGAAGGTGCCGCCGGGTATGTTTCCGACGTAGCCAAGGGCTTTGGAGCCTTCGGGCGTGGTGAAGTAACCACCGGCGGTGAGGTCGCGGAAACGTTTGAAGAACGTGGCGGCTTTTTTGTGCTCAGGCTTCGGCTTGAGGCTGGCGATGTCGTTGCAGAGCGCTGCTTGTTGTTCGGCGGAGAGATCGGCGAAGGGCTTCTGAAAGCGGCGCTGTGATTCAGCGTCGATCCATTTCAGTCCGTCGAGGATCGTGGCGCGATCTCCGGCCTGTGCGGGATAAGGCGAGCTGATCCATTCGTCGATGAAGTCATGCACGCCGACGGCGGAGGCGCTGGGCGAGGAGGCATCGGCGGGGATGATGAGATCACACAAGGCCTGAGTGGTGCGACGTTGTGACTCGGTGAGGGTGAGCGGCCACACATCGCCGGGCTGGTAGATTTTCACCATGCTCGGGTCTGGGCCGTAGCCTCTCGCGGTGATCGCGGGTTCAGCAGCAAAGATGGATGCGTCCTTTGCAGCGAGCGCTGCCGTGGCTCCGAGCATCCACTGGATGGACACGCGGCGGCTGATGCGGGGGAGTGAATCGGGCGCGTGCATCAGATGTTTTGGCGTTTGAGTTCGCCGAGGAGGTGATCCGCCATGCGCCAGGCGAGCGCCATGATGGTGAGCGTGGGGTTTTTATCCGCCGTGCTGGCAAACGGTGCGCCATCAGCGAGAAAGAGGTTCTTCACGTCCCAGGTCTGGCTCCACTGATTCGTCACGGAGATCTTCGGATCAGCACCCATGATCGCGCCGCCGACTTCGTGGATCACGCTGCCGCCGGTCTTGATGGCCTTGGCGGGATCGGCCTCGGCTTTCGCGGAGATTTTGCCGCCGAGCGCCTCCAGCAGCTCGCGGATGCGTTTTTGCTGATGGCGCACCTGATTGAGTTCAAACTCCGACCACTTCCAATGAAAGCGCAGCACGGGGATGCCCCACTGGTCCTTCAAATCAGGATCGAGCTCGGCAAAGCAATCGTCATTCGGCAGCATGGTGCCCTGCGCACCGAAGCCGAGCTGGCAGCCGTAGTAGCGCCGCGCCTGCTCCACGAGTTTTTTGCCAAACAGCACGCTCGGGCTGCCTGCGCGGCTTTCGATGCTGTTCACGACATTCATCGAGGGCATTTGGCGTCCGGTGGTGAACTCCAAATGATAGCCGCCAGGGAATCCCAGCTCGGCTTTGCGGTTCAGATCATTCAGCGTCCACGGGACATAAGCATGTGGTCCGCCCGCGCCGTCTTCGTTGTGAACCGGCATGCCTTCAAAGGCGGGGATGTGCGCACTGAGGCTGCTGGAAACGGAGTCCGTGATGTATTTGCCGACCCTGCCGCTCGAGTTCGCGAGGCCATCGGGGAAGAGCTTCGACTTCGAGTTCAGCAGCAGGCGCACGGATTCCATCGAACTCGCCGCCAGCACCACGACGCGGCCTTTCGCATGATCTTCGCGACCCGTGGTTTTGTCGATGAAAGTGATGCCGGTGGCTTTGCCATCCTTGTTGATTGTCACTTCGCGAGCCATCGCGTTTGGGAGGATGTCGAGATTCCCCGTCGCCAGAGCGGGACGCAGATGCACGGTCTGCGAGTCGTAGTTCGCACGGATGGCGCAGCCGCGATGGCAATCCGTGGCCCAGAAGCACGGCGCTCGCGTGCGCATTGACTCAGCTAGAATGCCCTGCGCCTTCGCATTGCCGGGATGCAGCTTCGCGGGGATCGTTTCGGCATCCTGTGGCTTCGTGAGCACGGCACGATGGATCGACACAATGTGTGCATCGACTTTCTTGCCGTGCTTTTGCGCATACAGCTCGCCCACGCGCAGCTTTGGCGCAGGCAGCAGCACACCGGGCGAGGAGTCGGGTGAGTTCTCCAGGCCTTCATTCGTGCCGAAGACGCCGACGAGCATCTCCACCTTGTCGTAGTAGGGCGCGAGGTCGTCGTAGCTGATCGGCCAGTCAAAGCCGAGGCCCCAACGCGTGCGCGGTTTGAAGTCGAGCGGCCCATTTCGCAGCGAGATGCGGCCCCAGTGGTTCGTGCGGCCGCCCATCATGCGC
>CALSBJ010000081.1:0-28040 GCA_943373155.1 Akkermansia muciniphila | reverse complement strand
CGTGGAACTGCTCGCCGCACCGGGAACGATCATCCCAGGTCTGCTCGGCTTCCTCTGCATCATGGTGGCGCTGGTTTACACCATGAGCGGCTGGGAAATCGCTCCCGTGATGCCGACCGAAGGCAGCACGACACCCGTCGAAAGCGGCGGCAGCTTCAATCTGGCGCAGTATGCCGTGGGCCTGCGCAACTTCGCCCTCGGCGTGACCGGCGCGGGCATCCTCATCGCCCTCATGATCGCCTGGGTGCCGGAACTGCGGCCCTTCCGTGCTCTTGTGCTCGAAGCCGCCGCTGGTGGCACCGCCGCCGATGCACCGACTCAACGCGATGCCGCAAAAGCACAAATCGGCGACACCGGCCTTACCCGCAGTGCGTTGCGCCCCTACGGCAGTGTCGAGATCGGTGGCCGGATCATCGAAGCCGTCGCCGATGCGAATGCCTACCTCGAAAGCGGCCGCGCCGTGCGTGTGCGGGAGATTGCTGGAGGCAAAATCATCGTGGAAGCCGCCTAACCTTATGGAACTCGACCTCACCGGACCTCATCGCGACGATGCCTACATGATCCTCGCCGGACTCGTCACGCCGCGCCCCATCGCCCTCGTCACCACCGTCGATCCCGAGGGCCGCGTGAATGCCGCGCCGTTCAGCTTTTTCAACGTGCTCGGCGATTCGCCGCCCATCGTTGGCATCTGTCCCGGCGACCGCGAGCCCGGCGTACCG
The DNA here is from genome assembly GCA_943373155.1 of Akkermansia muciniphila. Taxonomy (GTDB): domain Bacteria; phylum Verrucomicrobiota; class Verrucomicrobiia; order Verrucomicrobiales; family Verrucomicrobiaceae; genus Prosthecobacter. The sequence goes on along the minus strand of CALSBJ010000081.1, from coordinate 27,321 downwards.
AAGGACACCGCGCGGAACATCCGTCTCACGCATGAGTTTGTCGTGAACCTCGTCGATGAAGCCATCGGGCAGCAGATGAACCTCTGCGCCACTTCCCTGCCCCCAGGTGAAAACGAACTGACTCACGCTGGCCTCACCGCCGCACCTAGCTCCGCCGTGAAGCCACCGCGCATCGTCGAAGCGCCTGCCAGCCTCGAATGCCGCAGCCACAGCATCCTCGAGATCGGCGACAACCGCCTCATCATTGGCGAAGTCCTCCGCGTGCATGTGCGCGACGGCCTTTTCGATCCCGAAACCTGGCTCATCAAGCCCGGCACCTACCTCCCCATCGGCCGCATGCAGAGCCCACACTGGTATGCGCGGACGACGGATGTCTTTGAGATGCGCCGGCCGAGGTAAGGCTATACAGAGATGCTTGGTTTTGCCGCCGAGGGGCAGAGGAGCAGAGAGCGCGGCGTATTGAATGATCCGTGAAGTGCTTGCCTTCATCGCTGAAGGGCGTCTAGCGACTCCCCTCACCTAACCTCTCCCCGCAATCTGACCAAGAACCAAGCGAACACCTCCAGCGGGGAGAGGGACAGGAAAGTGCATGGCATGACTTTTAGTGCTAACTAGATGCTAACTTCGCAGATCACATGCTGGCGCGGCAAAACATTATATGCGCACCATCCGGTCCCTCTCCCCGCGAGCGGCAACCGATGACTGCATCGCATGATGCGGCGAAAGGTTAGGTGAGGGGACGCTGCACAAACCGTCGCCAAGTGAACGAACGAACTTCCCGGATGAACCGCAAAACACTGCCACCTCCGCTCCTGTGCCACTCTGCGGCAGTTGCGAGAGTCACATGCCTGTCTTTCACCGTTCGCGAACATTCCGCCAAATTTCACGCTTGCCGTCTCAGCGCTGTTTTCATAGCCTCACGCCTCTTTTTCCCATGAAAACACCAACCGCACTCCTCGCAGCCCTCGCGCTGCCACTTGCCCTCCCGGCGCAAACCATCCAGCCGGGTGGTAAATTGCCCGTCGAAACCAAAATCGCCCTCGTGAAGGTCGCCGGTGAACTCGTCGATCCCGTCGCCGTCGCGGGTGCACCCGATGGCAGTGGCCGTCTTTTCGTCGCCGAGCGTCCGGGCGTCATCCAGATCGTCAAAGACGGCAAGGTGAACAAGAAACCCTTCCTCGACATCAAGGACAAGACCATCAGCTCCTTCCTTGAGCTCGGCCTCTTCAGCATCGCCTTCCATCCGAAGTTCAAAGAGAACGGCCGCATCTTCTTCTGCTACTCCGATTTGTGGTTCAACGGCGCTTCGATGATCGCCGAGGTCAAAGCGAAGAAGGACAAGCCTGATCAGGCGGACATGGACAGCATCAAGGTGCTCATGCAGCTCGACTTTCCCTACTGCAATCACCACGGCGGCCAGATCGCCTTTGGTCCGGATGGCTATCTCTACATCGGCGTCGGCGATGGCGGCTGGGAGGGCGATGTCATCAGCGCCGGTCAGGATCTCCACACCCACATGGGCAAGATGCTCCGCATCGACGTGGATAACACCACGCCCGACCGCAACTACAGCATTCCGAAGGACAATCCTTTCACCACTCTGCCACAGCAGATGACCCTCTTCGGCGTCACCGAGCTGGCCTTCTCGAAGATTCATCCGAAGGCCAAGCCCGAAATCTGGGCCTACGGCCTGCGCAATCCCTGGACCTTCAGCTTTGACTCCCAGACCGGCGATCTCTGGATGGCCGACATCGGGCAGAATCACTGGGAAGAGATCAACATGCAGCCCGCCGGCAGCAAAGGCGGCGAGAACTACGGTTGGAAGTTCATGTGCGGCTCCCACACCTTCCCGCTGGAGACTGAGAAGGACAATCCACGCGTCGGCGTGCTTCCCGTCGCTGAATACAGCCACGTCGATCAAGGCATCTGCGTCATCAACATCGGCGTGAGCCGCAGCAAGGCCCATCCAAGCCTCGAAGGCACCTACTTCTGCGCCGACTGGGGCAGTGGCAAGGTCTGGGGCATCGCCAAAGGCAAAGGCGGTTACCAGATGGAAGAACTGCTCGACCTCGACACCCCGCTGCGCCCCACCGGCAGCGGCTTCGATGAAGAAGGCAATCTCTACCTCACCCACGCCACCGCCAACTACGGCGGCCCCGTCGATCCCTACACCAGCGAACGCGGTGCTCTCTGGAAGCTCGTTCCAGCGGACAAAGTGCCAGCCGGTGCGGAGACCGCGCCGCTGCAGAAGAAGTAAGCGCTGGAGCGATCAAGGCGGCAAAGCCGTCAAAAGAGTCAAGAAGGGTCAAGGAGGCAGCTCCTTGGCCCTTTGTTTTTGGGGGAGAGCCGTTCTAAGTCAAAGTATTGATCTCAAAGGCTCACGATGATAAAACTCCATCATGACACTGACCGTCGAGATTCCTGAAAACGCCATGCCTGCTTTGCGGGAGAGCTACGAGGAGATGTCGCGTGCCCTTATTGAAGGACTTGCGGTGGAGGGTTACCGCTCGGGCAGATTGTCCAGTCACACGGTGAGCCAGATGCTCGGCCATGAGTCCCGCTGGCAGACGCAGGATTTCCTCGCCGAGCATGACGCCTGGCCTGCGCAGTCCGTCGAAGATTTTCAAAAGGAAATCGCCAGCATGGACCGCCTCCACGCCGCATGATCGTCATCACGGATGCCTCTCCGATGCACTGATTCAGCATGCTCACCATGCGGCAACGAACCGCCTCACTTGATCCCACCAATCTTACACCCCTGCGCCGGCTCCTGCGGCTGTGGCGCAGGTTTTCCAGCAAGGAGAGCCGTGATCGCCTCGCGGAGGTCGTTCGTGGTGGCGGCACGTTGGCGTTTGGTGGGGCCGAGGTAGAGGTCGTTGATGCGGCCGTGGTAGAAGACCTTGCCGGTGGCATCGACGAGCACGGACTCGGGTGTGAGGGTGGCTTGGAGCTGGCGGGTGAGTTGCTGGGCGGCATCGAGCAGCACGGGCGCTTTGAACTCGCTCATCGTGGCGTGTTCGATGGCCACATCGCGAGTGACTTCGGGATCGCACTCGATGAAAAAGACGGACACCTTGCCGGAGTGATCGGCGGTGATTTGGTTCATCTCTTTGACGAAGGCTTTCGTCGTGGAGCAGAAGGGCGAGACGAAGAAAAACAGGGCGGGCTTGCCGTTCTTCGCGGCGAGGGGACTGTGGTTCGTGCCGTCGATGGCCGTGAGCGTCAAATCGGCGGCGGTGGAATAGGTGACGGCCAGGAACACGAGGGCGGACAGGCGGGCGAGAAAGGTCATGAGCTGCTTTTAGGTGACCCGGGGGCCGTTATCAACCCGCCGGATTATCGCTGGAAATGCACCCCCTTCTCGCCCACTTAGGCGGCCCATGCCTTTCCCTCGCCTCCTCTTGCTCCCGGCCTTCGTCGCATCGCTCGCGATGGCGCAGCCGGTGCCGGAACTCGCCAACCCGCCGGGCAAGCCCACGCTCGACCAGTTGAAAAATGCCGCGCTGGAGGCCGAAACGCGGCTGCCTGCGGCCCAATCGACCCCGCAAAACTACTTCGAGATCAGCGATGCCCAGCGCCAACGGCTCACGCAGATGCTGCCACGCACGCTTTTGAAGCTCTCCCGCCGTGAGCGACTGCACATCGTCGTCATCGGCGATGGCATGCTCGAAGGTGCCCAAGCATCCGGCGATGCCGATCCACTTCTCGCGGCTTTTCCCGGTGCCTTTGCGAAGCTTCTTGCCACCCAATTTTACTTCACTGGCGGCGTGCGCATCGCCCGCCCAGGCTCCACCTACGCACCCAAGGAACGCACGGTGATGGGCCCGGAGATCGTGTTACAGCCCATCCAGGCTTCCAGCATGGTGCAGGCCACTGCCGCACTCACCAGCGAGGGCTTTCGCGGACTGCCGGACCTCATTCTCGTGTCGCTGGGGTTTGAGGATGCACTCACCAGCACGCCACTGAGCGATGTGAAAAGCGGGCTGCGTGGCGTGATCGGTGCCGCGAAGGCAAAACGAATCGAAGTGCTCGTCACCGGGCCAATGCTCCAGGCCTCCGAACCTGCCGAGGCTAGCCTCGCGATCACTCGCGGTGTTTCCAGCGTGCTGCGGGAGGTTTGTGAGGAAGAAAAAGTCCTCTTCTCCGATCTCGGTGATCTCTCACGCCTCATCGCCCCGCCGCCGGATCTGGCGGAGGCGTATCGCAGCTTTCCGGTGCTGGCCCGCCAGTATCAGTCACGGCTGCACGTCGAGTCGGAAGGCAGCGTCTCACTCGCCACCACCGAGCTGCATCAAGCGATGGGCGACATCGTGTTTCAAGATGTGATGGACGGCGTGCCCGCTGTTCCGTGGCTGGTGCAAAACGTGAGCGGCATGGCCGATGGCCCCGGCAAAATCAAGCTCACCGCCGAGGTGCTCAACACGAGCAAAACACCGCTCCGCCTCACTGTGCTGCCTTTGCCCACCGCCACGGCCAAGCCGCAGGATGCCAGCCCCGAGCTCACGCTGGCTGCGGGAACCAGTCACACGATCTCCATCACCTATTCGATCTCGGCTGCCGCAGATGAGTCTGACCTGCGCCTGCCGCTACTGGTGATCTCCGGCAGCACCGCCCGCATTCATGATCTGACGCTTCCCGTGATGCCGCTGGCCGTGGAGGTCAAATCACGCACGACCTACAACCACGAAGGCATCTTCACCCCCGGCATCGAAGTGCTCAACACGGGCAAAGACAAGATCACGGGCTCTTGGAACCTTGAGTTCGGCAGCCAGAAGCTCGATGGAAAGCTCGACCTCGCTCCCGAAGGCCACGAGGTGCCCGAATTGAAGCTCGACCTCGCTTTGAAGGCGGATTCGCCCCTGCGCCATAAACGCCCGCTCGCCTTCCAAATCAACGCCGGAGGTCAAAAACAAGATTTCAGCCGCCAAATCGAAATCGTGCGGAACATCGGCCTCAAGCAGGCGATCCCGCTCACTGCGGCGGATGGCAAAGACAGCGCCGTGAAGCTCACCTTCGATGCCGATGGGCAAAAGCTCTTCGTCACCTGTGATTTGAATGGCCTCGACCTCGTGGACGATGGGGATAGCGGCTACGCCTTTGCGGCCACCCTGCATCTCGATGCCCGCCGCTACGGCCAGCGCCTCACGCCAGGAGCCACCGCAGGCATCCGCATCCATGGCAAAGCCGCCGATGGTGAGGCCAAGGTCCAAAAACTCGCCGTGTGGACCTTTGGCACCGGCTACGCCGCGAACTACGACGAGAAAGAGATCAAGGCCACGATCTCAAGCACCCCGGATGGCCTCCGCCGCCTCACCATCGCCCTGCCACGCAGTTATCTTTACGATCACGAGTGGGCGCTGAACAATGGCAACAGCCAGCTCGGGGTGAACTTCACCCTCCGTGCCGCTGGCCGCAGCCTCTTCCTCACCTCCTCCACGCGTCACCCAGACGATGCGGAATCGCTCGCCGTCCTCGAACTCACGGACAAGCCCACGCTGAGGGCCACGGTGCGTGTGGAATAGGTAATGGCATCACCCATGTGAGCCTCATGAATGTGCTGCCCACCCTCACGGAGATCGAGGCCGCCAAGGCGCTCATCCGTCCATACATCCGCGAGACGCCCGTGTATCGCTGGCCGTTGCTCGAATCTGGCATGGGATGTGAACTTTGGCTGAAGCATGAAAATCACACGCCGGTGGGCGCTTTCAAAATCCGTGGTGGGCTGGTGTATCTCGATGAACTGAAACGCCTCGATCCGCAGGTGCGTGGTGTGATCGCTGCCACCACGGGGAATCACGGGCAGTCGATCGCTTTCGCGGCGCGGGAAAATGGCCTGCGAGCCGTGATCGTGGTGCCACATGGCAATAACCCAGAGAAAAATACCGCCATGCGTTCTCTCGGCGCGGAACTGGTGGAGCATGGTCGCGAGTTTCAGGAGGCGCTGGAGTATTCTCGCGTGCTGGCAGAGCAGGAAGGCCTGCATGCGGTACCTTCGTTTCATCCTTGGCTCGTGCGTGGCGTGGCCACCTATGGATTGGAGTTGTTTCGCAGCGTGAGCGAGCTGGATGCGGTCTTCGTGCCGATTGGTCTTGGGTCAGGCTTTTGCGGCCTCGCCGCCGCTCGCGAGGCGCTGGGCTTGAAGACCAAACTCATCGGCGTCGTCTCCGAGCATGCGCCCGCCTATGCGCTGTCGTTTCAGCACAAGACATGGAGGGAGCAGTCGAGCACCACCCGCGTGGCGGAAGGTGTGGCCTGCAAAACACCGAACCGCGAAGCCCTCGATCTCGTGCTCCAGCATGCGCATGAGATCGTCACCGTGAATGATGATGAAGCCGTGCAGGCCATGCGAGAGATCCTCTCGGCCACCCACAACATCGCTGAAGGAGCCGGTGCCCTCGCCTATGCGGCGCTGAAAAAGCATCGCGAAGCCTGGCAGGGCCAAAAAGTGGCCTGCGTGCTCACCGGCGGAAACGCCAGCCTGGCGATGATGCGCTTGGCGTTGCCATGATATGCCGCCCTTCGTAGGCCGGATGTGTTCGGCGAGAAAAACTCCGCCAACAGACCCGTCCACATCGCCGAACTATCCGGCTGCGGATTTCTCACGCTTTCTGCAGATGATTCGACAGTTTGTACAAGGACGCCAAGCTGTTCGTAGTTCGGGCTTCAGCCCGTTCAGGAGCCTCGAATCACGGCCTGAAGGCCGAACTACAAACATCTGCGCCGTCACATGCGCTCCGGGTGTGAGAAAGGCGGGCTACCACGCTGCACCTTCCAAAGTGTGCCGCAAAGGGGCAGAGGAGCAGAGGGCGCAGAGCTGAAAACAGAAGGAAACCTTGGCTTCCTCTGCCTCTTTGCCCCTCAGCGGCAAAGCCGAGTGTAAAAAATGTAGGCGGCAGATTTGAGTTCATGCACAGGCCATTCCGCATTCCCAAGCCACCTACACCACTCCGGCGATAAGTCTCCTTCCACTCTCTCAGCACAAGCTCTGCATCTCACGCAGCTTCGAGTGGGCCGCGCCACGTTGCAGCAGCTCTTCGGCAAAGGCTTTGCCAGCCTCCAGGCTTTCGCGAAGGCCGGTGATGACAAATCCCGCAGCGGCGTTCAGCACGGCGATGTCGCGCTTCGGGCCTTGGATGGTTCCGGCGAGGATGCCTTCGAGGATGCCGGCATTCTCAGCGGCTTCACCACCGATGAGGTCATCGACATTGGCGGAGGAAAAGCCGAGTTGCAGCGGATCGAGCTGGGTGTTTTCGAGTTGGCCGCCTTTGACCTGGCAGATGTCATTCACGCCGAGGCTGGAAAGCTCGTCCATGCCGCGACCATCGCCCGTGCTGCCGTGCACCACCCAGGCGCCTTTTCGTCCGAGTTGGATCAAAATCTCGCCAAAGGTATGCGTGAGCTTGGGATCAAACACACCCACCAGTTGGTAATCGGGGCGTCCGGGGTTCAAAAGTGGCCCGAGCATGTTGAAGATGCTGCGCTGGCCTTCGGCGGCGAGCATCTTGCGGGCCTCGGCGACGGCTTTGAAGGCCGGGTGATACAGCGGGGCAAAGAAGAAGCCCAGTCCGGTCTTTTCAATGCCAGCCACGACCTTTTCCTTGGGCAGGTCGATCTTGATGCCGAGCGCCTCCAGCACATCGGCACCGCCTGCCTTCGAGGTAATGCCCCGGTTGCCATGCTTCGTCACACACACCCCACCCGCCGCGAGGATGAACATCGCCGTGGTGGAGACATTGAAGAGGTGAAGCTGATCACCGCCCGTGCCGACGACATCCAGCATCGGCCCCGGCAGCTTGGAACGTTCCAGCCCAGGATCGACGGCGAGCTTTAGGAACTCGTTCACAAACGCCGCAATCTCCGAAGGCGTCTCGCCCTTCTTCGCCAGAGCACGCAGGAAGTCGGCTTTGGGCACGGATTCGATGGCGGGATCGACCAATTGCGCCGCCGCAGCGGTGATCTGAGCGGCGTTGAGGTTCCTGTGTTCGAGGAGCTGGCGGGTAAGCGTCTGCATGCGGCCGCGAGTGTGGCCGGAAGCAGGCCTTTGGCAATGAATTGCATCTTCCGAATCCGTGACGGCATGATGGCTCTTGCAGCCGGGTGTGTGGCCGGAATGATGTCACGTTCGTTGTTCACGCTTCAGCGTGCCCCAGCGCCCTGACACGCTCAAGCGTGAACAACGCACCCTGGAGCTTCTCCTTGGCCTAGCTGCCTCATTCCGGCGACACATCCCTTGCAGCCGGGCTTTCGCGAGCGATGAGCCACCTGCGCATGTCTTTGCCTTCCACCTCCACTCCCCTTCCTCTTTCGCTCATCCTCACGCATCCCGGCGGGTCGCATAAGGATGAACTCCTCGCCTGCTGCCTGCTCGCCGCCGTTCACCGCGTGCCCATCGTGCGTCGAGAACCCACCGCCGAAGATCTCGCTGATCCTTCCATCGCCGTCGTGGATGTGGGCGGCGAGCATGCGCCGGAGCGAAACAACTTCGATCACCATCAATTCCCCGCCGATCATCCGCCGGTTTGCGCCCTGAGCCTCGTCATGCAGCACCTCGGCATTTATGAGGATGCACGAAAGTTCTGCGACTGGCTGGAGCCTGCGGAGTGGTTCGATACGCGTGGTCCCAATGTCACCGCCAAATGGCTCGGTGTGTCTCGCGACACCATGAACAAGCTGAACTCCCCCATCGACGTCACCCTGCTGCGTCGTTTTGCCAAAGCCAAACGTCTGGAGCCCGGCGAGCCGCTGTGGGAAATCCTCAGTTACATCGGCGAGGACCTGCTGGCGTATCTTCGAGAGCTGCGAAACCGGCTCGATCATCTCGCCCAGCACTCGGAGCTCTGGTCCATCGATGACCATGAGGTGCTTTTCCTTCCCCGCACCGATCCCATGCCCGATGAACCTTCCGCCGGCATCGGCCGTTACCTCGAAAGCATCGGCAGAGACACTCGCGTCGCCGCATTGATCTATCCCGACCGTCGTGGCGGAGGTTACGGCCTCTCACGCCACAACGATCATCCGCGTTACGACTTCACCCGCATTGAGAAGCAACCCGATGTGCATTTTGCCCATGCCCGTGGCTTTGTCGCCAAAACCTCCGCTGCGGAGGTCACTCGCTTGCGAGAACTTCTCGACCTCGCGAAAACCCAAAAAGCATCCTTATGAGTCGCTACGCCAGTGATCAGGAAGTCGTCCAGTTCTTCGCCTCCCACGGTATCGTGGTCAGCGACGTGCATCGCCTCGGCATGACACGTCATTTGAAGGTCCAAGGCCAGCCCGTGACGCTGCCCATGCCCGCCAGCCCCGATGAATGCCTGCGCATCGTGCGGGCCTGCATCGCCAGCCTGGAAGGCAAAAGAATGAACGGCATGCCTTAGCAACCATCGTGATCTAGACTGGTTATTAAAAAAGAATGTCTGATTCGGAAGAGGCTGAAAGCCTCCAGGAATCCAGCCCAGGGTTGGAGTGGCGAAGCCACGCAAACCCTGGGTTTGCCACGAACAAAACCGGGCGCTCTGAAAGAGCGCAGGAGAAGCTGCGAACGTTCTCCCGTACTCTTTCAGAGTGCTGCGGTCCTTCCCAATACGAACCCAGGCTCTACGAGCCTGGGCTGCACTCCCAAGGGCCTTTCAGGCCCGTAGGGTAAATGACAAACATTCTGAGAACCGGTCTAAGCCCCACCTTCATCGCAACGCCTCCCAGCCGAGCAAAAGCGTGAAAGACAGCCGCCAGGCTGCCCCGCAGGGGTGAGCGGGAGCGTATCCAAAAAGGCAGCGTTTCAGCGCAGCACGTTCAGCAACTCGACGCGGAAGATCAGGTCGGCAAAGGGAGGAATCTTCGGGGGTGAGCCACGGCTGCCGTAGGCGAGGTTAAAGGGCACCTGAATGAGCCATTGATCGCCCGGCTTCATCATCTGGAGCGCCTGCGTCCAGCCTGGGATGACCTGGCTGACGCCAAAACTGGCTGGCTGACCGCGATCATAGGAGCTGTCGAAGACGGTGCCGTCCACGAGCGTGCCGCGATAATGCACCACGACGGTGTCATTGATCGTGGGGCGTTGCCCGCCCGATGGTCCGGAGGCCAGCACTTTGTAGCGCAAGCCGCTGGCGGTGCTCACAAAGCCGGAGGCATCTGCCGAGGCCGTGGCTGGCTGGGAAGCCTTCGGAGTGGCGGCGGCAGCCATTTCTTTCTTGGGAGAGGTCTGGCAGCTCGTGAGGAGCAGCAGCGAGGAGGCGGCGAGGGCGGTGTATTTCATGGAAGGTGGACGCGTGCCTAAACCGCAATCCAGACGCGGATTCAATGACCAAACGCGGCCAACTCCTTGCCGTTCGTGCCATCCCACACCCGGAGGAAGCTGTCCTCACCGCCCGCGATGAGCATGGCTCCGTTTGGCGTGCTGGCCGCCGCCTGCATGTAATCGGGCAGGTTGGCGATGCTGCGCACCTCGCCACCCTCATCGGTGACGATGCGCACCTTGTTGTCACCGGAGGCGATGACGATCTGGCGGGTGGCACCAATGAATTGCAGGGAGGTGACCTCCTTTGTCCAACCTTCGATCTTCTTCTTCCGCTCGCCGATGATCATGTCCCAGGTGGACACGGTGCCCTCGGCTCCCGCCGTGGCAAGCACGCGACCATCGGAACGGAAGGCCACGCTCATCACATGATGCGTGTGGCCTTCAAAGAGGTTGACCTGCTTGCCAGAGGCAATGTCCGTCACCCGCGTGATTTTATCCGCCGCTCCAGAGGCGAGGAGCTTCCCATCGGGTGAGAAGTCGAGGCACAGGACGGTGTCGCTGTGTTTTTCCTTCCAGGTGCGGACGACCTTGCCGGAGACCACCTCGAAGAAAGTGATGTCGCCCGTGCGGGAGAGCTCGCCACCGCCGGCAGCCAGTGTTTTGCCATCGGGACTGAAGCGCAGGGCATTCACGCGGTCCGCGAAGAGGCCTTTTTCATTCAGCGTGCGCTCCAAGGCCCACGCCGCAGCCCCCCGGGTGTTGAGTGTGAGAGCTTTGACCGCCGCGAAGGAGCCATCCGGCCCGCTGGTGATCGTGGTGGTGCCTGCGGTACTGCCGCTGCTCTCCTCGATGACCAGTCCGGTGGCCGCCGCCCAAACGCGGAGCACGCCGTCCTCGAACAGCGCCGCCACGCGGCCTGCATCGGCGGAAAAACCAACCGCAAGAGGCTTCGTGGTGGCTTTGGCGAGCGTTTGCTTCAAGGCGGCAAGCTCAGCGCTGGCCTTGTCCTGCGCCGTTTTGGCCGTGGTGATGGCTGCGTTTGCCGTCGCGATGCTTTTGGCATTCTTTGCCTTCGATTCGGTGATGCGTTTCACGTCATCTTCGGCGTCCTTCACATTGCTCTCGGCGGCGGACACGGCAGCGAGGGCGGACACCTCCGTCATCTTCGCGGTGATGAGCTTCTCCTGCGCCGCCTTCAGCTCGCGATCGAGCGTGGCATCCGGCTTGCCACCGGGCGCGGCTTTGATTTTGCCGTTCACACCATCCACCACCTTTTGAGCCTCGTTTTTCGCCGTGGTCGTCGCGGGCACGGCTTTTTGCTTTTCCGGTAGGACCTTCTTCATCGAGGTGATGGCGTCGTTGGCCTTCTTGAGCAGTTCATCGAGCGCTTTGTCCTGCGCCTGCATGCGGGTGATCTCAGCTTGCTGGAAGGCCTGCTCAAGCTGGTTGCTCGCGATCGTCCAATCATGCTCAGCCGACTTCTTCGCGGCCGCCAGCGTGCCACGCAACTCGATCACGGGCTTCGCGGAGACTGCATCCCAAAGCCGCAAGGAACCATCGGCACAGGCGGTGGCGAGCGTTTTGCCATCGGCGGAGGCTGCGCTGGCCAAAACCGCCAGTTTGGAGCTATCGGCGATCTTTTTGACCAAGGCCGCATCCACCGGTTTCGAGGTCACCTGAGTAGCGGCCGCGGCCTTCGCGGGCTGCACCTGCCAGATTTTCACCTCGCGAAAGCTCCCGCTGGCCAACCGGGTACCATCCGGGCTGAAGGTCAGGGATTGCACGAGGGCACGATGCGCATCCGGGATCTGAGCGGCCATCCGGCGAGTGGCGAGATCGTAGATGAAGATGTCATTCGAGCGACCGCAGGCGGCGTAGCGACCATCCTTCGTCATCGCCACGGCGTAAATCGGATCAATGCTGGCCGCGAAGGCCTTCAAGGCCACGCTGCGCTCGAACTGCGTGGAGCTTTTCGCCCCGAGATCGATCCACTGCTTCAGTAGGGCGATCTCCGCAGGCGTAAGATTCACCGCACCAGATTTGTTGTTCGGAGGCGGCATCTCCATGTCTTCCTTATGAAGAGACGCGGTCACGATGAGGCTCTCGGCGCTTTTGCCGGGAATGATTGAGGGGCCGGAATCACCGCCTTGGATCATCAGCTCGGGCGTTTCCATGTTCAGCCCGGCCTTGGTGGTCGTCTTGTTGTGACAGGAAACGCAGTTCGCCTTCAGGAACGGGAACACATCGCGATAGAAGTCCGGCTCCGCGTGGGCGACCACCGGAAGGGCGAGGACACAAAGGGGATTCAGGAGCGATTTCATGCAGTGAAACCTACGCTCTCCAAGCCCCCGAGCATGCAGCCGTGTTACTTCTTCTTCACCCAGGCCGCGATGGGCGTGTGGGTGTGAGCCGGGGCGGTCTCGGCGGTGGTGAAGGTGATGCACAGGCTGACATCTCCTTTGGCATCGGGCACCGTGGCCTGGAGGATCTTTACGCCTTCGCCCTTGCCGTCCTTGTCTTTGCCGACGGTGCGCATCTGCTCATTGGCAGGTTCGGGAGGATCGCCAACGCCAAAGGTAGCCCCTTTGGGGGACACGATGGTGGCGAGGAGTTTTTTGCCACCGAGGGTGAGCACCGCACTCGCTCCATCGGGGGCGATTTCCGCCTTCGTCATCATGCTCCAGACGAGGTTTTTGGAGTTTTTCACGCTCAGGTCATCCTGGATGACGAGGTAAGGCGCGGTGCCGCGCATCACCATGACACCACGATGCACATCTTTGGCGACTTTGCTGTAAGCCTTGGTCATATCGACGACGGCCAAGCCCTGAGCCGGCGTGGACTGGCCGAGCAGCACGCCCGCCCGGGCATCCATCTCTTGGTTGTCGCCAAAGCTAATCGTGTTCTGTCCGGCCGTGCCTTCGACGAAGAGCTCGTAGCGCTTGGTGCGATCCGCGCCGGGTTTCACTTCAAAGCCGGGCGCACGATCACTCTCCGCACCCAGTTCGAGGCCCCAGCGGACGCCGCCCGCTTCGAGGACGAAGCTGCCAATATCGAGCTGTCCATGGAGATCGCGGTTATCGCCGCCTTTGACGGCCACATAGAGGTCATCCTTCGCCCAGCCGCTGCGGACCGCCGCCGCAATGCCGCCAGGCATGGCGAACTCCATGGCGTCCGGCGTGCCGTCACCTGCAGCGTGCGGATTGTAATACATGAAGTGACCAGTCTGGCCGAAGTAAGACGAAGCCACCGGCATCTTGGCCCCCGCAGCCACGGCAGGGATGCCGGGGTTGCCATGCAGACCACAGAGCCACGTGGCCACCCACGGGCGTGAACCGGCATTTTCTGCGCTGTCACCGTAGTTGAAAGGCCTGCCGGTCGGACCGTAGAGGTGGAGGCGGGCCACGCCGAACTGCGGAATGCCTTCCAGCACGCTCAAGCCAAGATCTTTGCCCGCGGCACTTCGAAGAGACTGGATGACCATCGAGGCGTAATCCATCACCGCATCCCCTGCGGCCATGCCTTCCGGCCACACCCCGCCTGGGGCGAAACGCTGGATGCCCTCGCCAAAGAACTTGGCTCCTTCATTGGCGCATTTTTTGGCCATTTCCGGCGCTTCATCGGCAAAACCAATTGCCGTGAGGAGCAAGGCGGAGGCGATGGCCATTTGCTCGGAGTTCACGGGAGCTTCCTCGGCCTTGTCCGGCTTGCCTTTGGCCTTCTTCGGATCGGCTTTCTTTTTGGCGGTCTCGCTGGCTCCGGGAGCGGTGCCAAAGGCGGTGGGTGGCGGTGGCTCCTCGTTCAGATGCGCGATGAGGGCATCGACGCCCTTCTGTTCCAAGAAGGTGCGGATTTCCGTGGCCTGCGGGGCCGTCAATCCATCGCGGAACCAGTCATAGCCAAGCGTCACCGCGATGACCATGTCCGCCACGGCCTGCGCCTCCACGGGGTGCCAATCACGGAAATTCGTCTTGTCACACAGCAGGAGCAGTTCCCGCACAGCGCGGTCCTTCCACTTCAAATCCCCATCGCCATAATGCAGCGCAGCCAGCAGGCCCATGCGGTAAATGGCTCGGGAGCCCTCGCTCACGGTGCCGCGGATTTCGCCGTTGATGCGGTTGAGCTCAGGATCTTGCAGCAAATCCTCGCCAGAGGCCTTCAGCACGCCCAGGAGCTTCGTAAGAGCGGGATCGGCCGCGAGCTGGCCTTTGATCGCGGCCCAGCCCGCGGCGTTTTGGATCAAACGGGGGCGCACCTTCTGGATGCCACCGAGATAATCATTCGCCGCCGGAGCTTTGAATTTGGCGATGGGATTGATCACGAAGGCTGGACGCGGCGGCGCGGGCTTCTTCGGAGCGGCAGGCGCCGCTTTGCCCTTCGGCGCCGCGGGTGCCGGAGTGGTGGGCGTGGCCGCCGTAGCCGGGGCGGCAGGAGCAGCCGGTGCTGCGGCGGGCATGGCGACGGGAGCCGCCGCGGGTGGGGCAGCCTTCATCGCGGCGTAGCGGGTCTTCGCGTATTCAAAATCCGCCGCGCTGAGCGTGCTGATGCCCACATCAAACTCGCGGCCGTCCTTCGTCTTGATTTTGAGCGTCTTCGCCACCGCATCCACCGAGATCAAAGTGGCCTCCACCGTCCTGCCGGAGGTATTGGTCCAGGTGTGATACTCCTCCGCGAGCTGGCCTTTCACAGACGAAAAGGCGAGGAAGAGAGCGAGTGGACAGGCGAGACGTGCGGTCGGCTTCATGGAAAAAGGTGGTTGGCTCAAAACGAACGCTCAAAGCAGCCCTTTCCAAGCGATGGGTCAAGCTCGAAGTGCCGTTAGAGACATCACCTTGCCGATCTTCCCAGCTCCGCTATCGAAACCACGCATGCCCGCCTCCCCTGCCCTACCCTTCCCGCTCTTCCAACCCGGCTCCGAACCCGGCTGGGAGATCGTCAGCAGCGAGCGGAAGTTCGATAATCCGCACGTCAGCGTCGATTTGAACCGCTACCTCACCCCCGGACGCCGCGAAAAGCCGCAGCCGTGGATGGTCGTGGGGCGAAAAGCGGCCGTCGCCATCGCCCCGAGACTGGCGGATGGGCGTTTCGTGCTCATTTCCCAGGAGCGGCTGCCGGTGCGGCAGACGATGTGGGAATTTCCCGCCGGCCAGATCGATACCGAAACGACCTGCGAGAGCATTGCCGCGACCGCTTTGAATGAAATGCGCGAGGAGGCCGGGCTGGCTCTCGATCCTGAAAACGGCCAACTCACCCCGATGGGCTGGTTTTTCCCTTCGCAAGGTTTCACCGACGAGTGCGTTTATCTTTTTCACGCGGAACCCGTGTGCGTCGTGAGCCAGCCGGAACCGGAAGGCAGCGAGCACATCAGCGCCGTGCGTTTCGCCAGTGCAGGAGAGCTGCGGGGGATGATCGCGGAAAACGAGATCACCAACGCCCTGTCATTGGCGCTTTTCGCGCGGATGGCGGCCAAGGGTTTGCTTTGATTCGATTCATCGCTAGCTCTCCGTCCCCAATTTCTCCCCCATGTGGCAAGGTATCCTCAAAAAAGTCTTCTCCGTTCGTGACAAGGTCGCGCTGAACCTCAGCGGCGAAGGCGATGCCGAGAAGCCCTTCATCGAGCATCTCGAAGACCTGCGCTCGATGATCGTGCGCATCGTCACCACCCTCGCGATCAGCACCATCGGCACCTTCGTCTTTTACCAGGAGCTGTTCAAAATCATCCTCTACCCGCTCGTCCTCGCCGGGCTGTGCAAGGACATGGAAGAAGCCCGCAGCTACCTCGTCAATATCGGCGTGGCAGGCCCTTTCATGATGGCGATCAATGTCTCGCTCATCACCGCGGTGATCATTTCCTTCCCGATCCTGCTCATTTTCATCCTGCAGTTCATTCTCCCCGGTTTGAAGCCCAACGAGAAAAAACTCCTCTGGCCTGCCATCGCCATCGGCACTGGCCTTTTCCTCGGCGGGGCCAATTTCGCCTACTGGGTCGTACTTCCCAAAGCCCTGCTCTTCTTTGACCAGTTCGCCGAGTCCATCGGCGCGAAGCAGATGTGGGAAATCAGCGAGTACATCACCTTCTCCACCCGCTTCATCCTGGTGTTTGGCATCGCTTTCGAGCTGCCTGTCATCGTCATGGCTCTCGTGAAGCTCGACATCTTGAACTTCAAGATCATGAAGAACACCTGGCGCCATGCGCTGGTGGCCATCACGCTCTTCGCCGCCATCATCACGCCCACGCCGGATGTGCTCACGCTCATGCTCATGAGCGGTCCGCTCTACTTCCTCTACGCCATCTGCGTTTATCTGGCCTACCTCCTGGAGAAGAAGGACAAGGCGGAATACCCCGAATACTACGCCCAGATCGAGAAGGACGAAAAAGAGCTCGAGAAGGCCAATAGCGACGATTGGGACAACGACAGCTACAACCCCTGGTCCACCGCCGGAGACGAAGACGAGGACCTGAAGGACGAGTATCAAAAACCCGCCGCCACGCCGTCCGCACCTCCACCCGAGGTCGAAAAACCCGCCACCGGCACCACCGAGCCTGCCGCGGTCGATTACGACCACCTCGACGCTGGTGAGGACCAAAGCTCCGTCATGCCCGACAACGAGCCACCAGCCCCCGACCGCG
The DNA here is from genome assembly GCA_943373155.1 of Akkermansia muciniphila. Taxonomy (GTDB): domain Bacteria; phylum Verrucomicrobiota; class Verrucomicrobiia; order Verrucomicrobiales; family Verrucomicrobiaceae; genus Prosthecobacter. The sequence continues at coordinate 10,459 of CALSBJ010000081.1, read as the reverse complement.
AAAAAACCACCGAAGACCTTGCCCGCGAGGATGAGGAACGTTCACGCGGCGAGAAGTGATGCATGCGGGAGCTTGTCACCGCTCCCCGCCGTGCCAGATTTCAGCTCCCGCATGAATTTCCCCCTCACCCTCTCCTTCAAGTTCTTCGCTCTCAGCCCGCAGATCTTCGTCAACGACGCGGCCGGAGGTCCGGTCTGCTATGTGAAGCAGAAACTCTTCCGCCTCCGCGAGAAGATCGAGCTCTTCCGTGACTCCAGCCAGTCCCAGCAGGTCGCCACCATTGAGGCGGACCGCATCATCGACTGGTCCGCGAAGTACACCTTCAAAGATGCCCAAGGCAATGTGCTCGGCTCCGTGGGACGCCGTGGCATGAAATCCATCTGGCGGGCCCATTACGAGATCTTTCCGCCCAACGGTGGACCCGCCGCCTTCACCATCCGCGAGGAGAACCCGATGGCGAAGATCCTCGATTCATTCCTCGGCGAGATTCCCATCGTCGGCATGTTCACCGGCTACTTCATCCATCCCAAATACCTCGCTACGCGTGCCGATGGCACCCCGGTGATGCGATTGACGAAGCAAGCCTCCTTCCTCGAACGCCGCTTCACCATCGAGCAGCTCGCCCCCGCCGAAGAAGGCGAGCAAGCCGCCCTCATGATGTCCTACCTCATGATGATCCTGCTGGAGCGGGCGAGAGGCTGAGGACGTAGAACGGCTTTTCCAAGCCGTTCATGTTTCGCTCCGAGTGGACGAACGAGTTGGCAAACTCGTTTCACGTTCACTTCGCCGCCGGCTCAAAGCGCTTCCGCAGCTCATTGAAGTAGCGTCGCACCTGCTCGCGACGCGCCGGAGGTAACGCCGCCTCATCGAGAGCGGCTTCTTCCGCTTGAATGGCCTCCAGCGTGGTCTGCGTGGCGGAGCGGGACGATTGCTCCTTGCGGGCACCCCCTTCCACACTGCGCATGGTGGACTGCCCTTCGGCATTCTGCTGGGCCTGCACGACATCGCTGCTCGCGGTTTCTTGTTTGGAAGTGGGGGTGTTGTTGAGATCCGCCTTGCCCACGCCGGGTTTTTGACCGCTGGCCGGAGCTGGTGTGATGATGCCAGGCTGATTCGGATCATCCGGTGCCTTGCCAGGCATGATCATCATTTTGTCCTTGGAGGCATCCGACGGAGGCTGTCCAGGCACCGGCGCGATGAGCATCGGCTGGCCGGGCTGCTGAGTTTGGCCTTGCTGACCTTGCTGCTGCCCCGGCTGCCCCATCATCATCTGCTGCTGTTGCTGTTGGCCCTGCCCCTGCCCGCCCTGCGGCGGCTGCTGCATCTGATTCTGCTGTTGCTGCTGACCGATGCCCGGAGGGGCGAGCATCTGCTGCTGTTGCTGCCCGCCTTGCTGCTGACCTACCTGCGGGGCGTTTTGCTGGCCTTGCTCGCCCTGTCCTTGCTGACCATTTTGCCCGAGTTGCTGCATCGCCCCGGTTTGGTTCTCACCCGTGATGCCGCTACCCGCCTGACGGAGCTGCTCGGCGAGCTGTTGAAGCTGTTTTTGGGCTTCCTCACGCAAAGCCATGTCCCGCATCTTCTCGGCGAGCTTTTCAAATTCCGCCCCAGCGGCCTTCGCATCGCCTTGCTGCATCTGGTCCCCTGCCCCCAGCACATGCTGACCCACCATGCGCTGGCGATCTGCCGCCTCGGCCTTCTCCTGCACTTCCTTGAGCGTGTTGCTCAGGCGCTGCTTCGTCTCCGCCGCGAGCTGCGGGCTTTTGAGTTCCTGGCCAAGCTTTTCCGCCGCTTTTGCTGCCGAAGGAGAATTCTTTGCGGCCACTGCATCGCCCAGATCGGCCGTATCGGCATGCTTGCGGAGTTCCTCGACGAGTTTGTCGCTCGCCCAGTTGTCTTTTCCCTTCGCCAAATCCTCGGCCAGCTTTTCCGCATCCCGGGCGCGACGCTCCAACTCGGCCAGCACCTGCTTTGCATCCTTTCCCGCTGCATCCGCCAGCTCCGCCGCCGTCTGATCGAGCTTCGCCTTCAAATCCTCGATCTGCTTCTGCTCCTCCGCGTTGAGGCCTTTGAGCTTCTTTTTCTCCACATCCAGCTTCGACATCTCCTTCGCCGCTTCCGCCGCCTTTGCCGCCATGACCTCATCGAGAATCAAGATCTCCTCCTTCGGCGTGCGCACCGCACTAATCAGACTGCCCAGCATTACCAGCCCCAGCGGCACCAGCAAAGCACGCCCCGGACGCAGCGGCAGATCTGTCTTCAAGAGACCCATCGCCGGTTCCAACACCGCCTTTTGCGCCTCCACATGCCTTCTCGCCGATTCCGAAGCCTCGTTACGATCTTCAAACCACCACGCACTCGCAAACGCCTCGCGACGTCCCGCCGCCGAATCCCACAGCGCCAGCGCACTGAACGCCCCCGGCCTCCGCAGCCAGGCCACCACCAGCCCGCCAACCTTCCACAGCGCCCAAGTCATCCAAAGCGCCGCCACGATGCTCAGGCCGCCGCGAATGGTCCACAGCATCATCAACGTCAGCACAATGCTCACCGGCCACACCGTGTGCTGCAGCCACGACAACCACCGCCGCATCATCACACGCCCTTGCACCTTCCGCGCCACCGGCGCGAAGACACTGGCAGGATTGGCAAGCTCTCTCATGCTGCGCATTTCAGCGCAATTCGCCGCGAAGGCCAAGCATTTCTCCATCTCGGTCAAACCACCGAAGCCACGCGCCACGGGCGCACCGGCTCGGAGATGCCTTTGAGCTGCATCGGCGGCATGGGCTCGGCGTGAACGATGGTGCGGCCTTCGGCGTAGGTTTCGTCGTCCATGACAATCTCACCGGCGAGGGCCACGCTGCACAGGCGGGAGGCGAGATTCACGCGATGACCGATGACGGTGTAGCTCAGGCGTTGATCGCTGCCCATGCAGCCCGCGACGACGCTGCCGGTGGCGATGCCAATGCCCATTTCGAGGGAATGCTTCGAGGTTTGATTCAGCTCGCGGCGACGCTGGAGCATGGCCTGGGCGCATTGCACGGCCTGAAGGCCATCGGAGCCGGTGCTGCGCGGGGCGCCGAAGAGCACCATGATGAGATCGCCGACGAATTTATCGACGATGCCGCCATGCTCGTAGGCGAGCTCGGTGAGAGCGGTCATGTGCTCGTTGAGCATGTCGATGACTTCGCCCGGTGGCATGCCCTCGGTGATGGAGGTGAAGCCGCGGATGTCGCAAAAGAGCATGCTCACATGCCGGAGTTCCCCGCCGAGGCGGCCCGTCTGCTCGATGAGCTGCTGCGCCACCGTGCGGTCGGCGACGGCATTGAGCACGCTGCGGTATTTATCCTGGAGGGCGAGACCAGCGGCCATTTGATTGAACGAAGCGGCGAGTGCTCCTAGTTCGTCCCGCTGCCGCACGGGCACCCGCACGGCAAAATTTCCCTGTTCGATCTGCTTGGTGGCGGCGGAGAGTTCACTCACGGGGCCGGAGAGCGTGCGTGAGATAAACAACACGACGAGTAGAGCTGCGGCGAGGGCGAGGATGCCGAGGCCGACGACATTGCGCCGCAGTTCGCCGATCTCCCCATCGAGCACAGCGAGCGAGTAAAGATTCACCTGGGCCGCCAAGGGGAATGGCGAGCCGGGATTCAGCACCCGATAAAAGACCTGATGGCGTACGCCTTCGATCATCACCATGAGTTCACGCTGGGTTTTGTGGCCGTCTTTGAAGACGTCCTGCATGAGCGTGGTCACCTCCTCGCGTTTCACCTGAGGGATGGTGGAGGTGACGAGCTGGTCCTCCACCCAGATGCCGCTCATGATTTCGCCATGCTCGCTGCGCTTCGTCTGCTCGTAGAGCGCTCGCTCGGTGATGGAGGTCAGCGGAAGCCCGAAGACAAAGGCTCCAATGAATTTCTGATCCTTCGGATCTCGCAGTGGGGTGATGAAAACCTCCCGCACCTGCTCGGTGGGGCGGCCGTCTTTGCGATCCTCCAGCTCGACATGGAGGTAACCTACCTCCTGCTCTTTGAGCACCTCCTCCAGCTTGCGATCACCGAGCCAGGGGAGCTTGCCGCCTTTTCGCCTCACCTCGCCATTCTCTTTGAACTCGGGGGCGGTCGCCATCGGGAGGCCAAGGCCCGCCGAGCTGCGCTGTTGAGGGGCTCCCATGAAATTCCCTTTGGCATCAATGAAGTCCACATAAGGCCGCTGCCCGGCCGGAAAACGCAACTCGCGGCCTTTGAACCCGCCGCCGCGATCATTCGGCGCAGAGAGCTTCCCGGAACCGCCGAGCATCCCACGCCCGCCTTCTCCTTGTCGTAGGACGGGAAACTCCGTCTGCAGCCGCTCCTCGGCCAGCGACTCCAACTGAGGCCGCAAGAGCTGGGCGAGTTCCTTGAAGTCCTTGCCCTGGATTGCCTCCACCACCTTGGGCTGGGCAGCCATGGTTTGCAGAATGGTGGAGAGCGCCTCGAAGCGCTTTTTCTTCGCGGCGGTGAATAGGCCCACCTGCTGGTCGAACTGCTCATCGAAAAGCCGACGATAAGTGGCGCTGAATTTCCGCTCGGCCATGAGCAGCGTGACCATCGTCACCACGGCCACCACAGGGAAAAGGGTGAGGATGAGCTTGGCGCGGAAGGTGGTGATCCAGTGCATGCGGTCGGTATTTTGGAGCGGGCGGGGCGGGAAGTCAGCCGGGGAGTTCAACTCAGGGCCGGATTTCCAGTTTCGCCGTCTTTGGGCGGAAATTTTTCACCTCTCCGAAGCAATCTCCCAGAAAAAACATTTCTCATCTGGCATGGCACATGCTCTTCTCCTCACATGCTGAAAGGAACGGGGTCGTTTCCCTGCCCGAAAAGCACCCACACACGCTACCACCTCAACCATGGCCAAATACAAACTCGAATACATCTGGTTGGACGGCTACGAGCCCGTCCGCAATCTCCGCAGCAAGACCCAGCTCAAGGACTTCGACAGCTTTCCGAAGCTCGAGCAACTGCCCGACTGGGGCTTTGACGGCTCCTCCACCCAGCAGGCCCCCGGCGGGTCCTCGGACTGCGTGCTGAAGCCCGTGGCCGTGTTCCCGGACAGCACCCGCATCAATGGCGTCCTCGTCATGTGTGAAGTCTATAGCGCCGATGGCACCCCTCACGCCTCCAACGACCGCGCCACCATCCTCGACGATCCGGACGCCTGGTTCGGCTTTGAGCAGGAATATTTCCTTTATCAAGACGGTCGCCCCCTCGGTTTCCCCGAGAACGGCTATCCCGCTCCCCAAGGCCCTTACTACACGGGTGTGGGCTACAAGAACGTGGGCGACATCGCCCGTCAGATCGTGGAAGAGCATCTCGACATCTGCCTTGCCGCCGGCATCAACCACGAAGGCATCAACGCCGAAGTGGCCAAGGGTCAGTGGGAATTCCAGATCTTCGGCAAAGGTTCCAAGACCTGCGCTGACCAAGTCTGGGTGGCTCGCTACATCCTAAACCGCCTCTGCGAAAAGTATGCTGTGGACGTCGAATACCACTGCAAGCCCCTCGGCGCGACCGATTGGAACGGCTCCGGTATGCACGCCAACTTCTCCACGAAGTTCCTGCGTGAAACCGGTGGTGAGTCCTACTTCCTCGCCCTCATGGCTGCCTTCGACAAATACAAGGAAGAGCACATCGCCGTCTATGGTCCGGACAATCACATGCGCCTCACCGGCCTGCATGAGACCCAGAGCATCGACAAGTTCTCCTGGGGCATCGCCGACCGTGGAGCCTCCATCCGCGTGCCGCACAGCTTCAAGAACAACGGTTGGAAGGGCTACCTCGAAGATCGTCGTCCGAACAGCCAAGGCAATCCTTACCAGATCGCCAGCCGCATTCTCAAGACGATCGCCACCGTGCCAACGAAGTAATTCGAGCACCAAGTCACTCACGAAAACGCCGCCTGGAAACAGGCGGCGTTTTTTTGTTTAACGGCAGCAGCCACAGATGCTCGGTGATTGGCCGAAATCGGCTCTTGCACCGCCCTTCGCTTCGTTCCATCTCCCGCGAACCTTCTTCCCTATCGCCGTGGCCTCCACCGACTCTGCCCGCACCCTCGTCGCCATCCCCGCTCGCTGGGGTTCCACCCGCTTCCCCGGCAAGCCTCTGCACCTCATCGCCGGTAAACCGCTCGTCCAGCACGTCTGGGAGCGCTGCCAAGAGTGCACGCAAATCGACGACGTCATCATCGCCACCGATGACGCCCGCATCGCCGAAGCCGCCGCCTCCTTCGGAGCCAAAACGGTCCTCACCGATCCCGACCACCCCAGCGGCACCGATCGCATCGCCGAAGCCGCCAAGTCCTTCCCCGACCACCGAGTCGTGATCAACGTGCAGGGCGATGAACCGCTCATCTCCCCTGCCCTCATTGACGAACTCGCCCGCACTCTGCGCGATGATCCTGCCGTCAAAATGATCACCGCCGCCGCCCCCATTCAGGACGCCGCGCAGATCAGCGATCCAAACATCGTCAAAGTCATCTTCGACACCCACGGCGACGCCCTTTACTTCAGCCGCAGCCCCCTGCCCTACCAGCGCAATCCCGATGCCTGGCCGCGCAGCTACCGCCACCTCGGCATCTACGGTTTCCAGCGCAGCTTCCTCTTCCAGTTCGTCTCCTGGCCGCCCAGCCGCCTCGAACAAACCGAAAGCCTCGAACAACTACGCGCCCTCGAAAACGGCACCCGTATCCGCGTCGTGCTCACCGATGAGCTCAGCCCCGGCGTGGACACCCCCGAGCAAGCGGCGGCGATTGAGCAGCATCTGGCTGGGAAGTAGTCCTTCCTGGGCGGGGCGGGCACTCGCATCTGCCAGTCTGTTGTCGAGGACACTGCTCCGAATTTTTTCCGAAGCCTGATTGCGGTGGCCTCCTTTGGGTGCCTGACTCATGTTGGCCGAGGTTCGCCGGCAAGCACAACTTCCACCACATCACCATCATGGCTTCCTCCCCACAAACCCCGGGCGTATATATCAACGAAGTCAATGCCTTCCCCAATTCCGTGGTGCCGGTGGCCACGGCCGTTCCCGTCTTCATCGGATACACCATGAGGGCAGACTACAAAGGCAAGTCGTACTTGAATCAGGCGGTCCAGATCCATTCGATGCAGGATTTCCAGGCTTTCTACTGCCTCATGACGGGCACGCCGCCCGCCCCGGCACCGGACAGGCAGCAATACACTCCTATCTATCACATCCTGCCAGCCCAGGGGGAGGGCGACGTCACGATCAACGGCACCGCGCTCGACCTGCTACCCGATCCATCCACCATCTATTACCTCTACAGCAGCATCAAGCTGTTCTACCAAAACGGCGGCAGCACCGCCTACATCATCTCCGTGGGCCTGATCCCCCCGCCTCCCGCATCCAGCAAGCCGCTGACCTTTGGCAATCCCCTGGTGAATCCCAATATCAGTTACGATGCCCTATATGCCGGCCTGCAGGTGGCCGCGCAGGAATCCGAAATCACGATGATCGTCATTCCAGATGCCATGCTGCTGAAGGAGGCCGACAACGCCAAGCTCATGGGAAATGTCCTCGCGCAATGCGGTGATCCAACGGAGTGCTGTGCACCCGGAAGCCGCGTCGGCCTGTTCGATGTCTATGGCGCAGCAAATCCCGATCCTGAGACCTGGGATCAGACAGGCGGCATCATTGAAAACTTCCGCACCGATGTGGGAATGAGCGATTTCCTCAAATTCGGCATCGCCTATTTCCCATTTCTGAAAACCAGCATCGTCGAGGATAGCGACATCAATTACATCAACCTGGGCGGAGGCAAGGAGCTGGCGGCCGTACTGCCGGATGCCGGCAAGGATACTGTCAAAGCGATCCTGATGCAGATGCAGACCCCGCCCGCCACGAATCCACCGAGTTCCCTTCAGCTCGAAAACGCACTCCTCGGTGCCAGCGATGCCTACAGCCATCTACACGATCATGTGCTGGAGAAGATCAACACCCTGCCAGCCAGCGCGGCGATGGCGGGAGTTTATACCATGATGGACAACAACAAGGGGGTCTGGCAGGCACCCGCGAATGTCAGCCTGACAGCCGTGACCGACACGACGCTGAAGCTTTCCGATCTGACCCAGGGTCCGCTCAATGTGGATCCGATCACGGGTAAATCCATCAACGCCATCCGCCTTAAGCCTGGATTCGGCGTCATGGTATGGGGAGCGCGCACGCTGGATGGCAACAGCCAGGACTGGCGCTACATCAACGTCCGCCGCACGATGATCTTCATTGAGCAGTCGCTGAAGCTGGCCATGCAGGCCTACGCCTTCCAGCCCAACGTGAGCAGCACCTGGTCCTTGGTGCAGAGCATGGTCACCAGCTTTCTGACCTCGCTCTGGAATCAAGGTGCACTGGCGGGCAGCACCGCAGCGGCCTCGTTCAAAGTCGCCATCGGGCTCGGGATCACGATGACGCCTGATGACATCTTAAACGGGAACATGAACCTGTCCGTCCAGGTGGCGCTGTCACACCCTGCAGAATTCATCACGATCACCATCTCGCAGATGCAGCAGAGCTAAAGTCTTCAGCCCCCACGCCACCCGCCCAATTCAACTTTAGAAAGAGACACCACTTATGCCCGACGACGGATCAGCACAGAGCAAGACAATCTGGCCATTGCCGGCCTTTCATTATGAGGTCACCATCGGTGCCACAGACGGCCTCAAAGGCGCTTTTTCCGAAGTGACCGGATTAAACTCGGAGACACAGGTCATTGAGTACCGGCATGGCAACAGCCCGGTGTATTCACCGATCAAGATGCCAGGCATCACCAAGGTGGGGAACGTCACCCTCAAGCGTGGCATTTTCAAAAGCGACAACAGCTTCTGGGCCTGGTACAGCTCTATCAAGCAGAACACGATCAAGCGTCAGAATGTCGTCATCGCCCTTCTCGATGAAGGGAAGGCCACCACCATGCAGTGGACGCTCACCAATGCGTGGCCCACCAAATTCAGCGGCGCAGACCTCAAGAGCGACGGCAATGAAGTCGCCGTACACTCCATCGAACTTGCCTTCGAAACGCTCAGCATCACAAATGCCTAGCGCGAGACAGTGAGACTCCACCTTGAACCACCATGAGCGCTTCGCCCACAGCCAATGGATCAACTCCGTTCTATCCACCGGTGGCGTTTTCCTTCCGCTTGCAAATGGTGGGCGCGGCCTCTCAGGTGGATGAGGCTGGCTTTCAGGAGGTTTCCGGGCTGAGTGTGGAAATGGAGACGGAGACCTACCGTGAAGGTGGCCAGAATCTCTACGCCCACAAGCTTCCCACTGGCGTGAAGGGCGGCACACTAGTGCTGAAACGTGGTTATGTCTCCAAGGAGCAGCCGCTCTACCAGTGGTGCGCACAGGTCCTGACGGGCGGATTGAATGCCCCGATCAAGCCCGCCACGTTCAATCTGCAATTGCTTACCGCTCAAGACGATGAGGCCAGCTCAGCCGGAGCTTCGGGCGACATTCTCAAATCATGGACCTTCCTCTCCGCCTGGCCCACCAAATGGGAAGTTTCAGGCTTCAACTCCAAAGAAAACCAAGTCCTACTGGAGTCGCTCGAACTCAGTTACAACACCGTCAGCATCACCTCGACCTAGCACGCCTGTCTCAGTTCCGTATCGGCCCGGTGCAGGAGGGGCCGCTCACACGCTGGATCGCACAGGGCCGCGATCTCCAATTCGCGGTCTATCGCCTCAAGGCCGAGCATCAGCCAAAAGTGCCCGCGATGATCGCGGCGGCCCGCAAGTTTCTCGGGCGGCCCTATGGCATCGAATACGAGCTTGACGATGCCAAAATCTACTGCTCCGAGCTCATCCACAAAGCCAGGCTCGCCGCCACGAACGAAAAAATGGGCACCCTCGTCAAACTCGGCGACCTCAAGTGGAAGCCCCACGAGCAGGTCATACGCACCATCACCAACGGTCTCCCTCTCGAACGCGTCATGATTACGCCCCGCGATCTAGCCACCACGAAGCAGTTGGAACCCATCCTTCCGCTCGGTGCCCATGAAATCAGCAAGGGGGTGAAGAAGATCAAATAACCTTGCGAGCAGTTACCAAACTGATCATTTGCATCGCAGAGACGACCAGCACTCCGAGTGTTGCAAAACCAATCTTGATGGTGTGATCGCTGTAAGGATTCAATCTCTGAAATGAGTTATCCAAGATGGCCTGCTCGGTTTTGCGAAACTCATCGAACAGTTCGGGGCGCTTCTCCACCTCACTATGTAGTTCGAGCTGAAGCATCCGCATGGGGCGCGCAACATTGATCCCTGCATGAGTCAACGAATCGAACCCTTTAGAGCATTTTAAATAATAATGTGGAAACGTTTGACAGACGGTGTACAGCTAAGAATGGCCGCACTTTCCCTTGATCTCCGTCAACGCATCATCAGCACCTGCGACCGGGGTGAAGGCACCCAGGAA
>CALSBJ010000080.1:0-28125 GCA_943373155.1 Akkermansia muciniphila | reverse complement strand
CCAGAAAGGCCGAGCGCATGAGCGTGGAGGCGGTCTTTGAGCTCGTCCCAAAGAGCGGCCTGCGTCAAAGCACGTTGCACGGCTTCGTCGATGGCGATTTTGTCCTTCACGCCATGCACGCGGAGGCCGTAAGCCACGTTTTCGTAGATGGTCTTCGGGAAGGGATTCGATTTCTGGAAGACCATGCCGACCTGCTTGCGGAGCTGGGTGAGATCGACATCGGCGTCGTGGATGTTTTTGCCTTTGACGAGGATTTCGCCCTTCGAGACGCGTGCGCCGACGACGCGGTCGTTCATGCGGTTGATGCAGCGCAGCAGGGTGCTCTTGCCGCAGCCGGAAGGTCCAATCAGGGCCGTGACGCGGCGGTATTCGACTTCCAGATTGATGGCATGCAGCGCCGCTTTATCGCCATAGCAGAAGTCCATGTCGTGGATTCGGACGACAGGAGCGGGTTTGGTGCTGGAGGGGGATTCGGCCAAGTCAGAGGTGAGAAGTTAGAAGTGAGATATCGATGGAGAGATCGTCCTCCTACTCGAACTCGAACTCGTCCTCGATCAACGAGCGGACGAAGTAGGACGAGCATTCGAAAGGGTTCAGGACGTGCGGATCATGGGGCGAAAGTGGAGGATAGGGATCGAGGACGAGAAACGGCCATCACCATTTGTATTTCTTTCTCAAGTGAATGCGCAGCCAGATGGACGTGGCGGCGAGGGAGGCGACGAGGATGAGGAAGACGAAGACGGAGCCGTATTGGGCCTGCTCGGAGTATTCGTTTTGCGGGATCTTCGCGGCGAGGGTGTAGATGTGATAAGGCAGCGCCTGGACACTCTCGGTGAAGACGCCGAGGAAACGCTGCACGCTCTGCTCCCAATGCGCCAACATGCCCGCATCGGCCGGCAGCGGCGGAAGGTCTTTTTGCCAGGGCAGCTTGTCTTTGAAGGCGAGCGCAGCGGTGAACATGATCGGCGCGGTCTCGCCGGCGGCACGGGCGATGCCGAGGATGGTGCTGGTGAGGATGCCGGGCGTGGCAAAGGGCAGCACGCTGCGCCAGATCGTCTGCCAGCGGGTGGCACCGAGGGCCATGCTGGTCTCGCGAAAGCCCTGCGGCACGGCTTGCAGGCACTGCTCGCTGGCGGTGATGATGACGGGCAGGATGACGAAGGCCAGCGTGAAGCCGCCGGAGAGCACGCAGGTATCCCAACCTTGGAAGCTGAGGTTCGTGAAGAAAAGCGGGATGACGAAAATGGCGCGATCAGCCGGTGCATCCGTCAAAACAGGTGCGGTGAGCACGAAAGCGCCGAGCCCGAACAGGCCGAAGACCACGGAAGGCACGCCCGCGAGGTTCAAAATGGCGAGGCGGACGGTTTCGAGGAATTTGCCCTTTTTCGCATACTCGCTGAGGTAGATGGCGCAGCAGACACCGAGGAAGAGAGCCACGGTCACGCTCACGATGACGAGCAGCGCCGTGCCGACGATGGGACCCAGAATGCCACCGCCGGAATAGGAGATGGTCTTTTCGCTGCGGAAGTTGTCGCCGAGCTGCTTTTTGATCACATCGGCCTCGACGGGGTTGGTCTTGAAAACCTGGCCGTCGTTGGATTCGATGACGTGGAGGGTGCTGGTGAGCTCGGTGAGGAATCCGGGCTTCAGCGCATGCGGCAGGCCTTTGACGGTGATGAAGAGGAAAATCGACACCGTGAGGGCGACGACGACATAACTGCCCAAACGCAAGAGCCACCGCGCGAGAGTCTCTCGCCGCTGGATGCTGGAGTTATCGCCTGCGAAGGGGTTCGGGGTCATAAAGTCGTCCTCGTCCTCGTCCTCCTACTCGAACTCGTCCTCGATCCTGCCGCTCCACCACGAAAGCCAGCTCGGAGATACTCCAAAGCATCTTCTTGATCGCTCGGGCGCGTCACCTGCCCGCCACCCGATAGAATCGAGGACGAGTTCGAGGACGAGTTCGAGGACGAGTTCGAGGACGAGCGGGGATTCATGCCTTTGGATGCTCAAAGCGTTTCGCGATGGTTCGGGCGCACCAGTTCACGGAGAGGGAAATGACAAAAAGGAGGATGCCGACCATGAAGAGGGCCTGCCAGTGGCTGGAGCCGCGGGAGACCTCGCCGAGTTCCTGCGCGATGATGCCGGTCAGGGTGTGCGCAGGCTGGAAAATGGCACCGAGGCCGTCGCTGAAGTCGGGAATGGCGATTCGATTCCCGGCGACGAGCAGCACGACCATCGTTTCACCGATCACACGGCCGAGGCCGAGCAGAATGGCGGAGAGAATGCCGCTGATGGCGGCGGGGACGATGACACGGAAGACGGTTTGCAGCTTCGTGGCGCCGAGGGCGTCACTGGCCTCGCTGTAGGCACGCGGGACGTTGTTGAGGGCGTCTTCAGAGAGGCTGAACATGGTGGGCACGGCCATGAAGGCGAGCAGGAAGCCGGCGTTGAAGATGTTGAGACGCTCTTGAATGGGGAAGCCGGGTATCCAGCTCAAAAACTCCCACTGGCTGAAGCCTTTGATCAAATCACCGACGACGGCGATACCGATGAAACCAAGCACGACAGAGGGAATGGCCTGGATGAACTCGATGACGGGCTTGATGAGTTCCTTTTCGCGTTCGGAGGCAAACTGGTTCGTGTAAATGGCGGCGGTGACGCTGATGGGCGTGGCGATGAAGAGGGCGACGAAGCTGATGAGCAGCGACCCGGTCAAAAGGGGCACGACGCCATAAAAGTCCTGCCAGGAGCTGTTCGTGATCCAGCCGGTGCCGAAGGCGAAGGAACCGACGGCACGGAAGAAGGAGACGGGCTCGTCCCATTTCCATGCGGTGAGGTCTTTGGAGGCTTTTTGGATGTCCGCGAGGTGCGTGGGGATGGCTTTTTCGACGCTGGCGATGAGCTGAGCGGCCTCGGGATGGGTGCTGCTGCTTTGCAGGCTCTTGGCGGCCTCTTCGACGGCGGTGACGTAGTCACCGAGGGCTTTGACGAGGTCTTCCCGCTTTTCAAGGAGGGTCTCGACGCGTTCGGCATACTTCGGTTCCTCGACCTTGCTGAGTTCTGCCTCCTTGAGCAGATCTGCCTTCTCACTGCCACTGGCACTTGCCGCCGCAGCGAGGAGTTGCTGGCGACCGGCTTCGAGGGTGTGGAATTCGTTGGCGGCCTCCTTGGTCTCGGTGGCGTGTGTTTTGAGCTCGTCGAGGATCTCGGCGACGGGTTCGGCGGCTTCTTCGAAGGTTTCCTCGGCTTCGATGATGGTCTTGAATTTGGTTTTGGCCTCGCGGTCCTTCGCGGCGAACTCGGCGGCGAGTTTTTGCAGGGTGGCGGGCAAATCGGTGCTCTCGGGCGTGAGGGCGGCGAGTTCGGCCTTGAGCTGGTTTTTTTCCTCCGGGCTGAAGAGCGGGGAGGCATCGAAGGTGGCGGTTCCCTCGCTGTTTTTCTCGTCGTGCGCCCTTTTGAAGAGGAAGGCGGCATCGCGGCGCTCGCGGGCAGTTTTGACGAGCGGCTCCATTTCGATGCTGAGGGCCCGGCGGAGGCTGCTGGCCATGGTTTGCTGCTGCTTGAGCGGCGTGTCAGCGATGTCGCAGAATTCGAGGCCGGCCTTGCGGTAGGTTTCGAGCTCGTGGTGGTAGGTGGAGAGAAAGCCGGCCCCCTCACGAAGGAGGAAGACCATGATCAGGACGAGCACGATGATGGCGATGCTCGAATTGGCTCCGAAGAAATTCTTGATGAGCTTTTGAGGGTCCATGCCCAGCACAGTGCGGCGGCCCCGGCGCAAGATCTTGCTGCCAAGGGTGCCAGGAGGCGTGGAGGAGGCTTCGGGCATGGGGGCGGAAAACGAAAAATCCGGCGGAGAAGGTTCTCTTCCGCCGGATCGTTGAACGGTCAATCAACGATTATTTCACCGCGACGAAGCCACCCTTGGCGATGACGGCGTTACCGGCCGGGCTGAGGCAGAAATCGACGAAGGCCTTCACGTTGCCGGCAGGCTCACCATTGGTGTAAAGGAAGACGGGGCGGGAGAGGACGTAGTCCTTCACGGCGGCAGGATTTGGGGAGGAGCCGCCGATGGAGACGATTTTCACGCCTTTGGCGCCTGCGTAGGCGTAGCCGATGTAGCCGATGCCGTTGGCATTGCTGCCCACTTCGGAGGCGATTTGCTCGTTTCCGGCCATTTTCTGGCTGTTTTTGCCGTATTCGCGGCCCTTCATGGCCATGGTCATGAAGTCTTTGTAAGTGCCGGAGGAGGTGTTGCGGGTGTAAACGCTGATCGGGCCGGGGGTGCCGCCGACTTCGCTCCAATCGGTGATGTCACCGGCGAAGATCTGCATGATCTGCTTCTTGGAGAGATCGGCGACGGGGTTGTTCTTGTTGGCGATGACGGTGATCATGTCCCAGGCGAGCTCGATTTCTTTCAGGTCGATGCCTTTGCTACGACAGAGGGTCTTTTCGTCGGCCTTTACCTTGCGGGAGGACATGCCGATCTCGGCGGTGCCGGAGGCGAGGTTCGTGAAGGCGGTGGAGGAGCCTTCGGCGGCGATGTCGAAGCTAACTTTGCCGCTGGTTTTCTTGAAGGACTCGGCGAGGGAGGGGATCAATTTGGCACCGAGGGTATCGGAACCACGGATGCGAAGCGTGGACTGCGCCTGGAGGGAGGCGGAGGCGAGGAGGGAGACGATGAGGGCGGTGATGGCGTGTTTCATGATTTAGGGCGGGTTCATCCGCACGTCTCTATGGTGACGAAAGAGCCGCCTGCCGTCCAATCTGGAAATGTGACAGAACTGTCACAGAGCAAATCTGGTCAGAACCAGGGGTGGGCGGCTAAAAGAAACGGTGTCGTGACATTCATGTCACCTCCGAACGCAACATAAACGTCACCTATCCATGCTCAAACTCACTCCTCATCGCGGCCTGGGCCGCCTGCTGGCCCTGACCTTGGCCGCCCTCGTAGCCCTGCCGCCCTCGCTTCCCCTCGCCGCCAGCCCGGCGATGGAGAAGCTATTCTACATCCTCAAACAGAAAGGCTCCATCACCGCCGACGAGTATGATCTGCTCATTGCGACGATGAAGGCGGAAGACCAGTCCGCACCGAAAAGCGCCCCGGCGGCCGCCTCGTCAGCGCCTGCTCTGGAAAAACGCCTGGCGGCAGATGAAGCGCAGCTCCAGAACCTCCAGGTGGCCCTCAAGGAGCAGAAAGAGGAGCTCAATAAGATCAGCGATAACACCTCCCCCGCCACGATGAGCAAGACGGACCTCGATGCGCTGCTTTCGGACAAGTGGTACGAGCGGGTGAAACTGCGCGGCTACATCCAGAATCGCTTCGTTGGCATCATGGGAGATGATGACACTCCCGGTTACAACCAGGCCAACGACAGCTTGGCGAGCGACAGCTCCGGCATCGGCATCCGCCGCGGACGTCTCGTGCTCAGCGGGGATGTGACGGACCACGTTTACCTTTATCTCCAGTCCGACTACATGGCGAGCGTGGGTGGCTCGAACGCCCTCCAGGCCCGCGATGTGTACACAGATATCTCCCTTGATCCGGCTCGCGAGTTTCGCGTGCGCCTGGGCCTCTCGAAGGTGCCGTATGGCTTCTCCAACCTGCAATCTTCCCAAAACCGCTACGCGCTGGAGCGTCCTGATGCCCTCAACTCCGCCGTGGAAGGCGAGCGTGACCTGGGTGCCTACCTCATCTGGGCTCCTTATGAGAAACGGAACTTGTTCAAAGACCTCGTGAAGATGGGCCTGCGCGGCTCCGGTGATTACGGTGTGCTCAGCCTCGGTGTCTTCAACGGCCAGGGCATCAACAACGCGGACCGCAACGGCGAACTCCACTACATCGCGCATGCCGCGTGGCCTTTCGAGGTCGGCGGGCAGATCGTCGAAGTGGGTGCCAGTTACTACAACGGCCGCTATGTGCCGACGGCGGCGAGCATCGGCACCGGTCCAGGCTCCTTCACGCCCACCTTTGACGCCACCGGCGTTCGTGACACACGCTTTGCCGTCAATGCCATCCTTTTCCCTCAGCCCTTCGGCCTCGAAGCGGAGTGGACCTGGGGTGAAGGACCGCAGCTCAGTGACGACATGCGCACGATCAACAGCCGCACTCTCAATGGCGGTTTTGTGCAGGCCGTCTATCGCCACGTCTTCCCGAATCAGGCGGAGTTCATCCCCTTCGTGCGCTGGCAGACCTTCGACGGTGCTCGCAAGTTCGCTGCGAACGCCCCGCGCAATCGCGTGGACGAACTGGCCCTCGGCTTCGAATACATCCCCTACCCTGAACTGGAGCTGACGCTCATGTACGCCGCCGGAACCCGCACGAACACCGTGGACAATCCGGCCGCCGTGGCCAGCCCCCGCTACCGCGATGTGAATTACCACTACCTCGGCATCCAGGCGCAGATCAATTTCTGATCGGATACCCTTCGTTGGTTTGAGCAAAACACAGGCCGGATGCGCGAGGTTGGCGCATCCGGCCTTTTTTGCGGCCTGAAACCGCTGGAAAGCCCCGCTCCGGGCGGCATAGATGGCTGCCCGCATGATACCTGATCTCCTCGCCGCCGCCGATCTTTGGCAAAACCTCAAGGAAGCCCTTCCCGTCATCCTTTCCCTCGTCGTCATTGAGGGGCTTCTCTCGGTGGACAATGCCCTCGCCATCGCCGCGATGGCCCGTCACCTCGATGAAAAGAAGCGCCAGGTGGCGATGAACATCGGTTATATCGGCGCTTACGGCTTCCGCGTGGTGGCGCTGCTGGTGGCCAGCTGGATCATCGAGAACCACTGGATCATGCTCCTCGGCGCTTTGTACCTCGTGTGGCTGATGTGCGCCCATTTCGTGGGGCAGAAAGGGCAGGAGGAGGACGAAGGCGAGGCCGTGAACGTGCATCACCGCACCTTCGGAGCCACCATCGTCATGATCTCGCTCATGGATCTGAGCCTCAGCGTGGACAACGTCGTCGCCGCCATCGCTTTGAGCCCGAAGGACCTGTGGCCGGTGTATGTGGGTGTCACCATCGGCATCATTGCGCTGCGTTTGATCGCCGGCGTGGCGGTGAAGATGATCGAGAAGTATCCCGTGCTGGAGCACACGGCCTTCATCCTCGTCGGCTACGTCGGCTTGCTGCTTTTGGCGGAGCTGCAGTTCGAGCATTGGTTCCATCAGTTCAGCCCCACCGAGCTGAAGATCGGCAAATTCGCCGGCATCCTGCTTTTGACCGCTTTGACCATCGCGTGGTCGCGGCTGGAGTGGCTGCAAAAGCTGCTCAAACCCTTCCTGCAGCTCGTTTTCATCCCGATGAACATCATCGCCTCCGTGATCGGTGCGGTGATCGTGGTCATCACCGCGCCCTTCAAATTGCTGTGGGCCAAGCTGGGCCGCAAAACGGCCGCCTGATCTTTTTTGCGGCTTTCGCGTTCGTTTGAAGGTATAAGCGCCGCTTATTCGCCGCGTGAAGCCTGATCCCTCCCACTCCGCCCCGCCTGCCGCCACGCTCGATGAGCTCGGCAGCATGGCCACCCTCGTGACGCACACCGCGCCGAAGGACGGCCCGATGCCCCTGCCCTCCCAGGCGGCCACCATCGAGACCTCGCCGGACATGCCCACCATCGCGGTGGCCAACCCCAGCCGTCAGCTCCCCGCCGCCACGATGCACTCCGCCGGGGCCTCGATGGGCGGCAAATCGAGATCGCAGCTGGCCATGGAATCCGTCTCCGGACAGGACGGCTGGATCAGCGACCGCTTCCGGCTGCTAGATAAACTCGGCGAAGGTGGTTTCGGCGTCGTCTATCGAGCGGAGCAGGTGAAGCCCATCCAGCGCCTCGTGGCGATCAAGATCCTCAAAGGCGGTCTCGACAGCGCCATCATCTTTGGACGCTTCGCCGCCGAACGGCAGACGCTGGCACTCATGGAGCATGAGAACATCGCCCGCGTCTTCGATGCCGGGGAGACCGACAACGGCATGCCCTACTTCGTCATGGAGCTGGTCAAAGGCCGCTCCATCACCAGCTACTGCAATCAGAACGAGCTCGACCTGCGCCACCGCCTGGAGCTTTTCATCCCCGTCTGCCAGGCGGTGCATTACGCCCATCAAAAGAGCATCATCCACCGCGATCTGAAGCCGGCGAACATCCTCATCACCGACGAGGGAGATCGCATCACGCCGAAGGTCATCGACTTCGGTATCGCCAAGGTCGTCGAAGGCCGGGACATCTCCCAGGCGGATTTCACCGGCGTGGACCAGCTCGTCGGCACGCCCGGTTACATCTCCCCGGAGCAGATTGAGCACGGCAGTAGCCATGTGGATACCCGCAGCGATGTGTACGCGCTCGGCGGCATCCTCTTCGAATTGCTCACCGGCAAGCCGCTCATCACGGCTTCCGACATCGCTTCCAAGCCGATTCACATTTTGCTCCGTGAACTGGCCGAGCGGGATGCTCCCAAAGCCTCCTCCTATGTGCCGGAACTTGCTGGCGATCTCGACTGGATCGTCATGAAGGCTCTGGAGCGTGATCCCGAGCGCCGCTACGGCAGCGCGGACGATCTCGCGGAGGACATCTCGCGCTATCTCACCTTCCAACCGATCTCCGCCCGCCCGCCGAGCCGCTCCTACCTTATCGGCCGCTTCATCCGTCGTCACCGCATCGGGGTGGCCGCCAGTGCCGCCATCGCCTTTGCCGTGCTGGCAGGCGGCATCACCAGCACCGCGCTCTACTTTGAATCGGAAAAGAACCGCACCCGTGCCGAGCAGGCCGGTGACGAGCTGCGCACCTCCTACAGCCAGAGCGATGAGCAGATGGCGCGGCAATTCACCGAACGCGGCCAGTTCGCCGAGTCCGTCGCCTACCTCACCCGCTCCCTACGCACCGATCCGCACAACAGCCTCTCCTCCACGAATCTGCTCTCGCTGCTCTCCAACGTGCATCTGATGCACCCGGTCACGCACAAGCTGCCGCTGCCGGAAGGGGCGCAAGAAGCACGCATGACCGCCTTTAGCCGCCAGACCGGCACCGCAGTGGCCGTGAGCATGGTGATGTCCGAGCGACTCCAGGCACCGATGCAAAATGTGCGCCTGCCTGTTCATGAGGTGATCAGCACCTGGGACATCAACAAGGGTGCCTCATCCCGTGTCGATCATCCAATCCCGGAGGATGTGCAGGTGACCTGCCTCGAAATCACCCGCGATGGCAAACAAGCCGTCATCACCAAAACAGATGGCACCGTGGAGCTGTGGTCCCTGGGCGATGGCAAGCGCCGCCTGCTCCAGCCCAAGCTGCCCAGCCTCGCCCTTTCAATGACCCTTTCCGCCGATGGTTCCACTCTCGCCGTCGGCAGTGAGACCGTCGTCGAAAAGGGTGGCCTCGGCGTCTGCCACGTCTGGGACCTCCGCGAGCCGCAAAAACCCGCCCGCGAATTCACCCATCCGAAAGCCATTACCACACTCGACATCGATCCAGCCGGTGAGGTCATCGTCGCCGCCAGCAATGAAGGCATCGCACAGACCTGGAATCTCGCCCAAATGGTCGCCATCGGTGCTCCCATCGAAATCGACGAGAGTGACAAAGGCCTCTCCTGCGTCTCCCTGCATCGCGGCAAGCAGATCGTGGCCGTCGGCACCAACAGCGGCACCGTTTACGTCGGCAACTACACCACCAACGAACTCGCCACCGCCCCGCTCACCCATCCTGGAGCCGTGCTGAACGTGCGCATCGCCGCCGATGGAAAGTCCCTGCACGTGGGCGATGCCGCCGGCTTCATGCACGCGTGGAATCTCGACAGTGCCCAGCCCATTCACCCCGCCGTCAAGCACGATGGTGAAATCGCCATCGCGAAGCTGGCGGATGCCTCCGGCCTCGTCGTCAGCGTCTCCAAGCATGGCGAAGTGCAGGTGTGGAACTCCCGCAGCGGCCAGCGCATCTCCCAGCGCCTCCAGCACAGCGTCTCCGATGCCTGCATCACCGATGATGACACCATGCTCATGCTCGCCCCGCGCATGGAGGCCTTCGTTCAGGTCTGGAACATCCACGAAGCAATGAGCAGCCGCACCTTCGTCGATGCGCCAGAGAAGCCGCTCATCCCGAAGCCGGAACCGCCAGAGAATGCGCCGCCCTTTGTGCGCAGCTCCGTGGCCGCCGCCTGGAACCGACCGCAGACTCACATCATCGCCGCCGATATGGACGGCCATGTCAGCGTCTTTTCCGGCGAGAAGTGGGCCCCTTTTGGAAAGCCCTTCCGCCATGCACCCGCCGTGGGTGCCGTGGCGCTGACGAAAGATGGCAAGACGGCCATTACCTCCGGCCGAGACCAGGTGGTGCGCGTGTGGAATGTCGAAACGGGCGAAGCGCTCGCTGCCATGCCGCATAATTCCTTCGTCGAAGTGCTCGCCCTCGCTCCGGATGACGAGACGCTCGCCACCTTCACCGAAAAGGGAGACATGCGGGTGTGGCGTTTCCGCACCGGCGAAGGTCTCACGCCCGCCATCCGCCACGGCACCGGCTTCGTGCAAGCACGCGTGAGTGATGACGGCAAAGAAGTGCTCTTCCGCCTCGAAAAGCTCGGCTGGTTCACCATGCCCATGCCGGTGCAGGACGCCGTGCTGCCCGAGTGGTTCCTCCGCTATGCCGAAACACTGGCCGGAAATCGCCTCACCTCCACCGGCCGCATCGAGGAGCTCGATCTCACCGAGCATGAAAAAGCCCTCGCCGAGGCCGAGAAGGCCGGGAAAGGCCAAGACCCCGCCTCCAGCCTCCTCCGCTGGCTCACTGCCGATCCCTCCAAGCGCCCGCTCAATCCGCAAGCCGATCAGCCATTGCCCGAATACCTCAAAAAGCTCGAAGCCATCCCCGCGGCCGCCGAGGAGCTGAAACGCTTCCAGTAGTCTTCCGCATTCACTCTTGCCAAAAACCGCCCTTCCATCGCATAACCAAGCCCCCATGAAAAAGCTCCTCGTCCTTTCTCTCCTCGTCGCGTCTCTCTCCAGCAGCTTCGCCGAGCTCACCGCCTCCCACACCGCCGCCGTCGAAAAGCTCCTCACGGTCATGGAGACAGAGAAAGTGCTCGCGAAGTCCCTCGCCTCCGGGCTCAAAGCCGGCCTCGGTGTCAGCGAGGATCAGATCAAGGCGCTGCCGAAGGAGCAGCAGGACAAGTTCAACGGCGCGATGGAAAAAGTCATGGCCGCCGTCATGGCCGAGATGAGCTGGGAAAAGCTCAAGCCCGGCCTCATCGAAGCCTACGGCAAAAATTTCACCGAGAAGGAGGCCCTCGAAGTCACCGCCATGATGGAATCCCCCGCCGGAAAGCTCTATGTCTCCAAACAAGCCGCCATGGCCGGAGACGTCGCCAAAATCACTCAGGAGCGCATGAAGGATCTCACGCCGAAAATCATGCAAATCATGCAGTCTGAAATGCAGAAGTAGCATGCCGCCGATCATGGCATATCCTCCCGCACCATGACCGCCCGCCTCCTCCCCGCCGCGCTCTCCTTTTTGCTCCTCACCGCCTTGCCCGCCACTGCGCAGCAGGCTGAGGTCGTCTCCACCCAAAAGATCTGGGACAAGTCCGCCCACCAGGGCTTCACGGACCTCGTCCGCTTCCAGAACCTCTTTTACTGCAGCTTCCGCGAAGGTGAATCCGCCACCAAAGGCCCCGGCACCATCCGCCTCATGATCTCCGCCAGCGGCGATACCTGGGTGGATCACATCACCCTCAGCGAAAGCGGTGTGGACCTGCGTGATCCGAAGCTCGTCGTCACGCCGGACAACAAGCGCCTCTATTTGATCTGCGCCGGCGTCACCGCCGATGGTGGAAGGCAGTCCCGCTACTGCACCAGCCTTGATGGCAAGGTGTGGACGCCCTTCCAAAAGCTTCTCGCCAAAGGGGACACCCTCTGGCGTGTCACCATCAACCCAGCGGACAACCGCTTCTACGGTGTCAGCTACAACATCCATCCGAACTCCGGCGGTCCCGCGCCCGAAAAAGAATACTCGCTCAAAGGCTACGCCAGCACGGATGGCTCCGTGTGGCAGCTCGCCTCCATCCTGAACGTCCCCGGCCAGCCCACCGAGACCACCCTGCGCTTCCTCAAAGACGGCAGCGCCATGGCGCTCGTGAATCGTGAAGGTGGAAACCGCCTCGGTGCTCTCGGCATTTCCAAGGCACCGTACCGCGATTGGACATGGACACCGCTCAAGCAGCCCATCGGCGGCCCAAACTTCATCGAACTGCCTGATGGCCGCCTCATCGCCGGCTCGCGTGGTTTTGGAGCCACCCCCGGCCCGCACATGGTGCTCTACAAAATGTCCGCCGCAGGCATCGATCCCCTCATCGAACTGCCCAGCAGCGGTGATTGCAGTCATCCCGGTCTCTGGTGGCATGACGGCATGCTCCACGTCATCTACTACTCCAGCCACGAAGACGCCAAAGCCGCCATCTACCACGCCAAAGTGCGCCTCAAGTAACGTGGCACGCCATGTGCGAAGGCATGTGTTTTACGTCTTGACCAACGCCGCTGCGCTCGTGCATCCTCGCCGCCGCTTCCGCCCTAGATGAATCTTCGTGAACAACTCCGCAATCTGCTACCTGATCTCCTTCCAGATGATCCGGCGGATGCCATCAAAGGCACGGAACTCATCCGCCTCGTCCGCCTGCGTTTGGGCGATGGCTACAGCGATGCCACGCTGCGCTATCACTTCTCCATCCTTAGCTACGATCCCACCTCGCCCATCGCAAAGGTCGATCAAGGTCAGGGCTACTATCAGCGGCAGAAGAAACTCGGCGGCTCGAACGGCGTCATCCGCCAAACGTTCTTCGAGGATGCCAGCGAGGGTGATCAAGTCTGGTCACGCTACCTGCGCCTCGTGGCCATTTACGAGCGTCTTTGTCTCCTACGCGGTCATTATCCCTTCCTGCTGAATCGTACCAGCAGCGGTGCCCCCAGCATGGAGGGTGAATGGGATGTGCCTGACCTCGTCGTCGCTGAATGGGATCTCGATCCCGCGGCGGAAGACGGTGCTCGTTTCGACGAAAGCATGCTCAACCTGCGCCGTCATCTCGGCGGACCCGAGGTCGGCATCTCTGGCGTCCGCCTCCAGCTCGGCGTCACGCTCGATACCTTCAGCGCCGATTTCTTCCAGGCCCTCAGCGCCACCCGCTGGACGCTGCAAAGCGAGCTGGTCATCGCCGAGCCGCTGCCGGATGAGGCGCTCGTCGATGCGCTGCGCAGCCTCGGCCATCAGTTCGGCGTCGGCATCAGCACCCTCGGCATTCCGCTGACCCAGCTCGATGCGCTGCCCTCCGCCAAGGACATTCGTGCGATGAGCTCCAATGAGTTCGAGTACGTTCACAACCGCCTCCACGTCCAGAAGATCACCATCGCCAGCCCGCGTCATGCCATCGACTGGCACTCCCTCTCCGCGCTGCGCAAAAAGCACGAACCCGTCGCCGAAATGGTCCGCTGGCTCTCCGATTGCCTCGCCAAACGCCAACCCGAATGGGCCGGTGGCGTGGTGAGGTGAAGAGCGGCGTTGAAATCCGTCCCGTGAGAAGGTAGCATCCTGAATGCCTGCCGCCTACAACTTGTCCCAAGCACGGAAAAAGCTTCCCGCGTTGATGAAGGAATCATTGGAGCGCCCTGTGCCTCTCACTCGAAACAAGCAAGTCGTCGGTTTCCTGCTCTCGCGTGAACGGATGGAGTCGCTACTCGAAACCATCGAAGTGGTACAGGAGCGGAAGGCCATGAAAGCCATCCGTGACTACGAGGCGGGCAAGACGACGTTTCATCCGCTCAGTGCGCTTGGATGAAAGCTCGCGTCCAGTTGTCCGATTAGGTGCTGGCTCACATCGGGAAACAGGCCCCGCAGCCCCGGAAGCGACTTCGTGATGCTCTCCACCGGCTGGCAGAAGGCCGTGCAGACATCAAAGCACTCGAAGGCAGGCTTTCAGGTTATCATCGCCTCCACGCCGGTTCTCACCGAGTGGTCTTTCACTACCGGGTCGAGCATGGCCATCCGGTGGCTGACTGCATCTTTGCCGCCGAACGATCCCTCGTTTACCAACTGTTCGAGCAGGGCCTGTCACCAGCATGACCGCCAGACAGGCTGCTTATCCTTGGGAGCACTATGGATCCGTTTTCGATCATTGCCGGGCCGCTTCCTCTCGGACCAAAAAGAAGCCCTGACCATCCATCACACCTTCAGCACCTGCTTCACCGCTTGCAGGATCGTCTCCACCTCCGCGAGCCTTCCCACGCCCTCGTATCCGCAGGCGAGCATGCCTTCGGCGGGCTCCACAAACTGCGCTCCGTAGCCGCGAAGCGTCTCCACATTCTTCAGCGTGGCGGGATGCTGCCACATCTTGCCGTTCATGGCCGGAGCGATCAAAATCGGGGCACGCGTGGCAAGGGCGATGGCCGTGAGCGCATCATTCGCGAAGCCATGCGCCAGGCTGGCGAGCACATTGGCGCTCGCCGGAGCGATGAGGAGCAGGTCCGCCTCATCGGCGAGCTGAATGTGCCCCGGCTGCCAGCCTTCTTTTTCGGCAAAGAGATCCGTGATGACGGGATTCTTGCTCAGCGTGCTCAAAGTCAGCGGCGTGACGAATTCGAGCGCGGCTTTTGTCAGCACGCAGGTCACGCGATGCCCAGCCTTGGTGAGCTGGCTGGCGAGGTCCGCCGCCTTGTAGGCTGCGATGGAGCCGGTGATGCCGAGGATGATGCGTGACATGGCTTAGCCGTCTGCTTTTTCCTCGCCTGATTTTGCAAAGAGATAACCCAGAACTGCGGTGAACACCGGCAGCAGGGATTGGGTG
Source organism: Akkermansia muciniphila (assembly GCA_943373155.1). GTDB lineage: Bacteria > Verrucomicrobiota > Verrucomicrobiia > Verrucomicrobiales > Verrucomicrobiaceae > Prosthecobacter. The sequence continues at coordinate 13,325 of CALSBJ010000080.1, read as the reverse complement.
ACGATTGTCTGAAACATTTTCACAGCATTCTCCACCACGGACGAGCTGAGCTCCTTATAACGGTCGATAGCGTCTTTGATGGAAGTGGCATCGGCTCCTTCGATTTGGGAAGGCGCGGATGGATAGTGAAGGCAGATAAAAAGGATCACTCCTGCCGTCGCCAGCGCGATTGTCGATCCCACGCCCAAGGCCAGCCACATACCCGCTTTCTGCACAAAAGTGGCTTTCACCCGGCTGGAACCGGTCATGCTCTCCAGCTCAGTGGCGGTAACTTTTCTTTTGGCAGCCATCGCAGGTCAGGGCAGTTCGACATCCTCCAGGATCTGATCGTTTTGATCAGTGATGGAAACTTTGCGGCCCCCATCAGGCGGAGCCTGCCCTGAAAGATAGGCATAGGTGGTGAGCGCCTTACGGATCAAATCCGCAGTAGTGGTGTGTTTGCGGGATGCCAGCTCCTCAAAAGACTGCTGGAGCCGTGAGTCCATGGTGACGGTGTAGTGGCTCGACATGGAGAAGGCATAACTCACAGGCCATCACCGGTCAACTGGCCGCTTGCCTTCACGCGAGCGAGAGCGCACTGTCACCTCCCCCAACCTACTCAAGGCATGCGTTGTCCCAAATGCAGCAGTTCTCAGGATAAAGTGATCGACTCCCGCGAGGCGCGGGAAGGCTCTGCCATCCGCCGTCGGCGGGAGTGCATGAAGTGCGGTTTCCGCTTCACCACCTATGAAATCATCGAACGCGAGGAGCTGCGCGTGGTGAAGCGCAATGGTGCCCGTGAGAATTTCAATCGCGACAAGCTCCTCAGCGGTGTGCGCAAGGCCTGCGAGAAGCGCCCCGTGAAGATGGAGGACATCGAACAGCTCGTGGACGACATCGCCACGGAGCTGGCGGAGGAAGGTTACCGCGAAATCCCGAGCACCGTGATCGGGGCGAAGCTGATGCGAGGCCTCGAAGCCCTCGATCATGTGGCCTACGTGCGCTACGCCAGCGTTTACCGCCAGTTTGAAGACGTGGGCGAGTTCATCGACGAAATCCAAAGCCTTGGGAAACGTCGTCTGCGCGAAAAAGGCCAGTCAGAGCTCTTCAATCCGAAGAAGAGCTGAGTTCCAAATTCGCCAACGCGGTGCCGAGGCGGACGCATTCCTTTTTGAGCTTTTCCAACAAGGCACGAGCGCCAAAGAGATCCCCATCCTGGGCCAGGTGGCAGAGGTGCGAGGCCGTTTCAGAAGCCCGCGTGGCCGTGTACACGCCGAGCATGCCTTTGAGCGAATGCGCGGCCTCATACAACGCGACGGCATTTCCGGCGGAGATGGCCGTGGAGGCATCCTGAAGGAATTTGCCTGTGTCTTCCGCGTAGATCGCAATGAGCTCGCGGGCCAATTCCGGGCCTCCGGCGGAGGCGATGAAGTTTTCCGGCTTGAAGGCTGGGCCGCGTTTTTTCGGCTTGGCCGTTTCAGCGGGTGCTCCGGTGATCTCCAGGCGCGGCGGCGCGGCGGTGCGGCCATGCATGAAGCGCTCCACGGCATGCAGCAGCTCCGCGCTGTGGATCGGTTTGGAGACGTAATCATCCATCCCGGCGGCGATGCATTGCTCCCGATCGCCTTTGAGGGCATTCGCTGTCATCGCGATGATGGGAAGGTGGCCGCCGTGCTTCTCCTCGATCTGGCGGATGGCCGCCGTGGCCTGAAAACCATTCATCTCCGGCATGTGTACATCCATGAGGATGGCATCGAAGAGCACATCACGCACGAGTTCGACCGCCTCCTGGCCGTTGCTGGCGATCTCAACATGATGTCCGCGCTCTTCGAGCAGCTTCGCGGCCACGAGCTGGTTCACACGGCCGTCTTCGACCACGAGCACCTTCATGGATTTCTCCGCCAAGCCGAGCAGCGGTCCGGTGGCCGAGGCGGCGGGATGATCGACGCTGTCTTGCGTGGCTTCACCAAACACGGCGATGAAGTGGAAGGTGCTGCCCCTACCGGCCTCACTCTCCACCCAGATGCGGCCCTGCATGAGCTCCACGAGATCGCGGCAGATCGCGAGGCCGAGCCCGGTGCCCCCGTAGCGGCGGTTTGTGTTCGTCTCTGCCTGAGTGAAGGCATCAAAGATGCGGCCCTGCACCTCGGGCGAGATGCCGATGCCGGTATCGTGAATCTCAAAATGCAGCGTCGTCTTGTCGAGCGCCCTGGATTCGATGCGCACTCGCACGATGATCTCCCCGCGATCGGTGAACTTGATGGCGTTCCCCACGAGATTGATCAAAATTTGCCGCAACCGGCCATCATCGCCGAGGAGAATCGTCGGCACATCCTCCGCCACCTGGTGCGTCAGGCTGAGATTTTTCTGCATCGCCCGCACGCCGAGGGCGAGAAGCGTGTCCGCAATGGTGTGGCGCAGATCAAAGTCCTGCTCGTCGAGCTCCATCTTGCCCGCCTCGATCTTCGAGAAGTCGAGCACGTCGTTCAGTAGCGCCAGCAGGCTCTCCGCGGAGTTTTTGAGCATCAAGAGATACTCGTGCTGCTTGGGATCGAGCTGCGTGTTCAGCAGCAGCTCACTCATGCCAATGATGCCATTCATCGGCGTACGAATTTCATGACTCATGTTCGCCAGGAAGGCGCTCTTCGCCCGGTTCGCGGCCTCGGCGGCCAGTCGTGCATGGCGCAGCTGCTCCTCGGCGAGCTTTTGCTCCGTGATGTCCGTGTGCGAGCCGGCCATGCGGTAGGGCTTTCCCTCCGCATCCCGCAGCGCCCGGCCGCGAGCCAGCACCCAGCGCCATGAGCCGTCCTTGTGCTGAAAGCGAAACTCCACCGCGTAGCGATCCAGCGGACCATCAAGGTAATCCTTCACCGTCTTCATGACGCGGTCATGATCCTCGGGATGCAGCCGCGATTCGAAGCTGGCAAACTCGTTCGCCAGCTCGTGGTCCTCATAGCCAATCATGAGCTTCCATCGCGGGGAGAAAAACACCTCGCCGCTGCGGATGTCCCAGTCCCAGATGCCATCATTGGTGCCACGCACCGCTAGGGCAAAGCGTTCCTCGCTCGCGGTGGCGAACGGAGGCAGGTCGTCGGAGGAGAGCGAGGGCATGCGGCGGGCTGGGCGTGGAAGATGAACCGCAACCGCCCTGCTGTCGAATGCGCAAGCGTTGCACGTTTGACCATTTTCCCTTCGTTCCACTGCCCGCATGCATCGTCGCACCCTTCTCACCGCCCTCGCCGCCGCCCCGCTCGCCTCTTTCGCCGCCGAAACGAAGCTCCGCGTGGCCGTCATCGGCCACACCGGACGTGGAAACTACGGCCACGGCCTCGACACCGTGTGGAAGGCCATCCCCGCCACCGAAATCGTCGCCATCGCCGATGCCAATGCGAAGGGCCTGGAGACCGAGTTGAAGAAAATCGGCACTGGAAAGGGCTTCGCCGATTACCACGCCATGCTCGGCGAAATGAAGCCCGACCTCGTCGCCATCGGCCCACGGCACATCGACCAGCATCGCGACATGATGCTCGCCGCCATTCAAAACGGCGCGAAGGGCATCTACATCGAAAAACCCTTCGTTCGCAGCCCCGCCGAGGCCGATGAGGTCATCGCCGCCGCCGAAAAAACCGGCACCAAGATCGCCATCGCCCATCGCAACCGCTACCACCCCGTGATGAGCACCATCACCCGTCTCATCGAGGCCGGAGAGATCGGCCGTTTGCTCGAAATGCGTGGTCGCGGCAAGGAAGATACCCGTGGCGGCTCGTTGGACCTTTGGGTGCTCGGCTCCCACCTCTTCAATCTCGCCACCCTGTTCGGTGGAGAACCTCTCGCCTGCACGGCGGGTGTTTATCAGGATGGAAAACCCATCACCAAGGCGCAGGTGAAAGAGGGTGATGAAGGCATTGGCGCTCTCGCTGGCAACGAAGTCCATGCCCGCTTCGAACTGGCCCAAGGCATCCCTTTGTTCTTCGACTCGGTTCAAAGCGCAGGAGTCAAAGAAGCCGGCTTCGGCCTGCAAATCATCGGCACGAAAGGGGTCATCGACTTTCGCATCGACCAGGAACCCGTCGCCCACCTGCGCCCCGGCAATCCTTTTCAGCCCGATATGAAGGCCGGCCCCTGGCTGCCCATCACCACCGCAGGCATCGGCAAGCCTGAGCCCATCGCCCATCTCGGCAAAAAGCTCTCCAGCCACGAAACCGCCGGCCTCGATCTCATCGCCGCCATCCAAGAAAACCGCGCCCCGCTCTGCGATGCCGTGCAAGGCCGCCAAACCATCGAAATGATCTGCGCCGTCTTCGAGTCCCATCGCCTCAACGGCCAGCGGGTGACGCTGCCGTTGAAAACCAGGGTGAATCCGCTCACGCTGCTTTGAAGACCTTCGAACAGGTTGTGCCAGGAACTCGTAGGGCGGATGTGTTCGGCGCGGAAGACTGCTCCAACACAAAGAATGATCTTCGCCGAACTATCCGGCCGGTCTGGAGGCACACACAGGCCGGGGAAAGTGCGATCACGGCACAGGCCGGATAGTTGGGCGGTGTTCAGGCTGAGAACCACGGCATCGTCTCCGCCCAACACATCCGCCCTACATTAATCTGGAGACGCACTCGTCAGACTACTCCGAAGCCCGCTTCCGATTCAAAAACGCCGCCAGCGCTTCCGCGGTGGCAAAATGATCGCGTGAGAGCTCCGCAGGCCCGATGACGATGCCAAAGTGCACCTCGATTTGCAGCATGAGCTGCATCAGCGCCATTGAATCGAGGCCCAAAGCAAAAAGATCCGCCTCGGGCGTGATGGGTTCGTCGGGTTCCAGGAGGTGCTCGGTGATGAGCAGGCGGATGACATCCTCAGCAGTGATGGGGGCGGGCATGGAGAGCGAAAAGTCAAAAACAAGGCTTCACTCCACCGGCTCATCGAGCAGGCCAGTCTCTTCCTTCTCCTGCGGCAAAAGCAGAGCGATGGCCGCAGCAGGCACAAACAACCAGCCAGCGTAGTAGAGGGCCGTGTGGTAGTCTCCCACGGGTGCGTAGAGCTTGAAGACCACCGTTCCACCTGCTGCCACGATGCGGCCGATGTTGTAGCAGAAGCCCGCGCCCGTCGTGCGCAGCAGCGTGGGGAAAAGCGGCGGCAGGCACATCGTGAAAAGGCCAAACACACCCTGACACAAGCCGATCACGGCATACCACCACAGCATCTGCGAGTGCGTCCATGCCTCCGCGCTGTGAAAAGCCGCCAGCATCGCCACCGCATACGCCAGCAGCATCACCACGATCGCTGTCCGGTAGCTCCACAGCTTCGCCAGTCCTCCGGCGATATAGTTTCCAATGATCGAGCCGCTCATGATCCACACCAGCGCTTCCACCACGGCGTTCATTTGATCCGGCCCGCTCAGCGATTTCACCTCCGGCAGTGCCCGGATGAGGCTCTGCTGCCAAAACATGAAGGCCCAGTGCGCCGTCAACGACACCGCGCAGATGATCAGCACGCGCCAGGTCGTCCCGGCCACCTTCGGGCCGAAAAGCTCTCGTATCTCCGGCGGTTTTCGATCCTTCGCCGCGTGCGTCCATTCCTCCGTCTCCGGCACCGCCTTTCGAATCCACAGCGTGATCAGCGCCGGCAGGATGCCCACGAGGAAGACGATGCGGTGGCTCATCGCATCCGTCATCCACCCCTGGTTCACCATCCAGGCAAAGGAAGCCCCGGCCACGCAGGCCAGCAGCACGCCCATGTTCACCGCCGTTTGCAGCGTCGCGGCGATCCACGGCCGCCAGTTCTTCGGCCACGTCTCGGAGAGCAGCGAAGCCCCCACCGCCCACTCGCCGCCAATGCCCAGTGCGGAGAGGAAGCGGCAAATCAAGAGATGCCACCACTCCGTGCAGAAGGCCGAGAGACCGGTAAAGCCCGCATAGAATAAAATCGTGAGCACCAGCGTGCGGCTGCGACCCAACACATCGCCAAGGCGACCGAAGAAGCCGCCACCTAGCGCCCAGCCGACCAGAAACGCCGCCTGAATGATCGAGGCCTTCGTATCCACATCCTTCGGCGCGGCCGCAATGCCGTCATTCATGAGCAAAGCCGCCACGAAGGGCGTGGCGACGAGCGTGTAGATGTGCATGTCCAGCCCGTCGAAGAGCCAGCCGAGCCACGCGGCGAGGCCGGAGCGTTTCTGATGAGGCGAAAGATCGCTCAGGCGTTTGATTTCGGTGGTGGCGGTCTGGGACATGCGGCCGCGAGTCTTTCGCAGCCCGCCCGGAATGGCAAGCTTTCCTGAAAAAAGCTGACAGCAAATGGGGACAGAAAATAGATACATCTTTACCCCTATCTGCTGAAATCGGCCAGAGAACCACGACCTAACCAAGTGGAGCTAAGGCAAGAGCTGTCCTTGGGCATTTGGGGCTTTCTGAAAAAGCTGGCAGCAAATGTGAACAGAAGATCAAATTCATTTTTGTCCCCATGTGCTGTCAGCCAGAAGTGGTTGCTCGGTGTATCGACTCACAACCAAGTCGCGATGGGGCGGAGATGTTTCTAATTGGGGGGATTCCTGAAAGAAGCTGACAGCAAATAGGGATAGAACATGAACTCCATTTTCTGTCCCCATCTGCTGTCAGCCAAAAAGCCGCAGCCATGCCTATCACCCCTCAACATTCCTTCAAGCCGCTCAACCAGGCTGAGTTTGGACAGCTCTCGTATGATGTGTTTGCTGATGTGATTTCCATCCGCCGAGACTTGGGCCGCTTTTTCGATGAGAAGCATTACAAGAAGGCACTCGCCTTAAAACGGCCTGATGTGATTCTCGAAGCGCCGATTCTGGTCAGCCATGGCAGCTTCAAGAAATGCTACTTTCTCGATGTGGTGCTCTGTCTGGGCGGTGTTGTTGAATTCAAAGTCGTCGAAGCCCTCACTTCCAGGCACAAAGCTCAGTTGCTCCACTATCTCATGCTTGCTGAGCTGTGGCACGGCATGCTGATCAATGTCCGGCCCGAGAAAATGCAGCGTGATTTCGTCAACAATCATCTCAGTCACGGAGACCGGCACCAGTTTCGATTGGTGACCAGTCAATTGCAGCGAGGGCTGCAAGGCTCGGAGCAGTTCGTGCAAATCCTGACCGACCTGCTTCATGATTGGGGAACCTCGCTTGATCTCAGTCTATACGAAGAAGGAATCACGCATTTCTGTGGTGGCGAATCCGCCGTGATCCGGCCCGCGATGGTTCATTTCAATGGTCAGCCGCTCGGCCCTCAGAACCTGCGGTTCATCACGGAAAAGACGGCTTTTAAACTCACGGCTTTTGATCGCGAACTTAGCCAAAAGCGCTACGCCACCCATCTTCAACAGCTCGTGAACCATGCCGACATCGAAAGCATGATCTGGGCGAATGTCTGTCGAAACGAAGTCACCATCCAATCCCTCATCCCTGAACGCTAGCAAGTGCAGTGACAAAACATAAACTCCATTTTCTGTCCCCATTTGCTGTCAGCTCAATCCTTCCCCCCATGATCCGCTCCCTCCTCCTCACGCTTTTTGCCTCCATCGCCGCTGCCGAGCCTCTGCTCGAAAAGGTCGATGTCTTTCCTGCCAACACGAATGGCATCTCCCGCTATCGCATTCCGGGGATCGTGGTGACGCCAAAGGGCACCGTTTTGGCCTACTCGGAGGCGCGGCGGAACAGCAGCTCGGATTGGGGCGAGATCGAGATCCACCTGCGTCGCTCCACCGATGGCGGAAAGACATGGGAGGCTGGAAAGCACATCGCTCATCACGGCGCACGCTTAGAAGGCAATCCGCACAAGAAAAAGGACGGCGGTGAGAAGGAGCAGACGGTGAACAATCCCGTCGCCATCGTCGATCGGGACACGGGAGCCATTGAGTTCCTCTACTGCATCAACTACGCCCGCTGCTACGCCATGCGCAGCACGGATGACGGCCTCACCTGGAGCTCTCCGGTGGACGTCACCGCCACGTTTGAGCCGTTTCGGAAGCACTACGACTGGAAAGTCATCGCCACAGGCCCAGGACACGGCATTCAGCTCAAGAGCGGCCGCCTCGTGGTGCCGATCTGGCTCGCGTATGGCAAGGAAGGCGATCATGCGCCCTCGGCGGCGGCCACGATCTACAGCGACGACCATGGCAAAACCTGGCTCGCAGGCGATCTCGCCGTGCCAAACAACAGCGAGTTCGGCAATCCGAATGAAACCATGCTCGCCGAGCTATCCGATGGCCGCGTGATGCTCGTCACGCGCAGTGTGTCGAAGCCGAATCGCAAAATCATCACTCTCAGCCCGAACGGAGCCACTGACTGGAGCAAGCCCACGTTTCACGATCAACTCTGGGAGCCGATCTGCATGGCCAGCATCACCGCGTATCCGGCGCAGCCCAGCACGCTGATCTATTCGAATCCCCACACGCTGAAGCTCGACAAGGACGGCAAGGAAACGCCCGCAGGCCGTGGCAAACGCGAAAACCTCAGCATCAAGCTCAGCCGCGACGACGGCAAAACCTGGCCCATCAGCAAAACACTCGACGCAGGCCCCAGCGCCTACTCCGACCTCGCCGTGCTGCCGGACGGCACTGTGCTCTGCCTTTGGGAAACGAAGAACGACATCCAATGCGCCCGCTTCAATCTCGACTGGATCACCGCGCCATGAAGCACATCGCTTTTTGTCTCGTGCTGCTTTCGCAGGTCGCTCTGGCGCAAAGCCCGGTGTCACGCGGCGACGAAGTCTATTCTGTCGAGCGCTGGGGTGCCACCGGCTTCCCAGCGGACGACACGGCGGCGATCCAGGCGGCGCTCGACTTTTCTCGCGAGACTCCCTGCGTGCTGTTTTTTCCGGCGCAGCGCTACCTCGTCCATCGCACGCTCACGATCAGCAATCCCGGCGATACCCGTGCTTCCGCGCCGACGTTGCGCGGCCGCGGCTCGGAGTTCACCAGCATTGAGTTTCGCGGTGCCCGCGGGCCATTGTTCAGCGTCACGGGCGTGAAAAAAGCGGGGCAGTTCCTGCATGATCTGTCTTTGGAAAAGCTGCGCCTCATCGGCAAAGGCCGCGACACCGATGAACACGCCATCGAGTTGATGGGCTGCTACGCACCGGCCATCCGAAACGTCTCCATCACCGGTTTCGGCGGCGATGGCATTCGCGTGATCGGCGATCTCACGAAGGATGCGAACCCGGACTTCACCGCCACTATCTTCCTCGCCATCGAGGGCTGCACCATCAGTCGCATCGGCGGTCACGGCTTCCGCGATCATCATCCCATCGGCTGCCCGAGCGTGTCCATCGAGCGCAGCGTCTTTAATATGTGCGGCGCGGGCGGTGCGCTGATCCGCAGCGCCGGTTTCGTCATTGATCGCAGCTCTTTCGCCGGCTGCGGCTGGAGTGGCGAGAGAACGCTCGTGAATGCGGAAGGCATCGGCCTGCAAATCCTCACGCCGGGTGCCAGCGTGTCACGCGGCCTCGTGCGAGCCTGCGAATTCGACGCGAACCGCGCCGAGCATCTGCGCATGGATAACATCGCCATGGCACGTCTGGAGAACAATCGCTTCATCTACAATGACCGCTACGCCGCCGGATTCCTCACGCCGCCCATCGGCGCGAACATGGCTCCGCTCAGCGCCAAATCCGTGCTCACCGAGATCGTCATCGACGGCCTCTTTCACCGCCTCGACCAACCCGGCAAAGCCATCGGCATCCAATGGTCCAACTCCGCCAACGTGGACGAAAACTCCATCGAGGTCCTTCGCGTCCGCACCACGAATGCTCCGAAAGCCGACTTCCAGCCGGTGGTCGGAAATCCGTAGCCTTTTGATCAAAGCGAACTCGGCTCACGTTTCCGCCACCGCTCTGCCATGCGTGCCCTCGCCACTTTCGTTTCGTCCTTCGTCCTTCTGGTTTCGTCATTCGCGGCTCCGCCGCGCCCGAACGTCGTCTTCATCTACGCCGACGACTGGGGCTTTGGCGATCTCGCCTGCCACGGGCATCCGCATTTGAAGACGCCGAACCTCGACCGCCTCGCCCGCGAGGGCACGGACTTCCACCAGTTCACGGTGTGCAATCCGGTGTGCTCACCGAGCCGCACGGCCATCGTCACCGGGCAGTATCCCGCACGGCATGGCGTGCATCAGCACTTCGCCACGCACGCGGAGAATGTCGCTCGCGGCATGCCGGACTGGCTCGATCCGAAGGCACCGTTGCTGCCGCGCACGCTGCATGAGGCCGGCTACACCACCGCGCACTACGGCAAATGGCATCTCAGCGGCCAGGAGAAGAGCATGAGCGCCCCGCTGCCCGCCGAATACGGCTACGACGATGCCGCCGTGTGGGTCGGCCCAGGTCGCAGCGTCTTTGATGGCACCAGCCTCGCCAACGTGTCCGCCAAAGACGGTCCCATTTACCAAACTACCGCCGCCACGGAGCATGCGCTGCGCTTCATCCGCGGCGTCAAAGACAAACCCTTCTACCTCAACCTCTGGCTGCATGAGACGCATCACCTCGTCGCTGCATCGGATGAGGACAAAAAAGAATACCCCGACACCGCCGAGCCGCAGCGCACCTACTACTCAGCCGTCACGCGTGCCGACAAACAAATCGGCCGCGTGCTCGCGCTGCTCGATGAACTCAAGCTCGCCGAAAACACGCTCGTCTTCTTCTCCAGCGACAACGGTCCCGAAAACTCGCACGCTAAGCCCGGCGAAAAGTTTTATCACAGCGTCGGCACCACTGGCGGCCTTCGCGGACGCAAGCGCAGCCTCTATCTCGGCGGCGTGAACGTGCCCTTCATCGTCCGCTGGCCCGGCGTCGTGCCCGCCGGCCGCGTGGACAAGACCAGCGTGCTCGCCGGTGTCGATGTCATGCCGACGATCCTTGCCGCGCTCGATTTGAAAGCGCCCGCTGGTTATCAAAGCGATGGCATCAACGTCCTCGCCGCGCTCAAGGGCGAGCCCTTCCAACGCGAAGTCCCCGTCTTCTGGGAATGGCGCGGTCCCCATTCTCAGGAAGCCGATTGGCCCACGCACGCCGTCCGCGATGGCGATCACCTCCTCATCCACAACGCCGACTTCACCCGCGTCGAACTCTACAACGTCCTCACCGACCGCGAGCAGCAGCACAACCTCGCCTCGCAGAACCCCGAACTCGTCACGGCACTCAAAGCCAAGCTCGACGCCTGGCGCAAAACGCTCCCCACGCCCTTCAAACAAGCCGGCGGACGCGAACCGCCTGCCAAACCCGCTCCCCCCACGAAAAAAGCCCCCACCGTGGACCGCTCCGCCGCCTTCACCCGCTGGGACAAAAACACCGACGGCATCCTCACCCTCGAAGAATACACAAATGGCCTCGCCAAGAAAGACGACGCCCCGAAACGCTTCCAAACCTTCGACCAAGACCGCGATGGCAAACTGACTCGCGAAGAGTTTGTCGGGGCGAAGTGATCTCACGCCAACGCTGAAGGCGTCAGCAAGGTAGCCATCTTGCTCCGCAAGATGAGCGAAACGCTTCCGATCATCACCACGCCGTCAGATCCCGGTGAAGTGTGGAGTCTGCCACACGCCCCGTTCCTCTCGCGGAGCGAGAGGACTACTTTGCTTCGCCCAATTGGAATCGATCAACCGAGCGCTTCGAGCATCACTTTGAGCTTCGCGAGCTTGTCTTCCCAGTCGGTCTTTCGCTGCTGATGCTCGTCGAGCACCTTTTGCGGGACTTTGGCGGTGAAGTTCGTGTCGGCGAGTTTGGCGGTGACCTTTTCGAGCTCGGATTCGACCTTGGCGACCTCTTTGCCGACACGGGCCCTTTCGGCCTCCACGTCGATCAAACCGTCGAGAGGCAGGAAAAGCTCGCCGAGAGGCGTCAAAGCCGCTGGAGTGCCTTTTTTCGGCTGGAAAGCCGCATCGACCTCCAAGGGCTCCGCATTGAGAAGGATGCGCAAAACCTCGATTTCGTGCGCAGGCAGCTCGGAGGCCGGTTTGAGCACGAAACGCACCTTCTTGTTGATGTTGAAGGTGCTCTTCAGGCCACGGCCGAGCTCCACAGCCTTGTACTTGTCGTTCGCGGCCTGTTCGTCCTCGGGAAGGATGCCGAAGTGGGCGAGTTCGTCCGCATCGAGCGGCTTCGGCCACGGCGCGAACATGATGCTCTTCCCGCCCTGATTTTCCGGCATGTCGGCGCTGAAGCCCATGCCGTGCCACAGCTCTTCGGTGATGAAGGGCATGAAGGGATGGAACAGACGCAGCGTGTGGCCGAGCACGAAGTCGATGACCGCCAACGTGTTGGCTTTGCGCTTCTCGTCGCTGCCTTGGAGCACGGCTTTGCTAGCCTCAATGTACCAGTCGCAATACTCGCTCCAGAAGAAGCGGTAGAGCGTGGCGGTGGCGTCGCTGAAGCGGTATTCTTCGAGTGCGGTGCTGACCTCGGCGATGGCGGTGTTGAGGCGCAGGAGGATCCATTTGTCGTCGCTGCTGAGCAGCGCGGCACTGATCTCCGTCTCGGTGGCTCCGCCTTGCATCTGGCGGAAGCGGGCGGCGTTCCAGAGCTTGGTGCAGAAGTTGCGGCCGAGTTCGACGTTCTTTTCGTCGAAGCAGATGTCCTGACCGAGCGGGGCGCTGCGCATGATGCCAAAGCGCAACGCATCGGCGCTGTAGCTCGCGATGAGCTCCAGCGGATCGGGCGAATTGCCGAGCGACTTGGACATTTTGCGGCCCTGCTTGTCGCGGATGATGCCGGTGAAATAGACGTTCTTGAACGGCAGCTCGCCCATCCACTCGAAGCCCGCCATGATCATGCGGGCGACCCAGAAGAAGATGATGTCCGGCCCCGTGACGAGATCGGTCGTCGGGTAGAAGGCCTTCAACGTGGAAGTCTTCTCCGGCCATCCCATCGTGGCGAAGGGCCACAGCCAGGAGCTGAACCACGTATCGAGGACGTCGGGGTCTTGGGTAAACCCAACACGATCCAGCACAGCAGCTTCATGCATGCTGTGTGTCAGGGCGGTGACAATGACGTGATCCCGAGATTCGCCATCGAAAGCCAGTTTGAAGAGAGTTTGATTGCTCGAAGCTTCTTCGAGAGTTTTGGCCGAAAGAGACAACGAAGTCGTATCTCGACCGTCGTTTGGCCACCCGTTGAAGTCATTGGTAAGCTGAACGGTAGCCTCTTCATCCAAGCCAAGTTCGCTAAACTTCAGAACGGGGATCGTCTTCGTCCACACCGGAATCCGATGCCCCCACCACACTTGGCGGCTGATGCACCAGTCCTGAAGGCCGGTCATCCAGTGGTCATAGACCTTCGCCCAGCGGTCGGGGTGGAATTTCATCTCGCCATTGGCCACGACGGCCTGGCTTTCCTTCACGC
>CALSBJ010000079.1:0-28736 GCA_943373155.1 Akkermansia muciniphila | reverse complement strand
TTTTCCAGCCTCGATGGCAGGCATGGAGGAGGTATCGGGCAAACTGAGGCCCATCGCTTCGAGCGTGATGCCCCATGTATTAAAAGAAGCTGCAATGCCGCAGCCGCCGGGGCCGGGGCAGGCCGTGCGGATGATCTGCTCGCTCTCGTCCCAGCTCATGGTGCCCTGCGCTTCCTTCGCCGCGGCGTCATAGACATCGAGAATGCTCGTCGATTGCCCTTTGTGACACCCCGGCATGATGCTGCCACCATTGACGATGAGTCCGGGGAAATTCGTGCGAGCCAGTGCCATGGCAAAGGCGGGACCGTTCTTGTCGCAATGATGCAGGCCAATGATCGCATCATAGCTGTGTGCCGTGCAGATCATCTCCGCGCCGTTGGCCATCAGATTACGCGAGCAAAGCGAGGCCGCTCCGCCGATGTTGCCCTGCGTGATGTTATCACTGGCTGGCGAGACGCCAAAAGGGAAGCCGATCATGCCCGCCTCCGCGCAACCCTGCGCCAGAAGTTTCGCGAGCTCGTGAGCATGGACGTTGCAGATGTTGCCATCGAGCAATGGTGTGCCGATGCCGACCTGCGCTTTGTTGAAATCCTCTTCTTTGAAGCCCAGGCCCCAAAAGAAGGCCGTGATGCCGCGCTGCCAGCCACGGGTGACGTTGCGCGAGTTCCAATTGAGGGAGGTTTGGTCTGCCATGAGGGCACTGAGGCTAGCGAGCCGCCCCCCTCACGGCAAAAGAAAAGCTCCCGGCCTGCGAACAGACCGGGAGCTTCCCAACCATTTGATCAGTGATGAAGCGGGAGAACCAGTCCCGCGACGAATTAGAACGCGATGCTCAGCTTAGCACCCCAATACACTTCGTTGTGTTGGGTGAGGTTGATCGAGGAGCGAAGGTCGAGGCTGTGATTCCAAGCCACATAAGGCGTGAAAGTAGCAGACTTGGTGAGCTTCACAGGAGCGGCCACGGACACCAAAAGGTGGGTGAAACCGGAAGTGTTGGTATTGAAGGGAGCCTGACCATTCAGGTGGGTGAGGACGGCGGATTGATGACCGGTGTAGTAATCAATGCCGTAACCCGTCTGGAGGGAGGGAACGATGCTCAGCCAATCTGTGACCGCGAAGGTATAGTCAGCACCAGCTTGGAAGTAGGAGCCACCGACCTGGAAGTCGTAGTAATAGCCGAGGTACACATTGGCAGCTCCAAGTGGGATGGCCATTGTGAAGCCAAGCTCGTGAGCACCGCTGATGCCGAATTCAGGATCACTACCTGCGTTTGGTCCAAAAACGCCAGAGGCAGCGGCGCTGTAGGGCGAAGAACCGCCGTAGCTATCCGGATAGTAGTAGTATTGGTACTGCACGCCAAATTTGGCCCACCCTGCATTATAGCTGAGGGAGGTGAACAGATCGAGTTCCGAGTAATCGAATCCCTTGTCAGCATTAGCGAGAGGTCCAGTCGCGGCAGGCACGAAGGGAGTGTCAAACGTGGAGATGTAGGCAGCGCCCACGCCCCAGGTCAGCTTATCAGTGACTGGGATGGAGAGGTTCAGGGCGGTGGTGACGATGTTGTCAGCGAACCAGAGGCCACGGAAGTAGTAGCGTGAGTCGTAGGCGACGTCGAGGGTGGCACCGATGCTATCGAAAAGAGCCGTGGGGGCGGGTTCGACAGGAGCGGGGTTTTTTGGAGCAGGAGCGGTACCTGCCGTGGCGTTCAAGGCTGTGCAGACGGCGAGAGTCGCCACCGACTTGGCCATGATCGAGTTGAGTCGATTGAGCTTCATTATGTTGGTCGAGTTTAGTTTGTTGGTGTTGAGGTTGCCGCCTGCCGGCAGGCAGACTGACAATGGACTGGATAGCAGGGTGCGTGCCAGGATCACTCCCCGTTTAATTTTTTTTATTAAACGGGTATTAACCATATAGGGCATTTGTTCAATAATTGAAGCGACATTTCGTATTTTTTAAAAAATGGAGCCCGGAACCTTGTTTTTCATTTAGCCAGTCGTCTCCCACCATGCGGGAATTTGAGTGAAAAGAGCAAGTGTGCAGGATGGTGGCTGACCTTTGAGGACGGACGCAAAGAGAGATGAGATCACCGCCACAGGTTCGTGGGCGCTTGGAAAGCTCATTCAGACGCTTCACTGATTTTGTAGCCTAGAAAGCGCCCTGCGGAGCGAAGCTACCTGCGTGACTGTATGGGCCGCGCTGAGCGTGAGACGCAGCCTAGCACTGCCACGCGCTACGGTGGGGTAGCGAATGCAGGGCACGAGAAAACCTGCCTCATTCAACAGGTGGCTGGCAGCCAAGGCCGCCGCCTCACTGCCAAGAATCAGCGGCAAAATGGCTCCCCGGACCTGCGGGCCTTTGAGTTCAGCTAGCAAGTATTCCAAATGCAGGAGCAAGACGCGGCGCAAAGCATCCCCTCGCTCGCTCTGAATAAGTTTCAGCATTTCCAAGGCGGCGTGCGCCAAATGCGGCGGTGGAGCCGTTGTATAAATGAGGGTGCGGGCACGATTCACCAGCATGTCGATCACCACCCGCGAGGCTGCCAAGTAGCCTCCACTGAGTCCCAGGGCCTTGCTTAGCGTGCCCATATGGAGATCGATCCCTCCTTCCACACCAAGATCTGCCGCCAGACCTCGTCCTTGAGGTCCTAAAATGCCCACTGAGTGGGCCTCATCCACGAGCAGCCACGCGCCGTGCTTTTCTTTGAGCTCCACGATCTCACGAAGTACCGCCGCATCGCCGTCCATGCTGAAAATGGACTCCGTGACGATCAGGACGCGTCCCGTGGCGGTCGCGAGTAGGCGGGAGAGCTTATCGAGATGGTTATGCGGAAAGACGCGGATCACCGCGCCGCTCAGCCGGGCGGCATCAACGAGGCTCGCATGGCATAGTTTATCGAGGAGGATGGTATCACCGCGCCCCAGCAGTGCCGGGAGTGTGCCCATAGCCACAGCAAAGCCGCTGCTGAAGCACAGCGCAGCCTCCGTCCGCTTAAAATCCGCCAGTGCCTCCTCCAATCGCATGTGCGCCCGATGCGTGCCGCAGACGAGCCGCGAGGCGCCCGAGCCGCCGCCATACATGGCCACACCATCCACCAGCGCCTCACGCATCTCATCGGAGTTGGCGAGACCGAGGTAGTCGTTGGAGGAAAAATTGATCAGCTCGCGGCCTTCTCGCTGCACGATCACACCGTTCACCTCTTCGAGTGGCCGTAGCTCACGCCAAAGCCCCTGCGCATGCAGTTCACTGAGTCCCGATGTGAGGTTCCAGTCTCTCATCACTCATTGATTCTTCGCTCCACCACCTCGTCCTTCGCCACGCCGAGCGTAAGGGCTTTTTCATAATGCCGCTTCGCCAGTTCGATGGAAGGCGGGCGCTGCTCCAGCATCATCAGGGCTAGATTGAAGTGAGCGATGCCGTAATCCGGCTTCAGTTCGAGCGCCTTTTGCAACTCCGCCTCCGCTGCCCCCGACCAACCGAGGTTCTTCGCGGCGATCGCTAGATAGTTATGCGCCCTCGCATCCTCTGGATCTTCGTGAATCGCTCGTGAGAGAGCGGAGATCGCTAGATAGGTATCACCCGCCTCCAGTCGCAGCAGGCCGAGAGCTACCCAGGACTGAGCCAGAGCTGCGTTATGCTCCACGGATTGCTCGAAGCATTCGATGGCCTTTTTTGCATCACCCGCCTGCTGCTCCACGGCCCCAAGGTTTGCCCAAACAAGGGCGTTTTTCGGGTCCATCTCAATCATCTCGCGGTAGGCCTTCCGGGCGGCGGCCCAGTCACCCTTCGAGAAGGCCACGGCGGCTTTCTCATTGAGCACCTTCGTGAGAGGCGGTAGCTCGCCGACCTTCTCTACGGCTGCGGGCGTCAGCGGTGACGCCTCCTGGGCATGGAGGAGAGGGTAAATGAGAAGCGTGCAGAGCCATGGAGAGAGCCATTTCATCCTCCCACCATGCCTTCATTTGAGGGGAGTAAAACCTCTTGCTCAATTCCTGTTGGTCGCGAATGTTCGAGCGAACAACAAATCGCGCCGTTATGAACCCCATCCTCTCCGCCAGCGCCCCTCAGCTCACCGCACGTCAGCAGGAACTGCTCGATTACCTCCGCGGCTACCAGCGCACCAACGGTGTCATGCCCTCCACCCGGGATATTCAGCGTCACTTCGGCTTCTCCAGTCAAACGGCCGCGATGAGCCACCTCCGTGCTTTGGAGAAAAAAGGTGCCATCCGCCGCCATCCCAACATGGCTCGTGCCGTTGTTTTTCCGGAAGACCTCGACCGTGCCGAGATCATCGATATTCCTGTTTTCGGCACCATTCCAGCCGGCATGCCGAGCGATTCAGCCCAACACGCCGAAGGCTGCATTTCAGTGGATATCAACACGCTCGGCATCCCGCGAGCCTCGAAAAGCTTTGCCCTCAAAGTGCGTGGTGATTCCATGATCGAGGCGCACATCTGTAGCGGGGATCTCGTCATCCTCGAAATCAAGGAACCGCGTGAGAAAGACATCGTGGCCGCATTGATCGACGGCGAAACGACCCTCAAACGCTACCTCGTCAGCAACGGGCAGCCTTTTCTCAAAGCAGAAAATGAAGAGTACCCAGATCTTATGCCCGCTCGCGAGCTGCTGATCCAAGGCGTCATGATTGGCATGATCCGCCATTTCAGAAGAGATTGAGCCTCCTAGTGGTGCCATGTCAGGCTACTTCGACTTCAATGCCACCACGCCGCTGCTGCCCGAGGCACGCGAAGCTTGGCTGAGGGCCAGTGAGAAGCACTGGCACAATCCATCCAGCCTTTACCGTGAGGCGGGCATCACCAGTCAGAAGCTCGAGACGGCCCGGGAGCGGCTGGGTCAATTACTGCAGGTGGATGCGGAACGTATCGTCTTTACATCCGGAGCCACGGAGTCGAACAATCTACTCTTTTCAGCCTTCACAGGCCGAACCACGGCGATTTCCACCATCGAGCATCCCAGCGTCCGCGAAGCCGCACGGCATTGGACGAAGGTTTCGACCTTCGAGGCAGTGGGTGAGATGCCGGAAGGTGTGGCACTCGTCTCCGTGATGGCGGCGAACAATGAAAGCGGACAGCTTTTACCTTGGCGGGAGCTTGCGTTGCTGTGCCGAGCCAAAGGCATCTCCTTCCACACCGATGCTACCCAATGGCTGGGCAAGCTGGAGGCCGATTTCAGCACCTGCGATTACCTCAGCGGCTCCGCGCATAAATTTGGCGGGCCGAAGGGCGCGGGCTTTCTGGTGCTTCGCGATGAAAACGAGCGCATCCGCCTCCTCCACGGCGGCCCACAGGAAAGTGGCCGCCGTGCTGGCACGGAGAATTATCCCGCCATCGAGGCCATGGTCACGGCACTGGAGACGATCAGGCCGCGGCTCGCCACATGCGATGGCACAGGCCGCGATGCCTTTGAAGCGGCCATGCAGGCATCGTTTGAAGGTCTGCGCCTCATCTCCGCCGAAAAGCCGCGTCTCTGGAATACCTCGCTCCTCCTCATGCCCCGGCATGAAAACCTCAAATGGCTCACGCGGCTCTCCCGACGCGGCTTCAGCATCTCCACCGGCAGTGCGTGCAGTTCCGGCAAAGAAGGCTCCTCCGTCGTCGTCACCGCTCTCGGCACCTCGCCTGAGGAACTGCGCCGAGTGGCGCGAGTGAGTGGCGGCTGGAACACCACAGTGAACGATTGGCTCGAGCTCGCCTCGGCATTTCAAGAAGTGGGAGCCGAGCTCGATACGGGTGGGAAGGGCTGAGCCCAGCATCTTGGTGCTTGGCGGAAAGCGTGGGAAGGTTCACAGTGCCTCATGGAACTCGCACGACGTGTCGTCTTTGCCCTCATCATCCTCGCGATTGCCGGAGGCCTGTATTCGTATTCGAGGCAGGACTCGGATCGCTACGGTCTGCCACAGCTTTTGAAGGGCGAAAAAGTGCCCGAGGAGGCTGGTTCCAAACTCGATGCCGAAGACGCCCGCGCCTTGACGCGGATGAACGACGCCTTTTCCAAGCTCGCTGCCGCCGTCCTGCCCTCCGTCGTGAGCATCACCACGCGCAAGGTCACTGCCGGCCAGACCATGCTGCATCCGCTGCTCGGTCTGGTTCCGGGTCGTCCTGAGGTGATCCCGGGTCTCGGCTCTGGAGCCATCATCAGCCGGGACGGCCTCGTGGTGACCAATTACCACGTCGTCGCGGATGTGTCCGAACTGGCCGTCACCACCAACGACAATCAAATCTTCTCGGCTCAGGTGCTCGGCACCGATGAGGAGCGTGATATCGCCCTGCTGCGCATCGAGAGCGAGCGCAAAGACTTCCCCGCTCTCTCGTTTGGTGATTCCGATAAGGTCAAAGTGGGCGAGATGGTCTTCGCCGTGGGGAATCCCTTCGGCCTGAGTGGCACCGTCACACAGGGCATCATCAGCGCTCGTGACCGCCATCTCAGTGACAGCCAGATGGATTATCTCCAGACCGATACCGTCATCAACCCAGGCAACTCGGGAGGCCCACTGGTGGATATCCATGGCAAGATCGTCGGCGTCAACGTGGCCATTTATCGCGGGGATCAAAACGTACGTGCCTGGCAGGGCGTCGGCCTTTCCGTGCCCGCCAACGGCGTGAAAATGGTCGTCACGGCCATTCAGCAGGCGCTCGAGTTGCGGGAGCAGGCTCGGCGTTCTGGTAAAAGCATGCTTGGCCGTGGTTACCTCGGCATCGAAGTGATCAGCGATCCGATCGAGATCGACAACGTCTGGGGCACCTCGCCCATCGGAGCACTCATCTCTCGCGTGGATGCCAATTCGCCCGCCGCCGCCTCCGGTTTGAAGCCGGGTGATGTGGTCACGAAGTTCCAAGGCATGTCCTTCCGCATGCCGTCCGATCTTTTGCAGATCATCCGCACGCAACCGCCTGGTGCCGTCGTGAAACTCGAAGTCATCCGCAACAACCGCATGCGCGAAGTGCCTGCGAGGCTCGGCGAGCGGCCTGATGCGAAGAATTAACGTTTCTTCTCCAGTTTCATCGGCGGCATGCCTCCAGAATCCGCGTGGGCGTTCAAAGTCGGTTTGGAAAATTCCAGTGCGATGCTGCCGAGTTCACTGGTAAGCCATAGCGGCACCTCGTGTTCCGCACACCATGCCGCCAGGGTATCTGGTGCTGGCGGGTGATCTCGCGTGAAGCCGCTGCTGCCGCGGATCACCAGCCTCGGCATGGCCTTGTCGAGGAATTCCTGGGTCCCGCAGACATCGGTGGCATGCTGGCTCGTGATCAGCACGTCACAGTGCAGAGGCTGGCCGGATTCCAACAAGGTGTTTTCGGCCAGCCAGCCCGCATCGCTCATCCACATCACTCTCCAGCCACTCAAAACGCCCATCAGCACCATCGCTCGGTCATCGCCACGCATGGATCGACTGGTGGTCGAAGGGTGCAGGCAGCTGAGGCTGGCATCCGCACTCAATGACAGCCCATCTCCCGCGATCCATTTTTTCAGCGGCGTGGCCGATTCCAATCGGCGCAGGATCGTCTGTCGCGCATCATACGGTCCCGGTTCGCGAGCACTGCAAAAGAGCTCCGGCATGCCAAACATCGAACGTGCCTCTTCCACAGCACCGATGTGGGCGGCGTCATTGTGACTCATGATGATGCCGCGCAGTTTGTTGACGCCTTCATGACGAAGGTAACGATGCAAAACCGTGCGAAACTGATCTTCAGGCCCGGAATCCAGCAGCCAGTGCGCCGGGCCGAGACGCAGATGATTCGCTGCGCCACCATCTGGCATCGCCAGCACCCGCCAGGAGATCGCTTCAACGGTCGGTGTGATTGTCGTGTTGAGATGAAAATTGGCCCCTGGAAGGCTGGCGAACCAAGTCGCGGAGACCACCATCGCCTTGGCGAGGAACCAGTTCGTGTTGTTGATGGCGATCTGCATGCCTGTGGCCTTGATCAGGGCGGCCAGGATGCTCATGCAGGTGACCGCCAGCGCGGCGATGGAGAGCGGCACCAGCACGCTGTTGGCGATGAGAGCCACCGGCGTCACCGCCTGGAAGTGCAGGAGAATGAATGGCAGGCTGCCCAGCCAGGCCGCGGCGGAGACACAGGCATTGCCGATCAACCAGCGGCGGATGCCTAGCGCTTGCTTTTGCCATCTGCTCGCAAATTCCAGCGGCAGGAAGGGATCCAGCTCCATCCACCGCGCCAGCGGGCTCATGAAGACGCCTGTGAGTGCCGCGATGGCCCACAGCACGCCAAAGGAAAGCTGGAAGCCCGGCATGAAGAGCTGCTGCGTATCCATCCCCAGCAGAAGCAAGGAAGCGAGCCCGAGGTTGTTTTGCACGCTGGAGTCCCGATCCGCCGTGGGGCCGCAAAAAACCACCGCCACCATCAGCGCCGCTCTGGCCGCCGAAGCTCGCCAGCCAGTGATAAAGGCGTAAGCGAAGACAATCAGCACAATGACCCACAAAGCCACGCCACGGCGAAGGCTCAGCGCTTTCAGCACCTGCCAGGCGATCATGCCGAGCATCGCCACATGCAGCCCACTCACGGCGAAGACATGCAGTGTGCCGCTGTCACGAAACGCGTCCTCGATGTCATCCTGCGCTTCGTCCGCCACGCCCAGCGCCATCGCTCGGATCACCCCGGAAAGCCTTGGATCATCATCAATATCCAGCATGAGCTGCCGGCTGATCCATTGGCGGCTCTGCTCAGCGGCATCCAGCAGGGCGCAGGTCCATGCCGCGCCAACACCAGGCATTTTTTCCAGTTTTGACACCTTCAGTTCGGCGGCAAATCCGCTGCGCAAAGCATGATCCGCCGCATCGAACGTGCCGGGAGCTTTTTGTCCTGCCGGCAGCCGCAGCCGTCCGCGCAGTTGGTAGATGCCAGCGCCTGGAAATTCCCTCTCCAAAGGCAGCGAGACCTTCAATCGCACCGGGAGTAACCATTCTGTGCCATCCTCCAGAATGACTCGGCTGGATTCGCAGAACGCTTTCATCGTCTCAGGCATCGAGGAGGCATGATCAGGCGTGAGGCTGCCTTCCACTACTGCTTCGAGAGCGCCGCCCTTTTCGAGCAGGTGCAGTCGCAACGGATGGCGGTAGGTGCTGTCCAGATGCATCACATGCAGGGCCGCACATCCGAGCATTGTCGCAGCAAATCCTAGCCACTTCTGCGGGCGTATCAGCGTCGCCAGCATCACCGTGAGAGCTGCAGGACAGATCCACAGCCGCATTGCCGCCACATCCAGCTCCGCTAGCACGATCCCGACCACACCCGCCACGGCCAGAGCCATCAGCGGGCAAGCGGCAAGCCATCGCTGAAGGGCTGTCTTCATGGCTTCGAGTGAATTCAGATGCTTTGAGCCGCCTTCGCCCGCTGCTCCTGGATGAATTTAAACTCCACCTGCTCCAGCTCCGTGATCTTGTGGTGGGCATTCGCGCTGTGCCTCGTGTTTGGATAGCCTGCGATGACCCGCTCCAGCGTGGAACGAGCCGCCGCGAAATCGTGCAGATGGTTCGTCTGCACCTCTACCACGCGGAAGAGCAAAAACGCCCCGTCTTCTACGGACCACTCGCGACTTTGCAGATGATTCGTGAGCACCTGGATGGCCGTGTGCGGATCACCGAGGCGCTCCGCGTGCACCTTTGCCATCTCAGCGGCAGGAAAAGGGTCTTCCGGCTTCTCGTGCATCATCTTCTGATAGTGATCGAGTGCCCCCGCATAGTCTCCCTGTGAAATGCAGGCCGCCGCTTTCATGAGGCCATCCTGCTCGATCTGCTCACCGGAAGAGTACATGCCCTCACCAATGGCATCACCGATCCATGGCAGCAGATACTTCACGGCCAGCATGCCGCCGATGCCGCCGAGAAGGATGAAGCTCACGAGCTTCATGCCATCACTGGCTTGCATGATCCACCGATACACCAGCAGACCCAAGATGATGACGAGAAGAACGACGCAGAGGCGGGTGACGAGCTGTGGGTTCATAAGGTCAAAAAGTGCTTCGAGGCTATCAAACGGCATTTTGGCCGCCAAGAGCGAAATCTCCCAAAATGAGGAAAACAGCTACTTCAGACCTTTGGCGATGGCTTGTGCCTCCTCGATGAAGGTCTCACCCAGAGGTGACAGGCGGCCGATCCACATCACGCCAAATGCTAGCGAGGGAAAATCGTCCAGCGGCAGCACACGCACGCCTGCAGGCGCTTCCACGCGTGGCATCTGGAGCGAAAGGCCGATGCCGAAGCCACCGGCGACGTATCGCGCCACTGTGTCGAGGCTGCCCACCTCCAGGCTCGTGATCCATTCCACGCCATGCTGACGCAGTCCTGACTGAAATTCGCGCACCAACGGATCGCTGGCGGTCAAAGCGATGAGCGGCGTCTCGATCCGTTCTTTTTCCCACAGCTGCGCGGCCCTCTTGAGGCTGCTTTTCGCGGGAACGAGCAAACACATGGGCAGTCGCAGCAGCTCGCGTGTCTCCACATTGGGCGGCGGTTTGTCCGTGAGTGTGGAGAGGCCGATGTCGATCTCCTGCACCGCCACCAATTGCTCGATCTGCTGCTGGCGACCATCCGTGAGGGTGAAGTGAAAACCCTCCACCCGCCGCTGCATGCGAGCACACAGCTCGGGAAGGTACTCGCGCTGCACGATCTCCGGTGCGGCGATGCGCAGACGTGTCTCGCCACCGCCACGGATGCGATCGGCCACATCGCCGAGGCCTTTGAAGAAGGGCGCGATGTGATCATAAAGAAGCTGTCCCTCCCGCGTGAGTTGAAACGGCCGTCGCTGATACAGCGTGACGCCGAGAACATCCTCCAACTGGAGAATCTGAGCGCTGATAGCTGGCTGCTGAATGCCATAAGGCATCTGACGTGCCGCCGCGCTCACGCCGCCATGGGTGGCCACATAATAAAAGAGTTCGAGGTGATGGACGTTCATTTGCTACCGGGAAAGAAGGGGATGACCTTGTTGATGAGGTCGCCGCCGGTTTTGACGCCCTGCTCCAGCGTCTTCGTGGTGCCGTTGATGATGGCTCCGGGCAGCTTCGCGGCGTCTTCACCGAGCATCGGCTTCAAAAGCGTCTCGCTCGCTTTGTCCACGATGGCTCCCGGCGTATCGAGCAGCAGGGACATGCCTGCCGCACCGAGTAGCCGCGAGCTCAGATCTTCCTGTGGCGCTGTGCGAGTGCCCGCGACCTTCACGCGAGCCCAATTCAAGCCCGGAGGTCCCTGCGGGTTCGATTCGATGAAGACGCGGTTTTGCGCTCCCGGCAGCCAGCGCAGCGTTTCCGGTGTCACGCCGACCATGAAGTCACCATCGATTCCATCACCCGGCAGCAGATTGAGCGTGCCTTCGATGCGAAGGAGGCCATTGGATTGCACCACGATCTTTTCCAGCCGCGTGCCACCGCTGCTGTGCGGGCTTACCGTTGCCGTAGCGATGTCCAGTGCCAGCCGTTTGAAGCGCTCCATGCGCGTGTAGGTGGCCAGCTTGTCGAGAATCGGCAGCGAGGAGATCACGCCATCCTTCAGTGCCACATCCGCCTTCCAGTTCATCGGCTGGCCTTTGGCTCCCGAAAGCTCCGCATCGCCTTCAAAATGCCCCGTGAGGTGTTGTTGCCACTCCTCACTCAGAAATTCCGCCGTGGGCACCTGCTCGGCATGCACGAACATCTGCCACTCGCCACCAAAGCGCACGCTTCCACGCAGCGTGCCTTGGGTGCGCTCCTTCCAGCGCAGCGTGGACTCGCTGATTTGCAGTTTTTCATCCGTCAGGCGGAAGCTGGCGCGGCCGATCTCGAGCTTCAGTGGCTCCTTTTGCCCGGGCGGCATCAGCGGGATGCGGAAGGTGCCGCCATCCAGCGTGCCAGGAAATGAGTAGCGTCCCTTGCTCGTCGAGGCGCTGTTGTATCCGCCGAGGTGCAGCCGCGCTTCCTCCACCTGCCAGCCATTCTGCGTGTAGGAAAAGCGTTCCGCGTCGAAACCATCCACTTCCGTGGTTTTTGGGATGTACTGGCTCAACCAGCCTGGAAGCGCGGCTTCACCCATCGAGACCTCCTCCAGCCTCGACGACGCTTTGGCCGCGGAATGCTTCGTGACAGTCAATGAATCCGCTCCCGCACTTTGAATGCTCCACGAACCGCGACGAATGGCACTGAAATCCAGCGCCGCATGCAGCCCTACCGCTTCGATCTGCAGTCCGGAAGCTGTTTCCAGGCTCGCCTCGCTCATGCTTGCCGCGTCGTCCTGCCATTGAATGTCCGCCAGCCGGGCAGAGCCACCCATTTTCGCCTCGATCATCTCCTCCGCCTTCACGCGGAAGCCCTCACTTCGCACAAAGCTCTGCAAATAGCCCACCACCAGCGCTGGCATCGCCAGCACGCCCACGATCACCGCGATGACAAGGAACCCCGCCAGCCACCACAGCCAGCGGAGAGGAGAGGAACGTCGTTGGAGAGAGCGGCGGCGCATGAAGCGCCCATGCTAGGCTGTGTTTGGAAGCTGGCAAGGCTGGTGCCGGGTGCGAACATCGCAAAGCGTCGTGGAGTGCGGGGGCAGAGGGGCAAGGCGCAAGCCTGCCCCGACGACACCGTTGTCGGGCGCGAGAAGAACGCTCTCCGGCCTTGGAGGACCGTCAGGCTCGCGACAGCGGTGTCGCGCTGACGCTTGCCACCGCACTCCACGACGCTGGCGCGAATTTTGACGCTCAAACTCAGAAGACCCTCTTAAACTTTGCTGAAGGCTTGCGAACGCCATTAAATCTTTCGTCGTAGGGAATGACTTCGAATGAACTAAAGCGGTCATCAAATTGGATTTCAGCCCCCATCCATTCGCGTGGTCCGGATGATCTGGTCATCACTGCCAATGATGTTTCTGAAGTGCCGGCTTTCCAGACATGGCCGACCCCAACAAAAAACCTTCCATGCGCATGGCTTCGCTCTACCAAAAGCTCATATTTTGGAGTGATCTGAACAAGTTTGCCCGACACACTTTTGAAAGTTCCAGACACAGAAATGGTGGGACTGGAAACGCAGCCGCTGAGAAAGGCCAAGATGCTGCAAATAAGGAAGCCAACCTTTGAACTCATGAATTCGACTGGGGTTAATGATTAAACAAGAACGCCGGTGAGTTGATCAGGGCCCACGCCAAGTCTTGCGCGGCGGTGAGGCGCTTGTTGGTGAGCTGTTTGGCGCTGAGAGCGGAGTCGCGGCGGAGCTGGATGAGTTTGGGGTCAATGACGATGGGGTTTTGGGCGTTCACGTGCTTCGTTTCCAAAGCGATGAGCTGAGGATCGACAGGAAGGGGCTGGCGGGCGATGGCCAAATATTTCTTCTGCGCCTGGTAGTCGCGGAACTGATTCAAGAAGTGGGCGGTGAGGTCGGCGGTTTGTTCGGGGGTGCGTTTCATCGCTTTCACGGCGTCGGCGACGGTTTTGGGGACGCCGAAGCGGATCGTGGGGCTGGTGGTGATCCAGAGGCGGAAGCGGCCGGGGTTGTATTTGCCGTTCTGGAAGTTGCTGGTCATCTGGATGCTGAAGCTGGTGCCGCCTTCGTTGCTGACGGGTTTTTCGAAGGTGAAGGTGGCTTCATGGCGCAAGCCTGTTTCGGCGCTGACGGCCCAGCCGCGGTCGCGATTGCCTTTTTTGAGGGCTTCGGTGATGGGGAAGTTGTTCTGCTCAAAGTCGGCCTTGGGGTTTTTGAGCGTTTGGGCGACGCCGGAGCCGCGTTTGCGTTTCGCGTCGGCGGCGTCGGTGGTGACGACGAGTTCGCCGAGGACGAAATTGCCATCGGGAGCGGTGCCGGGGCCGTTGTTGGGCAGGCGGTCATCGGGGAGCATTTCGAGTTTGATGCCGGTGATGCCCTGGAGGTCGGTTTTGCCGATGAGGAGGTAGTTTCCGGTGCTTTCTTTGCCTTCGGGCAAGGGGGTGGCAAGGAAGCTGCCATCGGGCAGGACTTCGAGTTTTTCGACGCCACCAGCGCGTTGGACCTTGAGATCGAGCGGATGCCATTCGGTGGTGAGATCGAGGTAGTTTTCCCACTTCGGCTGATTCGCGGGCGCGGTGTCAAAAACGGCCTTCACCTTGGCTTCGGCGGCTTGGATGGCGGCCTGACGTGCGGCTTCCTTTTTGGCGACCTCAGGGGCGATTTTGGCTTTGTAGGCCGTGAGCTCGCTTTCGGCGGCTTTGATGGCCAAAACGCGATCCTGCTCGGCTTTGGCGATGGCGGGCTTTTGCTCGATTTCCTTGGCCTGAGCGGTGGCGGCGAGCGTTTTGTGCTCGGCATCGAGTCCGGCCATGCTTTCGAGGGCGGCGCTGATTTCCTTCTCCGTGGCGTGACGGTTCACGATGCGCATGAAGACGGCGTCGATGAGCTGTTTGTCGTCTTTGATCTCGGCAGTGAGCTTGGCGATGGCGTTGGTGGGATCGCTGATGGCATCGCCGACCGTCGGGCCGCTCATCAAGGCCATCACGGGGCCGAGATTGACGTCGTTGCTGCGTTCGCACTCGCAGACGCTTTCGCGAGCAGGGCGGCCGAAGTTGGTGAGGAAGCCGTCTTGCAGTTTGATCTGCGCATCGGCCAAAGCGGCGGCGCGGGTGCCTTTGGGCACGCCGGGGATGTTGGGCATGCTGCCGGTGACGGCGAAGACGGAGTCAAAGAGCACCTCGGCGGGCAAACGGCGGGCTTTGGCGTGGCTGTAGTTCGTTTTGTCGTCCTCGTTCCATTTGTTGGTGCTGAGGCTGAGATTGTAGGTGCGGCTGGTGGCCACGAGTTTCATCAGGTGGCGCACGTTGAAGCCGCTCTGGATGAATTCGTTCGTGAGGTATTGCAGCAGCTCGGGATTGCTCGGCGGATTGCCGGCGCGGATGTCGTCGAGCGGCTCGATGACGCCGGTGCCGGTGAGGTAGCCCCAGATGCGGTTGGCGTAGCTCATGGCGAAGTAATCGTTCTCCGGGCTGGTCATCCAGGTGGCAAACTGGTCGCGGCGGGTCGTGGCGGCCTTGCTGACGAGTTCGGTGTCATACGGCACTTTCGGCGCGACGGGCTTGTTCGTGCGGAGGTGGAGCACGTCGCCGTCTTTTTTGTCGGCGACGATTTCATACAGCGGCTTCGCGCCTTCGACGGCGGTGCCGCCGATGGTGGCTCCTTTGGCCTGAGGATCGCCCTTGAGGTCGATCTGGGCAAAGTAGGACGCCGTTTCGTAATACTGATCCATCGTCCACTTCTCGAAGGGATGGTCGTGGCACTTGTTGCAGTTGAATCGCGTCGCCAAAAACAGGTGCGTGGTGTTTTCGACGAGTTCCTCCGGTGTGCGCACGGTCTTGAAGTAAGCGGCGGCGGGATTGTCCTTGTTTGAGCCGGTGGCGGTGACGATGCGATACGCAAAGCGGTCATACGGCGTGTTGTCGGTGACTTGCTGCTTGATCCACGAGCGCAAACCGGCCGCGCCTTCGGTGCCGAGGAATTTGGAGTTCACCTGGAGCATGTCGGCCCATTTGTTGGCCCAGTGTTCGACGAAGTCGGGATTGCCGATGAGCCTATCGACGACCTCGCCGCGCTTCGTGCGGGTGTCGCGTTTGTCAGCGATGAAGGCGGCGACTTCCTCGGGCTTTGGCGGCAGGCCGGTGAGGTCGAGATGGATGCGGCGGAGGAAGTCCTCGTCGCTGCACAGGCCGCTTGGCTCGATCTTCATGCGCTGCCACTTCTGCGCGACGAGTTCGTCGATCTTGTTCCAAGTCTCCGGCTGCTTCCACGCGAAGCCGGTGCGGTCGCCCATGACGGTGATGGTGGTGGCGGCGTAAGCGCCTTCAAAGCGAGCGAGGATCGGTGCCTCACCGCGACGCAGGCTCGTCATGAGGCCTTTTTTGTCGGCTTCAATGACATCGCCATTGCCGCTTTCGAGGAAGGCCTCGGCGGTGACGTCTTTGACATAACCATCGGCATAACGAGCGATGACGCGGAGCTGCTGACGGCCGCCGATGCGCTCGATGACGGGATTTTTCGGCGAAAGCTCGATGCTGGTCACTCGCGGCGTGGCGAGGTTCACCTTCGCGCCCTGGCTGATCCACGCTTTGAGCGATTCGTAGTAAAGCTCGCCCGGCACGGTGAGCTGGCCGCCTTCATGCGGCACGGCACCGCTCGCTTTCAGCAGCATGAGCGAATGCTCCGGCGAGGCGACATTCGCACGGCGGCTGGCGAGTTCATCGGCGTAAGCGAGCACGTCATAAATGGGATCGTAACCACGCAGGGAGAGCTTGAAGCCCGCTTTGCCTTCCTTTGCGCCGTGGCAGGTGCCTTGATTGCAACCGAGCTTTGACGTGATGGGCATGATGTCGCGGACGTAATCCGGCTTCAGCGCCACATTCAGGCCGCTGACATTCGCGGGCACGCTGGCGGTGCGGCCCATGAAGCTGATGTTGATGGCGGTGGCGCCGTCTTTGTCGGGACGAATCATGCCGCGTGAGTCGATTTTCACCACGTCGCCTTTCGCAGCGGTGATTTTCGCCATGCGGGTGACATCGGCGCGTGTGCCGTCGCTCATCTTCGCGGTGATCAAAATTTGCGCGTACTCGGTGGGCTTGCCGATCTTGATGTTCGCGGGCTCGACCTCGATGGAGGCCACGGTGGGGCCGGTGTGCAGCGTTTCGACCTTGTCGTCCTTTTTCACGTCCACACGCACGGTGTCGTCCGCGATGACGTCGCTGGCGGCGAGCACTTTTTCCTTCACGAGCGGCACGCTGACGAATTCCTTCGCGATCTTGCCCG
The DNA here is from genome assembly GCA_943373155.1 of Akkermansia muciniphila. Classification (GTDB taxonomy): domain Bacteria; phylum Verrucomicrobiota; class Verrucomicrobiia; order Verrucomicrobiales; family Verrucomicrobiaceae; genus Prosthecobacter. The sequence continues at coordinate 11,981 of CALSBJ010000079.1, read as the reverse complement.
TGGCGGCGTCGATGAGGCGGATCTGACCATCCTGACCGGCGGCGGCGATCGTTTTGCCATCGGGCGAGAAGGTCACGCTGAACACCCCGCTCGGCAGCGGCGTGCTGCTGAGCTGCTTCACGTCTTTGACGATCCAGTCGTCGAGTTCCTTGCCTTTGCCGTTCACGGTTTCGACGAGCTTCTTCACCGCATCGGGCATGGTGCTGTCGTATTCGCTGCTATAAATGTTCACCGCGCCGGTTCCTTCAAACGAGGCCCCTGCGACGATGCGCTTGCCATCCGGTGCGAAATCGACGCCGAAGATGCGGCCCTGCATCGCGGGGAATTTGCGGATGAGGTTCGCGTTGTCGCCGATGACGCGCTTTGTGATGCGCTCCATGCGGTAGATCGCGGGCACGCCGTCGGTGCCGCCGATGAGCACCTCGTTGCGCTGCGGATGCCGAGCGAGCACCTGCACGCCGCCTTTGAGTGCGCCGGGCGTGATGGAGGTGACGTTATCGACGAAGCGCATCGTGGCGACTTCTGTGAGTTTCACGCTCATGTCGCGGCCGCAGGAGACGACGTGCTTGCCGTCCACGCCCCACACGGTGTCGAGCACCCAATCGCTGTGGCCGCCCATGAAGAGCGTTTCTTTGCCTGTGGCCACGTCGATGGCCCGCACGGCATTGTCGGCGCAGCCAAACGCGAGCTGCTTGCCATCGGGCGACCAGCTCGCGCCGTAGATGGTGTCAAAGGTGAGCGATTTGGACAGTTCGAGCTTCTTCGCCGCCACGTCCCAGATTTGAATCTCGCCCATGCGTGCCGGGCTGCCGCCGGTGACCGCGATCTTTTTGCCATCCGGCGACCACGCGAGCTTCTGGATGCGCTCCGCGAGTCCCACCAGTCGCGCCATGAGGCCGCTGCCGTCCGCTTTGTGCACCAAAACCTCATGATAACCCGCCACCGCGATCATCGCGCCATCCGGCGAATACTCGACCGACGTCACCGCCGGCGCCGTCACATACACCGGCGGATGCGCCATGTCGTATTGCGCCTTCGCCGAGGCCGGTGTGTCGTCCTTCGCGCCTTCATTGATCCAGCGCTCGATCAGCGCGATCTGCGTTGAGTGCAGCGCATCGGCCTTCTGCGGCATCTCCGCCTTGCCATGCGCATCCGGTTTGATGAGCTTCAGCAGATTCGACTCCTCCGCCTTGCCCGGCACCACGGCCACCGCCTCCTCGCCGCCCTTCAGCAAGGCCGCGAACTCCGTCATGATGTAATCGCCCTTCTTTTTCGCCGGCTGATGGCAGCCATTGCACTGCGCCTGGAAGATCGGGCGGATGTGCTTGTAAAACGACACCGGCTTCGAGGCGTCGATACCTTCCTCCTTCTTCGGCATCTGCGCGAAGGCGGCGGTGGAGGACAAAACAAGCGCGGCGGTGAGAAATCGAGTCTTCATGGCAAGGGGATGGGGTCGCAAAAAACGGGCAAAGAGCCGCAATCCTTGCGTCAGGAGAGTGTCAAGGCGGGATCGTCCATGGGGGTTGAGTGGTGAATTACAGCCTTGAGAAGACGCATCTCTTTGCCAGCATCGGGCATGGCTCGACTTACCTACCTCGCCTTTTCGCTGCTCCTGCTCTCTTCATGTGCCACCAACCTGAGCCCTAAAGACAGGCAACGCATTCATTCTGTCCGGATTTCCCCCGTGACGGAGGGGCCTAAGGCCTACTGGAAACCTAGTCTCACTTCACCAGAACAAAATTTGGCCATCGTGATGACAGGAGGAGCTGGAGCGGTTGCCGTAGCTGCGTATGAAGCCGCGTCGACCTCTCTCTCGGATCAGAAATCGCAGGCAAGAGACACACGCGACGCGATTAAGTCACTCATCCCAAATCTTCCTGACACTTTGGGGCGAGAGTTCGAAAAGTCTCTCGCTAAGACAACCTACTTTGGGCCACGCTTGAAGGGGGCTGTGGGATCCACCTTTCAGGTGAAGACGGTCATTTTCCAATACACGCTCTATCGCAGAAAAGGTGGAGCTTACTCTCCAGGTATCGGTGCTGAGGCTTGGATCATTGACCCGTCTGGAAAAAAGCTCGCCCGTAGGAGCTATCTTGTGCTGCCACTGCCATCGAACAATTTGCCGTCTGCACCACTTGCTGACTATGTGCAGAAGCCGGGGCTGCTGAAAGACCACTTTGAAAAAGTGACACAAACTCTGGCGGATAACCTTGCTCAATCACTCGAGGCGGCAGCGACTAAATGACAAACCTGCGGATGCGCCGAACTGGCCGCCTCACGAAACTATGAGCTTGGCATAGAAGAGCTTCCAGCGCATCATTCCCGCATGACAGCCACCCTCAAAGAACCCGGCGTTTATGCCATCTCGGAGTCCGACCCGGCTTGGGATCGGATTTTGAGGGATTGCGAGGAGCGTGGAAGTTTGATGTTGGAAAGCGCAGGCAGCAGCACCTTCAAACTGGAGGCGACGACTCTCGCGCGCCCTGTGCGGCCCAAAATGACCGCCGTGCCCGACTTCCGCTCTGTTCAAGCCCGACTGGGCGAGACCCGGCTGCCAAGCGAAGCCGAGGCCGAGTTTTTCCAAGCCATCCGCGGTGAGTGATGCGCCCTTACGCCGACACGAACTTTCTCGTTTCGCTCTACCTTGATGTCGGGGCGTTTAACCTCGCACGCGCTCAGGTGACGGAGGCCTTCTCCCGGCAATCGGACGCCTTGCCGGTGACTTCGCTGCTCTGGGCGGAGATCACGAATGCTTTTGAGCTGCATGTGCATTTGGCGCGTCACGGCGGTCAGTGGCGAGTTTCGCTCGAGACAGCGGCTGCCGCCATCGCATCATTCGAGGACCATGTGAGGGAAGCAGGTGTCTTTTTCGCCTGCGAGGTTTCCTGGAGTGCTTTGCGTCGCGAGTTTCGCGCCATGAGCCAGCGCCACACGGCCAAGCACGGCTTCCGAACCTACGACATCCTGCATGTGGCCCACGCCCGGCTTCTGGATTGCGATGAGTTTTGGAGCTTCGATGGCAAAGCGCGAATGCTGGCCGAGTTGGAGGGTTTCAGGCTCAATTCTCTCCAGTAAGAGTGATGGCAGATCATGCTGCCTTCGGCCCTGGCGGAGCGTAAAATTTGAAGTTTCCAGTGTAGCCCTCCACGGGGCTTTCACCCACCAGGATGACCTCGTTTTCTGCCTGGAGCTGATGCATGGCTTTCTCGGAGAAGAGCATGCGCTGGCCGAGGTTGGCGGCGATTTTCTCGATGCGGAAGACGAAGTTCACCTCGGGGCCGTGAAGGTTCAGTTCGCTCATGGTGGGCACGCTGCCGAGGACGGCGCTGCCATGGTGCAAGACGACGCGGAAGGGCAGGGTGGAGGTCGTCTGGGCCTCGCGGAGCTTGGCGATGGCCTGGCGCACGCGGATGTGGCTGCCTTCACCACCGGTCCAGTAGCAGAAAAAGCCATCGCCAAGGTACTTCGACATGTGGCCGCCGCAGTCGTCGATGATCTGGCGGCACTCTTTGAACCAGGTGCCGGTCAGGCGCGGGAATTTTTCCGGGGCGGTATTTTGGGCGAGTTTGGTGGAGCCTTCGATATCCGCCACCATGAGCCAGCACTCGGCTTGTTCCATGCGGATCATGGTGGAGGCCATGACGGCTTTGCCAGAGGGGTGCATGGCGCTGAGGATCTCCGTGGCAAATTCGAGCTCCACATCGGCGATGCGAATGACATCGCCATTGCGCAGACGGACGGCCTGGGAGAGTCGGCGGCCGTTCACATAGGTGCCATTAGCACTGCCGAGATCGACGATCCAAAACTCCGCCTCGCCCTGCGCCTGGATGATGGAATGGCGGCGGGAGACCTCGCTGCTGGAGAGCTGAAGTGTGTTCGTCGGGTGCCGACCGATGCCGCAGGTGCCTTTCAGGGCATGCTGCCGCCCATCGGAAAGGCGGAGCCAGGTTTGCAGCAGGGAAGCATTCATCGGGTGTGGAGAATGAGCATGAAATAGACGCTCGCCAACGGGGAATCTCGCGTTCTCATGCGCCTCCTTCATGCCCAAACCCTACCAATTCTGCTCCGACTGCGGCGCTCCCGATTTGAAAACGATGAGCGGTCGCGAATTCCGCTGCGAGCGCTGCGGCTTTCGCCACTTCATCACGCCCATTCCAGCGGCGGTGGCCTTGATCCTCGATGCACAGGATCGCCTGCTGGTGATCCGTCGCGGTCATGAGCCGGGTCTGGGCCTGCTCGGCATGCCCGGTGGGGTGATCGAGCCGGAAGAAAGCGGTGAGGAAGGTGCCTCCCGCGAGACTCGCGAGGAAACCGGCCTACACATTCCACCGGAGGCGTTTCGCTACTTTGTCTCGCTGAACAACCGCTACCTCTTCCAGGGCTTTGTGTGGCCGACGATTGATCTCTTCTTTGTGGCACGCATCGAGAGCTTTGACGGCCTTCGAGCCGATCCGGCCGAGGTGATGGAGTGGATGCCGATGAAGCTCGACGACGTGCCGCTGGAGCAATTTGCCTTTGGCTCGAATGCCGAGGCCGTGCGGCGGCTGCGTGAGAGTGGGCTTCAGGCTTCGCCTACTTCAAAGTAGTCATCCTCGGCGATGTCTGGAATGCCGACGACGAGCACGCGCATCTGGCCACGAGCCCCGTGCACGACACCAGGCGGGATGTGAACGAGCGAGCCCTTGCTCACCGGCTGCTCCACGCCATCGAGCACCACCGTGCCACCGCCTTCGAGGACGTAGTAGAGTTCCGTGGAGCGCTTGTGGTAGTGCAGCTTGGCTCCATCAATGTCCACCGCGTGCGCCCAGGCGGCGGGATTCAGTGCGGCATCCTCTCGGCTGATGAGCCGGTCACGCCAGCCGCAGGTGCTGCGCTCGCGGGGCGTGTGCCCTTCGTGACGGATGAGGAGAGGACCGGGCATGATTCGGGATGAGGGATAAGTGGTATGGGATGAGTATCCGATGAAATTCACATAGAGCGAACGCTGCTGAAAACGCAGCCCAGCCATACCAACAGGAGCAAAATGGATCCAATCCTATTATACCTTGCAAAGAGTTGATAGGCGTCCTCTGAGTTGTCCGGCCTAAAGTCCCTGAAGAAGACATTGTTGTTGCGGCTCTGCCACAGCTTTCGGCACTGCTGATCGGAGAAAGTTGTCCAGAAGACATAAATCAGAAACAGACCGAAGCCGATGAGCAGTGACCGAGGCATCGAATGCAAAGGCTGGCGTTTCTGAGCGTTCGAGGCCTCCTCTTAGAAATCGAGGAAGATCTCCGCGCGGCGGTTGCGGGAGCGGCCAGCGGGATCGTCGGAGCCATCGGCTTTTTGATTGGGGCCGAGGGGCTGTGCTTTGCCGAGGCCGGTCGTCTCCACCTGATCGGAAGGCACGCCGAGAGCCACAAGCTGCTGCTTCACGGATTCGGCACGGCTTTGAGAGAGGTTGACGTTGTAGGCATCATCCCCGCGGGCGTCGGTGTGGCCGGTGATGCGCAGTTTTTTCGCCGGATCGGATTTCAGCATGCCGGCGACGACTTCGAGCTGCTTCTGCGCCCGTGGGTGCAGCTCGGCGCGGTCGTATTCAAAGTAGAGCGCCAGGGATTCACCGCCCTTCGGATTCTGCACGATGGGCGTGTAGGGGATGCCGAGCTTGTTCGCACTCTGGGCAAAGGAGCCGAGAATTTGCGAAAGGTTCACGCCCGCGACCTTCCACGAGCTGGAGGCACTCTCACGCTTCAGCTCCAGTCCGAACTCTGTGCTCTGCTGGAGCGATTCAGACTCGACCTGAGCGATCACCCACGACACCTCGGGGTTTGCCACCGTGACGATGAGCGGCTTGCTCGGCTTCAGGCGATACTGCCCTTCTTCAAAGACGATGCAGAGGCCCACGAGGCGTTCCACGGGCACCTTTTTCTCGTCCACATACTTCTTCGCGGAGGTGAAATCATGCTCCAGCAGCAGCCGCACGAAGTCGCTGGCAAAGCCGAGCGCGTCTTGGGTTTCCTCGATGGCGAAAAGAGACTTCGTCGCCATCGCAGGCGTCGGAGGTGTGGGAACGGGCGGAGTCGCCGGGGCTGTGGCGGGAGCGGCACCCGGAGCCATCGCGGGTGTGGTGGCAGCGACGGCAGCAGGAGCCGCCGTCGCGGAAGGGGGTGGGGTGAGAGCGGCCAGCGCGGCGCTGGCTTCTTTCGGCAGCGTGACCTTGGCCACCTTCCATCCCATGCGTTCATCCCGCTCGATATCGAGCTGGAGACGCACCGGGCCGGGGCTGCCGGGCTTCATGAGCGGCAGGGCGATGCGGGTGCGATTCTCGACGAGGCCGAGAAGCTCCACCTGATCCTCCGAGCCGGGCTTGAAGCCCAGATCCGCCAGTTTTTGCATCAACTGCGCCGCCATCGCGGCCTGCTCGGGATCGGCGGCCGCGGCCAGCTTTCCTGCGGTGGCAAAATCGCCCGCGGCGAGGCTTCGGGCCATCTGCTTGCCGAGATCGAGCGGGCGGGCAAAGCCAAACGAGGCTGGCTCGGGTGCTGCCGACATGGGCGTCGCGGCGGTGGCGGCAGGCTTGGAGCCCGGAACGGCGGGTTTTTCACCCGCTGCGGACATCGGGGCCTCAGCGCCGGGGGCGGCCTTCGATGGCTCTTCGGAGGTTTTGGCCGGTGTCGCAGCCACCTCGGCGGCTTTTCCGGCCTCTATCTTCTTTTTCGTGAAGAGGAAGAAAATCGCGGTGCTGATGGCCAGCGCGGCGACGATGATCAAGATCGGCACGAGGCTGTTTCCAGCGACGTGAAAGCCTCGGGGGCGTTGGGGAGAGGGGGGGCGCATGAGCGAGGGAGAGGCTGGTGAGGGTAACCAACCTCTGACAGCAGTTACGATGCCATCACAGAGGCCGGTCAGGCAAGGTCATTCTCAGTGCCTTCCTTGCCCGGCCTGCTACGCCAGCTTTCCGTCCGCCACATGCACCGTGCCACCTCGCACCGCGATCGGCTCCCGCGCCTGCTCCACCGGCACATGACGCGGCGTGTTCGCGGGGGAACCCTGCGGCTGGGCCCAGCGGATGCCGTTCGCGATCACGCGCTGCACCTCGGGATGGTGATAAATGGGATACACCTCATGCCCGGGGCTGAAGTAAAAGATGCGACCGCTGCCGCGCGTCCACGTCGCGCCGCTGCGGAAGACCTCGCCGCCTTGGAACCACGACATGAAGATCAGCTCATCCGGCGTCGGGATGCCGAAGGGCTCGCCATACATCTCCGATTGCTCGATCTCGATGCAGTCACCGAGCCCCGCCGCGATGGGATGACCCGGATTCACCACCCAAACGCGTTCCCGCTCGCCCGCCTCACGCCAGCACAGCGCACAGCTCGTTCCCATGAGCCGCTTGAAGACCTTCGACCAGTGCCCGGAATGCAGCACGATCAATCCCATGCCCGCGAGCACGCGCTGCTGCACCCGCGTCACCGTTTCATCCAGCACCTGATCATGCGCCGCATGCCCCCACCACAGCAACACGTCCGTTTCATCGAGAATCGCCTGCGAAACGCCCTGCTCCGGCTCATCGAGCGTCGCCGTGCGGATGATGAAGTCGTCGTTTTGGCCCAAAACCTCCGCCAGCAGCCCGTGGATGCCTTTGGGGTAAATTTCGGCCACGGCAGGGTTTTGACGTTCGTGCACGAATTCGTTCCAGATGGTGACGCGGATGGGGGTGGGCATGGCGAAGGATAATGGAAAGAGCAAAAGGTAATTACAGGTCTCTTAGCATCCTGGGGAAATCCGCAGCAAGGTTGTTGAGAAGATACGATCCCGTCATGTCGGGGTTGTAGCCAAACAGCATGTAACCCAGGTTTTCGGTTAAATCGGGCAAATGCTCCTGCATCATTCTGCGCACCTGGATTGAAAGCAGGGTTTCATCCTGGATGCTCTCCAAAGCTTCATGCAGACCTTGTGACAGTGCAAAAAGCGCCGCCCATGGCAGCCAACGTGGTGCGTATTCAGCCGGCCACAGAAAACGCAAGTCTGCTGTCTTCATGTAAAAGCGCCGCGACATACCGCGCACACCCCGACCTGGTTCAGGGTGCGGTTCATCCGAGCAAACCTTGCCGGAGAGGATCATTTCACCCAAGGTCGTTTGAATGGACTGCGGCGAATAACCGGTCAGACGCGCCAGTTCGGCGGCACGGGCCGAGGGCCGCGTGAGCAGGCATAAGATGATCTCGCAGCGTGAGGACACGCCGATCAAGGCCCGCAAGTTCAGCAGCACATTGGCATGGCGTTCTGGCGACGGCGGCATGGCAAGAGGCTTGTTCCGTGGCGCACGGCGCAGCCAGCCATGAGCCAGAAAATCGGGATCACTTTCTCCACGATGGGTCGCTCGGGCGTCCTTTGACGAGAGAAAAAAAGGTTCCTGGCTCACGCTCGAATCACCGGTCTGGGCGAGCACGCCCCATTTGGGCAGCTTTCCATGATTCTTCACATACGCGGCCACGGCTCCGAGCACACGGGGATCACCCAACTTACCACCTTGGTGCAGATTCTTCAGCCGCTGGACATTGATCAGCGAGCCAAAGCGGACCAGCCAGGCCAGCGCCTCATCAAAAAGGCGTTGATCGTGCCTTCCAATGGTCGTCGTCGCCAGCAAAAGAGCCTCGGGATCAATGATGTGAGCGTCTGCGGCGCGACCCTCCAGGCCAGCCCCGAGGCAGGTCCACTGCCTCCAGAGCAGGTCGATGACCGCAGCTTGCAGCTCATCTTTAAAGTTGGTCGGCGATGTCGGCATAGTCGTGGAATTTGAGAGCGTCACGCACCACACCGGGGAAGACATCTCCGGCGTCCTGTCCCAGCACCCAGCGGGTGGCGGCCAGCATCTCGTTCTTGGTTGGGTTCAGGGCTTTCAGGTCCGACCAGTGTCGGCCCGGCCCCTGGTCCACTCCAGCGAAGAGCTTCAGATGGATCAAATCATAGCGATCAGGCAAAAACACCGTCAGGTGGCTGCCATAGGCACGCCGTTGAAGACGGGAGAGAAAGCCCTCCGGCAACCCCGCCATGACCTGATCCGCCGGTCCCGCATTGAACCAGTTCGGCGGCAGTCCCAGCGCCTTCGCCACCTCCTCCACCGCCCGCTTCAAAGCCGGTGAAAAAGGCCGGGGATCGACCAGCCCGTCCACCGGATTCACGCCCGCCAGCACATCCACGTCCTTCGTGCGCCGGGAGATGAATCCCAGGCTCAACAAAGCCGCCCCACCGCAGATCACCACCGTCTCAGGCTCCGCCCCGTCGTGAGCGAGCACTGCGGAGACGGCCTGGAGGGCCTTTTCGAGAATGGAGCGATCTAGGGGCTTCATTAGCCAATTTTATCTTGGCATTAAAACAAGATCAAATTGTCATTTAGCCAATTTTATCTTGGCTTGCAGCCGCTCTGGCTACCACAAAAACCGCTCCTCATACGCCACCATGCCGCGTTTCAGCATCGCCACGTATTTCTCCTGAAAGGTCTTCACGCGATGATGTTCCTCCTGGTTCAGCACATAGGCCCGCACCGCCTCCAAATCGGGCGCGGCAAAGGTGAACGCCCCATAGCCCTCCTGCCACGCAAAGCCCGCTAGGCGCAGTTCCTCGTGGATCCAGCGGGAGGACTCGCTCTTCACCTCGCGCATCACGTCCGCCAGACAATGCGTCGCCCGCAGCCCGGCGGCGATGTGGAGGTGATCGCCCGTGCCGCCCACCGCATGCGCCACGCCGTCCATGTTGCGAAGGATGCCGCCGATGGATGCGTGAAGGCGTTGCCGATGCGTCGGCGAGAGCCAGGGTTCCCGGTTTTTCGTGCTAAACACGAGATGGTAATGCAACGAGAGATGCGTCGAGGCCATGTGGGATCGTTTCAGATCGAAAACCGCGACGCAACGATGAAGTTGGCCCCACATCGGAAATTCAGCCCCGTGCCGGAGGCACGCCAGAAATTAGCCGGCGGTGAAACCACCGGACATCGCCGACGAACCATTAACCGCGCCCTGGAAGGGCGCGAGAAGCGCACGCGGGGTCTGGCGGGCAAAATCGCCGGGGGAACATTCGAACGCTTCTCGCGCCCCTGCCGGGGCGCATACCGTATCGGGGGTGGTGGGGCGGCCCGGTTCCGGTGGTTTCACCACCGGCTAATCTCTTTCGAGCCTCCGGCTCGCGGATAGCCAACTTTGATAACTAAACATTAAGCCGGCGAATGCTGACAGCGAAGCGCGAGTTGTGAGGATGGGCCTGATAAAAGTGTATCTTTGTTGGCCAACTCTTTAACAAAAGCATGATCTCATGCTGTCGCTCTTGTGCCACGCGGCATCCAAAGATGACTTTTTGCAATTCTTCAGGATAAAACCGTTCGGCGCGCTCTGGATCAGAGTCGGAGGAATACTGCTTCTCGCCTTTAACAAACCTCCATTCCTTTTCATAACTCCACTCCCGCGACTTGGTTAAAAGTAGCTTATTCACAAGCTCCAGGCTCACGGGCGGCATCATGTCGATAATTCTAACGCGCGGCATCATTCGAGTGTATTCCACACGTTGAAGCCCTAAACGTCTCCCCAGGTTTTTGAACCCCAAGCAAACACCCTGATGCTTTGAGGCATAGTGAGACCACATCAAAATATTCGTCGGCGTTGCGCTGAAACAAGCGACGCCAGTTGCTCTCATCGTATTCCGCCAGCTCTCTTCGCACACTTTTGGATTAATGATTTTGCCCTCAGACGCGGCCGCTCTTGCGCGCCTCTTGAACTCAGTTGAGTAGCTTCCAAGCTTAATCGTTGCCTCAACAGCCTTGATGGCCTCTTCGGGCGTGCAGTCTTCCTGGATCGCCAAATTACAGTCGAACGGGTCATTGAACGACAATGGATTTGAGAGCCATATTTGCTTTTTGATCAATGTGTCTCTGAGCTTGTCGTCGATTGTTCGGTATGAATAAACAAGATCTGGCGGCTCCGGGGCTCCCGAGGCTGAAATCGGTTTGCTGCTATTGTTATTCATGATCACGAACTATGCGCGTTGGAGCAGCATCAATGCTTCACCGAACACCCCGGCCCGACGCTTTGGAAGAAGTCGTTCCCCTTGTCGTCGATCAAAATGAACGCCGGGAAATCTTCCACCTCGATCTTCCAGATGGCTTCCATGCCGAGTTCGGGGAACTCGACGACTTCGACCTTCTTGATGTTTTCCTTGGCGAGGATGGCGGCGGGGCCGCCGATGCTGCCGAGGTAGAAGCCGCCGTGCTTCTTGCAGGCATCGGTGACCTGCTGGCCGCGATTTCCTTTGGCGATCATGATCATGCTGCCGCCGTGGCTTTGGAAAAGATCGACGTAGCTGTCCATGCGGCCGGCGGTGGTGGGGCCGAAGCTGCCGCTGGGCATGCCGGCGGGTGTTTTGGCGGGGCCGGCGTAATAGACGGGGTGGTTTTTGAAGTAGTCCGGCAGCGGCTTGCCGGCATCGAGCATCTCCTTCAGCTTCGCATGCGCGATGTCGCGGGCGACGATGATGGGGCCGTTGATGAGGAGGCGCGTGGTGGTGGGATACTTGCTCAGCTCGGCGCGGATTTCGGCCATGGGGCGGTTGGTGTCGATGCGCACGGCGTTGGTGTCTTTGCGATGGCGCAACTCCTCGGGGATGTATTGCAGTGGGTTCGTTTCGAGCTTTTCGATGAAGACGCCCTCACGCGTGATCTTGCCCTTCGCCTGGCGGTCGGCGGAGCACGAAACACCGATGCCGATGGGCAATGACGCGCCGTGGCGCGGCAGGCGGATGATGCGCACATCGAGCGCGAAGTATTTCCCGCCAAACTGGGCGCCGATGCCGCACTCGCGAGCGGCCTGGAGCATCTGCGCCTCGAGCTCGACATCGCGGAAGGCGCGGCCGTGCTCGTTGCCGGTGGTGGGGAGGTTGTCGTAATACTTCGTGGAGGCGAGTTTGACGTGTTTCATCGTCGATTCGGCCGAGGTGCCGCCGATGACGAA
>CALSBJ010000078.1:0-29082 GCA_943373155.1 Akkermansia muciniphila | reverse complement strand
TTGGGTATCGGTGAATTCGCGGGCGGAAAGGCTGGTGAGGGCCAGGAGCACGCAGACGGGAGTGAGGTGGCGCGTTTTCATAAGCGATGAGCGGTGTGTTGAGCGGACGAAGGCTAGGTGGATTGCCTCGGTGGCGTCAAGAACGTTTTGGAGAGGGTGTTTTGATCAAACGCCGGACGGTGGCCGTTTATGCCGGGGCATGTCTCACGTTTCTGTCACCTCACGCCGTTCCTTCCTCCAGCAATGCACCGCCGCAGGCGCGGTGCTTGGCTTTCCCACGATCATCCCGTCATCTGTCCTCGGTAAAGACGGTGCGGTGGCTCCCTCGAACCGCACCACCCTCGCTCTCATCGGCTGTGGCGGTCGCGGCACGGATGTGGTGAAAAACTTCCTTCAGGACGAGCGAGTGCAGGTCATTGCCGTGTGCGATGTGGAGCGCGAGTCAGACCGTTACAACAAAGGCCTCATCAAGAAGGCGGGTGCCTTCGGTCGCGAGCCTGCGCGTCGTTTGGTGGATAAAACCTACGGCAGCACGGGATGCGCGGTGCATGAGGACTTCCGCGAAGTGCTTTCTCGTGCGGATATCGATGCCGTCCAGATCGCCACGCCGGATCACTGGCATGCCTTGCAGGCTGTGGCTGCCGCTCGTGCCAAGAAGCACATCTACTGCGAAAAGCCGCTCAGCCTCACCATCGCCCAGGGACGCTTCATGAGCGATGTTGTGCGACAGAGCGGCGTCGTCTGGCAGACCGGCAGCCAGCAGCGCAGTGATGTTCACTTCCGCATGGCCGCCGAATTCGTCCGCAACGGCAGAATCGGCAAGCTGAAGCAAATTCGCGTCGGTCTTGCCAGCGACAACCGCGACAACAATGGCTGCGCTTCGCAAGCGGAACCCACGCCCGTGCCTGAAGGACTGAACTATGACCTGTGGCTCGGTCCCGCGCCTGAAGCTCCATTTTGTCCCGCTCGCCTGCACTCGAACTGGCGCTGGTTCTATGACTACTCCGGCGGAAACATCACCGACTTCGGTGCTCATCATCTCGACATCGTGCAATGGGCGCTCGGCATGGATGAAAGCGGTCCCGTCGAGTTCTACGACCTCAGCGCCGAATGGCCTGCACCCGGCAGCCTCTACACCACCGCGCCGAAATTCGACTTCGCCTACCGCTACGCCGACGGCACGACGGTCCGCGTGAAGGACAAGCAGGACTTCGGAGCTGGCATCAGCTTCGAGGGCGAACTCGGCACCATCCTCTGCAATCGCGGCAAACTCGACATCAAGCCTGTCGAACTCCGCAAACCGCTCGGCGAGAGCGACGTGCGCCTCTACGAAAGCAAAGACCACTTCCGCAACTTCATCGACGCCATCCAAGACGGAGCCAAAACCGCTGCGCCCATCGAATACGCCCACCGCAGCATCACCATCGCCCACCTCGCGAACATCGCTCTGCGCCTCCGCCGCGAAAAACTCCGCTGGGACCCCGCCAAGGAGCAAATCCTCGACGATGCTGAAGCCTCCGCCATGCTCACCCGCCCCATGCGCGGTCCCTGGAAGCTGGCGTGAGTCTTTCGCACATCCTTCACCTTTCAACACCATGCGTCACCTCATCCTTCTCCCACTTCTCACGCTCGCCGCCTTGGCGCAGCAATCCAAACCCGCGCCCACCAAGCTCGCACCTGAAGTCACCGCTGCGCTCGAAGCGCATCCGGGCCTCGTTTACGCTCGCTACGGCCAGCGTGAGATGCAGCTTGACCTCTGGAAGCCCATTTCTGACTCAGCCACGTTCCCCGTCATCATCTGCATCCACGGCGGCGGTTGGTACAAAGGCGAGCGTTCCAACATGGCGAACCTCGCGCAAGCCTTGGCAGCAAAAGGCTTCGTCGCCGCGACGATCAGCTATCGCCTCAGCGGCGAGGCGAAGTTCCCCGCCGCCATCCAAGACTGCAAAGCCGCGGTGCGCTTCCTGCGGGCGAACGCAGCCCAGTTTGGCATCGACGCGAAGGCCATCGGCGTCACCGGCCTTTCCGCAGGTGGACACCTCGCCGCGCTGCTCACCACCAGCGGCGGCGTGAAGGAACTCGATGGCGAGGGTGGTCACGCCGATCAATCCAGCGCCGTGCAGGCCGGCATCGCCATGGGGGCGCAGAGCGATCTCGAAAGCGCCCGCATCGGCGAACTCAGTAGCAAGCCTGACGATCCCTTCTACCGCACCTTCCTCGGCGATTCACAAGCCAAGGTTCCGAAGACCTACGCCCTCGCCTCCCCGCGTCATCATTTGGACAAAAGCGATCCGCCTTTGCTCTTCATGACCGGCGAACTCGACGACGCCAGCACGCACGCCGACGACGCTCGTGCCGATCTCGTCAAACTCGGCATCCCCACCGGTCTCACGCTCATCCCAGAAGCACCGCATGCGTTTCTCGGGCAGCAGAAGGCTTTCGCTGTCTGTGCGAATGCCTGTGCGGAGTTCTTCGCGAAGCATTTGAAGCGTTGAGGTGGTCAAGGCTTCGCTGTCAAAGCGTCAAGCAGGTCAAGAAGCGCCCTGCTTGACCCTCTTGCCCCCCTCCTCAGATTTTCCCGAAAAAGTGGAACTGACGGGTGATTTTGGCTGCATGATGAGACCGCTCCGAATTTACAGCCATCGGCGCTCTTCCAGCCATGAACTCTCGTTTCATTCTCTGCCTCGTTTTGCTCTTTGGTAGCCCACTTGTGGCGCAGGAGTTGCCTTCAGCCGATCCGCTGAATGCCGCCACCTCGGCGGCAGCGAGCGCTCTTGGAGTGAACGATGCCCGACTGCCCGGCGTGGGCATTGCCGAGGGCATCTCGGAGATCACCGGTGTGGCGGTGAGTCCGCTGCTCGGCGTGAGTGTGATCGGTGCGTGGACCTGGTGGAAGACGGAGGCGGAGATGCGCGACAAACTGCCGTGGTATTGCCAGCCGGTGGCCTGGGGCATCGGCCTAGGCCTCATCGCCCTCTGCCTGATGAAGGACATCCTCGGCGCGATGGTGCCTGCGATTGCGAAAAAGCCGCTCGACTGGTTGGAGTTGTTCGAAAACAAGGCCAGCGCCCTCATGGCGAGCACGGCCTTTGTGCCGCTGGTGGCCATCGCCATGTCTCAGGTGGACCGCATTCAACGTGAGGCCGCGTCCGGCGTCGCCATGCTGCCCGTGGCCTCCATCGCGGACTCGGCGATGCACACGCCATGGTTCACCGTGCCGGTGGCGGTCGCCGCCTTTCTTGTCGTGTGGCTCAGCTCGCATGCCATCAACGTGCTCATCGCCTTCTCGCCCTTTGGCCTGGTCGATACCGGGTTGAAACTCACCAAGCTGGGTATCCTCGCCGTCGTGGTGGGCAGCGCGACCATCCATCCGTGGCTAGGCGCGGCGGTGGCCCTCGTGCTCATCGCCATCGGAGCGATGCTCGCCGGATGGTCGCTGCGCCTCATGATCTTTGGCATGCTGATGGGCCGCGATTTGATCCTCGACCGTCGTGCGGAGGCCAACGAAGCCAAAGAGGGCGCGAAGGCCTTTCTGGCTCGTCGCACCAGCGGTGTGCCGGTGCGCACACGCGGCGTGGTGGTGCTCGACGAACTCGGCCGCCCTCGCTTTGAATGGCGCACCGGGTTCCTCGGCCCGAAACGCAGCCTGCCGCTGGAAGAAAGCAGCCTCGTGATGTGCAAAGGCCTCGTCAATCCCTGCCTCGCGCAGCGTTCAGAGGGAAACACCCGCCCGCGCAGCCTGCTGGTGCTGCTGCCGCGCTACCGCGGTGTCGAGGAGGCCCTCGCCGCGCACCTCGGCTGCCGTGAGGTGATCGACAATGCCCTCGTCCGCGGCTTCCGCGCCGCGAAGCAGTGGTTCGCCGATGTTTTCAACAGCGAGAGGCTGGTCGTCGTGAACGGCAGGCAGTGACGGGGGGACGAGTGAAAGGTGAGAAGTAAGAAGTGAGACGTGTGGCAGACATCTGACATCTCACGTCTCACAAGGACATCGCCCGCAGCTTGCGCATCCGCCGCATCCGCCTATGAGAGCGGCCCGCATGCACCTGTTCCATTACCAAAACGACCGCCTCCACTGCGAAGACACCGACCTCGGCTCCCTGGCCGCGAAGCACGGCACGCCGCTTTACGTTTACAGCAAGGGCACCATCATGAGCCACTATCAGCGTCTCGATGCGGCGCTCGATCCGCTCGACCACCTCGTCTGCTATGCGGTGAAGGCGAATTCGAACCTCGCCGTCCTCAGCACCATCGCGAAACTCGGTGGCGGCTTTGACATCGTCTCCGCAGGCGAACTCTACCGCGTGATCAAAGCCGGTGGTGATCCCTCCAAGTGTACCTTTGCCGGGGTGGGCAAGACCCGCGCTGAGATCGAGTTCGCGCTCGAAAAAGGCATCTACTGCTTCAACGCCGAGTCCGAAGCCGAACTGCGCTACATCAATCAGGTGGCTGGCGAACTGGGCAAGAAAGCCCCCGTGGCCGTCCGCGTAAATCCGAACGTGGATGCGCATACGCACGCCAAGATCACCACTGGCAAGAGCGAGAACAAATTCGGCATCGACTTCGATCAGGTGCTCGATGTGTATGCCCGCGCAGCCAAGGAGTGCCCGCACCTCGAAATCCGTGGCGTGCAGATGCACATCGGCTCGCAGCTCACCAGCGTGACACCTTTCCGCGAGGCCGTGGAGAAGGTCATCCCCATGGTGAAGGACATTCAGCGTCTCTACGGCATCCAGTTCTTCAGCATCGGTGGCGGTATCGGCATCAATTACAAGCAGAGCCTCGACTCTGGTGCCTCCACCTGGTGGGAATCCAATAGCGAAACGCATCCGCTCACCGTTCAGGCTTATGCCGAGGCCGTGGTGCCGCTGCTCCAGCCGCTGGGGCTGCGCATCCTCTGCGAGCCCGGCCGCTTCATGGTGGGCAATGCGGGTGTGCTCCTCACCAGCGTGCTGTATGAAAAGCGCGGCAGCGCCAAGACCTTCAAGATCGTGGATGCCGGCATGAATGACCTCATCCGTCCCACGCTTTATGAAGGCTGGCATCAAATTGTGCCCGTGCACAAGCCTGCGAATAGCCAAACCGAGCTCGCCGATGTCGTCGGCCCGATTTGCGAGAGTGGCGACTTCCTCGCGCAGAACCGCGACATCGCGCCCGTGCAGGCTGGCGACGTGCTCGCCGTGATGAGCGCCGGTGCCTACGGCTTCACCATGGCCTCGAATTACAACACCCGACCGCTCCCCGCCGAGATCCTCGTCGAAGGCAGCAAGGCCAGCGTCGTCCGCGAACGCCAGACGCTCGATGACGTGCTCAAAGGCGAGCACATCGCGTAAATCGACTCAGCGCACGAACTGGTGCGCTTTCAGCCAAAACACCAAATCCGCGAACCACGGATGCTCGGTGCCGATGAGGCCGGTGCCGTGGTCGCCGTGTTGGTAGAGATGAAGCTCGTGAGGCACGCCGTTGGCATGCAAAGCGGCGGCGTAGAGCTGCGCATGCTCCACGGGGACCATTTTGTCCTCCATCGTATGCCAGAGGAAGACGGGCGGCAGGCCTGGCTTCACCTGAAGCTCGCTGGAAGTCTGGCGGACGAGTTTTTCAGTCGGTGAGTCGCCGATGAGCATCTTCCGCGAGGTGGCGTGCGGCTTCGTGATCATGCTGATGACCGGATAGCAGAGGATGGCGAGATCGGGACGTGGACTGATGTTGTAATCGCGACCTTCGATCATGCCATCCTCTGGCCGATTGATGAGCGTGGAGACGAGATGGCCGCCTGCGGAGAAACCCATCACGCCGATGCGCTTGGGGTCGATCTTCCATTTTTCGGCGTTGCCACGGATCTGAAACATCGCCTCCACAGCATCTTGAAGCTGCGCGGGATAACGATAGCCCGCACTGCCGAGTCGGTAACGCAGCACGAAGACGGTCAAACCGTGCTCATTGAGCCACAGCGCAAAGGGCTCTGCCTGGCCTTCGTAGATGCCGCTGTAGCTGCCGCCGGGGATGAGCAGCATCGCCGCGCCGCTCGGTTTGGCGGGGAGATAGGGCGTGAGCGTCGGGATGTCCTTGGACGAGGTGCCGAGAGCGCCTGGTGCGCGGTCGGGCCAGAGCGTGGTCGGCTTCTCGGCGGCGAGGAGTGGTTGGAGGCAAAAGAGCAGCAGGAAGAGAGATCTCATCATGGAGCGATATCGCGGTCGGTGGTGAATCCGGGGCCTCCGGCGGCCACGTAGCCGCCGCTGGAGCCGTTTGGATGGCTGCTGACCCAGAAGGCGAAAAGCTGGCCGTGGGTGAGATGAAAGCGAAAGCGCACGGGTTTGCCGATGAGGGTCGAAAGATCATCCGCACCGGCCCACGCGAGCTTTTGTCGTGTGCTATCGCTTTTGATGGGCATCGCGTTTTCGCGGGTGAAGGGCGGAATGACTCGGCCTTGCTCATCGAGCACCTCGACACGCAGTTCGCCGGCTTCAGCGGCCACGTTCGCGAAGGGAAAGCGGCCTTGGAAAGTCACGGGACGCGTGGTGAGCGTGCCGCTGGCTGCATCGGCGTTCATGGAGGCAAAACCATCGCGACGCAGAAAGGCGACACCGGTTTGATCCATGGCTGCATTTCGTCCGCTGTGATAGAAGTAGAGCCGGTCGCCCACCACGCAGCAGCCACCGCCGACGGATTGCACGTTGCCGGCATTCCACGCCTTCACGTCGTCGGAAACAGGGATGAAGGCCTCGCGTGAGGGCCGGTCCCAGTGAAAGCCGTCGCGGCTGTAGCCGAGCTGGATGTCATTCACCTTCGGCCGACCAGCGGCGGCGTTTCCATGCAGCACGGAGAAGAAACCGCGCATGAGGCTCTCGTAGGGCGCGGCGTCGAGGTTGTAGAGTTCCGCCTTCATCTCGCCATCCGGGATGCCGGGCGAGTCGAGCGTGTCACAGGCGATCCAGAACCCTGGCTGGCCCGGCTTGGGTGCCTCGGAGGAGGTGAAATTGGGCCACTGCGCCGCTTTGACAAAGTCGTCGCCTTCCCAGTAGCGGCGACCGCGACCGATAGGGCGCACGGGCTTCGTGGTGTAGTCCCACGGGCCTTTGAAAAGCTCGTCGCGGATGCTGAAGACCCACTTCTGGCGGAAGGGATTGTGGAAGAAAGTCGTGCGGTCGCCGCTGTTGCCGCACCACACGGGTTCGGACCAGTGAATGCCGTCTGCCGAGGTATGCACGGAGCCGAGATAGCAGTCGCGGTTGAATTGGAAAAACTTCCAGCGCTGCGCCGGATCGGTCGCGCGATGATCCAGCCACACGACCGAGGAATCCCGCTGCGTGGAGAGCATCACGATGTTCGTCTTCGGACGCACATCGAGCGCGGGCTTCTCCCACTTCAGGCCGTCTTTGGAGGTCGCATACGCCGTGCAGCCAAAGGGCGCGGCGCGATACCACATCTTGAAAAGCTGCGCCTGCGGGTCCCACCACACGCCGTCGCTGAAGGCGATGGCCGTCTTCGGCGTCTGGTAGATCATCTCCCAGCGCTTGTCCGGGCGCATGACGGGATTTCCCTCCCACGGCTGCGGCCGGTGAAACTCACGTCGCAGCGTCGTCTCCGCGATGAGGAAGTCATCCACGAACAACTGCCGGCCGAGATCGATGGGGATCACCGCAGGCGGTGTTTTCAAATACGGCACCTCCATCAGCTCCCCGCGCCGCAGCGTCTCGATGTCGCGGTAAGGCGGCCACACCTCCGGCAGCACGATGCCATTGTAGAGCGTCTCCGCAGTGGCGGCGGAGACGATGAAGAAGGCCAAGGTGGTCAGGCGAAGCATGAGCGAATGCTGCCATATCGGGCGGGTGAAGTCACCTGCGCATCGCGCGGACATGCTGCACCCGGATGGAGGCCATTCCCTCACTCCAGCCCCGGTGCGTTCAGCTCCTTGAGTGTTCGGCCGCTGAGGGGGGCGGAGGGGTGGAGGCCCATGACGCGTTTGTTGTTGTCGGCGGTGCCGGTGGGTTCACGAAAGATGGCCCACCAGTTGATCGCGTGTTCGGGGAAGTCTTTCTTCATTTGCGCGGCGCGGGTCCAGTTCGCCAGCACGTGGGCTTTGGCCTCGTCGTCCTTGCCCTTGCTGGCTTCGAGTTTTTCCATCGCGGCGCGTGTGTCGGCCACGAGGCGTGCGTAGTCGAGTCCGCACTGGATGAAGTGGAGACGGCGGCGGTATTTTTCGTCGGCAGCGGCCAGTTTGGCCGCAGCGGCATCGAGGTGCGATTGCGCACGCGCAAACAGCTCGGGCGTGTATTTTCGCGGCAGATGAAAGGCGCGATGACGGCTGGGCTCGGCGGCCACGAACTCCATGCGCGTGCGCTCCATGAGCTGCCAGTAGGCCTTCACGTCCGCGGCGGCGGGGCCGAAGCCGCGTTGATAGTAGTCGTCCATCAACGCGGCGACATCGGTCTGCGGATCCCACGCGAGATGGGCCAGCGTGTAGTAGTGTGGCCCCTGCGTGGACCAGTGCAGCCAGAACAAATCAAAGTAGAGGCCGAGGCAGTGATGCTCGGCGGCAAAGCGGAAGTCCTCGCCCGCCTGCGTCATCGCCACATCGGGCATGCCCCAGCTCAGGCCGGCCGGGCTGCCGATGTTCGGCCGCCACATGAGGTGTTTCGCGACCTTGGCCCAGCCGGCGTGCTGCTGCATGGGCAGCGTGCGTTCATTCGGCGAGCGCATGTGAAAGTTCGCCACGCTGGAGATGATCACGTTTTCATCCGGCACGACGCCGATGGGCGGATTGCGGGCGAGTCCGTAGGCATTGAGCAGCAGGAACAGCTCGCGATCCGGGAAGCGCTGCTTCAGCAGCCGTGCGAGCGTGTTGGCAAAGCGCACATCACGATCCGTCTGCGACACGCCCTGATACTTCACGCCGCCGCCGAAGCTCCACTCCATTTTCTCGCCCGCCGGATGATCCCACGCGAGGCAGCCCGCGCAGGTGCAGTGACCGCTGGTGTAGCCGTCGTTGGGCGACACATTGATCACGCGCAGCAGCGGATCGGCCTTCAGCTTCACCGTGATGTCCTCCAGCCACTGCTGCCACACTTTGGGATTCGAGGCGCAGAGTTTCGTGTTGCTCACGCTCGGCTTCACCGCCTTGCGACTGCCATCCGGCGCGGCGGCGAAGTAATCGGGATGCGCCTCGCCATACTTCTTCCACCAGTCGCCAAAGCCGTGCCCGCCATTCATGTCCATGGAGTCGAGCTGCACCCGCTGAAAGCGCGACCACAGCTCCTCGCCGGTCTCCTTGTTGTCGCCGAGCGAAGCCTTCACCAGCATGCCGCCACGCGCACGGATCTGCGGATGATACCGCCGCTCCATCGGCGCGATGGTGAGGCGATCACGCGGGACGACATCCTCCTCGCCGGGCCAGAGCCAGCGCACGCCGAGCTGCTCCTGCGCAAAGGAATACACCGCATTGGCCGTGCCGTATTCCTGCTGGATGCCGGTCTTCATCGCCAGACGCCCCTTCGCCTCCATGTGAGCGGGATTCCAGCGGTCGCGCCCGGCGATGACGACATGCTTTTCATTCGCCGCGATGAGCGTTTCCTCTGCGTGTTTGAAATCGAAGTCCACCTTCGGAAACAACGCCTTCACCTCCGGCTGCACGCCGACCCAGATCGCGCTGTCCGGCATCGCCTGCGGTGCGCCATCGATCACCGTGGGCTTTTGGCCGCAGATTTTCTCGATGTAGCCCGCCAGCACCTCTGCCGCTTCTCGCGTGCGCGGTGGTGCATCTTTGAAAACGATGATCGGCACCGGCTGCGTGTCCTTGGACGCGAGAACGAGGTCGGCGGCCTGAATCGAACCGCAGAGGACGCCGAGGAACGCAGAGAGTGTGGTGAGGAGCTTCATGGTTGGCTTGATTTATTCCACCTCGCGCTCGGCATACGATAGCGCCATGCGCAGGTAGCGATGACTATGAAGCGGGGCGAGTTCGGGGTTGAGGACTTTGGTTTTGAGGAAGGACTCCACGGCGGTGAGGCGCTCGGCGAGAATCGGGGATTTCTTGTCGTGAGCAACTTCGAGCAGCGCGGTGACGAGTCGAGCATACTGCACGGCATCCGCGGCCATTTGAATGCGGGCTTCCACGCCGGGGTCATCGCCTTGCACGGCTTGGGCGCTCTTGATGAGAGCTTCGAGAGCTTGCAGGGCCTCCTCGGAGTAGTAGCGGCGCAGGCGGGCGGCGCGGGGCTTGCGGGGACCGAGTTCGGGGTCGGCGCGGACTTGCTCACTGATCTTGGCGAGAACTGCGTGATACTGCTGCATCACCTTCGCCGCCGGACCATACGCAGCGCGGCAGTAGTCAGCGATGGTGGCGGCGACATCGAGATCGGGATTCCACATCGCTTTGCAGAGCACGTAGTAGTCGAGGCCGTGGGCGCTCCAGTTGCCGTGACCGTTGTCGAAGTCGAAGCCGATGGCCTTGTGTTCGACGCCGAACTTTACGGCCTGCGCAAACCACGCGGCGTTATTGCGTGGCAGGCCGAGGTCGATGGCGGGTCCGAGGTCGTTTGGACGAATGAAGAGCTTCGGCGCAATTTTGGACCAGGCTTCGATCTCGCTCAGATTCATGCCGACATAGCCGACGATGAGGTTCGGCTGAAGCTGCTTCACCTTCACCGGCACGCTGCGATAAACCGAATACGCATAGGCCACGAGGTCGCGGTCCGGCATCTCGCGGCCTACGCGGCTGGCGATCTCGTTGAAGAAAGCGAACGTGCGATCACTGAGCGAGGGATAGTCGGCGAAAGCCAGCTTCGTGGCGGGATCAATGAGCTGCGAGTCACCGAGGATCTTCGGCGCTTCGGCGGGATCGAGCACACGACAGGCCTCGCACATGCAGAACTTGTTTTTGCCGCCGTCATTGGGCGAGATGGAGGCCGTGAGCAGCGAGGGATCGGCTTTGAACTCCGCGATCTTCACCCGTGCGATCTCATCCCACAGCGCAGCGTTCGATTTGCACAGTCGCTCCCGCTCCGGCGTCTGCGTGCGGGTGCCGTCGGGTTGCAGCGCGAACCACTCGGGATGCTCCTTGCCATGTTTTTCCCACCACCCCGCAAACGCATGACCGCCATGGATCTCGATGCGCTGCCCCAGCCGCATCCGCCGATGCCACGGTCCCGTCGCGACCTCGCCTTGCGCGGTTTTCCAAGCCTCCAGCGACACGCCCCACTTCTCCAACACCGGCGCAAAGGTCTCCTCACGCGACACCGCCACATTGCGCAGTTTGCGCTTGGCGATGCGTGGCTGCTCACGGCGGTTCAAATCTGCAATCGTGATCGTTGCCCGCTTTGGCACCACCGCGCCATGCTCACCGGGAAAAAGCCAGCGCACGCCGAGTTCCCGCTCGATGAAGTCATACACGGCAAAAAGCGTGCCTTTGCAAATCATGCCGCCCGGCCCCGAATCGCCGCCGCAGAGGTGCAAATCGCCGTTTCGCGTCAAAACCACCATCTCCTCCGATTTCGGCGCGAGGTCCGCATTCGCCTTGCAGTGCCCCACATAAATGCGCGGCCCCTCTGGCAGTCCCTTTTGCGTCTCCGTGCCCATCTGAGGCCGCGTGCCGCACACCTTCCCCAGATAATCCGCCAGCTCCACCGCCGCCAGCGGCACCACCGCGCCATCGCCAGTCAACTGTTCCGCAGACTTTTGGATGTGCTTGTAAAGCCCCTCCGGCACGATGATCACGACCTGCGGCTGCCCATCGCGAACGAGGGTGATGTCGGCGTGGGCGGTGGTGGTGACCAGCGCGATGAGGAGGGCAAAAAGGAGTCTCAGCATGGGAACGATGAGGGTAACGCTTGGCCCAACGGACATCTACATCTGCCACAACTACCGAGGCATCCTCGGCGACTGCCGCCCCAAACGGAGTGCTGCCTGCATCCAAATCAAAGTTTGTCGAATCAGCCATAAACGGCTATAATCGGCCAAACAATCAGCCAAAACAGCCATGTTGCCCCCCGTTTTCAGCATCACGCCCGAGATCCTTCGGCTCATCGCCGAACTGGACGAGTTCAAGGGGCAGTGGCGCATGATCCGTAGCCTCTCGCCGGAAAAACTCACATCGCTGCGCAAGGTCGCCACCATCGAGAGTGTCGGCTCGTCCACGCGCATTGAGGGCTCGAAGCTCACCGATCGTCAGGTCGAGGACTTGCTGGGCCGATTGCACATCACCGAGTTCAAGACACGCGATGAGCAGGAGGTCGCCGGTTACGCCTATGTCATGGATCAGGTGTTCGACGCCTTTGAGCAGATCCCCGTCACGGAAAACATGATCGGCCAGCTCCATCAGGACCTCCTGCGCTACAGCACGAAGGACGAGCGCCATCGCGGCCACTATAAGACCCTGCCGAACCACGTCGCCGCCTTCGATGCCGATGGCAAAGAGATCGGCATCGTCTTCCAGACCACCTCGCCATTCGACACCCCGCGAGAGATGGAGGCACTCGTCGCTTGGTTCATTAAGGCCGACCGCGAGCGCTCGTTGCATCCGCTGCTGCTCATCGGCAGCTTCATCGTCGTCTTCCTCGCCATCCATCCGTTTCAGGATGGCAATGGCCGTCTCTCCCGTGTGCTCACCACGCTCATGCTGCTCCGCGCCGGTTACGGCCACGTTCCCTTCAGCTCACTGGAGAGCATCATTGAGGCATCCAAAGAAGGCTACTACCGCGCCCTCCGCCGCACCCAGACCACGCTCGCCTCCAAGAAGCCCGACTGGGAAGCCTGGCTCATCTTCTTCCTCCGCTCCCTCGTGAAGCAAAAAGACGCCCTCGCCAAAAAGATCGCCCTCGAAGACACCCAAGCCACCGACCTCCACCCGCTCGCCAAGAAAATCGTCGCCCTCCTCCCCGATCACGAAACCCTCACGCTCAGCCAGATCGTGACGCTCACCAAGGGCAAGCCCAGCACCGTGAAGCTACGCCTGAAGGAACTTGTGGAGAAAGGCTACCTCGTGCCGAAGGGGCAAGGGCGCGGGGCTCACTATGTGAGGAAACCACGTCTAAACTAGAGGTAATCAAGCACTCGAGCTATGAAACGGCCCAATCCCACCAAAGCAAAGAACAACGAGACGCCTTTGAGGCGATCATTTGCCAAATGTCCACCTCATCTATTCAACATTCCTTCACTCAGTTTCCGATCTGAGATCGAGAATCGAACTCTCAGCGAAACCTGGTTCAAGCTCGGCGAGTGGTCTCATGGCTATGAAACCAACAAAGATGGGCTGCAACTGACTGTGATGCGGCAAACACTGCTAATTCCAAAGGGCGCATTTGAGTCCATCTTCAATCACCTAGAGTCCATTGGTAATGTTTTACATTCTCTGGGGAAAGCTAGTGGATGCGTCTTCTCATCTGGCGCAGATCGGAAATACCGGTATGAGCCGTTCCATTGGTTCGATCTGAGAGGGATCGAAACACCATGTGAACCTGTTGTCTTCGTTCACGAATCTGCTTTGCCCAAATGTCTGTTTCTGAACCCAGATCTCATTATCTATCTGGGGCTGACAGAAAAAGTTTCTGGTTTGGGGGTGTGGTGGGACACAAGAACAAGTTCCGAAGTCATCAGACACCATCGGTCTGGTAACATCGAAGTCATCCAGATCAGATCAGATTTCCTTCGACGCTATCTTCAAGCCAGACAGATGTCTTTGCTGATCGGTCACTATGCGCACCGTCACCACTACAATCCGTCCCCCGCTCAGGTTGCGGCTTTCAAAAAGGGCGAGGTAATTTTGGGGTCGCCTGGAGAGCACGCAAAGGCACTATTACAGAACTGGGGTCTTCAAAAGAACATCGGTGAGCCTTTTCTACAGAGACGACTCCATCTCTGGTTCGAAATTCAGTCACAGCCGATCAACGAGGAAGATCCATGGGGCGAAGATCCTCCATTCAACCCATACACTTTCACATTTCCGACAATAAATGGACCCGTGGCACCAGCTCGATGGGCGCACTTGCGTGCATACGATGGCAAGCCGCGATACAAGGGCAAGACGTGCAACTTCATGGACCCCATCTACTTCCGTCAGGAAGCTTTGGTCCGTTACGAGACATCGGGAGACTTTCATGTTAGCGATGATGGTGCCGTGCTTTGCGGCAGTCACTGGGGACTAAGCCGCTCGACGCGCAGATTAGGAAACGACCTCCTATGCACTTCCATTGGCGACTTTGCCGAAGGAGTCCCATTTTCAGAATGGATTCATTGGCAGATGCATTCGGTGGAGCCACCGAGTCATGAAACTATCGAGAGCATGAGGGCTGATAAGCCCATCCCCCTGTTGATCAACGAACTGGTTCATGAACTGAACCAACTGAACTCCTCCTTCGTTGGATTTGCACACGCAATTAACGCGACGAGCGCAGGTGGACCATGGCAAGGTTCTCTGGATAGCATTGCAGGACGCCAATTGAAATGGGCGTATCCCGCAAATGCCAACGAGGACGAATTTATCAAACGAGCCACTCTGGCGTCCACACTGGTCGTCGATGCACTGTTGCCAGAGGCCATGAGAGAGCTGTTGTGCCAGATAAGTTCATCCCTTCACCTGAAGGAAGGCAAATCTTTGGGATCAAGAAACCTTCTGCAGCGAGTGGCTCTTGTCGCCACGCTGATAACCAAAATTCGCCCGCCTCTGGCTGAATTGACCTCCCTAGTTGATCAGACAGAGAACATTTCCAAGAAGGCTATTGCACCAGACATTCAAATAGAACTGGCTTCTGTGTTTGCTGACATCAGAGCTGACTTTTCACCGATCGCGTTTCTATATGATCTGCGAGTTCATGGTGGGATTGCTCATCCACCAAATAAAAAGGGGGCTGTAGAAGCAGCGCGGAAGCTGGGTCTCCCCGATGGCGCTTGGACCCGTCAGGATTTCATCCGCCTCATCAATCTCGTCACTGGCAGCATCGAGAAAATTTCTTCTCGCTTGTCCGATGCATCGCGAGTGGTCTGGAACCATCCGGCAATTCTGTCTGATGTATCTCAACCTGGAGCATGAACGAGAACCACACTTGGGAAACACCACAGGACGCGAGGTATTACCGGCGAAGTTCGGCCTGTGCCGTCGAGCTGGAATCGTCTGCTGTGCGGACATCAATGGAAAGACCGACTGCATCCTCTGAAGGCTTGAGCGGCAAGCTGAAATCGAAGTGGAAACGAGCGACGCTGCGCGTTTCGCGGCGGTTGGGTAGCTTGTTGGTCAATTGGCCGAAGGGAGGCGCGATACGTTGGTGCGTCAGTGCGCTTTTTGAGGCGTATGTAGTGCTTGGCTTTAAATAGAGCTACTTGAGTCGCTTCACGTTGTTAGCAGCCAGCAGTGTCTTCATTTGCGTGATGGCGATGCCGTTGAGCGTGGTGAGCCGTTCCGACTGAGGCAAGCCTTGGCGGATGAGGACGGAATTGAGGCTTTCGAGATTGGTGAGGACGACCAACTGCTCCAGCGGGGCGTGATCGCGGATGTTGCCCTCAGCCTCAGGATTTGCATCACGCCATTGTTTGGCGGTCTGGCCGAAGAGGGCGACATTCAGCAGGTCGGCCTCGCTGGCATAGACAGAAGCTGATTGAGCCTTGGTGATCGAGGGCGGGATGAGCGTCTCTTTGATCGCATCGGTGTGGATGCGGTAGTTGATCTTGGAGAGCGTTCGCTGGAGGTTCCAATCGAGCTTCAGGCGGTCGTTCTCATCATCCTTGAGGCGCTGGAACTCTTTGATGAGGTAGAGCTTGAACTCGACCGAGACCCAGGAGGCAAATTCGAATGCGATGTCCTTGTGAGCATAGGTGCCTCCGTAGCGTCCGGCGCTTGAACGAATGCCAATTGCTCCAGTTTTTTCGATCCACTGCTTCGGTGTGAGCACGAAGCTGTTCAGCCCAGTCTGCATTCTAATCCCGTCGAATTCGACGGGATTAAAGCGGGGTTATTGAGGCGCTCCCAGACGCCTAGGAACTCCACGGTGCTTCGGCTGCGGAGCCAATTGCGGATCACATCGTCTGGATGGTCTGGGTTCTTGAACTTGGCAATATCGGTCAAGCAGATGATGTCCTGCTGGCTCTCCGAGAGCACGGCGACGGAGGCTCCTTGAACTTCAATGGTGGTTCGTTTGGCTTTGAACATCGGGCGGCGGGTGGGCGTTTTGCAGAGAGGATCAGATATCAAGAGTGAGACGATCTCCATACATTTTCAAACCCAAAGCCCACAGATTCCTTTGATAAATCCAGTCCGAACAAGGGCAACTTGGCTCACCGTTTCCCCACCGCCTCCGCCAGCACCTCGACCATGCGCTTTTGGATGGCGCCGGCTTTGGTCATGGCCTCCTGCACACGGGTGCGACCGGCGACGCGATCTTCATGCAGCGGTTTTAGTTGGTCCCAGAGCTGCTGGCCGGTGGTTTGGCCGCTTTCGAAGACCCAGTCGGCGAGGCCGAGGTCGCGGAACATCTGGCCTTTGACGGTGTCCACGGGGTTGCGCACATAAAAGGCGGGCGTGCCTTGCGAGAGGGCCATGATGGGCGAGTGGCACTCGGCGCTGACGATGGCGACGGCGCGGGCATAGACGGAGTTGGCTTCGTCGGCGGACCAAAACATGTCGCGCCAGATGACGTTCGGTTTCACATCGGCGGGCAGTGGATCGAGCAGGTGCTCCTTCGCCACGGCGATCTCATAGGTCATCTCGGGGCAAAGGATGACCTTCAGGCCCGTCTCGCGCACCCAGAGCGTGATGAGGTCGCGTAACGGGGCGTGGTCGCGGTCGGCGTGTTGAGCGTTGATGGCGTCGATCGCATAATCCGACTCGTTGCGTGGTGTGTTGCGGACACGGTAGTAGGGCGTGTAGCGCAGGCGTGGCAGCACGCAGATGAACTTGCCCTCCTCCACACCGATGCGTTTCAGCCAGGCCTTAGCGCGGTCTTCATCCCGCACGGCGATGCCAAAAGTGCCGTCGAGGCCGAACTCGATCACGGGGGTGCTCAGTTTCTGGCTCTTCAAGTATTGCAGCGAAAGCGTGTCGCGGGCGAAGATGAACGCCGCGCCATGGAAGACCTCGCGGTGTTTGTAGAGGCCGTCGAAGTGATCGCTCGGCAGCGCGGCGATGACGTTTCTCAGTTCGTCCAGGGTATCGCCCTCCGGACGGTCCTTGCGATTGGAAACGGGATCGAACGACGAGCCGAAGAAGCCGTAGGGTCTGCCCGATTTGGCCCAAAGCTCGAAGGTCTTCGCGTGTCGTGCCGGGGTGATGAAGATGTCCGCGTCCTGCCACGCCTCCGCCAAGGCAGGCGTGCTGGCCTTGCCTGAGTCATTCACCTCGCCCTCGGCGATGCGCAGCTTTGGAAACGCTCGTGTCAGCATCTCGCGCTCGCGTTCATGAAGCTGCCACGGCCAAAGCGTAACCGTTGCCTCCGGCAGATAATGATAAAGCTGCCGGATCGTTCCCGGCACGCGTCCGCTGTCCCCGATGTTTTCGTATTGCAATGCCTCGCGAAGCAAGATGTGCGGTGGCTCGGCGGCAGCAAAAGTTTGGAACAGGAGAACGCTCAGGAAGCAGAGAATCAGTTTCATCGGGGCTACTTCTTCAAAACGATCCGCGCCGAGTGGATGTCTCCGAAAAGCTCACCGGTCGAGTTTTTGATCTGCGCCCAGATGGCGACGAGCGTGCCATCCGGCAGTTCGGTGAGGGCTGGGTAGCAGATGGACCAGCCGCCGACTTTCTGGGGGCGATCTGCGAGCAAGGTGGGCTCGCTCCAGGTCTTTCCTTCATCGTGGGAGAGGCGGAGGTGGAGCGGGAAACGGTGCGGGACGGGGCCGGGATTGGAGGTGAGGACGAGGGTGCCATCTCGGGTGCAAAGCAGGTGGCTGGCGCTCGAGGTGGCCGTGAGGCCGGTCTTCTCGGTCGCGCTCCAGGTCTCGCCTTTGTCGCGGCTGATGGAGCGCCAAAGCTGGCCGTCCTTGGTGCGCAGGATCATGTGGATGGCTCCGGACTTCGCCTCCGCGATGGTCGGCTCGCCGCCTTGGCCTTCGGGATTCGCTACCGCGCCGAAGCGCTTCCATGTCTGGCCGCCATCGCTCGATTTCAACACGCCGCCGGCCTTGGTCCCACGCAGATGCAGTGGCACGAGGAGTTCGCCCGAGGAGAGGCGGATGCCGTTGGAGCGGGTGGTGTGGTTTGGCTGGTTCAGCTTCACCGGCTCGGTCCACGTCTTCGCAGAGTCACTGCTGCGACGAAAGTAGATGTCGATCTGCGGTGTGAAGGCGGAAAAGAAGAGAAACGTCTCGCTCCCGGCCACGAACAGCACCGGATCGAAATCAGCGCGTCCCGCAAAGTCCTGCAAAACGCTCGCCGCTCCCCAGGTGCGCCCTTGATCCGATGAAAACGCCTGCACGATGCGCTGCGACTCCGCACCCTCCGAAGGCGACGAAAACCACACCGCCATCACTCGTCCATCTGGCAGCGCGGCGATGCTCGGCCCGAGATTGAAGCCCGACGTATTCGCCGGGTCCTTCGGATCCGTGCTGGTGTGCTTGAAGATGACCGTGCGGTCGGTAATCTCCATGAAAGGCATGTCAGCGGCGCCGACCGCCGCCATCGACGCGATCAGATGAGCGATAAAGAGACAGCAAGGACGAGGCATGAAGCCAATACGGCTCATCGGAGAGGTTTTGAAGGTCATCGACAGGAGGAGTTGCTCACGGCTGCTTCGCTTTCAGCTCGCCGAGCATCTCGACGAGGGCATTCACCATCTTCACGGAGGCGTCGAGCTGCACCTTGTTGACGCCGATCCACGTTTCGTAGCCGCCGAGCTTGTGCTGCTCGGGCGTTGGCAGGTAGCCGTGGGAGCCGTTGGCGATGGAAATGTTCATGAGCGGCTGGATGGGGCTGCGTTGCTTCAATTCGAGACCGATCTCCGCGAAGACCTCGAACGGCATCGCGGCCACGGCGAGGTCGCCGATGCGATGCGTCTGCACGATGACATCGACATTCGGCGGCATGTCCGGCGAGGCATAGGCGAGCACGGTGCTGTAGGTGCTGTAGCGGCTGGTGCTCATCGGCTTGATCCTTCGGGCCTTCACCGACTCCGCCCATGCGACCTCTTCCTTCGTCGGATACCGCCGCTCAAAGGTGAGCGTGCGCTGCACCGACGAAACCTTCACGTGATCGTGCCATTTCAGCGTTTTGTGAGCCTCCATCACTTTGCTGGCACACAAATCGGCCACCTCGCGGGCTTTTTCGAAGGGTTGATACTTCTTCTTCGGCTGCGGACCGCGCTTGGCCAGTTCCTCGTCGGAGTAGCGCTCCAGATTGTTCACGTCGCCGCTGGTGCCGTTGGCCATGATGCCGACAAACGGTGGATCTTGATGCCGGTCCGCACCGAGCAGCTCGCCCACGCGGTTGGCAAAGATGGCGAAGTAGTCCGCCGAGATCGTGTTCTCCGTCACACCGCCGACATAGTGCAGACCGTAGGAGGCCATCAGTGAGATCGGCTTGCCGGAGGTCGATCTCACGGACACAAACGTGATCTGCGGGTCCACCGGGCCAGCGGGCCGCAGCAAACCTTTGTAACCGGGATTCGTGTCCACTTTCTCGACGTTGTCGTGCGCACCGTAGATCGGGCCGCGTTCTGGCATCACGAACCATCGACGATTGAAGACCTGCGTCGGCTCCTCGGCGACGCTCCAACCGATCTGCGCCGGTTCGAGCTGATTGTGAGCCCGCAAAACGCCATCGGCGATGCGCCGGGTGAGAAACGCGCTGTAATCGTAATACGGCTCGCCCTCGCGCTCCTCCAACCTCGCGCCGCCCGTGGTGTGCGAATGCGTCGCCGAGATCACCACGCACTGCGGCGGGATACCAGTCGTTTTTTCAATGATCACTTTGGCCGCAGCCGCGACCTCAGCCGAGATATGCCTCAAATCGCACACGACGAGCGCCAGCTTCGCCTCCCCATCATCAAGCACGAGACAGCGGGCATGCAGATCGTCATGCACATGCGTCGCCGGCGGCCTGCTGGTGCGCCCCACAGGCTCAGCAGCAATGGTCGGCGTGATGTTGCTCGTGGCCGCGCCAGCGCGGAAAACCGGCGCGGCAGCGGCAAGATCGAACGAGACGAAGGCAAGACAAAGACCGGCGACGAGAAGCAGAGGTTGGGAGCGCATGGTTGCCCCTGTGAACGGCAAACGCATGGGCAACTTGCGGCGCACCATCGTGAGTTTGGTCGGGTTGGAGTGCAGTAGTTAGGCGAGCTGATCCTCTGCTCGTTCTAAGGCAAAGACATGAATGGGGTGAAACCATAGTTCGTGACCTTCACCAATCGCTGAATGTAGGCGTGGTGTGTTGAGCAACTTCCCTTGGTAGTTCAGTTCTTCTTCATCCGCGGCGAGCACCTCCGCCCACATTCTTTCACATTCATTGTCCTTTCTGGGTGACCATTCGTCCGCGAAACGGAAAATCAGCTTTACCAAATCGCCCACTCTCAAATTTTTCCGATCTTCCTCGTTGGGGATCTGGTAGATGTCAGGGTAGAGGCGTTCGTATTCTGTCGCATCATCCAGATAGAAGCCATGATCGGCAAAGACTGGATAAGGATGATTCTTTGCACGTGACCACGGTAAAGTAGGCCCCTCTCGTTTCGCCATCCAGCCAGGGGGCAAATCAGCCAGTTCACCGATTGAGGTGTCGAGTTTATAAACTTCCTCTAAACACACCAACATTGCATCGGATTGTTGGGTGACCCTGTTGGGTAAGAACTGCCACGAGCAATCGTACCAATCATGGTAGGCGTAGCAGATAGGATCGCCTGAAAAGAGATGCTTGGACACAAATGTCGCGGTGTTGGCAGCTTCACTAAATGGCCAGACTGTTTTCATTTCGATTTAGTGCTCATCATTCGACTGCCTGCCACACTCAATTGTCTAAAACTGCGGTTCCAACGCACCAAACGGCTGCGGATCATTCAAATCGGCAACTCCATCTGAATCGGCGTCATCGGGCTTTTGGCGTTCCCAGGGCTTGGCGGGCACTTTTTCGAGCTTTTGCCAGAGATGGGCCGCGAACTGGCCTCGCGTGAGCTTTTCGTCCACGGGCATTTCGAGGCCGCAACGGCTCAAGACAGCTTTTTGCCACTCCTTCGCCGCCGGAGCATCGGGTTGGAAGTCCACTTCGTCTCTTGCGGCGGGAATGAGGCCGCGAGCACTCAGTCGATTGATCGCGACGAACGCGGCGTGATCCGCCGGGAGGTCACGCCAGGGCCAGAGGAGCATCGGGATGCCCTCGGTGCCGCCGCAGAGGGCGTGCTGGACTTCTTCGAGGTGCGCACGGTTCCACGCGAGATCGCGCGGCTGCTTTTGATGCTTCAAAGCGATCACGGCGAGCGCACCCGCAGCCTGGCCGATGTGCACGCGATGATCGTGCAGACGCACGGCGCTGCTCACGATGCTGCTGAAGCCCACATTGCCCTGCGCACCGATGAGTCCATTCGTCTTCACGGGGATGAGACTGCGGAGTGGGAAGACGCTGCGCTCGCTGAGGTAGTGGATGTCGCGTCCGGGCTTGCCGTAGTGCGTCCATGGGCCGGAGTCGCCCTCGCTTTCTAAATAAGCGCGGCCGGTGTCGTGGAAGTCGTAGTGAAACTGCCACGCGAAGACGCCATCGGGATACATCACCGTGGCAAAGGTCTCCTTCGCGGACTTGTCGCTCTGGCCCATGAAGCTGTCCTGCTCGCGCATCATGTAGAGCGCCTTCAGCCGCAGGCTCTCGCGGATGTAGGGCTTCATCGGCAGGCGGTCTGGCGTGCCAAACTCCGCGCTGAGGTGGTAGTGACGGAGGCTGTTCACCTTGTCAGGCGCTCGATCATGCACCTTCGTCTGCAAATGATGCAGCAGGCCCAGCGAGTGCGCTTTGCAGTCCTCGAACACGATCTGGCGCTGTTCGCGGCTCATCAAAACGAGGTTCTTCATCGACGCACCGCGCTCCGTGGCCTCCAGCGCCTCGCACACAGGCCGCGGCAGACGCTCCAGCGGGTAATCCTGGCCATTTGCGTAGCAAATGAGAGCCGAGGTGGTGCCATCGCGGCTCGTCGTGCCCTCGACGATGCGGCGCATGCTCAGAATCGTGCCCTGGCGTTTGCTTTCCGTGCCCTTCGCAGGCCATGGCGAGTTGTTACCGACCTTCACCGGATGATCCCACTTCAGCTTCGCGGCCTCTTTGCGGCCAAACGACGTGCTGCGAAGATAACGGCGCTCATCGTAATGCGGCGGCGCGGGAATCGGCGTGTCGCTTTCACTTTCCTCGACGATGAGCGTCCACGTCAGCGGATTCATCTCATTCGGCGGATTCTTGGAAACATCCTCCTGAGCATGTGGCTCGCCGTAGCGTGACTTCGGATCTGGTCCGACCTCAAACTCGGTGCCGCTGAGCTGCACGACATCGCCCCAATCACTCGCGTCGATGGTAAGCGCAGCCTTCACCTCCAACGTGTCGCCTTTGTCCGAGCGAAACGTCATGCCAGTGACTTTCCCGTCCGACTTCATCGCCGCGACGGGAAGGTGATTCAGCCGCAACGTCACCTGACCGCTGCTGAGGAAAGGCTGCAGCATCTCGCGAAAAATTGCCTCCGCCTCCGCTGGACGAAACGTCGTGGGCCCATGCATCGGCCTCCCCGGCATCGGCGAGCCGTATTTCTTTGTGTTGAAGGCCTCAATGCGATCCATCAACTCCTTGAAGAGCCCGAAGCGATGAAACGAACGCTTCATCGGATGCCAACTCGGCCCCCAGCCGACCTCGCCGGTGCCTTTGCTCTCATCCACGCACACCAGCCCCTGCTCCGTGTACTGCCCGCCGAGCCACGGCCCGTCATGCACGACTGTGATCGACTTCAAACCCATCCGCGCCGCCTGAATCGCCGCCGCCCAACCCGACTCCGTGCCACCGACGATGAGCAGATCCGTCTGGATCGTCTCCGCCGAGGCAAAGGTGGTCAAAAAGAAGAAAATCAGGGTTCGGACGCTGGACATGCCAGATCAACGAACCACACCGTCACCGGCTCTCCGTCAGTTTGCGTGACTTCGAGGCTATTTTTGCCTTCGCGGAGCCATTCGGCCGGAATCAGCCAGGCGTGCATTTCCTCGGGTTTCCCAAGCATGGAAGGATAAGGCACCGCAAAGGGCTCAGAGACGTCATCCGTCAGTGAGAGGGCTTCGCCATTGAACTGAGCCGTCAATTCAGTGAGTCCGGTCAATTCAGTCTGAATCCTCACTCGCGCATCACCGTGGGGCGACGCGAGGTCGAAGTTGAATTTCGCAGGCTTGTTCAGCTCCAGCTTTCTCGGCACGGGAAGCGGTTTGGCACCGGGGGAGCGCCAACCGCTCGCGATGAACCAGTGCTGAGGTTCTTTGGCGAGTGCTTGCGGCTCTCTCAGTGCTTTAAGCGCTTCAAACGGCGGCTCCCCGAAAAGGCCGCGACCTTCTCCCTGACCGTGCTGGCGGTAGTAGGCGAAGTTGAAGAGGCTGATGCCATCGGCGCCGCGAGCATACGCGAGATGCGCCGAGGTATGCAGGTGCTCGCGAGTGGCGCGACGGAAGGGAAACACATCGTAGCCAGCCTGCACTTTGTCGCCTTTCCAGAGGGTGTGGCAGAGCTCGAAGTAGAGCGTGGCACCGGTCGTCATTCGGCGAATCGCGGCGAGATCGTGCTGCTGGGTGGTGAAGTAATGCGCAGAGGCGTTCACCATGTCGAGACCGGCGGCGACGAGGGCTTTCAAGTCGAGGCCGAGTTCGTCCAAAGCAGGCAAGTAGCACGGAACACGGGCGCAGAGCCATTTTTTCGGTCCGAGGAGCTTTCGCACGTCTTGGACGAAGTTCGTCATGATGGCGCGGCGTTGTTCCAGCGGCGTTTCGGGGCGGAAGTAGCTGTAGAAGCGCAGGAAATCGAGTTCGAGGCCGTCGAGGTCATAGTTGTCGAGGAGCTCGCGGAGCATCGCGAGCTTCTGCACACGCACTTCGGGCTCCGCCCAGTTCAAAACGAGGTCGGCACCGCGCAGCGAGCCGGGTTTGATGCGATGCTCGGGATGATCGGCATACCAGCGTGTGACGCTCATGCCGATGCTGCTGCCCGGTTTGTCGCCGGGCTTGGGATCGACGTATTCCTTGTGATGCGCGTCGTTCATGCGCAGCGAGATGAAGGCCGCCTGACCTTTGGCTCGGCAGCGGTCGATGAAGCGCCGCACGATGTCGCCGCCGTTGAGCACGAACTGGCTGAACGAATCCGGCTTCTGCCCGTAGCGCTGTTTGATCCATGCGAAGTGTTCCTTCAGATCGATCACCTTGCTCGGCCACAGCGGCACCACGCCGAGTCCCGGCTGTAGAAAGTGCGCATCCACCAAGCCCGCGACCTCATCCACCGTGGCATCGAGCATCTCCGGCCGGAACGGTTCGCGTGCGGCATGAAACGGGCTCACGCAGGAGGTGATGTTCGTGAGGTCGTTGCTGTAGATCACCCGAAACGGCGCTTGGCGACGTGGCTCCGCTGCCGCGAGTGGCGCGGCGGCGGTGAGTGCGATGAAGTGGCGGCGGTTCATGGGTAGATTCGATTGGCAATCGAATGGTTTGAGGACGTTCGGCTTCGATTGCCAATCAAAGCTACGGCTGCGCGGCTTTCCATCCGCTTTGGAGTTGTGCGGCGAGGTGCTTCACGGTCTCGGCGTGTGTGGGATCACCCGCGAGATTCACGGTCTCTTGGGGATCGTTGAGTTCGTCGTAGAGTTCGACTCCGGTGGGTTTTCCTTTCAAGTCATGCCACTCGGTGTAGCGCCAGCGATCGGTGCGGAGGCTGCGGCCGGTGTGGGGTGGCTTTCCGGTGCGGAGGTATTGGCTGAAGGCGGCTTTTTTCCACAGTTGATCGGGGTTTTCGAGCAATGGGGCGAAGCTGGTGCCTTCGAGGTGTTTGGGTAAGGGCAGATCGCAGAGCTGGGCGAGCGTGGGATAGAGATCGACGAGTTCCACGAGAGCCTTGCTGCGCTGTCCGGCGGTTTTCATGCCGGGACGGCTCACGAGGAGCGGGACACGGGTGCCGTGCTCGAAGTTGGTCATTTTGGTGAAGAGGCCGTTTTCGCCGAGGTGGTAGCCGTGATCGCCCCAGAGCACGATGAGCGTGTTTTCGCGCAATCCGAGCCGATCCAGCTCATCAAGCACGCGACCGAGTTGCGCGTCCATGAAGCTGACGCAGGCGCGATAGCCGCGGATGAGCTTCAAGGCCATGGCGACGGAGATGGGGCCGTTTTCGGGCACGGTGCCGTAGCTGCGCAGTTCGTAGTTGTTGTGAAAAGCGTGCTCGGGGGCGTCTTTCGGGCGCTGTGTATTCGCGGCAAGTTGAATCGAGGATTCGGGATAGAGGTCCCAGTAGTTCTGCGGGCAGGTGAAGGGCAGATGTGGCTTCACAAAACCGACGCCGAGGAAAAAGGGCTTTGCTTCGGCTTTGAGTCGCTGAAGCGTTTCGATGGCCTTGGCGGCGGTTTGCGCATCGGGATACGAGGCGTCGGGTTCATCGGCGGCTTCGAAGGGCGCGGCGCGGAGTTGTTTGGGTTGTTGGTCCTTGGGCTGGGCTTTGAGCTGCTTCACATAGTCGAGCGATTCCTGGGTGAACCAGTGCTTGTAGGGCTCGCCGTGATACCAGGCGGGTTCGCTCCAAGATTGGGGATCGTCGCCGGGCTCGCGCTCGCTGTGGTGGAAGATTTTGCCGAGGGAAAGGCTGGTGTAACCGTGGTTTTTGAAGTGCTGCGGCAGCGTGACGACATCCGGCATGTTGGGCCGCATGAAGTGCTGGTTGTCGAGCACACCGGTCGTGTCGGGTCGCGTGCCGCTGAGCACGCTGCTGCGAGAGGGATTGCACACGGCGACCTGGCAATAGGCCCGCTCAAACAACATGCCCTGCGACGCGAGGCGGTCGAGGTGCGGCGTCTTCATGTGCGCCGCGCCGTAGCAGCCGAGTTCAGGACGCAGATCGTCCACGGCGATGAAGAGGACGTTGAGCGGCTGCGCGGCGAATGACGAGTAAGTGAAGAAAACCGAGGCAAAGAGAAGGAGAAAGCGAGCTGCCATGAACGTGAAACGACGAGAGGCAGATACCTTATCAGATGCTTTGCACGCGAAGTCAGAACGCCCCTAGCCCTCGCAGGGTCTCGCCGATGGTGCGGAGGCTCTCGATGCGCATTTCGTCATATTCGCGGGAGATGAGGATGCCTCTGGCGCCGGCTTCGAAGGCCTCGGTGATGGCGGAATGTAGGGCAGTTTGATCGCTCGGGCGTTTGCCGCCGTTGGGGGCGCCGGGCATGGTGTTGGGCACGTCCACGCCGATGCCGGGAATGACGGCGCATCGTCCCTGCACGGTGTCCACGATGCGTTTGGTCTCGATGCCCACATATTCGGGGTCCATGCCGCGAGTTGGAAGTTCGCTGAGTTTGGGCTGAAGTTTGGCGTCATAGCCGCGCAGGGCGCAGTGCAGCTCTAGCGACTGCTGAAGGCTGATCTCAGACAAGGGACCACGTTTCAGCTCATTGAGGTGCCATTCGAGCAGTCGAGGCGCAAGGATGTCGTGGTAGAGGATGGGTTTGATGAAGTCGGCATAAGGCGCCACATCGGCGTAACTCCACTGCGCGAGGAAGAGCGCATCCCAGGAGGTGTTTTGATGATCGAAGTGGCGTCCGACTTGAGCAGAGGGACGTGCAGCTTTGACGTCGGCATGAGTGCGCTTGCCTTGGTCTTCGAGAGCGGCTCGCCATTGGTAATCCCAGGCGAGGATTTCGGGGAACTTCATCAGCAAACGCATGACGTTGGTGAAGACGCCGTCCGCAGGCGCTTGCCTGCCCGAACGTAGTTTCGTGATGAGGCTGTGAAGCTCGGTGAAGCCTTGCTTGGCTCGCTCGGGGCGGATGCCTTCGCGTTTTGCTCGGGTGTCACAATGCTGGCAAAAGCAAAAGGGCACCTCACCTTTCCACAGCACACTGGAGAGCGGTCCCTGGCGTTCGGCTCCCCATTGAAATCCATCTAGCGGATAGGATTTCATCGTGTCGCTCACCAGCGCATCCCACCAAGCAATCCACTCCGGGTTGTTGCGGCAGGGCTGCGGAGAGAGCTTGCCATCAAGACCGATGGACATGGCTTTCTCGGCATTCACCACACGGCCCTGGAGCTTCGTGTGGTCAGGTTCAAAAATGCGGGCGTAGAGATGAAGGTCGCGCTTTTTGCAGGCGGTGACCATTTCGGCAAACAGGTCGCGGTCGCCGTATTCATCGCTCGGTTCTGGCATGGCGAGCGAGGTGCCTTTGAATGCCTCCGCATGATGTCGCAGCCACACGCGGGTGATCTTGCGCTTTCGCTCGTCCTTGATGGGCAAGCCGTGATCGGCATACAACTCGGGTGAGCGGCCATGAGCGGCGTAGTAGCTGTGGCTGTAGAGAAAGATGGCGTTTGCCTGGCAGGTGGACTGGATGGTGTCGAGACAGTGATCGATGCCTTCATCGAGCAAACTGTGCCCGCCCACTTGGATGCCGATGAGCGTGCGCGGCTTGCCTGCGGCAAACGCGGGGGCCGCTGCGAGGGCAGCGGTGGTGAGGAAGGAGCGGCGGGTCATCAATGGGTGAGAAGCGAGAAATGGGAGATAGCGGGCTTGGCTTCTGGGCGGGGGCTATAAATCAAAACGGAGGTGAGGATGTTGCCAACGGCTGAGGGATGGCGTGTGGAAATAGGGTGCAGTCGCGCGAGCATCACTTCGATCTCACACCATCCATCGGCGTTGGGACGGAGTTCGCCTTCGTCGAGTCGTGTCTCGAAATTGCCGCCAAAACCGCCATCCGGCCGGTGCGTGATGAGCATGAAATGCAATGTGCCTGCGTGCTCTTGCCGCAAACGATAGCGGATGACGCTGCTCTGCGTGGCGATGAGCTGGACAGGCTGCGGCAGCATCGCTGGGCGGACGGAGACCCCGTAGTGCGTTGTCACGCTACCATCTGGATGTTTTTTGGCGATGTAGGGCATGGCATTCATCCGGTCATCCTTGGCAAAGCCACGCCAGTCACGCGGCGGTGGCTGCGTGGTGAAATCGAAACTCCAGTTCGTCAGCGGCTCTGGGGTGGATGACGCCTTGAGTTTTGAATCGGTGAGCAGAGAGGCCACAGCGCTGCGTTTGGCTGCCACATCCACCTGGCTGCCATCGGCGAGCCGCTTCAGCTTCACCATGCCTTCATCCACAGAAAGGAGTGTGTCGTCGGAACGAGCTGTGAGATCAAACACCGTGCCGACGACCTCGGCGGTGGCGCTGGGCGTGTGAATGAGCATCGGGCGGCCTGTGGGCTGCGGTTTTACTTCCGCAGAAAGCGTGCCCCGGGACAGCGTCAGCACCTTTTGGCCTTCATCGGAAAAACTCAGTTCCGACTCGCCATGCAGCGTGATGAGCGAGCCATCGCCGAACTGAAACAGGGCAGAGCTGGTCTCGCCGATAGTTTCCAGTGTGCCAGTGGGGAGTTGTTCACCAGGCTGAATGGGTGCGCCATGACTCCACACCACGTTCCCGGTGCTCTCGACTAGGGTCAGCACGGGAGAAGATCGGCTTGAGACGAAGAACCAAGCGCTAGCAGCCAGCACGGCAATGGATGCGGCGAGGGAAAGCCAGGGCATTCGTCCTCTGCGGATCTCTGCGGTTGATTCAGACTCCCTGTTTAGTTCCGCAGAGGGTGGACGCATCCGCGCCATGTCGCCAAAGGCAGTGGCTAGTTCTGCGATGTCGCGCAGGTGTGCTCGCAAGGCT
Organism: Akkermansia muciniphila; assembly: GCA_943373155.1. Classification (GTDB taxonomy): domain Bacteria; phylum Verrucomicrobiota; class Verrucomicrobiia; order Verrucomicrobiales; family Verrucomicrobiaceae; genus Prosthecobacter. The sequence goes on along the minus strand of CALSBJ010000078.1, from coordinate 278 downwards.
GCATCTTCACGCAAGCGTTGTTGGAGCAGCTTCAGTTCTTCACTGGAGATGCTTCCGTCGAGGTAGCGCTGGATGAGCAGGTCGTCGTTCATGGAGTGGTAAGTTTTAGATCCACGCATTGCTTGAGCTGCCGGTGCAGCCGCGAGAGCCGCTGATACACGGCATCGACGCTCGCACCGACACGCTGGGCCACCTCATCACACGAGTGTCCGTCAAAGTAACGCAGGTGCAAAAGCTGCCGCGATCTCTCCGGCACCGACTCCAGGCACTCGCGCAGC
>CALSBJ010000077.1:0-29788 GCA_943373155.1 Akkermansia muciniphila | reverse complement strand
CGAACGTGTGGGTGATCACGCGAAGAATATCTGCGAAGACACCGTCTTCATCGAGCGTGCCGAGGATATCCGCTTCATGAAAAACAAGCGTGATGAGACCGCCCCGCCCGCGCAGGCCTAAAAACGGGTTCATCCGGAAACGTGGTGCGTTATCCTGGAGACAGATCGTTCGACGTCCCCTCACCTAACCTTTCGCGTCGCGGCGCTTCGCTAGCCCCGCATCTTTACCGAGATGCAGTCGGCCATCTCTAGCGGGGAGAGGTTAGGTGCACTGCCATTTCGTTAGAGATCGGGCCTGCAGTGCGGCTTCGACTGCCAGTCGAAGCTACGGCAACCGCCGCGAGGCGTAGCTTCGATTGGCAATCGAAGTCGAACGTCGCCTGACTTCGACTCGTTGCTAAACTCAATGGCAGTGGAGGTTAGGTGAGGGGAGCCGCCATTCGCCCATGATCGAAAAATACACAAACTTCCCGGATGAACCTAAAAACGATCATTTCGTTTCAGGCTTCGGCGGTGGAGGTCCGTCCTCTTCTCGTGCCTTGCGAAAACGGGCGAACTCCTCGCCCACGAGCTGCTTGTAGAGATCACGCACTTTGCGCAGGGATTCGAGACGTTCGCCGGGTGGCGTTTGGATGAGCCGTGCAAAGGCCTCTCTCATTCGCGGCTGCTGCATGATGCGCTCATGCAGGCGTCGGCTGTCGTCTTGCTTGCCTGGTTTGGCCACGGACATCATCTCCGCGCCGAGACGGGCCTCCGCCACCTTCACGAAATCCGGCGAGTCTGGGCTCGGTAGGATGGGAAAGCCACGGTCATCGGTTTCAAAGGGCGGCTTCATTTTCTCCAACAGCGCCGTGACCTTCGAGTCCCCTTGGCTCATCGCCTCGTGCAGCACTCGGCGCACGTTTTCATTCGCTCGCAGAGCCTGATCACGTGCTTCGATGACTTTGGGATCTTTCCATGCCTTCTCAAAGGCATCTCGCATGAGCTTGCGTTCCTCTTCGGTGAGCTTCTCAAAGCCGCCTGGAGGCCGGATACCACCATTCATGCCCGGCGGACCACGGCGCTCGCCATTCTTCGGCGGTGGGGGTGTGTCTCCGGGCTGGGCAGCCGCAGAGAGGCAAAGAGTAAGAAGAACGGCCAGAGGACGCATGGCGGGCATTTTTCCATGCGGGCTGCGATTAGCAAGGTGCGAGCGTTCTTGAGGCATCATGGGACCCGCAAACCACCGCCCAGGCGTAAAGTTGCTCGCCAGTTCGAAGGCGATTCGTTAGCATCCGCGCCTTCTGACCATGAAAATCCCTCTTCTTGTCCTGCTCTCCGCCACCCTGGGGCTCGCCCAAAGCGCCTCCCGCACTTGGACGAGCACGGATGGCCGCAAGATCGAAGCCGCCTTCATCAGCAGCACCGCCGAGGCCGTCAAAATTCGCCTCGCCAATGGCAGTGCCTTCGAGGTGCCCCTCGCACGCCTCAGTGTGGAGGATCAGGCCTTCGTCAAAGCTCAGGCGGCAGCCACGAGCAGCACCGGCGCAGCCCTGAAAGAATGGCCACGAACCGTCTCACTTGCCGACAAGCCGGAGGTGGTCATCGTGCGTGAGGACGAGGCGAAGAAGGAATTCGTCTATCGCAGTCCGCACTACGAGTTCGTCTGCGATTCAAAGCTCGGCTCGAATGTCGTTCGAGAATTCGGGCGCCTGTTCGAGGCTACCTACGAGCTCAACTGCCAGCTTCCGCTCGATTTGAAACCCACCCCCGAGCGCCTGCGCGAGATCTTCCAGGCGCGTCTCTTCACCAACAAATCCGATTACATGGACGCCGGAGCCATCGAGGGCTCCGCTGGCGTTTACATGAGCGGCAAAAAAGCCCTCATGGTGCCGCTCAGCAGCCTCGGCGTGCGCCTCGTCGGCACCCGCGTGACTTTGGAGCAGAATCCGAACGCTCAGGACAACGGCACGCTCATCCATGAGATCACCCATCAGATGATGAACCACTGGCTGCCCGTGCTGCCCACCTGGTTCATCGAAGGCAGCGCCGAATACGTCGAGATGCTCGAATACAACAGCAACGGCAAATTCAGCCTCATCGGCCTCAATCGTCAGGTGAAAGCCTATGCGGAAAACATGAGCCGAGGTGGTAAAACCTTCACGATGATCGATTTGGAGGAACTCATGGGCCTCGACGGCCGCCGCTGGTCTGAAGCGCTCGGCAGAGATGGCATGGCGCTGGAGAATTACGGCTCCGCCGGCCTCCTCACCTACTTCTTCTACCACCTCGATGGCAAAGGCGATGCCGCCAACATGATCGCTTTCCTCCGCGAGGTCGAGAACGCCAAAACCGATGCCGAAAGCGAGAACGCCATCAAAAAACATCTGCTCCGAGAACGCAGCTACGCCCAGCTTGCCGAAGAAGTGAAAAAGGCGCTTCGTAAAGAAGGCGTCACCTTTGAATTCTTCCCACCCGGCAAAAACGCCCCGAAAAGCTCGGCGCAGTGAGTTGATAGGCAAACAAAGCCCGAGCGATTGCAAAACGAAGCGTCAGCGGCATGCTGGCTGCCCATGAGCCAGGAAAATGACCTTAAATTGCTCGGACGCTCCGAGCACCGATTGCCCGCCTCGCCGGATCAGGCGGCGCTGGAGACCTTCCCGAACCGCACACCAGGGCGGAACTACCGTATCCACCTCAGTGCGCCGGAGTTCAGCTCCATCTGCCCTGTCACTGGGCAGCCGGACTCGGCGCACCTCGAAATTTACTACATCCCCGTCGAGAAGTGCGTGGAGACGAAGTCGCTCAAATTCTACCTGGCCAGCTACCGCAACCATGCCGCTTTCAATGAAGCCATCGTGAATCGTGTGCTCGATGATCTCATCAAAGCCTGCGCTCCGAAGCAGGCGGTGGTGCGTGGGAAGTTCGGTGCCCGTGGCGGCATTCAGCTCACCTGTGAGGCCCGTTTTCCCGATCTCGAAGAACCTCTGCGCCTGCCGGAATGAAGACGCTCGTGCTGCTTTCCGGTGGGATGGATTCCGTGACCGCGCTGCATTGGGCTCGAAAGGAGCACGAGGTGGCCGGGGCGGTGAGTTTTGACTACGGCTCGAAGCACAATCCCAAGGAGCTGCCGTATGCCAAATGGCACTGCGAGCAGCTCGGCGTGCCGCACGACGTGATCAGCCTCGATTTCATCAATCAGCTCTTCACCTCCGATCTTCTGCAAAGCGGCGGTGCGGTGCCAGAAGGGCATTACGCCGATGAAAACATGAAGAAGACCGTCGTGCCCTTTCGCAATGGCATCATGCTCGCCATTGCCTGTGGCATCGCGGAAAGCCGCGAGGCAGAGGGCCTCGTCATCGCGGCTCATGCGGGCGATCACGCCATTTATCCAGATTGTCGCGAGAGCTTCATGCAGAGCATGGCAGGTGCGATGCGTGAGGGCACCTATGCTCGCGTGGAGTTGCTGCGCCCCTTCATCCATCTCGACAAGGCGGGCATCGCGAAACTCGGTGCCTCACTGGAGGTCGATTACGCCCAAACGTGGTCCTGCTACAAAGGTCACGACCTTCACTGCGGCAAATGTGGGACCTGCGTGGAACGCATCGAGGCCTTTGCACTGGCGGGACTCGCTGACCCGACGGTTTACGCGACTCAATAAGGCCAGCGGTAAGGCGCGTTGTGGATCAGCTTGCTCCTTGGATAGGCAGCGATGCGCACTTGGTTCTTCGAGTTGCCGCTGAGCAGCCACACATTGGTGGCATCCATCGCATGGAGAAAGCCGATGTGGCCGCTGCCAGCCTGATCCACCGTCAAAGGCTGCGTGATGACGATGGAGCCATACGTGGGGGCCACCGCGCGGCCCCAGCCCCACCAATCGGAGACGCGGGCGCTGCCTTGGGGCTTGTAGCCGGAGCGGAGGATGCACCAGTTCACAAACGCGGCACACCAGGCGGTCTCGTCTTTGAGTAGGCTCGCGGGTAAGCCGCAGCTACGCAGGTACTCGATGATGCGCGGATTATCTCCCTGCGCCCATTCCTGCACGCCCTGCTCCATGATGGCGATCTGCATCCACGGTGGTGGCGCGGCAAAGCTGGTGGGCGCCGTGGCCACGGTCTCCGGTGGCAGGCCGGTGACCACGCCATTTACATTCACAATCTGGCCCGGGAAAAGCACCTTCCAATTGCCCGTGCCGTATTCGATGAGGCCCGGATTGAGCTTTTGGAACTGTGCCAAGGTCATGCCGAAGGCTTTTGCGATCTTGGAAGGATTATCACCGGGTTGGACGGAATATTGGGCCATGGCAGATGGTCGCAGGATGCAGGCATGCTGTCATTAATTTTGGTATTAAAACCTTGATCATGTGAGCGGGTCCAAAAAAACGTTTCACGAGTTGGCACACCCGATGCTTGGCAAGTTGTCGTCATCCTTTGACAACCACCGCTATGCTCAAACATCCCACATCCCGCCCTTGGAGCGGCCTTGCCATGATGGCTCTGGCCGCCTTCTCCTCCCTCGCACTTAACCTCGGTGATCTTCGCGCCCAGGATGCTGCTCCCACACCTGCGCCAGCGCCGGCTCCCGCCGCTGCCGCACCCGCAACGCCAACCCCGGCTGATGCTCCAGCGCCTGCTGCTGCTGCCGCTCCTGCGGCTGAGGAAAAGCCCAGTGTGGGCGCTGATGATGCGCTGAAGGCCTTGAGGGCAGACAATGGTGATGCTCTCGAATTCTTCACGATTTCGAATTTGTGGGTGCTCATTGCCGCTGCGCTGGTTTTCATCATGCATCTCGGTTTTGCCACAGTGGAAAGCGGCCTCTGCCAGTCGAAGAACACCAACAACATTCTGTTCAAGAATGTCTTCATCGTTTGCATGGGGGTTCTAACCTATGCGATGTGGGGCTTCAATGCGATGTATCCCGGAGATGCTTGGAGCATTGGGGATATTTTCGCGATGGGAGGGCCTATCTCCCAGTATGAAGGGAAGGACCTGACCTATGGATATGGCGGCACATTGTTCTGCTACACCAAGTTTACGGATTTCCTTTTCCAAGCCATGTTTGCGGCCACGGCAGCCACCATCGTCTCCGGTGCGGTTGCGGAGCGTGTGAAGCTGGGCAGTTTCATGATCTACGCTACGCTGCTCGTCACGTTTGTTTACCCTCTCACAGGCTCGTGGCAGTGGGGTATGGGTTGGCTGGCAGACAAGGGATTCAAGGACTTTGCTGGTTCCACCCTTGTGCATGCCTTTGGTGGTTTTGCAGCGCTCGCAGCCGTGATGGTGCTCGGTGCACGGAAGGGCAAGTATTTGGCTGATGGTCGCATCAAGCCTATTCTTCCTCACAGCACTCCGCTCGCCACTATCGGCGTGTTCCTCCTGTTCCTTGGATGGTTCGGCTTCAATGGTGGTTCGGTTCTCAGTGCCACGCCTGCCGCAGTTTCCATGGTGTTCGTTACCACCACCCTTGCTGGTTGTGCAGGCGGCATGGGTGCGATCTTCACCTCGTGGATCGTTTTGAAGAAGCCCGATCTCTCGATGGGTCTCAACGGTATTCTTGCAGGCCTCGTTGGCATCACTGCCGGTGCTGATGTGATTCCTGTTTGGCCTGCCGTTCTCGTTGGTCTTATTGCTGGTGTGCTCGTGGTCTTCTCTGTGCTCTTCTTCGACAAGATTAAGCTGGACGATCCCGTGGGAGCCATCTCGGTTCATGGTATCTGCGGGGTTTGGGGAACGGCTGCTGTGGGCATCTGGGGTATGGGTGAGTTCAGCATCGGCACCCAGCTGCTAGGTGCGGGTGCTGTGGCAGCCACCGCATTCGTCGTTTCTCTCGTGCTCATGTTGGTTCTGAAGTTCACCTTGGGTATCCGCGTCAGCGAGGAAGAGGAAATGAAGGGACTCGATGTCGAGGAGCATGGTGCTCCGGCTTACCATTTCGGTTCGGACGCCACGGAATTGAGCTAATCGAATTATCTTTGACAGTTAGGTTGTTCAGTGAGGCCGCCCCAGTGGGCGGCCTCATTCTTTTTGGTATCACCAGTTATGAAAAAAATGATTCTGAATATTGGCACGCTCATTGCTTGGACGATGCCATCTTTGGAAAAAAGTTCGGAACTTCTGTTCCGGCTCCAAAGTGCCTCATTCCACCAACCATCGAAATGAATCGTCATCTGCAATCTTGGCGCACGCTCGCGTGCGGTTTTCTCGCCATCACCGTGTTTCACGGCAGTCTTATCCAGGCCCAGGATGCCTCAGCACCTGCGCCGGCCGCTGCTGCTGCTGCAGTTTCTACCCCCTCTGCGCCAGCCCCGGCTGCACCTGCTCCCGCAGCTGAGGCTCCACCTGCCGGCCCCACGCTGGAACAGCGCATCTTCGACTTGGAAAAATATGTCCAAAACGTGCAGCCTGGAAAAGATGGTGACAAAACCTGGACTTCGAACATCGCTGGTCCTGGCCCGGGTCATAATGCGTGGCAGATGGTCAGCACAGCGCTGGTGATCTTCATGACACTTCCCGGCCTCGCTTTGTTCTACGGCGGCCTTGTTCGAGGCAAGAATGTGCTCAGCGTGATTGCCCAGTGCATGGGCATCGCGGGCCTTGTCACCATCCTCTGGTGGGCTTGTGGCTACAGCCTCTCCTTTGGAGCAGGTGACGGAGCGACCAAGCCATTTATTGGGGACCTAAGCTACGCGCTGCTCAAGGATGTGTCCCCATATGCCTCTGGAGCAGGCTACTGGTGGATCAGCGATGCCATGTGGGCCATGTTTCAGCTTAGCTTTGCCATCATCACCCCGGCTCTCATCGTGGGGGCTATCGCCGAGCGCATGAAATTCAGCGCCGTGCTTGTCTTCGTCGCCCTGTGGATGTTCGCAGTCTATTTCCCCTTCGCCCATATGGTGTGGAGCACGACAGGCTTCATGTGCGGACCGCTTAACCCAGACGCCAGCATCAAAGCGATCGACTTTGCCGGCGGCACGGTCGTTCACATGACCTCGGGCTGGAGCGCTCTCATTCTTTGCCTGCTCGTCGGGAAGCGTAAAGGTTTCGGTAAGGAGAAGATGGCACCGCACAGCATGGTTCTCTGCGCCATCGGCACCGGCATGCTCTGGGTCGGCTGGTATGGATTCAACGCTGGCTCTGCCCTTGGTGCTGATGGTATTGCTGCCAATGCTTTTATGACCACCACGCTGGCTGCGGCTACCGCCGGCTTTGTGTGGGCCGTCCTCGAGTGGGTTCTTCGTGGCAAGCCTTCCGTGCTGGGTTTCTGCTCCGGCATCGTCGCTGGCCTCGTGGTCATCACTCCGGGAGCTGGATTTGTGACCGCCACATCCTCGGTCATTATCGGTGTGCTTGCTGGTGTCATTCCCTTCCTAGCCGTCGCCTACCTGAAAAGCATCCTCGGCTATGATGATGCGCTCGATACCTTTGGCGTCCACGGCGTCGGTGGCACCTTGGGAGCCATTCTGACTGGCGTGTTTGCTGACGAGAAGGCCAATTCCATCGTCGGCGGGCTCAAGGAAGGCCTTCTGGGTAACCAGCTCAAGGCGGTCGCTCTGACCATCGTGTGGAGCGTGGTGGCCACCCTTGTCATCACTTTGATCGTGAAGGTAGTGGTTGGTCTCCGCCCAGACGCCGAGACGGAAAGCATCGGCCTCGACCTCGGCGAACACGGCGAGGCTGGCTACGAACACTAATCCAAGGTTAGCTCTCTAACTCTCGACCCAACACCGGGCTGGCAGCGATGCCAGCCCGGTCTTTTTTTGGGCTGCGTTCGTGCCGGTGCATTCGCCAGAATGCGAAGAAGGTCTTCCAATCAGCCTCAGCGCTTCAAATCGAGCCGCTCACCACAGCGCATCATTCGGTAAGCTTGTCCCAGTTCCTCACAGGCGGCGATGAATGTCTCCGGGGAGGCCGTGTTGAACTCAAACATCTCGTAGTGGCAGGGGATGACCACCCGGGCACCGATGGCCTTCGCCAATGCCGCCGCTTCGGGGCCATCAAGATTCCCGGCCACTCGACGCTCCGGCTTGTTGCCGTTAATCGGCACAAACGCCACATCGACGGACCCGAAGGCCTGGCATTGCTTCACGAGCTCATCATGCCAAAGCGTGTCTCCGCTGTGAAAAAGGCGAAAAGGGCCGCAGCGCACCAGAAAACCGATGTAGGCGCTGTTTCCTTGGTCATCCCGCACCACCTCGTTGTGCTTGGCTGTCGTCGCGTGGATTTCCCAGTCGCCTTCGAGGGAAGGGGAGGCCTCGCCTAGGCCGTGAAGCTCGATCTCGGCACCTGCGGTGCGTTTTTTCACCTCGGCGAGAATGGGAACTGGGTGATACAGCCGAAAGCCGGGACTCCCGGTGGCCAGCGGCTGCAAGGTCTCGGCATCCAGATGATCCGTGTGGACATGGCTGGCCGTCACGCGGGTGATGCCGGTCAGTTGGGCCGGATCGATGCAGCGCTCTGTCATGCGGACGTGAGGTTTGTCCGTGGTGGCATACTTCTTCGTCAGCGAATCGGAGAGGTAGGGATCGAAGAGCATTCGCTGGCCGTTCCACTGCACCAAAAAGCCGCTCTGTCCCAGCCACCAGACGTGTAGCACCTCCGGCCCACCATCGGCAGCGGAGAGGTCGGCGAGCAGGGCTTCATCTTGTTGGGCGGGGCGGATCATAGGCGAGTCACAGGCGGGCAGGGCGGACCTTCAAGTGACTGCCCGGATAGCACAACAGGCACAGCAGCCTTGACCTTTCCGCGCATCCTCCTACCATCCGCGCCACCATGACCTCGCCTGCCACGGCTCTGCTTCTCCTTTCCCTGCGACTTACGCAAGGGTAGGCGGCCCGCTTTTCCTCGTCATGCCCCCCTTGCCGTCACGTCACGGCAGTCTTTTGATCCCAGGCACCTTTTTTGGTCCTACCACCTCTGTTTCCTCCCTTTCGTCATGTTGAAAAGTCCGTCCTCCAAATACCAGCGCTTCGATCCCATCTCCTTGCCGAACCGCCGCTGGCCCTCTCAAACCATCTCCCAAGCGCCCATCTGGTGCTCCGTCGATCTCCGTGACGGCAATCAGGCCCTCGCCGTGCCGATGAATGTCTCCCAGAAGCTCGACATGTTTGATGCGCTGGTGAAATGCGGCTTCAAGGAGATCGAAGTCGGCTTTCCCTCCGCCTCGAATACCGAATTCGCCTTCAACCGCCGTCTCATCGAGGAAAAGCGCATCCCCGATGATGTCACCATCCAGTGCCTGGTGCAGGCGCGGGAGGATTTGATCGAAAAAACCGTCGAAAGCCTCATCGGGGCCAAAAAGGTCGTCATCCACATGTACAACTCCACCTCGCCCGCGCAGCGGAAGTATGTGTTTGGCAAGTCGAAGGAGGAAATCATCGCCGTGGCCGTCAAAGGAGCGCAGATGATCAAGGACCGCCTGCATCGCCTCACCGCCGGCGGCACGCAGGTGACGCTGCAATACTCGCCGGAGAGCTTTAGCGCCACGGAGGTGGAATTTGCCAAGGAGATCAGCGAGGCCGTCATGGACGTGTGGCAACCCACGCCGCAGCACAAGATGATCCTCAACCTGCCGGACACCGTCGAGGTCTGCATGCCGAACGTGTATGCCGACCAGATCGAGTGGATCTGCACGAACCTCAAAAACCGCGAAAGCGTCATCATCAGCCTGCACACGCACAACGACCGCGGTACCGGCACCGCCGCCACGGAACTTGGATTGCTCGCGGGCGCGGATCGCGTCGAAGGCACGCTGTTTGGCAATGGCGAGCGCACCGGTAACCTCGACATCGTCCAGGTCGCTATGAATTTGTACATGCACGGCATCGATCCGCAGCTCGACTTCAGTGACATGAGCAGCCTCATCCACATGTATGAGCGCACCACCGGCATGACCGTGGCTCCGCGCCATCCTTACAGCGGCGAACTCGTCTTCACCGCCTTCAGCGGCAGTCATCAGGACGCCATTAAAAAGGGCCTCAGCGGCTACGAGCAGCACAAAACCATCTGGGACGTGCCCTACCTCACCATCGATCCGAACGACATCGGCCGCGAATACCGCGAAGTTATCCGCGTGAACTCGCAGAGCGGCAAAGGCGGCGTCGCGTATCTTCTCGAAAGCGAATTCGGCATCGAACTGCCGAAGGATATGCAGCGCGAGTTCGGCCCCATCGCCAACGACATTGTCGATAAGCTCGGCCGCGAGGTCAGCGGCGCCGAATTGAAGGACATGTTCTGGAAGGAATACATCCTCCGCGAGACGCCCTACCAGCTCTACCACTTCCATGCCGATGGCGTGGACGGCGTTTTCACCTGCCGTTGCAGCCTCGTCGTGAACGGCAAGGAACGCGGCGTCACCGGCAAAGGCAACGGCCCCATCGCCGCCTTCGCCGATGCCTTGATCACCGATGCCGGCGCTCCCGCTTTCGAAGTCACCACCTACCGCGAACAGAGCCTCAGCTCCGGCACCGAAGCCGCCGCCCTCGCCTTCATCCAGATCAAAACCGCCACCGGCAAACTCGTTTGGGGCGCTGGCGTGGACACGAACATCGAACTCGCCTCCATCAAAGCCGTGCTGAGCGCGGTGAACCGGGCGGGATGATTGGATTCGGTTTCACCACAGAGTTCACAGAGGAGCACAGAGTTTGAATTCTAATCCTCTGTGTTCTCCGTGGTGAGATTTTGGTCATCTTCGTCGCAGCATCAGCATTCGCGGCCATTCGTTATTATTCCTGCCTTCATTCGCGTTCCCACTCTTTCAGAATCTCCTCCGTCTGCGCAATCTCCCGCGCCCAGCCGAGCTTCTGAAAGCCCGCGAGGGAGCGCTGCAGCACCGTCAGTCCTTCCTCACGTTTCCCGGCGGCGCAGAGAAACCGGCCGAGGTCCAAACCCACGATGCAGATGCCGTCCAGACGGCCGAGTTGGAGGTTGATGGCATAGGATGCCGCCAGGTGCTCGAAAGCGGCCGACCATGCCTGCTTTTCGAGTTCGATCTTCGCGATCGACCAGAGGGCATTCGCCTCGCCATCTTTGTCGCCCAAGCCCTCGAAGATGCCCAGCCTCTCCTGGTGCAAGGCCAGCGCGGCGTCTACCTCGCCCTTGGCGGAGCGAATCCGCGCGATGTCGCCCAAGGTCACTGCTCGCGAGCGCTTGTCGCCCAACCCCTCATAGACCGCCATCTCTTCCTGGTGCAAGGCCAGCGCCGCATCCACCTCGCCCTTGGCGGCGCGAATCCGCGCGACGTCGCCCAATGCCACCGCTCGCGAGTGCTTGTCGCCTAAGCCCTCGAAGATGCCCAGCATCTCCTGGTGCAAGGCCAGCGCCGCATCCACCTCGCCCTTGGCGGCGCGAATCCGCGCGACGTCGCCCAAGGTCACCGCTCGCTCGCGGTTGTCGCCCAAGCCCTCGTAAACGTCCAGCCTCTCCTGGTGCAGGGCCAGCGCCGCATCCACCTCGCCCTTGTCGGCGCGAATCCGTGCGATTTGCCCCAGCGTGATGGCACGCGAACGATCATCCCTGAGCTTTGTGAAGATGGGCAGCACTTGCATTTCAAGGCGTTCCAGGGCTGCATCCACCTGACCGCGCTTCATATCTATGTCCGCCAAAAGGCGTAGTGCGTGCACGGCGGAATGAAGATCGTTCGCCGCGCGGGAGTGCTGCTCGGCGGCTAGGAGATGCTGCGTGGCATCCTCCCAGCGTCCCAAGGACTCCAAAATGTCTCCTGCCTCGCGGTGCAACTCACCCGCAGCACGGGCTGAAAGGACTTTTTCCGTGGAGAGATAGCTTTCGATCTCAGAGAGCCGTACCTCCCGCTGCATCTGCGTTGGGCCTTGGAACAGGTCGAGCCACTTTTTGGCGATGGGGGGCAATTCGGCGGCGTGAGTAAAATCGAGAACCGCCGTGCGCCAGGCCCAGAAGTCCGGTGCCTGGAGCGCGATGGCCTGCAAGTCATCCGGGATCAGCCACCATAGCAGGCTAACAGGGCAGCGGGCGGCGATTTCTTCACGTCGATGGTTGAGCCGCTTGAATGCCTCCGGGCGCGAACTACGCCAGTTTTCAAAACCCACCACCTGGACCAGTGAATGGTGTCTTCCAAGGCTCTCAAGCTGCTCCAACAATGCCGAGTAGTCGGACGGCCAGTCCCGTGTGAGCGTGAGTAGCGTGCTACCAGGGTGATTTTCCGCCAGATGTCGAATCAAGCCTTCACGTTCCGAGATTTGGTTCCACTCTGCAAAGAGCAGGCGAAACCCTTTTCCTTGGGCGGCCTCTAGTGCTCGCTGAAGCCCCAGCAGGTCAGAGGTGTGCGCCGGGTGCAGCTCCCAGCGACGCGTGTTTGGCAGAGCAGGCGTCAGTTCGGGCTTCATTGGGCCGGAAGCTTTTTCAGGGCATCCTGATACGAGGGCAGCGTGCGCACCGCCGGATGCGACTGCCACCAAAAGCTGTTGTACTCCAGCAGCGCCAGATTGTAGAGCAAATCACGTGTCTCTTGGTCTGTGGCGTTGGAATCTGCTGCCGTTGTGTCGATCTGGGCTAGGCGCTCATAGTCGGCAGACTTGAGTATGTGGCGGTAATCTGTTGCGAGCTTCTTTTCTGCAGCGTGGGCACTCGAAAGATCGAACAACTCGGTGGTGGTGGTTTGAAACGCGTAGCCTAGCAGCCGGATCAAATCTCGTAGATGCCCGCCGGACACGCGGATGAAATAATCAACGGTGGACCAGTCTCCGCTCGCTTCAGGATTCGGCTGGAAGAAGCGGGCCGGGGCGCGTTTGAGGATCAAACTGCGCATCACATCGAGCGCTGCCTGATGCTCCAAGCGCTTTTCAGGAAAGCGGGGATCAAACTTGTCCGCCAGCTTCAAGGCCGGCACCTTGCAAATATGGTCGTAGGCATTCCGCACAGCGCTGGAGGCATGAACAAGGTGGATCGGTGCGCAGTAGATGAACAGGCTGCGCAACTGCCGGAGCTGGTGAACATCCTCTATAAAGAAGCGGTTGCTGTCCTCGCCCGTGAGGCGGTCCGTGCCATCCACGATGAAAAGCAGCCTGCTGGCCTTCCAGCCCGTCACCATGCGCTCCTCCACATGAGCGATGAGTTTATTGAATGCTGCGGCGAATTCCCCAAAGGAGGACTTGAGGATGGTGCGGGCCTCCTCCTTGCGTGTGGTGCCGGTCTTGAAGGTTGTGGACAGTTTAACGAAGAACTCGCTAAGGAACGGGATGCCCCACTTGCCATCTGCGCCAGCCTTGACCTCTGCTGCCCATCCGTCGAATGCCTCTGTGGCTAGCACGCGTTCTGTAAACCATTGTTCCAGCGGAGTGACAAAAACTTGGTCGATGACGATGCCGTCAGCCTCCTTGAGTTCCTCACAGAGAGCTCGGGCAAGGGCCAGACATACGTCCGGGTACTCCAGATTGTTTAGATCGAGGCCGACATCCTGCCCAGCATCGACAAGTATCACTTTGAACAGACCGGGCTGGTTGAGCTGCTGCCGGATGCGCCGAAGCTCGGTGCTTTTTCCCGTTCCTCGGTGACCGCAAAAGAGCACATACTTGCTCGCATGGTTCTGAGCGATTTTCCGATTGGCCAGATCGACGCCCAAATCGCGATACAAAGCACTGTAGCCAAGCTCTCGTGCCGGGCTGGTATCTACATAGAGAGGGTCGTCGGCATCCTGCAAGGCTTCATTAAAGGCAAGCTGGGCCGAGACGTCCCAAAGCGTTTTTGGTTCTTGGTGCATTTCGGTGACTTTTGAAGCAGGCTAACCGGATTGCAACTCTGCGTCTTCCAACCGGATGATCTCATTTTTGGTGAATGGTCGCTCGTGGCGACGATCATGGTGGGGGGCAAGATTCCAAACCAACTGACAGCAAATGGGAGCAGAAAAATGAGCTGCTCGGCATTTGCTGCCCCCATTTTTCTGTCAGCTTCTGGGTCTGAAAGTAAAGGGGCGTGAGACGGGTCAGTTCAGGTAGCGGAATTCGGCGCTGGCGAAGAGGGCCTGGCAGAAGGAGGCGAGGGTGAGGCCTTTGAGGCTGTCTTTGGGGATGGTTTTGTTTTTGGCGGCTTCCTTGGGGAATTGGGTCCAGAAGGCGAAGAGGGCATCGCGTTCTTTTTGAGTGGGTTCGCGGCCAAAGGTGAGCAGGTAGGCTTGGGAGAGGCGCTGTTCAGGGGTGCCATCCATCTTGCCGATGCGCTGGGCGAAGGCATCGGCGAGTCCTTGGGCCTGGACGTTGTTCATGAGGAAGAGGCTTTGGGAGGGGACGTTGGTGGTTTCGCGGTCGCCATTGACGAGGCTGGCATCGGGGAAGTCGAAGACGCCGAGGAACTCGGGGATCTGATCGCGGATGAGAGGCAGATAGACGCTGCGGTAGAGCTGAGGCTTGGAGTTCACCTCACGGAGGAGATTGATGATGCCTTCACGGCCTTCGCCAGCCCGGGCGACGGGCGAGCCATCGACGGGGTAGTAATTGATCACGCCGGCGATGCTTAGCATGGCATCGCGGATTTCCTCGGCATCGAGGCGGCGTTGGTTCATGCGCCAGCGGTGTTTGTTGTCGGGATCGACGGCGTAGTTGGCGGCATCGTGCATGCTGCTCATCTGGTAAACGCGGCTGAGCATGATCTCGCGGATGAGTTTTTTCACGGACCAACCGCTTTCCATGAAGCGGACGGCGAGATGATCGAGCAGCTCGGGATGCGAGGGCTTCTGGCCCATGGTGCCGAAGTTGTCTGGCGTGGTGACGAGGCCTGCGCCCATGAGTTTGAGCCAGACGCGATTCGCCATGACGCGGGCGGTGAGGGGATTGTCCTTGGAGGCAATCCAGAAGGCGAGATCGAGCCGGCCACTGCCTTGCGAGATGTTGAGCGGCTCGCCTTTGGCGCAAAGCACTTCGACGAGGCCGCGTGGGACCATTTCACCAGCTTGCTTGATGTCTCCGCGGACGAGGATGGGGCTGTTGGCCGGGGCGGGACGGTCGAGCACGCCCATGGCGAGGGTCTTGGGCGTGCCGTCTTCGTAAAAGAGATCCACGTCGGCCTTCATGCCGTCCGCTCGGTCGAAGGAACTGCGCACGCGGAGGAAGTTTTGAGCGTTGTTGGATTCACGCTGCTGGGCGCTTTGGGTGCGCACCTGCTCGCGAAGCGTGTTGGCGGTGGTGATGGCTTCGTCGTAGCGCTTCTTGAGCGTGGCGACTTCGGAAGGCGAGATCTTGGCCAGCGCTGAGACCTGGTCGGATTCGCGGTCGAGCTCGATGAGGGTGCCGGGATTGGCGTTTTGAAGCTGGCTATAGGTGCCGAAGAGCGTCTCGCTGCTCGTGAAGATGCCGGCGAGGGCGTAGTAGTCACGCTGGGTGAAGGGATCAAACTTGTGATCGTGGCAGCGGGCGCAGGCGAGGGTGACGCCGAGCATGGCCTGGGACATGGCGTCGATCTGCTCATCGACGAGGTCCATCTGGAACTGGCGTTTGTCCCGCTGGTTGTGGCCTTTGGAACCGATGGCGAGGAAGCCGGTGGCGATGATCTTTTCGGCCTGTTCGTGCTTGGTGGAGAACTTCATCAAATCACCCGCGATCTGCTCTTTGAGGAATTGGTCATAGGGTTTGTCCTTTCGGAAGCTCTCGATCACATAGTCGCGGTAGCGCCACGCATGCGGGTAGAGCACATTGACCTCTTTGCCGCTGCTCTCGCCGTAGCGGGCGACATCGAGCCAGTGACGCGCCCACTTCTCGCCGTAGTGGGAGGAGTCGAGGTACATGTCGATGACGCGTTTCACGGCATCGGGTGAAGTGTCGGCGAGGAAGGTCTTCACCTCATCCGGCGTGGGAGGCAGGCCGGTGAGATCAAAGGCAATGCGGCGGATGAGCGTGGGGCGGTCCGCATCACGCACGGGATGCAGGCCGGCTTTTTCGATGTCGGCGAGGATGAAGCGGTCGATGTCCGTCTTGGCCCAGCCTTCGGTTTTGACGGTGGGAGGCGTTTGCTTCACCGGTTTCTGGAAGGCCCAGTGCTGGCGACCGGCGTCCATGTCGATCACCCGCTTGCCGCCGGTGGCGTTGGCCACTTTTTGCTCGCGGGGATCGGGAGCGCCCATCTCGATCCACTTTTTGAAATTGGCGATGACCTCGTCTGGCAGCTTTTGCTTCGGAGGCATCTCCATGTCGTCGTTTTTCCAGGTCATCGCCTGATACACGGTGCTCTCGCTGAGGTTGCCGGGTGTGACGCCGGGATGCCCGCTTTCGCCGCCGAGCAGCGTGGCTTGCTTGGTGTCGAGGGTGAGGCCGCCTTTGACCTTCTCGGAGTCGCTGCTGTGGCATTTGTAGCAATGCTCGACGAGCACAGGGCGGATGTTTTTCTCGAAGAAGGCGAGTTGGTCCGGCGGGATGCCCGCGTGGGCACTTTCAGCCGTGTCAGCGGCAGGCAGACGCGTGAGGGCGATCAAGGAAATCGAGAGGGTAAAGGCCTTCATGGTCGTGAGGAGGAAGTTCGCGGCTCCAACCGTCAAGCAGCGCCAAAGTTGCAGTCCGATTCCCGAGAGTTAGAGGGGGCTTGCTGCTCGGTTCGCAGAATCGAGGCGCATCCAGGGGGGCTTTTCGGTGATCTTACAAGAGCCTTGCGAAGCTCTTACATCGGTCTGACACATGCTCTCAAAGCTGTGCGAAAATGCGATCAGACAATAAGAACAGCCGCAGGGCTGACATGTCGTAGCTTTTTCAGTGTGGTCCTTCTTGGCTGTTGGTACTACCGAATGAATACCGGGGCGGATCGAGTGATCCGCCCCGGTTCTTTTTTGGAAGGTGTGAGGAGGGGTGGGCGTTTCGAGCGGCCTCATGAAGTCACGCTTTACCCTGCTCACTGCCGTATTGATGCTGCCACTGCCCCTGCCGCTGCTGGCTGCCGTGAAGGTGCCGGCGCTCTTTTCGGATCACATGGTGCTCCAGGCGGGCAAGCCCGTGGCGGTCTGGGGCACGGCGGCGGCCGGTGAAAAGGTCACCGTGGGCTTCGGAGCCCAGGAGAAGTCTGTCACGGCAGGTCAGGACGGTGCGTGGAGCGTGAAGCTCGATCCGCTGAAGGCCTCGCCGGAGCCGCAGGTGCTCAAAATCAATACACTCACCATTCAGGACGTGCTCGTGGGCGAGGTGTGGCTCGGCTCGGGGCAATCGAACATGGCGATGCAGGTGAAGGGTGCGAAGGATCTCGAAGCGAGCAAAGCCGCCGCGAAGCTGCCGCAAATCCGCGTCTTTACCGAAGGCAGCGCGGCGGCGGAAACGGCGCAGAGCATGGGAAAAGGGAGCTGGATCGTGTGCTCCCCGGAGACGGTGGAGCGCTTTTCGGCCACGGCGTATTTCTTTGGCCGCTCGCTGCATGAGGAGCTCAAGGTGCCGCTGGGCCTGATCGTCTCCGCCGTGGGCGGCACACCGATTGAAAGCTGGATCGACGCCGCCGCGCAGCGGGCGCAACCGGAGCTGAAGGGCTTCTTTGAAGCGATGGCGGCGGCTAGTGCAAAGTTTGACGAAGGCAAGGTGAAGGCTGCCTACGAAGCGCAGGTGGAGAAGTGGAAAGAGGCGGTAAAGGTAGCCAAAGCCGCGAAGCAGCCGCTACCGAAAAAGCCGCGTGATCCCATCGAAACCTACAAACGCAAAGGCAACGTGGGTGGACTCTTCAATGGCAAGATCGCTCCGCTGATCCCTTACACCCTGCGTGGAGCCATCTGGTATCAGGGAGAGGCAAACAGCGCCGATGATAAGGCTCCCTACTATCAAGAGCAGCTCACCCTGCTGGCCAAGGAATGGCGGCAGCGCTGGGGCGATGAATTCCCCTTCGCCTGGGTGCAACTGCCGAACTTCACCCGCCCCGGCACTGGCTGGCCACTCGTTCGTGATGAGATGCGTCAGGCCTTGGAGACCATCCCAAACAGCGGCATGGCTATCACGCTCGATGTGGGGGAGTTGAAGGACATCCATCCGAAGAACAAACAGGACGTGGGTCGTCGTCTCGCGCTTTGGGCCCTGGGCAAGGTGTACGACAAACCCGTGGCCGCCACCAGCGGGCCGCTGGTGAAAAAGGTCACGCGTGAGGGGGCATCGCTGATCGTTCATTTCGATCACGCGGCCGGTTTGAAGGCCAATGCAGCGCTGAACGAGTTCGAAGTGGCCGGTGCGGACGATGTTTTCAAAACGGCCGAGGCTCGCCTCGAAGGTGAGACGATTGTTTTGACTGGTGAAGGCACGGCCGCGGCCACGAAAGTGCGTTACGCCTGGAAGGATGCGACCTCGGCAACGCTAGTGAACGGAGCCGGCATTCCGGCTTCGACCTTCCAGAGGCCTGTCGAGGCCAAATGAGGCTCAGACAGTCTTTTCGAGCTCGCTCTGGCTTTCGAGCACTTTCTGCGTTTGGCGCTCGCGGAAGGCTTGCAGCTTCTTGGCGAGCGCACGGTCCTCATTGGCGAGCATCGAGACAGCAAAAAGACCGGCATTGAGAGCGCCAGCATTGCCGATGGCAAACGTGGCCACAGGAATGCCACCAGGCATTTGCACGATCGAGTAAAGGCTATCCATGCCGCTGAGTGCTCGGCTTTGCACCGGCACGCCGAGAACGGGAATCGTCGTCATGCTCGCCGTCATGCCGGGAAGGTGGGCGGCACCACCAGCCCCGGCGATGATGCACTTCAGGCCGCGTTGGGAAGCGGTCGTGGCATAGTCGTAAAGCAATCCAGGTGTGCGGTGAGCGCTGACGACCTTCTTTTCGAAAGGGATGCCGAAATCGGCGAGCACCTGCGCGGCGTTTTGCATGGTGGGCCAGTCGGAACTGGAGCCCATGATGATGCCCACGACGGGCGGAAGCTGGATGTTGGATTCGCTCATGCGGTGATCAGCATGGACGGCGGTGCCGCAGCGTCAACGATCACCTCTCGGTCATGCTTCGCGGCGTGCCACATACACAAAGGCAGGCGGCAGATTCGCCCAAACGACTTCGGTGGTGGTGACATTAGGCAGCAGGGAGCCGAGGAGTTCGCGGAAGTGCTGGCCGGCTGGCAGAAGATGAAAGCCAAAGTAGGCGAAGGTCACAAAACAGCCGCCGGGGGCCAGATGCGGAAGTACATTGCCTAGGATGGCTTTTTGTAGCGATTCAGGAAAGGCGGTCCATGGCAGGCCGCTGATGATCACATCAAAGCCTTCGCTGAAATCTGGCTGTGTGAGGTCAAATTTCTGCGCACAGCAACACTCGAAGCGCATACCGGGAAACTCCTCATGCAGGCGATGAACGAAGGCCTCATTGAGTTCGAGGCCGACATACTTGGCGCCATCCGGCATCACACGAGCAATCGCCTGCGTGAAGGCACCCGTGCCGGGGCCGAGTTCGAGGATGTGGCTGGCTTCCGCACAGCGTGATGCCTCCATCATCATCTCTGCTAAAGCGGGACTCGAAGGCGCGACGGCCCCCACTGTTTTCCAGTTGCGGACGAATTCTCGGAGAAATGCGGGGGCTGACATCGGGCGGCGGATGCTACCCATCCTCGGGGCTTCTGCGAATGCTTTTATGGAGGCCATAAAAGCGAACGAGCGATGCATGGCGGGGGTCAAAGTCAGCCCAACCCAAATCCAACCCACCCCAGCCATGACTAACAAAGCTCTCATCCTTGCCTTCACTGCCTTCAGTCTCTGCCAGTGTGCCTACCAGCCTTCGGAACGCTATCTGACCAATGCAGATTCCGGAAAGGTCATCAGTGAACGCTACTATGAAATCGATGGCGTGCGCAAATTGGAACGCCGCATCTTGGTGACTGCCACGCCTAGCCTAGAGACCAAAGTCGTCACTCGAATTCTGGGCGCGACGTGGTGATGAGCGATCACTTTTTCCCTTTGTTCTTCTTCTTCGGTTTTTCCTTGGAACCCTTGCCACTTTTCTCACCCGAGGTGGGTTTGATCTCCTCTTTCGGAAGGGCGGTTGCTAGGCGGGTCTTCACCTCGCTCAAACCTGCTTCGCCAGCGAGGTTGGTCCATTCATTCGGGTCCTTGGAGTGATCGTAGAGTTCCTCGCTGCCATCTGCATAGCGGATGTAGCGCCACTGGGCATCACGCACAGCGTGGTTGCCCTTGCCATGGGTGCAAATGGCCACGTCATCCCATTTTGCCATGGGATCCTTCAGCAGCGGCATCAAGGATGCGCCTTTCACATGCTCAGGTGCCGGCAGGCCGGTCAGATCGCAAAGGGTGGAGTAGATGTTCGTGTAATCGACTGGCGCTGAGCAGAGGCTGCCCGGTTTGCTGATGCCCGGTGCCACGATGGCCATGGAAGTGCGGGTGGCTTTCTCCCAGAGGGCAAATTTACGCCAGTGCTCCTTTTCGCCGAGATGCCAACCATGGTCGGTCCACCAGACGATGATGGTTTTATCTTTGCGAGGACTGGCGTCGAGTCCGTCGAGCAATCGACCGACCTGATCGTCGAGATAGGAAATCGTCGCCAGATAGGCCTGAACGCCTTTTTTCCATTGGTCTCCCTTCAAAACGGCCGCGTGATCGCCTTCGGGACCGGCCATTTTTTTGCCAGCGGTCGGCACGTCGTCCAGATCGCCCTCCTTGGTCACGGGGAGCTGGATCTCGGCCAGCGGGAAGCGGTCGTAATACATCTGGGGCACATACCAAGGCAGGTGGGGCTTCACATAGCCGAGGGCAAGGAACAGAGGCTTATCTGAGGGGGCCGTCTTGAGATGGTTGATGGCCCATTCGGTGGCTTTGGTGTCGCCCATGTCAGCGGTAGTCGCTTTCACTGCGCCCCAGTCGAAGTGGCCGCGGTCGAGGCCATTCAGATTGGCTTCGTGGTCGTTGATGCTGGGGAAAAGGCCCGCCCACTCCGTCCAGCCATCCTCACGGCCCTCGCTGCCGTAGCCATGGTAAATTTTGCCTGCTCCACGGGTGTTGTAGCCATTGGCCAGGAAGTGGCAGTTGATGGTCATCACATCCTTGAGCACACCACCCGCTGGATCGCCATTGGTGTAAATGCCCGTCTGCCAGGGGCGCAGGCCGCTCATCAAGGCGGCTCGTGAGGGATTGCAGGCTGGAGCGGCGCAATGTGAATTCGTGAAGGCCGTGCCGCGTGCCACGAGGCGGTCAATGTTCGGCGTTTTGGCCTGTGGATGTCCGCCGAGGTAACTCGTCCAGTCGTTCAAATCATCGACGGCGATGAAGAGCACATCCGGCCGTGATTCAGCCGCGGCGCAGCAGGTGAGGAGAAAGAAAAAAGCAAGGTGACGCATCATGGCCCGCCGTGAACGAGCTATTGGAAGACGTCTTGCGTGAATCCTTCTCACAACCTCTGGGCCTCATGAACAAACGGAGGTTTTCCATCGTAGTTTGTTCCCCTCATGCGCTCTCTTTTCCTCTCCCTCCTTTTCGCCACCGGTTTGTCTGCCGGAGAATTGCCCAAAGAAAAACGCGTCCTCTTCCTCGGCGATTCGATCACGCAAGGGGGGGGCTACATCGAGATCATTGATGCGGCCTTGAAGGCGCAGCATCCCGATTCGCCGATCTGGATCATCCCGCACGGCCTCAGCAGTGAGACGGTGAGCGGTTTGAGCGAGGAAGGCCATGCGGGAGGCAAGTTCCCGCGTCCTGACCTTCATGAGCGTCTCGACCGAGCTCTCGACAAAGTGAAGCCCGAACTCGTTTTCGCCTGCTACGGCATGAATGATGGCATTTACCTGCCGCTCGGCGCGGAACGCACCAAAGCCTTCCAAAACGGCATGAAGAAGCTGCACGAGAAGGTCGTCGCCGCAGGTGCCCGCATCATTCACCTGACGCCGCCGGTGTTTGATCCGGTGCCGATTGCCCAGAAAGTGGTTCCGGCGGACAAGGTGGATGGCGCACATCCTTACCAAGGTTACAACGAGGTTCTCGACTTCTACGCGAACTGGCTGCTCGACATGCGAGATCGGGAGAAGTGGACGGTTTACGACATCCACGGCCCGATGAATGCCGCCATCGCCGAGAAGCGGAGGACGGACCCGCAGTTCACCTTTTCCAGGGACGGCGTGCATCCTGGTCCAGAAGGTCATCTGCTCATGGCGCGTGCCGTTCTCGATGCCTGGGGCCTCAAGGTGAAGGAGGATGGCACGCCGGACCATCCGAATGGCGCGGCCATTCTCGCCGTGATCAAAAAGAAGCACGCCATCCTGCGTCCCGCCTGGCTGAGCCATGTGGGCCACAAGCGTCCGGGCAATGCGGCTGGCCTGCCGATTGAGGAGGCTTTGAAGAAGGCGGACGAGCTTGACGAGGAGGCTCGCAAGCTCGCGACCTCAAAAGAGATCGTCTTCCCGAATCAAAAAGGCGAGTGGAACGGCTACGCGAAGCACGAGCTGACCATCGCAGGCAAGTCAGTGACCATCGTCGCACCAAAAACAGTCGCCGCAGGTCGCCCGTGGGTGTGGCATGGCGAGTTCTTCGGCCACAAGCCGGCTCCAGACATCGCGCTGCTCGGCAAGGGCTTCCACATCGTTTATATGAAGATCAACGACATGCTCGGCAGCCCCGAGGCGGTGAAGCTTTGGAACCAATGCCATGCCGAACTGACCTCCAGCTATGCCTTGAGCCAGAAACCGGCGCTCGTCGGTCTCAGCCGCGGTGGTTTGTACTGCTACAACTGGGCCACGGCGAACCCCGACAAGGTTTCATGCATCTACGGCGATGCGCCGGTGTGTGACTTCAAGAGCTGGCCCGGTGGCAAAGGCAAAGGAAAGGGCGACCCGAAGAACTGGGGCTTCGTGCTGAAGCTTTGGAACTTCAAAGACGAGGCCGAGGCACTCGCCTACAAGGGCAATCCCGTCGATAGCCTCGCCCCGCTGGCAAAGGCCGGCGTGCCGTTGCTGCATGTCTTTGGCGATGCAGATGACGTGGTGCCCTGGGATGAAAACACCGGCCTCATCGAATCCCGCTACAAGGCGCTCGGCGGCAGCATCACGATGATCCGCAAGCCGGGCGTCGGGCATCATCCGCATGGTTTGGATGACTCGACGCCGATCATTGATTTCATCGCGAAGCACGCCAAGTGAGCCTCAAAATGGCCGTTGATTCCGGTAAGAAAGCCGCATTTCATGGCCGACATGGCGACGAGAAAATACAAACTCAACCAGGCGACGGGCCAATTGGCGGAGCAACCGCCTCCGACATCCGCCGAACAGCAGAGGCTGTTGGAGCAATTCTCGACCTCGTTCACTTCGGACTATACCCCGAAGGTTATTTTGGAGATCGCCAAGCGTTCCAAGGCAGCCAAGCTCAGATCACAGCGGCAGTGAATGCATCCAGGCACGGCTAAACGATTTGGTCGTCACCACGGGGCGAACGGATTTTGAAGTCTTTGTTGAGGATTTGCCATCGTGACGATAGAACACTTCATATCTCCATGCGCACGCTCCTTTTCCTCCTCACCGCTCTCACCCTGCACGCCGCCGCCAAGCCGAATGTGCTTTTCATCCTCTGCGATGACCTTCGGCCTGATGCGCTGGGCTGCTACGGCTCGAAGCATGTCAAAACGCCAAACATCGACCGGCTGGCGAGCGAGGGCGTGCGCTTCGCGAACACCTTCTGCACCACCTCGTTGTGCTCGCCGAGCCGGGCGAGCATCTTGAGTGGTCTCTACGCTCACACGCATGGGGTGACGAACAACTTCACCGAGTATCCCGGCGCGATGCCGAGCTTTCCGGGACTGCTCCACGAGGCTGGTTATGCCACCGCCTACTTTGGCAAGTATCACATGGGTGAGAACAACGATGACCCGAGACCCGGTTTTGACATGTTCATCACTCACAAAGGGCAGGGGAGCTACTTCGACACGGAGTGGAACCTCAACGGCAAGGAACGGAAGGTCATCAAAGGCTACTACACCACTGTCGTCACGGATCTGGCGCTGGACTGGTTGAAGAAGCAGAGCGTTGAAAAGCCTTGGTGTGCCTTCATCGGCCAAAAAGCCCCGCACAGCTTCTACACGCCGGAGGAGAAGTATGCGCACAGCTTTGATGATGTGCGCGTGCCCTATCCCGCCACGGCTTTTCAGCTTGATGACAAGCCCGCGTGGCTCAAACAACGCCTCCATACCTGGCATGGGATTTACGGTCCGCTGTTTGAGTGGCGAAAGAAATTCCCGGATGACCGCCCGGAAGCCGTGAAGGACTTTGAAAACATGGTCCACGGCTATTGGGGCACCGTTTTGAGCGTGGATGACAGCGTGGCTCGCGTGCGTGCCTGGCTGGAGGAGACGAAGCAGCTCGATAACACCATCATCGTCTTCATGGGCGACAATGGTCTGCTCGAAGGCGAGCACGGCATGGTGGACAAACGCACCGCCCACGAGCCGAGCCTACGCATCCCGCTCGTCGTTCGCTATCCGGCTCTCGGCGCTGGCAAAGTCATCGAGCAGCAGGCGCTTACCGTCGATATGGCTCCGAGCTTGTTGGAACTGTGCGCGGCCCCCGCTTTGCCGAAATCGCACGGCAAATCATGGGCGAAGCTGGTGCATAGCGGCGATCCCGCTTGGCGCACGAGCTGGTTCTACCACTACAACTACGAGAAGCAGTTCCCCTACACGCCGAACGTCCGAGCCCTTCGCACCGATCGCTGGAAGTACATTCATTACCCGCATGGCGATGGCAGCGCCGACAAGCATCTCTCCGAGCTGTACGACCTCCAGGCCGATCCGGGCGAGACCAAGAACCTCATCAACGACCCAACGCTCGCCTCTACCATCACCGAGCTGAAGGCCGAACTCGCCAAACTCATGCTCACCACCGGTCTCGATGCCCAAACGGACAAGATGCCCCTCGATGAAGGGATCAAGAGCGGTCTGCCCGATGCAAAGATCCGTTGAATAGGCAAAGAGCTGATTGAATTCAGTGCCTACAGCGGCAGCCTCGTGGCATGGAACATTTTGATTTTGACCTCGTGGTGATCGGTGGCGGCAGCGGCGGCTATGCGGCGGCTCGGACGGCGCATGGCGAGGGGCTGAAGGTGGCGGTGATCGACGGTGCGGCGGAACTCGGCGGCCTGTGCATTCTGCGTGGCTGCATGCCGAGTAAGGTGCTGATCGAATCGGCGAACCGCCAGCTCGTGGTGCGGCATGCGGCGGAGTTTGGGCTGAAGGCCACCACGCAGGGCGTGGATGTGCGGCAGATCCGGGATCGGAAGCGGACGCTGATCGCGGACTTTGCAGGCTATCGGCAGGGGCAGCTCGAAGATGGGCGCTTTGTGCTGCATCGCGGTCGGGCGAGTTTTGTGGATTCACATACGGTGGAGGTGCAGCCTCGGGATGGCAGCACGGGTTTTGCGGTTCGGGCGAGGAGTTTCATGATCGCGACGGGTTCGGAGGTCTCTGTGCCTCCGGTGCCGGGACTCGTGGAGACGGGTTTTTGGACGAGTGACGAGGTGCTGGATGCGGAGACGCTTCCTCAGAAGGTGGCGGTACTCGGCGGTGGTGCCATCGCCCTCGAAATGGCGCATTACCTGGAGGCGATGGGCTGTGAAGTGACGCTGATCCAACGCAACAGTCAGCTTTTGACCGGCCTGGACCGCGAATGCAGCGATGTGGTGCGCACGGCTTATGAGCGACGCGGAATCAAGGTGCATTGCGGCACGCATTTGAACTCGATTTCGGCTTCGGAAGGTCAAAAGCGCATCGAATTCATCCAGGAAGGTCAAACGCATACCGTTCTCGTGGATGAGGTGCTTTTGGCGATGGGCCGTCAACCGGCGACGAAAGGTCTCAACCTCGAAAAGGCGGCTGTTTCGACCGCCAAAGGCAAAGTCATCGTCAATGACCGCATGCAGACCTCGCAGCCGCATATCTTCGCGGCAGGTGATGTGTGCAGTCCGCTCGATGTGGTGCATGTGGCGATCCAGCAGGGCGAGATCGCCGCGAGAAATGCAGCGCGGCTTCTGCGTGGTGAGGCGGCGGATGAGGCGATGGATTACCGTTTGTTGCTCTTTGGCGTGTTTTCCCATCCCCAGGTGGCGGTGGTGGGGGCGACGACGGAAAAGCTGCGAGCGGCGGGGACGCCGTTTGTGGAGGCGAGCTATCCTTTCAACGATCACGGCATGTCCCTAGTGATGGGGGAGACGGATGGCTTCGTGAAGATGCTGGGCCATGCCGAGACCGGTGAGATCCTCGGTGCCTGCGTGGTAGGACCGAAAGCGACGGAGCTGATCCACGAAGTCACCATCGCCATGCATTTCCGAGCCACGGCACGGCAATTCATGACGATCCCACACTATCACCCGACACTCAGCGAGATCTGGACCTACCCGGCGGAGGAAATCGCCGATCAGGTGGGCTGATCACGGTGGCCAACTTTCTTCGAAGGATGGAGCAGCGGAAGGGCTGTTGGCATGTGCTCGTGCCGCCGCGCTTCAACTGCCGGGCTAGCCATGCCCTCGCCCGACCGGTGGTGGACCACGGGGAGTGGGAAGGCTGGCGCTGGCGCATGGAAATCGGCGGCCAGCGCCTCCAGCTTGCCCGCCGCCTCGAAGTCAGTGATCCGGGTGACGTAGTCCGCGACTCCGCTCGCGGTTAAAAGCAGGAATCGCCGCAAAGCCTGCCCGCAGTGCTACGCAGCAGCGTTGCAGGCGGGGATCGCAAAGAGCACAAATCAGAGCTTCAGAAGTCAGTGGTCAGTAGTCAGAGAGAAAGTGGCACAGGTTTTCAACCTGTCGGCTCCCGGAGGGCGGCATTGCATTGCCGCCGACAAACCGTCGCACGGATTCTCCATTCCGTGTCCGGCCCAAGGAAAGGCGATTCCCAACCGCCCGGCCTGTCGCAGCCCCCATGGAATCAAGCCTAATTTGGCCCCCCTCGTGCCTGCCCTCCCAACGATGCTCCGTCACAGACACCCCTCTGTTAGCTCACACCGGCCCTTCTGCTGGCCGACAGACACCCCACTGCTGGGTGACATCGACCCTTCTGTTGGCCAACAGACTCCCTTCTGCGGGGTGACATAAGGGCCTCTGTGACCCCGAAAACGGCCTTCCAGACCCCTAAAAGCCCTGAAAACGCCCCAAAACCACCGACAAAAGGCCGCTTCCCAGAGGAAAAAGAATGAATTATAAATACCGTAATTCACTCCCTCGCCGCATGAACCTCGTCGCGCCTCCCGCTGAAACTCGCATCGCCTTTGAGCATGAATACACCCCCAAGGCCCTGCTCACGCCCACCGAGGCCCGCTTTCATGCCTGCCTGGAGCAGGTTTCCCAGCATCGCTGCCGCATCCAGGTGAAGCCCCGGCTTGCCGATGTCTTCCAGCACCAGAAACACGACCGCTCCGCCTTCGCCAAGGTCTCCCAGAAGCACGTGGACTTCCTCATCTGCCGCAATGACGACTGGATGCCCATGCTCGGCATCGAGCTGGATGACGACAGTCACCTGCGGAAAGACCGCCAAGAGCGCGACATGTTCGTCAATGCCCTCTTTGCCTCCACCGGCCTCCCCCTCCTCCGCATTCACGTCCGCGAGATCGAGCAAGTCGAGCGCATGGTCGAAAAACTCACGGAGGGCTGGATGCAGCGCTGGGCCGCCCTGGAGAATGCCAGCGCGGCCTGATCGCTGCGCACTCCTCTTCTCCCAGTCTCACCACTCCTCGTCTCCTCGTCCCGACTCCCGCCCGGCGTCCAGCTCCACGGCACCTGCCCGCATGGCTACGCCAAGCGTTGCTGGCGGGCCTGCCGCCTGCTGCTGATTCGGGAGTCGGAGGAAGCCCTCAAGCGCATGCGCCACGCAGACTGAAACAAAGTTCTTCCGGCACCGGAACTTTATTCGCTCCTGCTTGCCAGTTCCCGGCCCGCCTGATAAACCCAGCCCCTCATGCCCGCCTCCCCCCTCCAGAAGATCCTCGCCAAATACCGCGCCTCCTCCCAGACCGAGCGCGAAAAGGGCAGCTACTTCGAGGAACTCATCCACACCTACTTCCGCTACGAGGCCAGCTACGCCGACCTCTATTCCGACGTGTGGCTCTTCGCGGATTGGGCCAAGGCCATCGGCACGCCGGAGTTCGGCATCACGGCCAAGGACACCGGCATCGACCTCGTCGCCAAGACACGCGGCACGGAGGAATACCACGCCATCCAGTGCAAATGCTACGACGAGCACCACCGCATCATGCGGCGGGACATCGACAGCTTCTTCACCGCCTCAGGCCGCACGCCCTTCACCCAGCGCATCATCGTCACCACGACGAATGACTGGAGCGAGCACGCCGAAGACGCCCTGCTCAAGCAGCAGCCACCCGTCTATAAGATCGACCTCCTCGCCCTGGAGAACTCCCAGATTGACTGGGCCAAATACCAGCCCAGCAAGCCCCCGGCACTCAAGCCCAAGAAGCAGCTCCGCCCGCACCAGACCAGCGCCAAGACCAAAGTCGGCCTCGGCTTCCAGAAAGAGGACCGTGGCAAGCTCATCATGGCCTGCTGCACCGGAAAATTGTTTGATAATCTGAAGCGATTGTTGACAAAGCCTGTCCTCGTTCCGTTACGATAAGCAATCACGAAACAATGCCAGCTTCGCGCTCCATAGATATTGAATCCGAATTGCCGCTTTATGGCATCGGGAGCAAGAGTGTGCAGTGGTTCAAAGAAAAGGCCACTGCGGCGCAGATCGACTACCTGGACCTGATTGAGCCACAAGGCCCCCTGGCGGACCGGCTGATCCGCCCCGATGGTGTGGTGGAGAATCTGGAGCGCCCGCTGCTCTTCTTTGTGGACCAAGGTCGTCTGGCAGAAGCCCCTGACGAATATCAGCAGCAGATCGGCGATCTTCGCCGTGCTTTGGCCTGTCGTGGTGACCGGGCTTATCTGGCGATCATTCGCCCCGGCAAACTGGACGTGATTCCGGTCAGTCTGAAGGACAGAACAGCGGAATGGAAACAGTTTACGGCTGGCACCACCGAAGCCATCACCTTCTTTTCACGGCTGGCGCTGGGGACCTTCGAGGAATTGCCCGCGGGCGGAGAGGTGGACTACCTGTTCAAGGAGATTTTCACCCTGGTGGACAAAGCGGCGACGAATATTGCCAATTTGAAGGTTAAACGAACTGACGTCATCTCGCTCGTGGGGCGTGTGCTGTTTTTCCGCTTCTTGCGGGATCGCAGCATCATCAAAGAGGAGAACATCAAGAAGATCGCCCCGCGAGCTACCTCATTGGCGCATTGCTTTGATGATGCCGAGAACACGGCTGCCACCTGCCGCTGGCTCGATAAGACCTTCAACGGGGATTTCCTGCCCCTGACTGATGATGGCAGCGTTGAGTTCTTCCAGACGAAGAGTCCAAAGTTGTTTCATCACCTCAAAGCCATTCTGAAAGGTGAGGAGGCTGCGAGTGGTGAAGACTATCAAGGCCGTTTCAACTTCGATGCGATCAAGTTCACCTGGGGGCATCTCGACTTTGCCCACATCCCCGTGGGCCTGCTGAGCCAGGTTTATGAAAAGCTCTCCTGGAAGTGGAACAAGGAGCGGTCACAAAACACCAGCGTCCACTACACACCTCGCAACATCGCCGCCACGCTCGTCGGCGAGGCATTTGATCATTTGAAGGAAGCTCACGCTGCCAAAGTGCTCGACCCTGCTTGCGGTGCCTCTGTGTTTTTGGTGCTAGCGTTTCGTCGTCTTTATCGTGAGTTGTGGAAGCACACTAAAGAGCGTCCCGGCACAGAAGCCATTCGAGGCATCCTGGAAAACCAACTCGTCGGCTTCGACATCTGTGACTCCGCACTCAAACTCTCCGCACTGAGCCTCTACCTGACCGCGATTGAACTCGACCCTGATCCAGTTCCGCCCGAGAAGCTGAAG
>CALSBJ010000076.1:0-29797 GCA_943373155.1 Akkermansia muciniphila | reverse complement strand
CGCTCGACGAGACCTGCGCTGCGCCTTCACAGAGCATCTGCGCGGGGTGGATGTTTGCCTGATCTTGGATCAGTTCGGAGAGCTTATCACCTGTCCAATCCAGGAGGGGGACGGAGCAATCCTGCTGCGGCGGGTCGCCACCTCCGCGTGGAAAGGGGTTTGAAATCAAGCGCTTTGGACTGCATAGCCTCCGCGCATGCGATTCCGTCTTTCGATGCTGATTTTTTTCCAAACCGCCGCGGTGCTCGCGGCGGCGGAGGTGGACGTGGAGGCGTTTGGGAAGAGCCTCGGCGGCTGGGACGGCAAAAAGGAGAAGCTGGCGGAGTACGAGATCTCCGTCGCGAAATACCGCACCTACAAGCCGGAGGTGTCCCCCTCGCCGGACGGCGGCATCTTTGTCTCCCTGCGGATCGACCACCTGCGCGGCCTGCTGGCCTCCGACGACCACGCGAGCCTGGAAATGACCTTTTCCGCGGACGGGCTGCTCGTGACCGCGCAGAGCAGCATCGCGCTCCAGGGGATCACGATCAGGAAAATGACGTCAGGGTGCAAAAATTTGACAATCTATCTCGGTGTCTTCCCAGCCTCTCGCGGTGGTTCCATCAGGTTCCCGACAGACTCACCTCAAGCGATCTAGGTCGAGCACCGCTGGGTAGCCTCGGCGGAACCGCCTCGCGTTCGCGAACCGTCCACTCAAGCAGCCAAACACCGCGAGTTCTGGAGCGCAGCGGAAGCAGCCGAAGGCAAAGGAGAAAACCGCAGAGATGAATTTCTGAGGATTTCTCTGCGGTTATCCATCCTCTCGCGGTGCCTCCTTCTGGACAGTTAGTGCGCCTGAAACCGGGTGTAACTGTGAAACCTGGGTCGGGCTGCAACTGACAGATGAAATCTTCTCCCAAGCCGTGAAACACCGCGAGTTCTGGAGCGCAGCGGAAGCAGCCGAAGGCAAAGGAGAAAACCGCAGAGATGAATGTCTGAGGCTTTCTCGGCCACTCGCCATCGCCATGAATGGGCTGGTAAAAGATAAGACCTCTGATCTCTGTCATCTTTCACGCCGAATCTTTGACCATCCATCAGGCCTCAAAAAGCAAGCCGATCACCGCTTGGAGTGCATTCGGCTCGTAGATCACCTCCGCGTTCATGGGAGACTTTCCTGCGATTCCAGATGAGATCACTTCCCGATGCACCAGAGGTGCTGGTAGCCGCGGATGAAAAGATGGCCGTCACTCACGGCGATGGAAGCGATGATTTTTTCACCGAGTGGATTGGTGGCCAGCAGCTCATAATTCGGCGCGGCTTTGAAGACGAAGCAGTCGCCGCCTTGGTTGGCGGCGTAGAGCTTTCCATCGGCGCTGAGCACGAGGGAGGACCAGTTTTGACCGGTGGGGCCGGGGCCTTTGACGCGTTCATTGAAGATGAGTTTTCCCGTCTGGATGTCACGACATTCGAGGATGCCGCCATCCGTGAGGATGTAGTGATGGCCTTGATACACGACGCCGCTGCCGATGCGCTGCTGCACCTTTGGCTCATGCCACACGCGGTTTTTCTCCGTCACATCCCCGCTGCCACCGGGCTTGATCGCCATCGCGGCACCGCCATAGCCGCACATGGCAATCATGAGGCCATCGGCGAACACGGGCGAGTTATACACCAGCTTGGAAAGACCGCCGCAGGTCCACCGTTCCTTGCCAGTCATCGGGTCAAAGGCGCAGGCACGGCCGGGATAGGACATGAGCAGCTCCTCATGATCACCGACATTTCGCAGCAGTGGATCACTCCACGAGCCGAGCCAGTTTTTATTGCCTGACTCGCCGGAATCACCGCCGGGCTCCTTGTGTTCCCAAAGCGTTTTGCCGGTCTTTTTGTCGAAGCAATACAAGACGGTCTTCGCACCAGGCCCAAAGTTTAGGAAGACGCGATCCCCCGCGATCACGGGCGAGGTGCCGTTCCCCCAGATGTGATGCTGCTTGCCGAGATCCGTGCGCTTCCACAGCTCTTTGCCATCCATGTCATAGCAAAAAACGCCGGCAGAAGCATGAAACACGATCACCCGCTCGCCATCGGTGGCAGGTGAGGCGGCGCAGAAAGGATTCGTGGCATGAGTGAGCTCTTTTTCGCGGTAGATCGTGCCCGCGTCCCAGAGTTGCTTGCCGGTCTTTTTATCCAAACAAAGCAGCAGGCGCTTGCCTTCCTTCTCGATGGCCTGGGTGAGGAAGAGCTTCCCGCCCCAGATGACCGGTGTCGAATTGCCACGATCTGGCAGCTTCACCTTCCAGGCCACGTTTTGCTCAGCGCTCCACTTCTCTGGCAGGTTCGATTCGCTGCAGGTGCCATCGCCATTCGCCCCGCGCCACATGGGCCAGTGATCGGCGAAAACGGCCAGGGTGGAGCCGAGCAGGGCGGTGAGAGTCAGGAAGGTCTTCATGGTGAGGAAGCCAGAACGAGCCACGCCGCGCTGGAATGTCATTTCACGCTCAAAAGCCGCTTCAAAGCCGAAGAAATCGCCTGCGCATTCATCCGCCTCGCGCATGATGCAGCACCCCCGAATGTCCGAAGCGCCCCAAGCCCGTCCGCCCTCCAACGGCAAGCCGCCGTGGGAGGCCAAGCGCCCACCACGCGGTCGCGGCCTGCTGCGCCGCCTTTTCACCCTGCTCATCGTGGCGGGATTGATCGCCCTCGTGGTGCAGGCCATGCGCCCACGGCCCATTGAGGTGGAGGTGGGCGTGGTCAAACCGGGGCCGCTGACCGTTTTCGTGAGCGAAGAGGGAAAAACACGCATCCGCAATCGCTACATCGTCGCCGCACCCGTCGGCGGCAGCATGCAGCGGGTCAGTTTAAAGCCCGGTGATGCCGTCAAGGCAGGTGAGACCATTCTCACCCGCATCGAGCCAGGCATGGCTCCGCTGCTGGATACCCGCAGCAAAGCCCAGGCCCAGGCCCGCGTGGATGCCGCCACGGCCAGCCGCAGCCGGGCGCAGGAAGCCCTCGAAATGGCCCGCACCGGCCTCAAATACGCCCAATCGAATTGGGATCGCATCAAGACCAACACGGACAAAGGCACCATCAGCGAAACGGACCGCGATACCTTTGAGCGAGAAGCGGAAATGAAATCTCGCGAGGTCCGCGCCTCCGAATTCGCCCTGCAAGTGGCCGACTTCGAACTCGTCCAAACCCAGGCCGCCCTGCTCCAACTCGAAAAGCCCTCCGAAAGCGGCGCGGTGATCGAATTGAAAGCGCCCGTGAATGGCCTCGTCCTCCGCGTCCAGCAGGAGAGCGCCACCATCATCGCCCCCGGCGCTCCCATTCTCGAAATCGGTGACCCGACGGATCTCGAAATCGAAGCCGAGATCCTCTCCCGCGATGCCGTGAATATCCAACCCGATGCCGAGGTGACCATCGAGCAATGGGGTGGTGCCCCCGCGCCAGGCCGCGTGCGCCGCATTGAGCCGGCCGCTTTCACCAAAGTCTCCGCCCTCGGCGTCGAGGAACAGCGTGTGCTCGTACTGAGCGACTTCAAAGAGCAAACGCCCGCCCTCAAAGCCCTCGGGGATCGCTACCGCGTCGAAGTCCGGGTGGCCGTGTGGAAAAGCAATGAGACGCTGCTCGTGCCTGCAGGTGCTCTTTTCCGCGTCGGCAGTGAATGGAAGAGCTTTCTCTTCAACGCAGGCAAGGCCAAGACCGTCACCGTCGAGGCGGGCCGCACGGATGGAAAGCTCACCCAGGTGCTGAGCGGCCTCGAAGCGGGCGATGAGGTGCTTCTCCACCCACCGGATAGCGTCGCAGACGGCAGCGAAGTGGTGAAACGGTAGGCTGGAGCCTCACGCGGCAGCTTTTCCTCTCGACACAAGGCGGCCCGGCGTGGACGATTCCCGCACCATGCGCCTCTCTCTTCGCACGCTCCTCCCTCTCGCCGTCATCCTGCTTTTGGGCTCGTTTGTCATCGCCCAAACGGTGGATGAAACCGATAAGCCCGCTGCTGAAGCCGTGAACGCGGCCAAAGAAGCGCTGCAAAAGCTCTTCGCCCCGTCAAACTCCGCCGAACAGCTCGCCGAACTCGCCAAAGAGGCCAACAAGCTCGGCGTCCCTCGCCAGCAAATCATCGAAGCGAGACTCGTCTGGGGCCTGCGGAATCAGGACACGGCTTTTTTGGCGAAACTCCTGCCCGAGGTGGAAGTGCTCGCCGCGAACTTCGATCCCGCTCAAGCCGCGGCGATGCCGAACGCTGAAGCCATTCAATCCTTTGCCTCCTACATCCGGGCGCTCAAAGCACAGGAAAGCAATGACGCCGAAGGCTTCAAAAAGCACATCCTTGAGGCCATCTGGCTTCAACCCGGCCAGGCCACCGTCTTCATCCAAACCATCGAGAAGACCCTCCGCGAAGCCAAGATGGCTGCCCTCACGGTGGATATGAAGCTGCCGATCACCGATTCCATGGGCGAAGCCACCACGCTCGGTGATGTCGTCGCGGGCAAAAAAGCCATCCTCATCGACTTCTGGGCCTCCTGGTGCGGCCCGTGCATGCAGCTCATGCCCTCCCTCAAAAAGAAGGGCGAAGCGCTTCCGGCCCACGGCATCGTCGTCGCCGCGATGAACAAGGACGATGAAAACGCCCTCAGCATCGCCGAACGCATCCGCAAGGAGCAGGACATGAAAATTCCCTGGCTCATCGAGCCGCCTGAGCGTCCCTTCACCAAGCTCTTCGAGATCGATAGCATCCCTCGCATGCTCCTCATCAGCCCCGAAGGCAAAGTCCTCTTCAACGGCCACCCGGAAGATCCGGCGCTGTGGGCCGCCTTGAAGAAGGTCGATGCCAGCATTGAGGAGTCGCATTGAGAAAGTGAACAACCCAGTGAGTTTCCTCGGCTGATGGCCCCACGCGATGTAACGCAGCTTTCAGCGTATTAAGAACGGGGCACTTCGTTATCCGGCAGGAGGTTGGCTACCAGCTTCGAGAACCATGTCTTGATGTCGAGATCGTTGCTGTCGGTTCCGAGTTCCTTGTTGAACAGGCTGCCGACGGCGGTCTGGCCGAGCGAGCGGTAGCCCTCGAACTGCTCCTCCTCGAAAATTTGATCGGCGATGCTTTCATACGGAAAGCCAGGCGTCAGCCTCCAGTGGTCGAGCACATGATTTGACTCATTTCCAGTGATCGAAGGACGCAGGTAGATCATCCAGCCTTGAGAACCATCGCTGTAGGTGATCTTCACCAGGATGGCTGGGGCACGACAGACACCGCGTTCGTCTGGCTTCAGGTCGGCAAGGCTGTACTGCATGCGGATGCCGAGGTCGATGAAGGCATAGCGTTCCAGACGCTGGAGATCGCCTCCGGTGACATCAAGCACCGCGCCGCCATCGGCTGAGATGATGAAGCGGCATTTCCGACGCAGCAGCTCATAGACTCCGAGGTTCTCGATATGGCCACCGTCAGAGACATTCAGATGCTTCAAAGTCTCATCCATGTTGCCCGTGCTCTCACGCCACAGGTAGGGTGAGGCGACAAAGCCCCTTGGAATTTTTCCGGGCAGTTGCTTGCCATCCTTGTTCTCGAAAGTCGCTTTTTGAAAGTTGGGAATCCAGTAGCCTAGGCGCACATTGAGGACGGCGAGCAAGAAGCGGAACTGGGCAAACGGCCCCTCGGTGCGCCACCCCATGTTGGAACTGCCGGCAGCGGCAGAGATGGCCACGGCGGTCATGAGATCGACACGCGGATCGGCCTTTTCGAGCCGTTCCGTCGAGACATAACCCGTCGCTGGCGAGCCGCAGTGATCGCGTGAGAAGAGGAAGAAATCACCCCCACGTCCACGAAGCTCCCGATTCTGACTGGCGGGAAGGTTCACGAAGGCATTGATCAGATGATAGGGCGCGGCTTTGGACTCGCCAAGAGTCGTGAGACGGTGCTTGGGAGCCGTGACAAGCGTCTTCTCCTTGTCCGGGAGGGCGAGGTAGCACTCGCTCAAACGGGCGCGGTAGTAGCGATGCGGCGAAAGCATGTTCAGGTTCACGCCAAAGAGGCTCCAAAGCCCGAAGAAGACAAAAGCGCCCAGCACAGCTTGCACCGGCCAGTCTCCCTCTCGGTTCGTCTCTCCCAGCCCCAGCTTGATGGAGACAAAGAACACGACAAACGCATAGAACACCGGGCCGCTGAGGATGAAGGCCTTCATTAGCAATCCTTGGATCCAAGGTGTCTTGAACCAGCGGCCCAGAGTGGCCAGCACAATGGGCACGCCCGCCAACACGACCGCCATGGTTTTTTCCGAGAGGGCAAACCCGTGCAGCTTGGTCGGCAGCCATGTCTTGAGAGCCAGATAGCCTTTCA
Organism: Akkermansia muciniphila; assembly: GCA_943373155.1. Taxonomy (GTDB): domain Bacteria; phylum Verrucomicrobiota; class Verrucomicrobiia; order Verrucomicrobiales; family Verrucomicrobiaceae; genus Prosthecobacter. Next base: position 23,481 of record CALSBJ010000076.1, on the reverse strand, counting down.
CCCCCGCAGGAATGAGATACAACAAGCCCGCCAGCGCCGCGATGAGCGCCAGCGCAAGCACCGCGCCTTCCCAAAAGCCGCGCCATTTGCTTTTCGGATGATCGACCTCCGCCGAGGCCGTCCAGCGCTGCACGATGGGCAACGCCAGCCAGCATATGAAAAACGCGAGACCAGTCACTGCCAGCACCCATCCCGCAGGCGAGCACCAAGGCGGCAGATACACGCCTTCAAGAAGCCAGGTTTTGCCCCAATAGCCGCAGCCGAGATGGTTCAGCCCCCAAAGAAACAGTGCGATGAAAAGTGGCACTGGCAGCAGCATCAACAGATTGGCCATGATGCCCGAGAGCATGAGTCCGATGATGCGCAGAATGCCGAAAAAGCCGCCGTGGAGAAGGTATTTGCTGTGATTGCGTAGATGACGCACCGGCGCGGTTTCGCCCTTGTCGGAGTCGGCAAAGGTGTTTTTGGCTCGATCTGCGGCGCTCGTGCCCGTGTCTTCCTTGCTGCCGAGATAGGATGAAATGAATCCCCCGAGATAACCGCCACCGGAGACGGTGGAGAGATAGTCCGTCTGCTGGAAGAGGCCGCGCTTCACCAGTTCCTGGACCACGCCAAGGCAGAATGTGGCCGATTTGATGCCACCGCCGGACAAAGCCAATCCGACAGCGTTTTTCACAGCCCCAATCGGCGGCGTGCCCGGTGTCGGTGTTCGCAGCGCCCTTCTTGCTTGGATGTACTCCTGCTCCTTCGCCTGGATGTCACTCCACGACACGGCTCCCGGAAACTCCGCAAAGGCCTTCACCTGATCTTGAATGGTTGAATCATGCCCATCCCCCAGTTCCACGCCTGCCTCGGCCTGTTCCATTTCTGCCCTGATGACCGCCACCTGCTTATCCAAATCATTCAGCATGGCTTTTGCCTCCACATCCTTTCCCTGGCGCAGAAGATCAAAGACGGCCTCGAAGGCTCTGAGCTTCGGTTGAAGCTCTCGCAGCTCGGTGCGGAATTTTCGGCGCACCTGGGGATCGTTGAGCTTGCGCACCGGATTGCCTTTTTCGTCCTTCTCCGCCGGATCAGGCGTCATCCAGCCATGCCAGCGGGCGGTGTAGGGACGGATGGTCTCATTGAGCATCTCCAGGACGGCTGTCTCGAAGAGTGTGGCCGGCGGATTGGCCGTCATCAGATCACGCCCCTTCTGGAAGAGCTTGTAAATGCTCTGCGCCGCTGTGTCCTCATCGCCGGAACGGTAATGCAGGCGCTGTGTGGTAATGCGGGTCTTCAGCTCGACCCAGATGGCTTGGGATGGATTGCTCATGATGATGGGGAACGACGGTGAATTATTTGGAGAGAAACTTCCGGCTCAGCCCCTGCCAGACTAGGGACACGGCTTCAACGGTGTTGGGTGTGGCGAGCAGCGTGCGGTTTTCGGCCTCGGTCAGTCCATTGGCGAGCAGGCCGGAAATGCCAGGTTTGCCGTGGGCTGACTGAATGATGCGCCAGAGTTCACGGAACTGGTCTGCCACAGCGGTTTTCTCACCGGGCTCCAGTTCGGCGATCAGCGCATTGTATTCACTGCTGTTGATCGCTTTCGGGCTTTGGTAGTGTGACTGGGTGAGAGCCGAAGACGGAGTCTTGCGGGGATTCAGCATGGCGTCCGCGATGATTCGGGTGGCACCACCCAGCCCTCCCAGCAGGTAGATGGGCACTCTCGACGAAGAGGTGGCAGCAGCCAGGAACTCCTCAAACACACCCGGCATCACCCCTTTGAAGACATCCACCGCCCCGCCGATGAACACAAAAGCGGCGGCTTGTACCCGATCCTGTTTCCTGGAGGGTATTTCGCAGGGAAACCCCTCGGCCAGCATTCTCCGCATCGCGCTCATCGTCAGGGCTTGATGGCGGCGGAAGCCGTGAAGAATCTCACGTCCTTTGGCTTTGGAATCCGGCACGTCCAGCTTCCATTCCGGCAGCTTGGCATCACTGGGCATCACCCGTTTCACCCGGCACACATTGATCCAGGCCGCCTCATCCACTTCGGTGACGCTGCGACAGGTCGGCCAAGAGGACGGATTGAAAAGGACGGGGCCCAATGGTCTGCGGCGCACCCGGCTTCGCACCTCCGGCCATGATTGCTCCACGGACCGCTCCGAGTTCAACAGGCGCATCAGGGTGAGTGTGATGTTTCGTTCGGCGAGATTCTCCTCGGCGGCCTCCATGTTCTGCTTCGGCGGGCGGCCACCATACATCAAATCAGCCCCCAGGCGGATCAGCGGTCGCAGAAGATGGATCAGCGCCTCGTCCTGGTTCTGCGGCAGCAAACCCAGCTCGGCCAGGTCTTCGCGGTGATGCGCGGTGGAGACCACAATCACCCGGCCCTGCAGCGGAGGAGCCTCCTCGTGGGATCGTTCCAGGCTTTCACAGGCCCCACGCATGGTATCGTTCAAGGCCCGGGTGATGTCGCGGAAGGCGTGAAAGCGCACACTTGAAAAGGTCTTCCGCAGCAGTTGCAGCTCCGTGTAGGGCAGGCCATGCCCAGGATAGTGAATCACCTTTGGCATGGTTTTTTTGCCACCGCTGGCAGCGGGACGTAGCAGCTTCGCCAGCATCACCGGACTCGGCAGACGGTTCACCACCAGGTCGCTCTTCGATTGGGGGTTCCACTTCATCAGCCGAGCTGTGAGCACATCCCGCAGGCCCATCACCACCTCCCGCATCAGCGAGCTGAAGATCAGCGCCTCCCGCCCTGGCTCCCATCGCACCACAGGTGCCAGACCGAGTTCCGGCACCACGCGGCTGACCTTTGGGCCGCTCATTTTCTCGACCACCAGCATCGGGTGAAAGACCTGGATCGTTGACCCGCCACTGAGTTTCACCGGACGCGGCTCGGAGAAACGATCGATCTCCCACCGGCACCAGGGGCGCTCCGCATAGTGATCACTGTTGATCACGATGAGCGCCTTGGAATTCTCACCCGCATTGTGCTCCAGGCTCTCACCAAAGGCCTGGCCGAAGCCGATGTCATTCTCATCAAAGAACACCAGGCACTGCGTCTGTCCTTGGATGTAATTGCGCAGTGCCTTCGCCTCCTCCGTGCTATCCGCCCTCGCATAGCTGATGAAAATCTGAAAGCGCTCCTGCGCCTGCTCAGGAAACAGGCGACCATTCAAATCACGCGCAAAAGCTTCCGTGAGATGCTTCAGCACGTCCTCGGATTCCGACTCTTCCCACGCCTTCCTCGCCTTGTTCTCTTCCACCGTCGTGTTTTTCGGGTCCACCGGCTTCGGGGACGTCTTCAGGCCGAAACGAATGAAATTGAGGCGCGACACCGCCTCAGGCAGATTAAAGGCCGTGCTGTCCAGCGACACGGGAAACATTCGCCAGCCCCAGCCTTCCGGCGACCGCCGGGCACTGGCCGCGCATTGGGTGGCGATCTCCATCAGATAATCATGCCACGCCGGATCACGCACCATGTGCGCATCGATCAACGGGATGAAATACTGCACCCGCTTGTCTGCGAGCTTTCCATCCGGCGGCAGCGGATGCTTCCGCCCCTTCACCGGCCTGGACCGCAGATACACCGGAATCCCCTCCAGATTCGGCAGTCGAAACCACTCATAAATCCGGTCCGCCAGCCGCGCCGCTAGCTTACTGTCTGGATGATGCAGAAGGTAGATACGGGCGGGATTGCTCATGGTGGATTTTTGAGGGTTCATGGCTGCTGGGATGACGCTTTCGGCTTGGCCTCGGGGATGGGCACATGCTTGGAAAACTCCGCGATCACCTCCTCCAGCCGAATGCGCTTCACCGGGCCATCCAAATCAACACCTGCATAACACTCGGTAGCTGCCGCCTCGACAAATTTCCACAGATCGCCGTCAAAGTGCCTGCCTGTTTTCTGCTCAAGGGCTAGCAACACCAGCTTTTGCAGCTCCCCACGGCAGAAGGGCGCTTTGAGCAGGTTGGCGAGCTGGGGCAAGGTCAGTGCCAGACAGGCTTTTCGGACGATTTCTCGCTCACGCGGCTCGATGACCGGGCCAACGTCATTTTCCAGTTCAGGGATGTCGCTGCTTTGAAGCTGCTGGAGCATGCACTGGAGGGTGATTCGGCGGCTCGCTTCATCAGAAATCGCCTGTGCCCAATCGCAGAGATGAATCAGGAGCGACGATTCAGGTGCCAACTTTTGCGAACCACGCCATTTCGAGATCACAGCGGCCATCGCTTTCAGCAAGATGGTTGACCTCGTTGCAGCCGTGTCGATTTTTTCCGTCAAAGCCGCCAACGTGGAGAGACGATCATAATTGGTTTCCGGCGTGTTCTCCAACGCCTTGACCAGCCGCTCGGCTCCTTTCTGCAACAACGGTGCCGCTGCCGCCACGTCGAGTTTGGCCGTCAAAGCCGCCAACAACGACGCCAAGCTGGAGAGACGATCAGAACCGGTTTCCGGCGTGTTCTCCAACGCCTTGACCAGCCGCTCGGCCAACGGTGCCGCTGCCGCCGCGTCGAGTTTTGCCGTCAAAGCCGTCAACGACGACGCCAATCTGGAGAGACGAGAAGAATCGGTTTCCTGCGTGTTCTCCAACACCTTGACTAACCGCTCGGCCAACGGTGCCGCTGCCGCCGCGTCGAGTTTTTCCGTCAAAGCCGCCAACGACAACGCCAATCTGTAGAGACGAAAAGAAGCGGTTTCCTGCGGGTTCTCAAACGCCTTGACCAGCCGCTCGGCCCCTTGTTGCAACACCGGTGTTGCTGCCGCCGCGTCGAGTTTTGCCGTCAAAGCCGCCAACGACGACGCCAATCTGGAGAGACGATCAGAACCGGTTTCCGGCGTGTTCTCCAACGCCTTGACCAGCCGCTCGGCCAACGGTGCCGCTGCCGCCGCGTCGAGTTTTGACGCCAAAGCCGCCAACGACGACGCCAAGCTGGAGAGAAGAGAAGAAGCGGTTTCCTGCGGGTTCTCAAACGCCTGGACCAGCCGCTCAGCCCATTGTTTCGACCGTTCAGCATCGGCAGTCCCAACCAATTCAGCCCAAGCCGGCAAAGTCAATAACAATGCCAAATCAGACAATGCTGTGCTGGAAGCCGTGCCTTGATCCGTGCCAACTAGAAGTTTGTCGATGATCTCACCCTGCTGAGCTGGTGGCAGGAAGCGTCCAAGAAACTGCCAGGCCTCATCGGAGTCATCGAAATCTGCCGTTCCATGTTCCACCATCCTCCCTGCCAAAGCGGCAGCCAGTTTCCAGGATTCATCCCGGTGTTCCAAAGAGAGGCCGATGGCAGAGCCAATGCCGTCACTGCTAGGTCGTGTGCCTTTGGTAAACTCTAAGGCTCCGCTGAACCAGTGTTTCAGCAATTCGAGCCTTACGGGTGCGTGTTCTTGACCGAGGTCAGCGATGTCCCACAACGCATCCTTCTCCTCCGGCGAAACCTCATCGTCAGCCGAGTTGCCCACAAGCCGTTGCAGTGAAAGCGTAATGCGATCTGTAGCATTTTTGGCGGCCTTGTTTGCTACCTGGGTCTGCCCTATTGCCCAGAATCCCGCCGCCACGGCGAGCAGCCCGCCCCCCAAGATCGAACTGATCGCCAGCCACTTGAGCGCCTGTATGGCCTTTTTCGCCAGCCAAAGGCTTGTCTCAGAAGCCACGAACAATGCGTCGATGCTCTGCCAATCCTCTTCCTTCACATAACGAAGCGCCCAAGCCGCCGACTTTCCGGTCTTCCACTTCTTGAAGGTGTCTAGGTCTTCCTGGGAAAGCACCCGTGCGGGCTTTTCCCTGAACAATTGAGCACGTCGGCAGAGATCACGCAGTTCGGCGATGTCTTTGCGGTTTTCCTCCTGCCAGATGCGGTAGGTCTGCCACTGGCGGAGGAAGGCTTCGTGGCTGATGTCGAGGACATCGGTCGGGAGCAGGCAGTGCTCAGAGCTGCCGGTGATGATGGGAAGGATGAAGTTTCGCTCGTCTTCCTGAAAGACGCGGATGACGGTCTCAAGGTCTGCCATGGTCGCGCCGGTGAGGGCGAGAACGTTTTCAACGTTGGGGCGGCGGCGAATGATGGCACCGTCCTGCGACCAGTCGCAGAGGGAGAGGAAGAAGGGCTTGGACAGGGCGGCGAGTGCGGGCTTCTGCGAGACGGCTTTCCAGGCGTCTTCGGCGTGCTGATCGAGGGCCTGATTGAGCGGGACGTAGTCGCCGGGTAGGATCAGCCGGAGTTTTTTTGCTTTGTCCGCTTCTGCCTCGATTTCTGCTACTATGGCTTCTACCTCTCCCGCCAGTGGCCCAGCCGCTGCTGCTGCCACTGGTATTACTTCACAGAGCACTCTATGTGCTTCTTCGACCGCCTCCCAGCGCTTGGCGGCTCTGGCCCAGGTGCGCATGAGAGAGTGCTGCATGAGGGGAAGCTGGTCCATCTGATCTCCGCTGTCATTGATGATCATGCGGACGAGGGCGGGGTCGATCTCGAAGGGCGGGTAGGCGGTGCCGGGGACGCTCTGGCCGGGACGGCGGATGGCGTCTTCCTTTTGATGTTCATCGAGCACGGGCACCAGGAACTGGCTGTTGCTGACGGCTTCGGCGAGCGCGGGGAAGACTTCACACTGGCCGATGAAGTCTGAGCGCATGGTGAGGACCGTCCATACGCGGTTGCCGAGGTCTGAGGCTGATTGGCGCTCTGGCTCGGGGGTATTGGCGAAAGGCGAGGTAACGGGGACGGCGGCGGTTTTGAGCAGGAGCTGCACGAGGCGCTCGACATCATCTCGGGAGACGGCGGGCGTGGTGTTGCTGAGGGAACGGAAACCGAAGATCTCTTCGAACTGATCGACGACAAGCGCGAAGTGGACGTTTGGCGGCCAGTCAAACTGGCGCAGCACTTCGGCGAGGCCTCCGGGGCATTTGCGCAGCTCGACGGCGAGGCCTTCAACGCGGAGGGCCTGCTCCTGGCTGATCTCTGCCTCTTCCCGCAAGCCGAGATGGCGGCGGAGAATCTGCTCGGCGAGGGAGTGGAAGGGGTGGCTGCCGGCACGGATGACGAGGCTGTGCCATTCATCGACTTCGCGCAGGAGGCCGAGTTTTAGGGTGGGAAGCAGCCCGGCTTTGACCATGGAGGATTTGCCTGAGCCGCTGGAGCCGACGACGGCGACGAAGCGGGATGCCTCAAGCTTGGTAATAAGATCATTGACCTGGGCTTCGCGGCCGAAAAAGATGGGGGAGTCCACCTCTTCAAAGGGACGAATGCCCGGATAGGGGCGCGGAATGAGAGTCGGTGAGCTCATGCGGCACCTCCCTGGACTGGACGGGCGGCGACATAGGCGCGGACATCTGAGAGATATTTTTGCATGGCATCGTCATCGCCGTGGGGGATGCGGTGCATGCGGGGAACGAGGCATTTTTTCAGACACATCTCTTTGTCTCCCGGGGGCGGGGGCAGGACGAGGATGCCGAAGGGCGGTGCCTGGGTGCGGGGCAGGCGGCGCTTGGCTAGGATGGTGCGCCAGCGGTTGAGCACAGAGGAGACGCGGAGGCCGTAGTCTTCATCGCCATAGATGGTGAGGATACCGTCGATCTCATTGAAGGACTCCTCCAGGCCTTCGCCGGCCTTGGAGCCGATAGAGCCGTAGGCTTCGAGCGCTTCGAGTTTGGTGATCTCATCGCAGGCCAGCGGCTCATCGGCATCGGCGGCGCTGACGGTGATGTAAACGGTGGCGGGCGGGGCGGACATCTGCGCGATCTGCTTAACGCGGGAGCGCTCCTCCTCGCGCTGGCGGACGAGCATCTGCTGGAGTGCAGCGGGGAGATCGACACGGAGCTGTGGGACGCTCTTGCTGGAGAGGGTTTCGAGCCAGGCGCGGTGCTCTTTGTGAGTGACCTGCGCCAGATCGACCCCGGCGAGGCGGTAAACCATAAGCTCAACGCCGGGTACTCTGGCGGCGCTGCGCTGTTGCGCGGCATCGTGCAGGGTGGGCGTCCAGGGGTAGGCATCAAGGATCTGGGCGTAGGCTTTGATGCCCTGCTGCGCGAGGGTGTCTGACACCCACTGCTCACACTCGGGAATGCCGACTGGGCATTCGTTTTCCTGGGGGAAAACGGCCCAGCCTTCTGCGAGGAGCGCCTTCACGAGCTCGGTGCGCTGCTGCTCAAGGTGGCCGGGCACGGCAGCAAAGAAGACGCTGCCTTTCTTAGGCACCTGAGGTGCGGCGGCCACGGCGGCACCACGGAGCTCAATGATGCGCTTGCAGAGATTTTCGGCGAGGGTGTCGATGCGGTCTAGGAAGCTTTTGCCGACGCCGTTGTTGCCGAGGCGGACCATGGACTCGGAGTCGACGACTTTTTCAAAAAAGGGAAAGGCGAGGACTTCGGCGAAGAAATGCTCTTTCCAGATTTTGAGGCCTTCGGGACCATCAATGAGGACGCCAACGATGCGGCCGAGGGTGGCGGCATCCGCGCCGAGCCGGGTTTTGAAGTAGTCACGCTCGAGCTTGCAGTAGGGAGTGCTGGTGTGAACGTACCAGGGGGAAATGAGTGGGAGGAAAACGCGGGTGTTGTCGAGCGCCTGCAGGATTTCCGCATTGAGGTTGTCGCCGGCATCCATGTCCTTGGCATCAAGAAAGATGGTGGCGGGAGGCTGATTGAGGAGGCCGAGCTTGTAGTTCAGCCGCTCATGGAGTGCAAACTTGAAGCAGCGCACCCAGCGGTCCTCCCTGGCGGCAGCCCAAGGCTCAACGAGGGAGTTGTCCTTCCATGAGTAGCTAATAAACACATCGAATTCAGGCATTGTCTTTTACAGGTTGATGATTGGCTTTACTGGCACCTGAAGATTGGCGGATCCCATGTTCAATGCTTCACAGTCTTTCCCTTGGCTTATGAAGACTTCGATGAACATAATGTCGATGTTTCAGTTTTGGAATGCTCTACATTCTGCTCTACATTCTGCTCTACATTCTGCTCTACTTCAAAGCAGCCCCAGTGCCGTCTCGATGTTCTGCTGGCGGCCTTCCATGAGGGGTTTGCCGGCGTGGACGTAGGTAGTGTCTTTCATGAGCTTGGCGAGGCCGACATCGCGCTGGTAGCCGGAGACCAGGTGGTCGTAGGGGATGACCTTCGGAGTGTAGTTGCCGCTGTAGAAGTAGCCGTGGACGACACCGGCGAGGACCTTGGCCTGGCGGACGACGTTGTCCTTGATCTTGTCGAGACGGAAGAGGCCCATGTAGAGGCGGCGAGTGCCGCCGGTGAGATCCTTGTTCTTCAGGTGGCCGAGGTAGAGGAAGAAGTGCTCGAGGTTTCGAGCGATGGGCATGGGCTTGTCCCACGCGGGGGCATCCGGGCCGTTCCAGTCACGGATGCGCTCAGGCAGAGGGAGCAGACCGCGCTCGCCTTCGGAGTGCCGGTGATCAGGGTCCACCTTGCCATCTTTGCGCAGGCCGGCCTCGCAGTAGGTGATGACCCACGCATCCTCACGAGTAAGCGGGCAGGTGGCGGCTCCATACTTCTGCGTGAGCCTGGCGTTCACCGCCGCAATGAGGCGGGTGAGTTCCTTGTCGTTTTGCTTCAGGAACTGCTCTTTGGTGAGATCCTTCGTGACGAACACAAAGTCGTCTTCCTTCGGAGCGATGGTGCTGGTGACAATCTTCTCAGTCACCGCGCTGGGGGCCGGATTGGAGATCGTGGTGGCATACTCGTCGATGGCGTCGGCATAGGCGGCAGCCAGCTCGTCTTTAATCGCCGCGACGGCGGCGAACTCGGCCTCGTTGTCGATGAAGAAAGGTTCGCCCAGCACGATGACCGCCTTGGTCATGGCAAGCTGGTCGCCACCGCGATCCGAGCTGGTCTTTGGCTTGATCTTGCGGTCCCGCAGGCCGAGGCGGGCGAGGAAATGCTTTTGCAGAATGCCGGCGAGCTTCTTTCCTTCGGTACTGGTGTGAAAATAGAGCACCTCGCTGCCACCCGCCTTGGTGTCGGCGGCGTTGGCGTGCAGGCTGATGACGAAATTGGGATTCAGGGCATTCGTCTTGGCCGGAAGAGCACGGCGTCCTTCATCGTTTCCTGGCTCGCGATGGATGGTGATGATGCGGGCATTTTTGACCTTCGCCTGGATCATCGTGGCGAGTTCTTTGTTGAAGGTGAACTCCGAGACTTTTTTGCCGTTCAGGCGGCCCGTTGCACCCGGAGCATCCGGGTGATGGCCGATGTCGATGACGCAAAGTGGCTGCGGGCCGGAGGCTTTGATCTCGAGCGGCTGCTCTTTGGCAGGCACGGGCTCCGGCTCGCCCACGATCTCGTCACGCACCTCGCGGGCGAGTTCCAGAACACGGCCACGGATGCCTTTATTGGCATCCACCAGCCGGGCAAAGACACTGGAAGCAAGCGGCGGCACGGCTTCGACGAGCGAACAGCCGAGAATCACATCCTCACTCGGCAGGCCACGGATCGCGGCAAACAGGCCATCACGCTCTCGCGCCTCAGGAAACGGATTCTTTTTGGCTTCCTGAACGGACGTACCCTCCGGAGAGGATGAGAGGAAAAAATCCCCTTCCGACGTGCGGAAGAGATTGTTGGCGAGGAAGCGACCAAAGTGGAGGGGCTGTTTCATGGGGTATTGGAGGATGAATTGATCAAGCGGCAGATGGACTCTTCGCTGTGGTAGCGCTCGCGAGAATCTCCCGCCCCGGGCACGGGGCGGGAGACATGATCTTTCGGGTAGTCTCAGCCGCTTGTCAGACTTTGGCGATCTCCAGCAATTCGCGGGCAGGTGCCCAGGAACAACTATCAGGCTTGGGCGTCTTGCCTTTGGCAACGTAGAAGGCTCCTTCGATCAGCTCGCCGTCGTAGTGGAGCTTACCTTCGATGCTTTTGAGTTTACCGATCACCTCAGCAGAGGGGATGCCTTTGGCACCCAGGAAGGTCAGGATGGGCACGCACCAGCGCTCGCCGACGAAATGCCAGTCTTTCCATGGCACCCCGACATCCGGTTTGGCGGGCTCCTGAGGAGTGTTGACCGGCTCACTCACAGTGCTCGGAATCAGGCTGAGGAACCAGTCTTTTGTCACAGCACTACCCGGGCAGGTCTTGGTCGTTTTGGGGTCGTCACGATGAAACAACACAGTCTTATTGCCTTTTTTAAGGCCCAACCAGTCTAGTAGCACGCGGGCGGTGGCAGCGGCATTCGTCCAGCAACGGAGGCCACGTCCGGACTTCGGATCCTCTTTCTTCGTATCGTAGTAGCCCAGAACCTCGATGCCGATGGAAGTCGCGTTGAAGCTCTTGGCATGAACGCCCTTGGCCTTGAAGTCGCACATGCCGAAGACCTCATCCTCGTCGATGAAGAGATGAGGGCCAGACTTCCAGCCGAGCTTTTCTTCGTAGTAACTCTGAATGTTGCGGATGTGCTGGATTTTGAGGCCGTTGGGACGGTCTGCCAGCGAAGGCGAGGCCGTGTGATGCATCGTGATGCTGGTGGCCCAGGCGGGAGGGGTGCGTGACTCAAGATATTCTTCGAGAGAAGCTGGAGTCCATATTTTGCCGACATTTTCGAATCCCATGGTGTGCGTGAAGTTAAGGGTGGAGTTGAGTTCGTGTTATCTGGGGGCTATTTTTTCTGGCTGCCGAAGCTCGTGGTGAAATCACGCACAAGGTTGACGGTGAGGAGCGGGCGGAGAGGCGGCGACAAGAGTTCGAATGCTGCCGCTGAGTCGGGGCATGTCGGCGGTCCATGGGCGATCATCGACGCGTTCCGCCAACGAAAGAGGCTCGGGGAAATTCACCTGCTGCCTTGCCGCAATCATGCCGTCGCCACGCTTGGGAGGCTTTTGCGATTTTTGGCCGCTGTTCATGAGGCGGATGCTGATTGGACCTCAGTATTTTGGCAAGTGCCATTTTGATCACACCTGGCCCTGGGGCCGCCAAATCACCCATGTCGGGATTTCTGCAAGCATTCCGGCGGGTTCCCGTATGTTTGCGACCCCGGACGCACCAAAAGTGTTGCCTAGAAATTGGCTCCCGCTAAACTGCGCCGCTTTACCCGTCCCCGGGCACCCAACCACCGACACTCGACCCCGACAATGCCTCTCGCCTTCCTGCTCCAAAATGGACTCAACATCTCCATCGCCCTTGCTGCGGTGGGACTCGTTGTGGCCCTGATTCTGATCCGCCAAATCCTCGCCGCTTCGCCAGGGAATGCCAAAATGCAGGAGATCGGCGGTGCCGTTCAGGCCGGCGCCAAAGCCTACCTCAACCGCCAGATCATGGCCATCGTGCCCATCGCCCTCGTCATCCTCGCCGCCATCTGGTATCTGCGGGATGCCGTGACGGCCGTCGGATTCATCGTCGGGGCCGTCTGCTCCCTCGCGGCGGGTTACATCGGCATGATGATCGCCGTGCGTGCGAACGTCCGCACCGCTCAAGCCGCTTCCGTGAGCAGTCACTCAGCTCTTAAAGTGGCCTTCAATGGCGGCGCCGTCACCGGTCTGCTCGTCGTGGCACTCGGTTTGCTCTCCGTCGGCGTTTTCTACATGGTCGTCAAAAGCATGCACCCGGAAGGCAAGCACGCCATCGACTCGCTGATCGGCCTCGCCCTCGGCAGCTCGCTCATTTCCGTCTTCGCCCGTCTCGGCGGCGGCATTTACACAAAGGCCGCTGACGTCGGCGCTGACCTCGTCGGAAAAATCGAGCAAAACCTCAACGAAGACGATCCTCGCAACCCCGCCACCATCGCCGACAACGTGGGCGATAACGTGGGTGACTGCGCTGGCATGGCGGCGGACGTTTTTGAGACCTACGCGGTGTCTTTGATCGGCGGCGTGCTCGTCGGTGCCCTCACCGCCGGTGAGGGATCGGCCAATGCGGCGGTGATTTATCCCTTTGTCCTCTGCGGCTTGTCCATCATCTCGTCCATCATCGGCATCGGCTGGGTGAATTTCATCAAGCAAACGCCCACCACCGCTCTGGTCTGCGGCGTGGCCGTCTCCGGCATCATCAGCGCCGGTCTCTTCTGGTGGGCCACTCAGGCTATCTTTGGAGCCACCGTCATGCTCAATGGAGCCAGCATTGCCAGCAGCGCCCTTTTCCAATGCACGCTCGTCGGCCTCGTCATGACGCTGCTCGTCGTCTGGATCACCAATTACTACACCAGCACGCATCACAAGCCCGTGCGTGACATCGCCAAGGCCTCCGAAACCGGCCACGCCACGAACATCATCGCCGGCATCAGCATTGGCCACCATGCCACGCTGCTCCCCGTGCTCGCCATCGCCGCCTCCATCTGGTGCTGCTTTGACCTCGCCGGCCTCTACGGCATCGCCATCGCCGTCGTCTCCATGCTTTCGCTCTCCGGCATCATCATCTCGCTCGATGCCTTTGGCCCCATCACCGACAACGCGGGCGGCATCGCCGTCATGAGCGGCCTGCCCGAGGACGTGCGCAAGATCACCGATGAACTCGACGCCGTGGGCAACACCATGAAAGCCGTCACCAAAGGCTACGCCATCGCCAGCGCCGGCCTCGCCGCCATGGTACTCTTCGGTAGCTATGTGAAAGACCTGGAGGCCTTCCTCGGCAAAACGGTCACCTTTGACCTCATGAACCATGAAGTCGTCATCGGCATGTTCATCGGCGGCCTCCTGCCCTTCCTCTTCACCGCCTACTGCATGAGCGCCGTCGGCAGCGCCGCCGGAGCCGTTGTGATCGAAGTCCGCCGTCAGATCGCCGCCAAGCCCGGCATCCTCAACGGCACTGACATCCCCGACTACGCCCAGTGCGTCAGCATCGTGACCAGCGCCGCTTTGAAACAGATGATCCTCCCTGCCCTGCTGCCGCTCATCTTCGTCATCGGCATGGCCTTCGTCGGTTACCAGGCGCTCGGTGGCGTGCTCATCGGCACCATCGTCACCGGCCTCTTCGTCGGCATCGCCATGACCAGTGCTGGTGGTGCTTGGGACAACGCGAAGAAATACATCGAAGAAGGCAACCACGGCGGCAAAGGCAGTTTCGCTCATCAGGCCGCCGTCACGGGCGACACCGTCGGCGATCCCTACAAGGACACCGCCGGCCCTGCCGTGAATCCGATGATCAAAGTGGTGAACATCCTCGCCATCCTCATCATCCCCATCATCTTCAAGAAGTAACCTTCACCGGCACTTTCCTAGCGGCGGGAGCGATCCCGCCGCTTTTTCTTTTTCACGGCGGCTGCTTTGCGGATGCGTCAGACCCGTTCAGTGCTCCTTTCCGGCTTCCATGACCCTCCAAATCCCCGATTACCCCTTCAAAGCCTTTATCTTCGACTGCGATGGCACGCTCGTGGATTCCATGCCGCTGCACTACATCGCGTGGTGTGAGGCGCTCAAAGCGCATGGCGCGGCATTTGAGTTCACGGAAGAGTTTTTCTACGGCCACGCCGGGGTGAAGGAGCAGGATGTGGTGCGCATTTTGAATGAGATGCACGGCACGAGCATCGATCCCGTGGCCGTGGATGAGACGAAGGCGGAGATTTTTCACCGTCGCATCCCCGAGGTGCTGCCGGTGGAGCCCGTGGCGGCCTTCGCGAGATCGGTGGCGGGACGTTTCCCCATCGCCGTGGCCTCGGGAAGCGCGGAGGATACGGTGCGAGGCTGTTTGAAGGCTACCGGGCTGATTGACCTCTTCGAGATCATCATCACGCCGAAGGATGTGCGACTGGGGAAACCGGCACCGGATATGTTTTTGCTGGCAGCCGAGCGCATGGGCATCGCCCCGGCGGACTGCCTCGTGCTGGAGGATGGAAACAGCGGCCTGAAGGCGGCGGAAGCAGCCGGAATGCAGGCCGTTTTTATTCCACGCACCCTTCGCTGAGAAAAGATTGACGTTTTGGCACGCGGTGTGGTCTGATGGAGCCCTCGAACCAACAGCCCACCCACCCTTATGCTCAAAGAATTCAAACAGTTCATCCTCAAAGGCAACGTCGTCGATCTCTCCACTGGTGTGATCATCGGAGCAGCCTTTGGCACTATCGTCACTGCTTTCACCAAAGGTATCGTGGAGCCTATTCTTCGACTGACGGGCGGCGGCGGTGACATGGGAAAAGGCCTGGCCTGGAAGATTGGCACTTACGTCGATGAAAAAGGAGCCACCGTGGCAAACAACATCGACGTCGGGATCATCATCAATGCCTTCATCGGCTTTTTGATCACGGCGGCAGTGATCTTCTTTGTGATCGTGAAGCCAGCCAACAAGCTCATGGCTCTCATGAAGAAGGAAGAAGCTGCTGCTCCCCCTCCTGCCCCGCCGGCTGACATCGTCCTGCTCTCCGAAATCCGCGATTTGCTGAAAAAGTAGGGGCTTTGATCCGGCTGGCCTCTCTCCGCCGATGTCGGCGCTTGATCTCGCCCGTGTCCTGATTCAGACCTGCATGCACTATGTGGACCCCCATCAAGACCTTCACCGACATCAAGCTGGAGAAAACCAGCGACGGCATCGCCAAGATCACCATCAACCGGCCGGAGGTGCGCAATGCCTTCCGGCCGCTGACGGTGCGGGAGATGCTCGAGGCCTTCGACATCGTGCATGAAGACCGTGACGTCGGCGTCATCATCCTCTGCGGCGAAGGTCCCCTGGCCTTCTGCAGCGGCGGCGATCAAAAAGTACGGGGCGAGGCCGGCTATGTGGGTGACGACGGCGTGCCGCGCCTCAACATCCTCGATGTGCAGCGGAAGATCCGCACCCTGCCAAAACCCGTCGTGGCCATGGTGGCCGGCTATGCCATCGGCGGTGGTCATGTGCTGCATGTGGTGTGCGATCTCAGCATCGCCGCGGACAACGCCAAGTTTGGCCAGACCGGCCCCAAAGTAGGCAGTTTCGATGGCGGCCTCGGTTCCAGCTACTTGGCCCGCATTGTGGGACAAAAGAAGGCGCGGGAGATCTGGTATCTCTGCCGCCAGTATGATGCGCAGCAGGCCTTGGACATGGGCCTCGTAAACAAGGTCGTTCCGCTCGCCGAACTGGAGACCGAGACACTGCAATGGTGCCGTGAGATGCTGCAGCACTCGCCCATGGCCCTGCGCTGCCTCAAAGCCTGCCTCAACGCCGATTGCGATGGGCAGATGGGCCTGCTCGATCTCGCCGGCAATGCCACGCTCCTCTATTACATGAGCGAAGAAGCCCAGGAAGGCAAAAAAGCCTTCGTGGAGAAGCGGAAGCCTGATTTCTCGAAGTTCCCGCGTTATCCTTGATGACCATGCGCCTCTCCGTCCTGCTGCTTCTTTGTTTTCTGAACCTCTTTGCATCAGGCCATGCTGGCACGCTGGACGCCATCACCTTTGCCACTCAGCCGGGCAAGCTCTTCATGCCCGTCCGTGAAGCCATCGATGAACTCGACTGGGAAGTCGTCCGGGATGAAAAAGGCCATGTGACCCGCCTAAACACCCTGGAACTACGCCCCGGCATGCTCCGACAGTTGCTGGACGGCACCGAACTGATCAGCACTGAGCAACTCGCCACCGCAGGAGCCGTGGTCGCGGCCGTGAATGCCAAAGGGGAGGTGAAAGTAGGCGGCTTCTTCCGTGGCTTCACGCTCCGCGCCGGGGCGCAGCGAGTGGAGGTGAGCCTGAAAAACCAGCGCCTCAAAGGCTGGCAGGGAGAGCGCCTCGTGCTCGAAACAAAGATCAGTTCCGGGCGCAATGGAGCCACGCCCGCAGGCGAATTTCATGCCGGCCCCTACCGCTCGAAGCTGCATTTTTCCAGCCTTTACAACAATGCTCCCATGCCTTGGAGCGTGCAGCTCCACCGCCACATCTTCATCCATGGTTTCAGCAGCGTGCCGGACTATCCCGCCTCCCACGGTTGCATCCGCATGCCCCTCACCAGCGGCAATCCCGCCCGCTTCTTCTACGAATGGGTGCTCTCCGGCACCCCCGTCAGCGTGACGAAAGATTGATGCCAAACCTCCCGCTGTGCTGCTTTCGTTGCCTCCTTCTCAACACGCCGTCCACCGTGGGTGCAGCCTGAGACACAAAGGCAATGGCCCGTGTGTTGGAGTTTTCGGAAAGTCAGGGAAAGCTGATCCGCCGGGTTTGGGACCGTGAAGTAACGAGCTGCGTGGCCCGATGTAGGAGGAGCCTTCAACATCTGCCATTTCCACGAATGGAGGCTATACCCGTCCATGGGTTGCCGCATTTACTCACGCCTTCCCGAAGAACGGTATGCCCAGCTTTTCCGCGAGGCGGCGGGGGCGGCGGAGGGCTTCGGTCATGCGCTGGGCTTCATCGGGGCCGCGGAGGTCTTTGCAATCGGGGTGGGACTCGGGCGAGGCGATGAGGCCAAGCTGATGAAGGACATGCGCGGTGCTGTGTTTGTAGGGCGAGGCGCTCAGGCGGTCATCGAGGCGGAAGACGAGGTCTTCGAAGGACTGGAAGGCCTCAAAGAGCTTATAAACACGGGTGTCGAAGCGGCCGGTGCCGGTTTTGAATTTCTTATCGGCCACCGCATCGAGCAGCCACATGTCTTTGGCGGCGCAGATGAGCGGGCAGGCACTCACGCCGGCTCCAATGAGCAGCGGCAGGCCCATTTTGATGGCGGAGGCGATGCCGTAATCATCGCCACTGTGTGGTGAGAAGGGTAGCGCCTGATCTTTGCACATGGCCGCCCAGTAGTGGAAGTGCGGTTCATCGAGCGTGCTGACCTTGCCGCCGACGTATTTCGGATGCAGGGCGATCTGGTGGAAGAGCCACGGATCAAAGGGGGAGGCCCACGGCACAAAGGAAGGCTCCAACGCATGGGCGATGGCCGGGTGTGTGCACTGCTCCGCAATCTGGAAGTAGGCATCCCGACGCGGCTCGGAATCGAGGATATTCAGCAGCCGTGAGGTCATGATCATCACCTCGCAGTTGTCATGCGACTGGGCAATGTCGAGCAGTGGCAGGTAACGCTCGGCTTTGAAGGCGCTGTCTTTTTCCGCGCCGCGTGCGGTGACACCGGCGATGAAGCGCTGCGCAGGAAATTCCGCCCGAAAACGGCGCAGCACCTCGGCGTAGAGCTCGTTGCTGAGGTCGAAGATGTAGCCCGTATCCGCATTCAGCACGAAGACGATTTCCACGCCGTAATGTGCCGCGCACTGCTGCATCCAGCGCACGCTTTTGCTGAAGCCCTCCCAGTCCGGCTGCTGGTCCTTGAAAGGCAGCAGCGTTGCCACGCACAGACGGCCTTTGGTGGTATGATCCGCGAGCTGCTCCTCACTCGTGTAGGCCCAGATGGTCTCCGACCAAGTGGTGGAGGGCTTCAAATCGGCGGGAGACGTGATAAGATCGCGGGTGGAGGACATGGGCAGGGCCATTAGCTAGGCGGGACCACCCCGGCGGGCAAATCGGAATGCCTTATCGTCAGCATCGCAAAGACGGATGATCGGCTGAAAAATGGCTGGCGATGTGAGAACGGCCCGTGGAGCGGCGTTTGAGAGCGTGGCTGCCCTGCGCCAACGGACGATGAGCCCCACTGGGAACGACTGAAAGTCCGCGTTGCATGCGGGCTTTTTGCCGCCAAACTAAACTCATTACCATCATGAACACCCCCACGCATCTTGTCGCTTTCGGCCCCCTTGGCACGCCCGAGCTGATCATCATCGCCATCCTCGTCCTCGTGCTTTTCGGTGCGAAGAAGCTCCCCACCTTCGCCCGCAGCCTGGGCAAGAGCATGGGTGAGTTCAAAAAAGCCCGTGAAGAGTTCGAGCACGAGCTTCACAGCGCTCAGATCGAAGCTGAAAGCCCCAAAGCCCCAGCGCAGCCCCAGGAAAAGCGCCAGCCAGTGGCCAATGTGGACGTCTAAAGATCTCTCCTTTCATGAATCGTTTTTTCACCACGCGGCGGGCATTTTTGCCCGCCGTTTTCTTTGCCCTTGCAGGCTTCTCTCCTGCTGCGGAGCTGGAGAGCGTCGTCTTCTGCTCCTACAACGTCAAAAACTGGCTCACGATGGACCGGTTTGATCAGGAGACGAAAAAGATGCTCACCTCCGCGCCGAAGCCGGAGGATGAAAAGCAGCGCGTGGTGAAAATCCTGGCCGCGATCAAGCCGATGGTGCTCGGCATCTGCGAGATCGGCACGGCGGAGGACCTGGCAGATCTTCAGACCCGATTGAAAAAGGCGGGGCTCGACCTGCCGCACACGGAAATGGCCCATGGAGGCGATGACACACGCCGCCTCGCTCTGCTTTCCGCCTTCCCCATCGTGGCGAGAAGCTCGCAAACAAACCTGACCTACCAACTCAAGGGCCAGACGCTGCCCTTTCAGCGTGGCATTCTCGACACGACAATCAAATTCACCAACACGATGCAGGTGCGCTTTCTGGGCGTGCATCTCAAATCAAAGCGGGAGATCGAGGAGGCGGATCAGGCGATGATGCGACGGAATGAAGCCCGACTGCTGCGCAAGCACATGGATGCCATCTTTGCCGCGGACGTGAAGACACGCCTGCTGGCCTACGGTGACTTCAATGAACATCGCAACGAGCCTGCCATTGACACGATCATGGGAGATCGCCAGAGCGACACGGGCATGCTGGATGTCTTCCTCCGCGACAAGCAGGGAGAGGTGTGGACGCACTTCTGGGATTCGGCGGATACGTATTCGCGGCTTGATTACCTCTTCTCCAGCCGCCTGCTGCGCCCGCACCTCGATTATCGGCGCAGTTTCATCTACTCCTCGCGGGATTTTGACAAGGCCAGCGATCATCGCCCCATCGTGACGACGATCCGCATCGAGCCGTTTGTCTCGAAGAAGGATTGATCACTTCAGCTCCAGCAGGCGCTTGGCCTCTCCGAGGATGAATTTCGCATCGGTGAAAGGCGTGTAGCTGATGTCCTGCCAGCGTTGGTTGCCGGCCGTATCGACGAGGAGGGTGGCGTGGAGGGTATCTTTTTCGAAGTCGTCGTAGGCGCGGACCTTCTTGAAGGCTTCGAGGCTGCTGTCGCACAGGATGGGAAAGGGCAGTGGGGCATCTTTTTTGAGGTTGAGCTTGGTGCGGAGGTTTTTGGCCACGGGGCTGGGCTCGATGGTGACGCCGACGAGCTGGATGCCGGCTTTTTCGAAGTCCGCAGCGGTTTTGGCGAAGGCCTGCATCTGCTCGACGCAGTGGCCGCACTCGTGACCGAGGTAGAACATGAAAAGTGTGGGCTTCTTCGCGGTGAAGTCACTGCTCTTCACGGGCTTGGCATCGAGATCAAGGGCCTCAAACACCGGGGCGACGGGTGGGTGCCAGTGCATGGGGCCGAGCTTGCTCAGATCATCCGGACGCACACCCGTATCGGTGCGCTTCGGTGCTTCGGCGGGCCAATTGGCATCCTTGGCAAAGGTGGTGGTGAGACGTTTGAAGACGGGAAGATCGCGGTCCATGGCAAAGGCGAGCTTCTTGACCTCCTCGAAGGCTTTCTTGGCCTCGTCGGCCTTGCCTGCAGCATGGAGGATTTCCGCCTTGGCGATGGTGCCCGCGAGGTCTTGAGGGAAGTTTTTCGTCCATTCAGCGGCTTTGGCTTTGTCGTCGAGCTTGAGCCAGTAGCGGGCCAGACGGTCTTTGGGGATGTCGCTGTCTTTGAGGGCTTCGAGAAGCTTGGTTTTGCTCTCTTTGCTGCTCTTCGGTGTGAGGAGGGCGATGAGGAGTTTGAGCTCGGAGAGGGCTTTGGCTTTGTCGTCGGGCTTTTTGGCTTCGGGGGCCTTGGTGAGGGTGCGTTTGCCTTTATCAGTCGAATCGGACTTCTCGGACTTTTCGGTGGGTTTGGGCGGGGTGATGGTTTCGAGGGTCTTGAGAGCTTCGGAGAGGGTTTTGAGATCGTTTTGATGATACGCGGTGAGGCCGGCAGCACGGAGGCGGGTGATGTCATGGCCTGGATGACCGGCGGGCGTGGCGGTGAAGGCTTTCAACTCATCCCAAAGTTCCCATTTGGTGAGGGTCTCGATCAAGCGGGTGCGTCCGTAGCTGGCGGAGGTGCCTGATTTATCGAGGGTGTTGTTGGAGGGATGACGCGGGTTGGCGATGAGGCTTTTGGCGAGGGCAAGAGCGTCTTTGACGCGGCCGAGTTCGTTAAAGTTCCGGACGAGCCACTCTTCGTTGTGGGCGTAGTTGTGGATCTGATCCGGCAGGATGAAACTGCGGATCATGTAGGCGTGATCGACGCGGGTGCTGGCCTGTTGCTGCCACACGGCATCGTCAAAGCGCTTGAGCTTCGAGTAGGTGTGGCCGGGCATGTGCCACATGTGGGCGATGCCGGGGGATGCCTGACCGCACTGCGCGGCGGAGGTGAGAGCGCGAATGGGTTTGCGGTCGTCCCACAAATGAATGCGGTAGTGATGCGCCGGATGATTGGGCACGGCGGCAAAGATTTGATCGAGCATGGCATCGACGACCTGGGCGCTGGAGATGGGTACATCGCCTTTGCCGAACCAGATGCGCCAGACGAGGAAGGCCTTGGCCTCGATGTCCTTCGGATCATCCTGCACGAGCGTTTCGAAATCGCGGATGCAGTCGAGCTGGCGCTGCTTTTTGTCCCGCTTGTCGTCTTTGTAGAGGTTTTCGAGCACGGCGATCCACTGCTTCTCGCGGGCGGAGGCCTTGTCCTTGAGTTTCACGGCCTTGTCGATGAAGCCCTTGGCACGTTTGTCATTGTTCACGTTGGCCATGGCCATGCCCCAGTAGGCCATGGGGCATTCAGGATCGAGTGCGGCGACCTGACGGAAGCTGCGCTCGGACTCGTAATACCAGAAGCCGTGAAGCTGGCCAATGCCCTGGGTGAAAAACGTCTGCGCGTCCGGGTTCTTGGTGCTGATGGGGAACTTCACCGCCTCGCCGTAGCCCGGAATGAGCACCGCCGCCTGTCGTGGGCCTTCATTGAAGGCCTCACCATGCGCGGAATGGCCGGGGAGCTCGTCGGCGAAGCTGGTGAGAACGAGGAACGGGAGAAGGAGGAGGGAGCGCATGGGGCGGCGGGGAGCGGGAAGGTAACGGAGATCTGAAACGAAAAAATGCTCAGTGGTTTGCCCACTGAGCACTGAGAACTAGGACAAAAGGCGATCTTTGTCCGGTGGGACTCACTTGCCGTAGCCGTCCTTCGCCTTGCCATTCTCATCCAGGTGGCCAGTGGTCCAAAGGAGGCCGCGGGTAATGAGATCGAGGTAGCGGGTATCGGAGACGGTGGCGGTGTTGTGGCCGATGGTGGTGGAGAAGATCTTGGTCTTGTTCGGGCCGTATTCATTGGTCCAGGCGACGACTGCGGTGGCTTCGGTCGGCTTGGCGTCGGGCGGGAGTTTTTCGCCTTTCTTGGCCTTGGGCGGAACAATCTGATGGCCGGAGGCAAGAGCCTTGCCGGTGAGCACTTGGATGTTGTTGTAGAGCTCCTCGTTGATGGTCTGCCAGCCTTCGAGGCCCTGCGTGATGGGGTGCGTTTTGTCCGTGTAGGTGATGGTGATGGGCTGCTGCGGACCATGGCCAGTGGACTGGAGGCCGAGGTATTCATACCAGCCGGCATTGTCGGCACCTGGCTTCACCGCTTCGCGGAAATTGCCCCAGCGGTAGCTGTGCATGGCGCAGTGGAGGTTCAGGGCGGGCTTGCCTGCCTTGTGGGCACCGAGGATGGCCCCGACGTAGGCTGGATCGGTGACATCGGCGCTGCATTCGTCGTGGATGATGACGTCAAAGTCCTTGTCCCAGTCCTTGGCCTTGTAGATTTCAAAGGTGGCCTTGGTGCTCTTGTCGGGGTTGTAGGCGATATCGACGATGGCGTGGATGCGGGACTCGATGCCTTCTTTGAGCGCCATGGGCTGCTTATCGTATTCGTGGCAGCAACCGCCGGCGACGATGAGCACGCGGAGAGGCTTCACGGGCGTATCAGCGGCGCGTGCGAGGAAGACGACGGCGCTGAGGCCGAGAGTGAGCAGGGGGAGGAGCAGTTTCATGGCTGGGAAAGGGCGGCGATTGCAGCGTGGAAGGAACGCACTGTCGAGGGGAAAATTGCGGGTGCTTTGACAGGGACTGCTTCCGGGCCATGTCTGCGGGCCATGGGCGAGTTTCTGACCTTTGATGATTTTCTAAACTGGGACGCAGCGGCGGGGCGCTTCACGCCGCCAGCACGACTGGCGGTGATCGGAGATCCGATCGCTCATTCGCGCAGTCCTCAGATGCACAATCCGGCGCTGCAGGCACGCGGCATCGAGGCGCAATACATCCGCGTGCAGGTGCCACAGGGCCGGGTGGTGGAGGCGTTTCGGCAGTTTGCGAAGTGCGGCTTCCTGGGCGTCAACATCACCATTCCGCACAAGTTTGAAGCGCTGGATGCCGTGGATGAGCTCGACCCGCTGGCGAGCCGACTCG
The DNA here is from genome assembly GCA_943373155.1 of Akkermansia muciniphila. GTDB lineage: Bacteria > Verrucomicrobiota > Verrucomicrobiia > Verrucomicrobiales > Verrucomicrobiaceae > Prosthecobacter. The sequence goes on along the minus strand of CALSBJ010000076.1, from coordinate 175 downwards.
GCGCGGTGAACACGCTCGCGATCCGCGAGGGCAAACTGATTGGCTTCAACAGTGATGGTCCCGGTTTCCTGCGCAGCGTGCAGGAGGCCTTCGGAGCAGAGGTGAAGGATTTACGTGTGCTCATCCTCGGCGCAGGCGGCGGAGCGGGACGTGCCGTGGCCGTGCAAAGTGCGTT
>CALSBJ010000075.1:0-30295 GCA_943373155.1 Akkermansia muciniphila | reverse complement strand
CGAAGGCGTCGATGCCGGTCTCGACCTCGTCGTCGCCATCACGGAAGGCATTCCGGTCAATGACATGATCCGCGTCAAAGCGGCGATGAAAGGCAGCAAGACCCGCCTCATCGGCCCGAACTGCCCGGGCCTCGTCACTCCCGGTCACGGCGAAAAATCCCATGGCGGCTGCCGCATCGGCATTGCCCCAGGTTACATTCACAAGCGCGGCAACGTGGGCGTCGTCAGCCGCAGCGGCACGCTCACCTATGAAGCTGTGTGGCAGCTCACGACGCGTGGCTACGGCCAGAGCACCTGCGTCGGTATCGGAGGCGATCCCGTGAATGGCACGAATCACCTCGACGTGCTCAAGATGTTCAACGACGATCCTGAGACCGAAGCCATCATCATGATCGGCGAAATCGGCGGCAATGCCGAGGTCGAAGCTGGTCTTTGGGCCAAGGATAACTGCAAGAAGCCCATCGCCGCCTTCATCGCCGGTGCCACCGCCCCTCCCGGACGCCGCATGGGTCACGCCGGTGCCATCATCGGTGGAGCCGATGACACCGCCGCTGCCAAGAAGCGCATCCTTGCCGAGTGCGGCATCGCCGTGAGCGATTCCCCCGCTGACATGGCCGCCACGCTGCTGAAGCGCTGGGGCAAGGCCTGATCCCGTTTCGATTTGAGGTTCCTCTTCCCTTCGGGATGCCGCAGAATCCTCTGCGGCATTTTTTTGCTCACGCACTGCGATAAGATAGCAGTGGACACCTTATAAGGGGAAGTTGTGAGCCTCAAATTTTGAAGCGCAGATTATACTGCTGCTCCAACTCCGCATAGCGGGCCTCCAAAGCGATGATTTCTTGTGCCGCCAAAGTGCCGGAAGGCGTCGCTGCCAGGCCCAGAAACTTTTCCAGCAACTGAATCTTACCCGCCCACTCGCCGTGGGCCAGCCCATCAGCACGACCTTCCTGGCGACCTTCTTGACGGAGTTTTTGGGCGAGTGACATGGCTTCTTGTTGCAGTTTCGGTGACGCGGAAAGGCTACGGGAGATGCTTTCGGCGTCAAGGTTGATGTCGATATGAACGGCGTAGAGCAGGCAGCGGCGGAAGAAGTCCTCCCGCAGTAGCAGCGTCACCTCCACACTGCCGCTTCCCAGCCACTCGAAGAATTCGATGAGCCGCTTCTCCCGAGCTGCTTTCATCAGCCGCAGGATGACCTGCATCTGCGGCTGCGTTTCTTCCTTCTCGGGATCGAAGCGGGTGAGATCGAGCAGCGCATGCTGAAAGTCTGGCAGGTAGGCGCACAGCAGCGTGGCGAGGTCTTTAGGTAGAGCAAAAAGATCACGAAACTGCGTGCTCACCGTCCACCGATCTGGCCCCTGATGCAGCACAACGGGGATCACGGGCGGCAGGGGGAGGCCGTGTGTCTCAGCGTGGTGCCGCAGCACCTCCACCACATAGCAGATGAGGCGCAGGGGCATGAGCGGGTCCACGCTGGTCTGGTGCTCCAGCAGCAGGTGCAGCAGCACGTCACGCCCGATCACCTTCACGCTGTAGAGTAAATCAGTGTGAGATTGCTGGAGGTTTTGCCGGACGAAGGAGGCGGGTTGCAGGGTGAGGGTGCTCCAGTCTGCGGCGGCGGCGATGTCCGGTGGTAGGTGTCCTTGAAAGAAGGCGGTCGCGTGTGCTGGATCAGACAGCATGCAGCGGGCAAAGGCATCATGCGGCTGAGAGGCGAGTTCCTGCTCGAAATCGTTCATGCGGTCATCGAAGCCTCCGGCTGGCTTGTTTCAACCTCCGTTCTCCACCCTTATCATTTCGGCTCACGCCTCCCCGCGAATCGACACCGAGCGGCCGTGTGCATCGAGGCCCTCGACCTCCGCAAAGGCTCTGACAATGGGTTCGGATTTCGCGCAGCTCGCGGCATCCAGGCGGATGAGGCTCGTGCGACGCTGAAACATGTCTGCGGTGATGCCCGGGAAGGATTTGCCGGAGCCGCCGGTCGGTAGCGTGTGGCTCGGACCCGCCAAAAAATCGCCCACGGCCACGGGTGAGTAGTTTCCGAGGAAAATAGCCCCGGCGGTGCGGATCAGCGGCAAAATGGTGTCCTCACGCGAGGTGATCAGGCTGAGGTGCTCCGGCGCAAAATCATTCACCAGCCTTGCCGCCTCCTCCAAAGTAGGTGCCAGCATCAAAAACACGCCTTTTTCCAAAACGGGTCCGAGTTGGGCCTGACGGCTCAAGGTCTGCGATTGCTTCTCCACCTCGGCGATGACGGCTTCGAGCAATCCGGCATCATCGGTGATGAAGCCCGCCATGCTGTCCTTGCCATGCTCCGCCTGTGCCAGGATATCTGCCGCAATGAAAGCGGGCTTCGCGGAGGCATCCGCCAGGATCAAGACTTCACTTGGACCAGGCAGCAGGTCGATGGCGCATACGCCAAAGGCCTGGCGTTTCGCCTCGACGACGTAGCTGTTGCCGGGGCCGAAGATTTTCGTGACCGGTTTGATCGTCTGCGTGCCAAAGGCCATGGCCGCAATGGCCTGCGAACCGCCGATCTGATACACCTCCGTGGCACCGGCCAGTTTCAGCGCCGCCAGCAGGCCGGGATTCACCGTGCCATCGCGACCGCTCGGCGTGCAGACGACGATCTCCGGCACGCCTGCCGCTGCGGCGATGGCCACCGTCATCAAAACGGTCGAGACCAGCGGCGCGGAGCCACCGGGCACATAGCAGCCCACGCGTTCGAATGGATGAAACACCTCGCCCACGCTCGCCCCCTGCTCATTCACGGCGCTCCAGGCCTGGCGCAGGCTGCGCTTGGCAAAATCGGCCACATTGCGCTGCGAAGCTTCCAGCGCGGCTTTCAAATCGGCATCCGCGTTGTTCCAGGCCTCGTCGAGCACCGCCTGCGGCACACGCATCTGTGCGGGCGTGAGGTTGGCACCGTCAAATTTCGCCGTGAATTCCAGCACGGCCTCGTCACCGCGTTCCCGCACCGCTTTGATCACGCCGGTGACCACTTCGCGCACAGCGTCGCTGGCTTCCGCACGGCGGTTCAGGCTGGTGGTAAACGCCGCGTAATCGGCATCGGTGGGGCGGATGATCTTCATGGGCCGCTTACCTGCCACGCGGGCGGCGAGCGTCAAGCACGGGGCAAGAATCACGCAAGACACGCCTGTTTCGTCCGATAACTGCCGCTCACTTTTTTGAATCCAACCACGCCTGCCACACCATGAACCAGATCGATCTCCAATCCCGCGCCGCCATCGTCACCGGAGGAGCCCGTGGCATCGGCCATGCCATCGCCACCCGTTTGCTGCAATCGGGCGCCTCCGTGGCGCTTTGGGATCGGGATGAAGCCGCCCTGGCGATCGCCAAGGCCGAACTCTCCGCCCTTGGCCCCGTTCACACCGCCGTCGTCGATCTCACCGACCTCGCCGGCGTGCAAAAGGCTGCTGAAAGCACTGCCGCCGCCTTTAGAAGGATTGACATCCTCGTCAACAATGCCGGCATCGCAGGCACGAACTCCAAAACTTGGGAAGCTGATCCCGCCGATTGGCGTCGCGTGATCGACATCAACCTCAACGGCCCCTTCTACTGCTGCCACGCCGTCATTCCGCACCTGCTGAAGGGCGGCTACGGCCGCATCGTGAACATCGCCTCCATCGCCGGTAAGGAAGGAAACCCGAACGCCGCCCACTACAGCGCCTCGAAGGCCGCGGTGATCGCGTTGACGAAATCCCTCGGCAAGGAACTGGCTACCTCCGGCGTCGTGGTGAACTGCGTCACCCCCGCCGTAATCGAAACGGACATCCTGAAGCAGCTCACCCAGCAGCACATTGACTACATGCTCTCGAAGATCCCGATGAACCGCTTTGGCCAAAAGCAGGAAGCCGCCGCCCTTGTGGCCTGGCTCTGCAGCGAGGACTGTTCCTTCACCACCGGTGCCGTCTTCGACCTCTCCGGCGGCCGGGCGACGTATTGAGCGACTGCCGTCAAAACCTTCCGCATTCTGGCGAATGCGCCTACAGCACCTCGTAGGCTCGTTCGCCAGAACGAGGGTTTGGCGTGATTTCGCCAAGTGGTTCAACTCCCGGAATTCGTCATTCGGCATTTGAAGCCACGCCCCGTCTGCGGCATGAACGCTGCCCCTCATGCCCAACGAAGCCCAAATCGCCCGCCGCCGTTCCTTCGCGATCATTTCGCACCCGGACGCCGGTAAAACGACGCTCACCGAAAAGCTCCTGCTCTACGGAGGTGCCGTCGCGCTCGCGGGAAGTGTGACCGCACGCAAAAATCAACGTGCCACCACCTCCGACTGGATGGAGCTCGAAAAGCAGCGAGGCATTTCCGTCAGCTCCACCGTGCTCCAGTTTGAGTACAAAGGCAGCGTGGTGAACCTGCTCGACACGCCGGGGCACAAGGACTTCTCCGAGGACACCTACCGCGTGCTCACCGCCGTGGACGCCGCCATCATGGTGATCGACGCTGGTAAAGGGATCGAGGCGCAAACACGCAAGCTCTTCGAAGTCTGCCGCCGCCGTGGCGTGCCGATCTTCACCTTCATGAACAAGCTCGACCGTCCGGCCCGCGAGCCTTTGGCGCTGCTCGACGACCTCGAAACCGTGCTCGGCATCGGCGCTTGCCCCATCAACTGGCCCCTCGGCCTCGGGCAGCAGTTCCGCGGCGTCTATGACCGCATCAAGAAAGACGTGCATCTCTTTGAACGCACCGCCCACGGTGCCTACCGCGCCCCGGAGAAAGTCGGCGGCCTGGATGATGACTTCGTCGCCAAACACATCGCCAGCGATGCATTGGAGCAGGCCAAGATGGAGATCGAAATGCTCGAAGGAGCCGGCCACGCCTACGACCGCCGCAAGATCGACCGTGGCGAGCTCACGCCCGTCTTCTTTGGCAGCGCCAGCAACAACTTCGGTGTGCAATTGCTCCTCGACGGCTTCCTCGACCTCGCCCCGCCGCCCGCGCCGCGCATGTCCGCCGATGGCCGCATCATCGAGCCGACTCAGGAGGCCTTTTCCGGCTTCGTTTTCAAAATCCAGGCGAACATGGACCCGCGTCATCGCGACCGCATGAGCTTCATTCGCATCGTCAGCGGCAAGTTCGAGCGTGACATGCAGGCCGTGCACACCCGCACCGGCAAATCCGTGCGCCTCGCCAACTCGCAGAAGCTTTTCGCCCAGGATCGCGAAACCGTGAACGACGCCTATGCAGGCGACGTCGTCGGCATTGTCGGCAACTACGGCTTTGGCATCGGCGACACCCTTTCCACCGACCCGAAGCTCAAGTTCGATGAAATCCCGCGCTTCGCCCCGGAAGTCTTCGCCTTCCTCCACAACCCCAGCACCGCGCACTTCAAACGCTTCCGCGATGGCTTGGAGCAGCTGCTGAGCGAAGGTGTCGTGCAGCAATTCATCCAGCCGCATGCCGGGCAACGCGTGCCGTTGCTCGGTGCCGTCGGCCCGCTGCAATTTGAAGTCGTTCAATTCCGCTTGGAGAGCGAATACAACGCCGCGAGCCGCCTCGAACAAGCCCCCTACACCGTCATGCGCTGGGTGCGCACCAAAGATGGCGGCAGCATCGAAGATTTTGACATCCCCGGCGGCGTCACCACCGCCCAAGACGCTGAAAACCGCTGGGTCGTCTTCTTTAGCGACCAATGGGCCATCAACTACTTCGAGCGCCGCAATCCCAACGCCGAACTCTCCGAGATCCCCTGGGACGAGGTGGAGAAGGCGAAGGCGGCCGAGTAAAGCTCGTGGCACACGGTTATACTTTGTTCGTAGTTCGGGGTTCGCTTCGCGGCTCCGCAGCAGCCCGTTCAGGAGCGTCCAATCACGGCCTGAAGGCCGAACTTCAAACATTCACGCATCTTCACCCTCGAGAGCAGTGAGAGATGCGGTCAGCTTTTCAAAATCAGCTGATACAGCGCCAGATCCAGCCAACGGCCGAATTTGAAACCCGCCTCGCGGATGTGTCCGCAAGGTTCAAAACCGGCTTTCACATGCAGAGCGATGCTTCCGGTATTCTCTGCATCAATGACACCAATCATCATGTGATAGCCCTGCTGCGTGGCTCGTTCGATCAAACGATGGAGAAGCTCCTTTCCGAGTCCGCGACCTCGAAAACGGGCATCGACGTAAATCGAATGCTCCACCGTGTGCTGGTAGGCCGCGTGCGGACGAAACGGTCCGTAACTGCCAAAGCCCATCAGGGTGCCATTGTCATCCACCACGCCGATGACAGGCAGATTCTTCTGCTGCTTGGCCGTCCACCAAGCTTCCATGACCTCAGCGGAACGCGGTTCGTAGTCGTAGAGCGCTGTCGAGTTGAAGATGGCCTCGTTGAAGATGGCCTGGATCGCCTCCAGATGGTCGTGGGTGCAGTCGAGGAATGTCATGAGGAAATGGGCTGCTTCACGGAGCTGTTTACATCCACGAGTGGTTCGTCGGAATCGTCCTTCTCCACCGGCTGCACCTTGATCTCCACGTTCACGGGAACGGCCCGCAGGCCTTCGATGATCATTTTGAGCCGCTCGATCGTCACGTCGCTCAGCGTTGGCTGGCTCACGGCTTCGGTAAGCGCACTCAAATGGCCAGTGATCCGATTGATCGGGTCATTTTCACCCGCACCGCCCGTGAGCAGATTGCGTTTGAAGGTGCGCTTGATCTCGTCCCAGCGGGTTTTGTCCTCGTCGGTGCTCAAGCCGTTGATCTCGCGCCATTTCAGCAAATTCGCCTCCGCAGCGCCGCTGAGCGTCTGCGCTTCGCCGCGGTAGTGATCGGCGATGAGCTGCGCGACCTCCTTGTCGGTCATCAGGGGCAGAATTTTCTCCGAGATCTTGTTCATGTTGCGGTAGCTGCCCTGCAACTTGAACGGCGGCTCCACGCGATAGGCGTCTTCCATCGCTGCACTGGCCACATACTGCTGGTTCACGCGCAGAATGACCTCGCGCACATGCAAAAGCTTCTCCATGACCGCTACGGCGTCGTTGATCTCCTCCGCGCTGAAGCTGCCCTCGAACTCCACGCCTTCCCGCGAACCCGTCTGCGCAATCCTGAGCACCGAAAGCGCATCCTTATGACTCCTCGCCGCGATGCGGGCCAGCGTGGCATTGCTTGTTAGACCATTCTCGATGTAGCTGTCCTTAAACGCGTCCTGATGCCCGCCGAGGATGTCGCCGAGGTTGTAAGTGTCCGCGCGATTCGCCAGCATGTCCGGCACCTGGAACTTCCCACCGACCTCGGTGTATGGATTCCCGGCCATCACCACGGCCACCTTGCGACCGCGCAGGTCATAAGTCTTCGCTTCGCCGCGAAACACACCTTCGATCTTCCTCGTGCCGTCGCACAGCGGGATAAACTTCTGCAAAAACTCGGGATTCGTGTGCTGGATGTCATCGAGATAGATCATGACGTTGTCCCCCATCTCGAAAGCGAGGTTCAGCTTCTCGATCTCCTCCCGCGCCGACGCATTCCGCGCCTCGCTCGGGTCCAAAGACGTCACCTGATGCCCCAGCGCAGGCCCGTTGATCTTCACCAGCGTGATGCCGAGTCGGCTCGCCACATACTCCATGAGCGTCGTCTTGCCATAACCCGGCGGTGAAATGAGCAACAGCATGCCCATGCGATCCGTGCGCGTGTCCTTGCCCGCCGCACCGAGCTGCTTCGCCAGATTCGCGCCGATGAGCGGCAGATACACCTGATCGATGAGGCGATTGCGAACGAAAGAGCTCAAAACGCCCGCCTTGAATTGATCCAGCCTCAAATCCTTCCGCCGCTTCTCGCTCAGTTCATGCTTGAGCCGCTGAAACGCCTGAAACGCCGGCACCACCGTGCTTTCGTAACGTTGCAGCCGCGCCGTGAACTCATGGTAGTCGAGTTCCAGCTTCGATTCGCTGAACCGGCCATGCGTGCCCGTCAGTCCGCTGATCGTCACCCGCGAAACCGGCTCCGTCGGCGTTGCGGCAGGGGGTTGATCGTTCGTGACCACCATCGCCGCCGTTTCGATCAACACGCCGCGACCCACATTCGGGTTCAAAGCCGTGATCCACTCCAGCGCGATCTCAAACGCCAAAACCGGCTGCTCAGCCAGTTCGCTCATCGTCGCCTCAAAATCCTTCGCCGCCCGTTTCGCCGTCAATTCCTTCCGAAACGCCCGCAACAGCTCCAAAGCTGCCGCCGAACGCGTGAACTGCGTTTTGGCCTGCAATTCATCGAGCAGGCAACGAGCCACCGAAACGACATCACAAGCCACGAAGGCCTCAATTCGCTCCAAAAGCCACTTTTCCGGCTCAATGGCTTTTTCGCCAAAAAACTCCCGCATGCGCCCCTTCGACTGCATGCGCGAAAACAGCGCCTTCTTCTCCGCAACCTCCGCCCACGCATGCCAAAACAGTCGCGCATAGCCACGCGACTCCGGCGAGTGCCTCAACAACCCCAACGCCGACTGCATCTCCCGCAGCGGCTTAAGAATCAGCGACGCGTCATGATCATGCACCCCCTTCGTGTAACCCTCATCATACCGCTGCGCCATGAACGCACTCACCTCCGTCAATTCGGTCACTCCGGTCAATCCCGTCAAAATCTTCCAGGCCAAAAACTCCGCGCGATACACCTCTGCATTCTCCGATACCACCGCCTGATCCCAAACCGCGCGCCGCGTCTCCATCTCCGCACTCTCCACCTTCTCAAAGAAGCGTGTGCCGGTGAGATGAAACGCCAAAGCGCCATCTCGAGGCAAAATCGTCAGCTCCAGCGGCTGCTTGTTCACGCTGAACTTGTGCTTGCCGAACTGGATGAGGTCGCCGCCGACAAAAATCTCCGACTTGTCGCGAATCTGCTTCAGCGAGTCCTGCTGCACCGTCTTGAGCCGCGTGCTGAGCTCATCCGCGCGCACGCTGTCGCCGAGTTTGCGCAGTTCATCGATCAAATCGCGCAGCTTGGCCACCATCGCATCGCCCGCGAGCCAGGCGTGCACCTCTTCCGGCTTCGCGAAGCTCGTCAGACGATTCCGAATGCTCGTCAAAATGCGCTCCGCCGACTGCCCGAGGCTGCCACAGCGTCGATTCAGCGCATCCGTGAGGCTTTGACGCCGCGACTCAAACGCCGTCTGCACTTCCTCGCGTTTTTTGACCAACTCCGCCGCGTAGTCATCGAAGTCAGAGAACTTCGTCTCCATCTCCTCGATCTGCACGAGCACGCGCGTGAGCGATTCATCGCACTTCTCCGGCGTGGTGGCCACTTCGAGGTAGTTCAGCACGCTCTGGCTGAGCAAACTGAGCTGCGCCTGAAATTGCGCCGCACCTTCGGTCTTCGCCAGATCGTTGCGACGATTACGCAGCACGCTACGCACCTGATTGAGCTGCGCAAACAGCGTGCTGATGCCCTCGATGATGCGCGTCGTCTCGGTGGCGTCCTGAATCTTGAGTCCACTCACGATGGCGGTGAGCATTTCCAGCTCGCTGCTCGACTTCGCGAGTGCTTCCTCGACCTCCTGCGCCTCAGTAACCTTCGTCAAAGCGGGCACGCGGGCCTGCTGCTCGGTAATTTGCTTCCGATACGGATCCAGCGCCTCCGGCTTGAGCAGGAAAGCCACGCACTTCGCGCTGAGCTTGTCGCCCGCCTCGGCGACAGCCTTGTCCATCGCATCAATGACCGCCGCATCCGTGTAGCGCACGTCGCGCAACGCGATGATCTGGCCGCGCAGCTCGCGAAGTGTCGTCAAAAGCTGCACGAAGCCGAGAATGTCATTCGGATCGGTGTTCGTGGCCGCGCTGATGGCCTTTTGTGCCTTCTCTTGCAGCGCGGCAGTCTGCTCAGCCGCCGTTTTGCGCATGCGGCGCACTTTCTCAAACTCACCCAAGGCCGCCTCGGCCGTCGTTTTGATCTCGGTGAGCGTTTCCTTGAGGTTGTGCGCCTCGTCCTTGCCCACCCAGAAGTAACTGTCGGCGATGTCGCCGCATGAACGCGCCAGCTCGACATACAATCCGCTGAAGGAGTCATCTTTGGCCAGCAACGTCAGCACACCGCGGCACTCGGCCATCGCGCGGACGATTTCGGCGTTGCCGATCTTGCTGAGGAAGGTCTGCGCGGCCTTCGCCTCGCTGACATCGGCGGTGAGATACGGCGTGCGCCAAACCTGCACGACGTGATGCTTCCGAGGCTCCGCATCGGCATCAAAGAGGATCAATTCACCCGTCGGGAAGAGCGAGTAGCCGTGACAAGGCTGCGGCGTGGCGATACTCTGCGTGATGAGGTTGTAGCTGAGCAGCAAATACGATCCGCTTTCGAGATGGCTGAAGACAAACAGCGTGTCCTCACCATTGGCCGCCGAAATACGCCGCTCAAAGCGCATCGGCGGCAGTCCCGTGTCAAAGCGGCGGACCTCACCCGTTTGCAGCACATAACCATGAGGGAAAACGATGCCGTGATCATCCGGCAGCAGCACGCAGCTCTCTGCGATGCTGTCGATGCGATGCGCCTCGCGCGTGCGTTCGTTGAAGACGAGATGCCGCCACTGCTTTTCCTGATACGGCAGCACTTTGAGCAGGATGAGATTGCCGACGATGGCGTAATGCACCTCCGCGTCGTCGAGTGTCTGGTCTTTGTTCTCGACGGGTTCGTTGTAGATGCCGCGACCGGTGGCCGTGTTGTTCTCCACCTTCACCGTGAGGTCACCGCCGACCGTCTCGACGAACACTCGGTCCTCGATGCTGATGTGCGGATGCTCACCGTGGATGTACATGTCCCGCGTGGCCCGCTTCCACGCGAACTCCTGCGGCGTCGGGAAGACAAACTCGTGGTCGCTGCGATTGCCGAGATACTTCAGCGTGCCCTTTTCATCATCGACGAGCCATTTGAAGGTTTTCACTTCTGTCGCCCGCTGCCCGACCTGAAAGCCCATGTAAAGATGCGGCCCGATGCGGTGGAACTTCAGGAAGGTGGCGTGCTTGTAGTAGTTGTGGAGGTAAACGAAATCCTCCGCGAACTGCGCATCGCTCAGCAGCGAGTCTTTGTTCGAGTGGAAGCTGTGATCGCCGTCTTGGTAGTCCACCACAGCGAAGACATCCTCGATCTTCATCGTCGAGCGCAGCCCGAGATGCACATTGTAGCCAAACAGGAAGCGTTTCGGCCCGATGGCCGCCATGTCCCGCGGCACGCAGTTGTTGTCCGTCGTGAGACGCGTCGTGGTCAGCAGCGCCGTCTCAATCCCGCCGAACTCGACCTTCCGGTCGTTGTTGAGCAAGTCCAGCCGACGCTGCAACTCCGAGCCGTGCTTCGTGAGGCGCTGACGAATGACTTCGTAAGCGCCTGCTTCGAGCTGGGGGGAGGGTTGGGGTGATGGGGGTTGATCAGCCATTCAATGACGAACTGGATTTGGTGGGTTCACCCCTCACCCCAGCCCTCTCCCCGCAAGCGAACCTAGGTGCTGGTGTGAATCTGTTCGCGGGGAGAGGGAGGGCGCTTTCTGGTCCCTCTCCCCGCTGAGGATGATCGTTAACTCTTTGGCTCACTTGCGGGGAGAGGTTAGGTGAGGGGAACTGTGTGCGGAGCTTCGAGAACGGGATGGCTTTCACTTCTTCGCCTTCGCGGTGAGCAAACCGGCAACGTTGGACTCGCTCAAACCGAAGCGTGAAGCCGCACCAATCATGCTGGTGAGCTTGTTGAGCGTGCCAGCATCAGGATTCAACCCGATGAGTTTCGCAAACAGAGCAGACAAGGTCAGGTTCTTCGTATCTTCGGCGGTGAGGCCGAATTGATCGACGATGGTCTTGAGCTGGGCTTTGAAGTAGTCGGGGTCGCCGTTGAAGAAGGTTTCCTTCACGTCGGTGAGCGTGCGGCTGCCTTCGACCATGCGGTCGATGGCGCGGGCGTTGCCAATGGCGTTGGTGATCTTGTCGAAGAACTGGCTTTCGCCGCCGACGATCTCGATTTTGGCGGACTTCATGGCCTCGCCGAGCACGCCAGCCTGCGCGGCGGCGATGTCTTTCTGGATGCTGATCTCCGCGAGGGCGATGGCCTTGTCCTTGTCGAGGTTGAGCTTGAACTCCTCGTGCTGACGTCCGGCGTCTTCGAGCAACTTCATGGCCTGGGCCTTTTTGGTGATGCCATCGGCCTCCGCAGCGAGTTTGAGCTGCGTGACTTCGGCATCGACGGTGCCCTGCTTTTGCGAGGCCTCGGCTTTGGCGAGAGCGACCTGCGCTTCGCCGAGTCCGACAGCGGCGGAAGTGGCGGTTTTGCCTTCGGCGATGGATTTCTCGGCCGCAGCGTCCTTCGCCGCAGATTCTTGGCGAGCTTCGGCCAATGTCAGGATTTCCTGCGCATGGAGTTCGGCAGCCTGCTTGGCAGCTTCGGCGGCTTTGATGGCCGTGAAGGCAGCCTGCTCGGCGGCGAGTTGGGCAGCTTGCTTCGCAGCCTCGGCTTCTTTGATTTTCTGAATGAGCTGCTCCTGGGCGTTTTTCTCGGCGTTGGTGAGCGCGACCTGCTTCTCGCGGTCGGCGGTGGCGAAGGCCTCCGTGTCCTTCATCTTCTGCTGTTCGACGACGACAGTCTTCTCGAGCGCCACGCGGTCTTTGATGACCTCCTGAATGTTCTTTTTCTCGATTTCGACGGCTTTTTCCTTCTCGATGTCTTTGAGCGTGGTGACACGCTGACGGTCGATGATTTCGAGGTCGCGGTCGCGGGTGACGCGTTCGACTTCGACGGCGTCCGTGCGCTCTTTGTTGCGCTGGGCGACCAGAACCTGACGATCCTTGTTTTGCGTGGCGACGGCGATTTCCTCGTCGGCGGTGATTTTGGCGCGTTCGGACTTCAGACGCTCCTCGTTCTGCACTTTGGCCGTTTCGGCTTCTTCGCGGGCAATGACGCTTTGGACGTCGCGCTTCTGTTTGGCCTCCGTTTCGGCAAGTTGGCGTTCCAGTTCCAAAATGGCCTCACGAGCCTGCACGTCCTGCTGTTTGATGACCTTCTCCTTGTCGCGCTGGATGTTATTGGCCAGCTTGGCCTGCGCAGCGGTAAGTTCGGTGATTTTCTTGATACCCTCGGCGTCGAGGATGTTGTCCGGGTCGAGGTTTTCGAGCTGCGTCTGCTCCAAAAAGTCGATGGCGCAGTCGTCGAGCGCGAAACCGTTCAAGTCCGTGCCGATGACTTTCAAAATCTCGCTCTTAAAAGTGTCACGCTCATTGTAGAGCTGCACAAAGTCGAAGCGCTTGCCGACGGTCTTCAGTGCTTCGGAGAACTTGGCATCAAAGAGCGTGCGGATCATGTCCACATTCGAAGCGCGAGCACAACCGATGCTCTGGGCGACACGCAGCACGTCTTCCGGCGTTTTGTTCACGCGGACAAAGAAGGCGACCTTGATGTCGGCCCGGAGATTATCTTTGCAGATGAGGCCCTCGTTGGCTTTGCGTTCGATCTCGATGCGCTTCACGGAGATGTCCATGTACTCGGCCTGATGGGCGACTGGAATGACCAGCATGCCATTGAAGGACACTTTGGTGCCGCCAACGCCATTTCGCACGATGGCCTGCCCTTGTGTGACCTTGCGGAAGAAGCGCGAGAACAGAATCAGCACGCCGAGGAAGATGCCGATGGCGATGACTCCGACGAGGATGCTGCCTTCGAGGAGGACTGCGAGTGTTGGGAGGTATGTTTGCATGGTTTGAGAGATCGGGAGTTAAACAGATTCGATGAAGTAGAAGGCGTTGTCGGTGCCGGCAGCGGTGATTTTGGCCTGGCTGCCCTTGGCGAGCGTGCCGCCTTGCGTGCGGACATTGATGAGAAGCGGAGCGCCGTTGGCGGTGACTTCGAGCTGGCCGTAGGTTTCGTCGGCTTCGATAGAGCAGACGGTGCCGGTGCGGCCGATGACCTCCTCGGCCTCGGTATCAGCATCTGCCATGGCTCTGAAGAGGCTGGCGATGGGAATGGTGACGAGCTTTGTGATGATGAGGCTGCCCGCCAGATTGGGGCCGAGCAGGATGAAAGCCTGCGCGGTGCTGTGGGTGGAATTCCACTTCTCATTCAGCGCGAGTGAAAGGAACCACATGAAAAGGATCAGAAAGCTGAGCCACACCACGATGGGCACCTGGGAGAATCCGAAGAGACGGCCCGCTGTGATCCACGCGCCGCCTGTGTTGATGCCATGACCATGAGAACCATCCGCATCTCCTGCGCCAAAGTCATCTGGCAGATCGGTTTCAAAGTCGAGCGCACCAAAGATGACGAGCAGCCAATAGCAAACCACCAGCGCCAAAAGAAGCGTGAGCAGGACTTGATGCGGCGAGATTGCGGCCTGGAAGAGTTCAAACACGTCGGGAGTCGGTTTGGAATTGGGCGCGATTTAAGCGGGAGCGCACTGCGAAGGCTATTCCAATTTTGTTGGAATAACTCAGGCGGCTATTTGACCCAGATTTCACGTTCCGTCGCGTCGATCTCGGCTTCCCAGGCTTTGAGGCGTTTTTGGAGGTCTTCGATGATCTCGGGGTGCTGGTAGCCGAGATTGGTGCGCTCGCCGATGTCGGCTTCGAGATCGAAGAGGAGGTCCATCGTGTTGCCGTCGTTGATGTACTTCCATTTGCCGTGGCGAATGGCCTTCTGCTTGCGATTCGAGCGGTCGATGCGCCAGAAGAAGGTGCGGTCGATGGGCTTGGCGTCGCTGATGAGCAGTGGAATGAGGTCGATGCCGTCGAGAGGCTTCTCGTTGTTCGTCGTCCCGCCTTGAGGCGGCTCTGAACTGGCTGAAGCCGGGACTGCAGAACGAGCAGCAGCCAGGAAGGTGGCGTGCAAATCCATCGTGATGGCCATTTGCGGGGTTGTTTTGCCTTTCGGCAGTTTCGCGGGCCAGCGCATGAGGCAGGGGACGCGGATGCCGCCTTCCCAGACGGTGGCTTTGTGATGAAAGAGCGGCGCGTTGCGGCTGTAGCGCTCGCCACCGTTGTCGCTGGAGAAAACGATGAGCGTGTTGTCAGTGAGACCGTTTTTCTCCAGCTCGGCGAGGATCATGCCGACACCTTGGTCGATGCGTTCGACCATGGCTTTGTAAATGGCACGGCTGCCGTGGTGCATGCTGTCTTTGGTCACCACGGGCGTCTGCGGTGCATCCGGTGGCTGAAACGGCGCGTGGACGGCGAGATGGGGCACATAAAGGAAGAAAGGCTTCTTCGCGTGCTCGCGGATGAACTTGGCTGCGCGATCGTTGACGAGGTCAGTGAAGTAGCCTTCTTGCTTCACGGGCTTGAGGCCGTCTCGCAGCGCATAGGTGCCGTCGTAGTAGGCGTGCTTGTAATAGTCCGCGTGGCCGAGCAATTCGCCGAAGTACTCGTCGAAGCCGCGGTTCACCGGATTGTACTCGTCTTTGAAGCCGAGATGCCATTTGCCAAAAGCGCCCGTGGCATAGCCTGCGGCCTTCATTTTCTGCGCGAGCGTGATTTCGCTCAAAGGCAGCCCAAGGCCGTGAAAATCCGTCTCAGGCACCCACTCGCCCTTCACGCGGCGGAACTGCTCCACCTGATACCCGAACGCGAACTCGATGCCACAGCGCTGCTGCCAGCGTCCCGTCATGAAGGCGGTGCGTGTGGGCGTGCAGACGGGCGCGTTCGCATAGAAGTCGGTGAACTTCACGCCCTCGGACGCGAGCCGGTCGATGTTCGGCGTGGCGATGTCCGTGCCGCCCATGCAGCCCAGGTCGCCATAGCCAAAGTCATCGGCGAGGATGAAGACGATGTTGGGCTGCTGCGCAGCCGCATGGAGCATGTGGCATGGAGCGAGGAGTAGAAGGAAAGAAAAGAAGCGCATGGCGAGATGAATCAGGAGTCGTGAAGACAACGTCGGCTTTCGTGGCGGATGTCGAGAATGTTGATCACCTTCGACTTTTCTTTGATGACGTAAAGCACCCGCCATCCTGGTTTGCCTTGCCAGGGTCGATACACGAGCTGTCGGATGGAATGGCGCTTCATCCACCTTCCATTTTCTGGAGCGAATGGATAGCGCTGCGGATGCGCTGTGATCGTTTCGACGGCGGCGAAGAGGCCATGAATCCAACGGACGGAAAGCTCCAGTCCACCGCGATGTTCGTCGGCTTCATACCAAAGCTGCTGCTTCACGATCTGATCTTCAGCAGTCTTCGAGTATTTCAGTGCGTAGCTCATGCTTTGCTTTTGCGACGAGCTTCCGTCTTCGCCATCAAACGCTTGAAAACGATGTCAGCCGGAGTGCCTTCCTCACCACGATCATACGCCTCCAGCGCCGCTTTGAGCCGCATGTCGGCCTCGTATTCCTCGGCGGCGTCGGAGAGTGCCTGAAAGTGCTCGACGGAAAGCATCACGGCACTGGCGCGGCCGTTGTGGGTCAGAATGCGGGGCCTGGAAGTGCGTTTGAGCGCCTGGGTGTGCTTGCGGGTGTTCCGGGCGAAGTCGGTGAGGCTGATGATGTCTTCCTTGAGGATCACGTTCATGCCGTCAGGCTAGCACAGAATTCTGTGCGGCAGCAATCTTCATTTTCCTCAGCCTCCCTGCACCGGAGGCATCACGGCCACCTCCGCGCCATCATGGAGCATGGCATCGCGTTTCACATAGGTTTGATCGAGAGCGAGGAGGAGGCTGCGGTCCCAGTCGCGGAGTTGGGGCCAGCGGAGGAAGAGTTGGTCGAGCAAATCGGCCATGGTGTAGCCGGTGGGGCATTCGACGGGTACTTCATCGGTGCCGGTGAGGTCCTTGAGGACGGAGAAGAAGAGCACGCGGACGGTCATGGCGGTCACGCGGGGTTGAGGATGCCGATGCAGGGCAGGTTGCGGAAGCGGCCTTGGTAGTCCATGCCGTAACCGACGACGAACTCGTCCTCGATTTCGAAACCGATGTCCTCAACGATGACGTCGCTCACGCGTTCGCGTTTTTTGGCGAGCAGGACGCCGGTGCGCAGCGAGGCGGGCTGTTGCGCGGCGATTTTGTCTCGCAGGACGCTGAGCGTGAGGCCGGTGTCGAGGATGTCATCGAGCAGGAGGACGTCCTGGCCTTGGAAATCGAGTCCGGCGGGCCAATTCATGCGCACCTCACCGCTGCTGAAGGTGCCGCCGTGGTAGCTGCTGGCGCTGAGGGTGTAGAGTCGCACGGGCATGTCGAGATGGCGCAGCAGATCGGCGACGAAAAAAAGCGCTCCATCCATCAAAGCGAGCACGCTGACCGTTTTGCCGGCAAAATGGCGGTTCAGTTCGGCGGCCATTTCGGCCACGCGAGCCTGGATTTGCCCGGTGGAGAGCAAAATGCGTTCGAGATCGGCTAAAACTCCGGTGACAGGCGCTGGCATGGTGCTCTCTTTTTAGCGCGATATGTCCACCCCTGACAAACTCAATCTCCAAGACCTGCGTGTGAGCTACGACCTCGACGTGATGCTCGAATCGAATACGCCTGCCGATCCGGTGGAGCTCTTCCAACTTTGGTTCAATGATGCCATGGCGCACCAGCTCCCCGAGCCAAATGCCATGCAACTGGCCACCGCCACACCCGATGGCACGCCGAACGTGCGAACGGTGCTGCTCAAGGGCATCGACGGACGCGGTTTTCACTTTTTCACCAACTACGAGAGCAACAAAGGCCGCGAACTGGCGGCGAATCCGCGTGCGGCGGCCTGTTTTCTTTGGAACGAGCGCCATCATCAGGTCATCGTGCGTGGTACGGTGAGCAAACTGCCGCACGAAGAGGCGCAGGCCTATTTCGCTTCGCGTCCGGCGGGGCATCAAATTGGTGCCTGGGCCTCGGCGCAGAGCCAGATCATTCCAGATCGGGCCTGGCTGGATCAGCGGGCAGCGGAGATCGAGGTAAAGTTTGGATCGGACGTGCCGTGCCCGCCGTTTTGGGGCGGTTACACGATCCAGCCGACCGAAATCGAGTTCTGGCAGGGACGGACGAGTCGCCTGCATGATCGACTGCTGTATGGGCGGGAAGGTGGCGTGTGGGTGAAAAAGCGGGTGAGCCCGTGAGGAAAGTGCGACAAAAAGTCTTTAACCTGTCGGTCTGAATGAACAGGTTGAAAATCGGTTCCACTTTCTGCGTTACCGCGCGGCCATGCGCCCTTTCTTTGTTCTCTTCGCCCTCTGCTCCTCGCTTTACGCGGCCAAACCCAACGTCGTCGTGATCCTCAGCGACGACCTCGGCTGGGGTAGTGTGGGCTGCTACGGGGCAAATCCCAAGTTGGTGAGTACGCCGAACATTGATCGACTCGCGAAAGAAGGTCGGCGCTTCACGGATGCGCTGACGACGTCATCGGTGTGCTCACCGACGCGTTACGCGATGATGACGGGACGTTACTGCTGGCGCACGTCGCTCATCAGCGAGGTGCTTGGCACCACGGCTCCACTGCACATCGAGACGACGCGGCTCACGATGGCCTCGATGCTCAAAACCCAGGGCTACAACTGCGCGGCGGTCGGCAAATGGCATCTCGGCTACGGTACGGCGGAGAAGTGTGATTACACAAAGGAGCTGAAGCCCGGACCGCTCGAAATCGGCTTTGATTACCACTTTGGCGTGCCAGCCAATCACGGTGATCTGAGCGGTGTGTATGTGGAAAACCACTGGGTCTTTGGTTTGAACAAGGAGAGCCCGTCTTCGCCGAGTCCGCCGTATGTCACGATCGGTCAGCAGAAGGGAAAACCGACCAAAACGCTCGATTTGAATGCTCCGAAGCGGGTGGACGAAAACGTGATGGAAACGCTCACCGACAAGCTGGTGACGTGGATTGGCCAGCAAAGCGTGGAGAAGCCGTTTTTCGTCTATTTCACGCCAGTGGCCGTGCATAACCCGATCACGCCCTCAAAGGCCACCGCAGGCAAAAGCAAGGGCGGGCCGTTTTGCGACTTCATCAGCGATCTCGACCTCAGCGTGGGTCGTGTGCTCGATGCGCTCGATAAGCAGGGCCTCGCGGAAAACACGCTCGTCCTCTTCACGAGCGACAACGGCGGCGTGAACAAACCGGAGAATGCGAACCTTGTGCAGACCGATGCGCAGAAGGCTGGTTTGAAGCCGGTGGGGCCATTTCGCGGAGGGAAGCACGATGTGTGGGAAGGTGGCTTCCGCGTGCCTTACCTCGTGCGCTGGCCTGGGCATGTGCCTGCGGGCACGGTGTGCGATGAGACGATCAGCATCGTCGATACGCTGGCCAGTGTGGCCAAGATCACCGGCCATGCGTTGCCGAAAGCCAGCGAAGGTGCCGAGGACAGTCACGATGTGTCGAAGGCCTGGCTCGGCGAAAAGTATGAGGGTTCGCTGCGTCCGGATGTGATCGTGCACAGCGCGGATGGCGTCTTCGCGATCCGCCAAGGGGCGCACAAATGGATCGAGGGCGTGCCTGCGGATGATGTGAAGCCTGCGGCGAAAAAAGCGCACGGCGCACAATACCAGCGGATGCTGTTCGATTTGAAGAACGACATCGCGGAGGAGAAGGAAGTCTCCGCAGCGCATCCCGACGCGGTCAAAGAGCTCGAAGCACGGCTCAATCGCTATCGCGACGGTGGCTACAGCCGCGAACTGCCTCCAGCGGGTGTGAAGCCGAAGCCGGCATTTGAGCCGCTGCCGCCGCTGGCGAACGCGGAGCCGCTCGATCTCTCGAAATTCAAAGGATGGGTGCCGCGGGATGGCGCGATGTTTGGCAAAGCGGGCGATAAAGGCGCAACTCTCACCGGCCCGGTTTCACTCAAAGATGGCGTGCTCGAATTCCAACTCCTCCTCGGCGAAGCAGATCGGCACTCGCTGCGCATTCACACGGCGGGGAACAAGCAGAGCTACCGCGTGGTGCTCTCGCATGCGAATCTCGACATCGCCATCAATCCACCCACGAAGGACCAAGAGACGATTCAGCTTGGCAAACAGCGTGTGAGGTTCAAATCCAGCGAATGGCAGACTTTGAGGCTTACCTTTAAAGGTGAGGAACTCACTGCTGAATTCGCCGGAGTCACCTTGAAGGCCCAACACGCCGTCTTGGCGGAGGAGAAGGCTCAGCTCAACTTCATCGCTTTCGAGGGCGAAGTGGGCGTGCGGGAGGTGAAGCTGGCGAAGTGATTTATGTCATGTCCACTCGAGCATGAACATGTAAATGGCCGAGCCAGTGAGCACCACGCAGCCGAGCGAAAAGAACCCCCAACGAACCCGGCTTCGGAAAACGAGTCCTAGACCCCCAAAGAAGAGAGAAAGGGTGTAATAGACGCCGTTGAGAGCGAACTGATCGCCTGCTTCATTGGCGTGTCTTCCTTCTTCAAAGAGTTCTCCTGCATCACTCGCTAGCACCTGCTTTTTTTCATACATGCGGTCGTAGTACTTCCGGTCGAAATCGAGATCACCCGCATCGAATAGGGCCTTCTCAGGTATGGAGACGAGTTTGAGATCGTCATTGTACTTGGCACGAGGCTCCTCAGGTAGTTCGAGGGACTCATAGGCCTCGGTGCTGTACTCACGGATGAAAAGCTCGCTGGCTTGATCGAGCACGAGATCCCGCTCATCACCATCTGGGAGGCTTCGGGCACGGGCGAGGAGCTGGATGCCCTGCATTTTGACCATGGTGTCGGAGGAGATCTTGGAATCGGCAAAGGTGCCCTCATCCGCCGCTTTGGTCGTCATGCGGGTGGATTCTCCATATTTCTCGATGGAGATGCCGCTCCAGAGTCCGCCCTGGTAGCCTGCGATGCTGCCTAGGGTGGCCCCGAAGCCGAGAAGGAGAGCCGTGCAAAGCTCGAAGATCTCAACGGATCGCTTTTGCTCCTGTTCCGTGGGAGTATGAGGGACGGATGTTTCTTCGGGAAGAGATGAGGGGCTTTCCATGAGGCCAGTTAGGCCTCGAATTCATTCCAGCAAGTTGTTTGGAAGATCTGGTTACTTCGCCACTGCTTTGAGGCTGAAGTCGTCGTATTCGACATCCACCGCGTTGGTGGTGAGGCTGACGAGCGATTTGGTGTCGTGGGTGATGCCGGGGGAGGAGAAGGCGCCGGCTTCCTTGCCGTCGATGCTCACGCGGAGAGTATCGCCCTCGGTGGTGACGATGAGGGTATGCCACTCGCTGAGAGCGAGCTTGGCGGGAAAGCGCTTCTGCTTGGTGGCGAGCATCTTTTTCTCTTCCTCGGTGAGTTGGTTGGCCTTCTTGCGTTCGTAGAGGCCGCCGCTGAGGTCAAAGCCGCCGGTTTTAGCGTCGGCGATGTTCACGCCGGTCGGCGAGATGGTGGCCTGGCAGATGTGGCCGGCGTGGGAGCCTTTGTAGTTCTTGTCGTCGAACCATACATTGAAGCTTTTCGCCTTGTCGCTGGTGAAGCGGAACTTCACGGAGACTTGAAGGTCCTTCTCCCCGTCGAACTTGATATTGTCCACGGCGCTGTGGTCGGAGGTGGGCGCGGTGATGCCGACGAGCACGCCGCCTTTGACGACGCTGGAGCTTTTGTAATGTCCCCAACGTGGGCCAAAACCTTCGGCGGAGAAGTCATCGGCGAAAATGACACGCGAATAATCAGCAGAGAAAGCGGTGGAGGCGAGCAGGGCGAGGGTGAGGAGGGATTTCATGGCTGGGGATGAACGCAGGTCGTGCTCGGAGCTATCAATTGGCGGTCGAAGCTGAGCGGACAAAAATACTCGCTTGCCTTGCGGTGGGATTTTCGGGCATGCTGGAGGTCATGATGCGTCTCTTTCTCTTGCTTGCTCTTTGCTCCACGCTCGCTGCGGCGGAGCGTCCGAATATCCTGTGGCTGATCGCGGAGGATTTTGGGCCGCATTTGGGCTGCTATGGCACGAAGGAGGTCTCGACGCCGGTGCTGGATGGCATGGCGAAGGAGGGGATGAGGTTCTCCCGCTACTACACGACGGCTCCGGTGTGCTCGGCGAGTCGCAGTGCCTTCAACACGGGGATGTATCAAACGACGATCGGTGCGCATAATCACCGCAGTCATCGCGATGATGGCTACACGTTGCCGGCGGGGGTGAAATTGATCAGCGAGCGGATGCGCGAGGCGGGCTATTTCACGGCGAATGTGAAGGAGATGCCGCCCGAGGCCGGGTTCAAAGGCGCGGGAAAGACGGATTGGAATTTTTCCGCTCCGGAAAAGCCTTTCGATTCGGCGAACTGGAATGATTTGAAGATGCATCAGCCTTTCTACGCACAGGTGAATTTCCAGGAGACGCATCGCACTTTCCATTCGCCGCCGCATGCGGACCCGGCGAAGGTGGAGGTGCCGCCGTACTATCCCGATCACGAGGTCACGCGGAAAGACTGGGCGCAGTATCTCGATGCGGCCACGGAGCTTGATCGCAAGATCGGCAAAATCCTCGAACTGTTGAAGCGCGATGGGTTGTTTGAGAACACGGTGATCTGCTTCGTGGGCGACAACGGCGCGGCGCATGTGCGGGCGAAGCAGTTTTGTTATGAGGAAGGTCTGAACGTGCCGTTCATCCTGCGCTGGCCGTCGGGCTTGAAGGCTCCGGCGGGTTTTGAGGCGGGCAAGGCCAGTAATCGACTGCTGATGAGCCTTGATTTGACGGCCACCTCCCTGTCGTGGGCAGGTATCGCGAAGCCGGAGGGCATGCAGGGGCAGGTTTTTGTGGGCGAGAAGGCTGAGGCTCCGCGTGAATACACTTTCGGTGCTCGCGACCGCTGTGACATGACGGTCTTCCGCCTGCGCACGGTGCGGGATGCGCGTTATCGCTACATTCGGAACTTTACACCGGACCGTCCGTTCCTTCAGCACAACGAATACAAGGAGAAGCAGTATCCCGTGTGGAATCTAATCAAGGAACTGGCGGAGCAGGACAAGCTGACGCCGGAACAGGCCGTGCTGGCGGCCCCGACGATGCCTGCCGAAGAGCTTTACGATCTCGAAACCGACCCGCATCAGATCAAGAACCTAGCCAAGTCGAACTCGCCGGAGCATCGCGCGGCCTTGGAGCGTCTCAGCGGCGTGCTGAACGACTGGATCGAGCAGACGAACGATCAGGGAAGGGTTCCTGAGTCGGAGGAAGTGATCAAGAATGAAGGGGCGACGAAGCCCGGCGCCGCGAGGAAGAAGAAAGGGAATGGTAAGAAGTGAGAGGTGAGAAGTCAGATGTGATGAGGCACTCCTTGGTTGGTTTGATGCTTTCCGTTTCGGTGATGGCGGGCGAATGGCCGCGCGAGCTGAAGGCCTTCAACGGCAGCACGCCGAAGATGGATGGTGTGATCGAAGAGGCCGAGTGGAAGGATGCGACGAAGTTTGAGGGTGTGGAAGGATGGACGTCGCAGTTCACACCGACGACGAAGACGGAGGATCTCTCGCTGACTGGCAGGGTGAAGTATGATGACACGCGGCTGTACTTTGCGTTTCGCGTGACGGATGACGTGCTTTACGGCATCGACACGGACCGCTGGCTGCCGGAGAAGAATCCGAAGGCGCATGAACTGACTCGCGAGGGCTGGCCGTGGTTTGGCGATGAGATGGAGATCTTGATCAATGCCTCGAACACCTGGAAGGCCGATGAGAACGCTGCGGGCAATGGCTCGTCGTGGCAGATGGTGTGCAACCTGACGAAATCACGCCTCGGCGGCGTGGGTAAAGGCGGCTTGCTTGAAGGTGAACCTCGGGCGGATTTGGCGGCGTGGGCCACTTACCAAAAATGGATCGAAAGCGGCGCGATAGAGGCCGTGGCGAAGGTTTTGCCGGAAGGAAAGGGCTACGTCATCGAGTGGGCGATCCGCTTTGATCCGTGTCTCGAAGTCTCACCGGGGCGTTTTTTCACACCGAGCAGTTCGGAGGTGAAAATGGGGCTGAACCTTGCCGTGGGTGATCTCGATGAGAAAGAGAAGGGCAAAGGCAACTTCGGGCATTTTCACCACGAGGACTGGTTCGCAGGTGAGAAGAACAAGCGCACGAATGTGAAGCAGTGGGGCACGTTGCGGCTGATGCCGTTGAAGTGATCACTTTCCACCGAGGATCGCTTCGATCATGCGGAGGGCTTGCGCATTCGGCTTCACGTCGTGCACGCGGAGGATGCGGGCGCCGTGCTCGCGGGCGTAGGCAGTGAGGGCGATGGTGGGCCAGTGGCGATCGGCCATGTCGGTGCTGTGAAGGACTTTGCCGATCATCGACTTTCGTGAGATGCCGATGAGTAAGGGACGATCTCCGATGGCGAGCTGTGGGAGGTGGCGGAGGAGGCTCAAGTTGTGCTCCAGGGTCTTGCCGAAGCCGAAACCGGGATCGAGAGCGATGCGCTCGGGGGCGATGCCTGAGGCGGTGAGTCGGCGCAGACGTTCGTTGAGGTAGCTGCGTACTTCGGCGACGACATTGTCGTAATGCGGCGCGGTCTGCATCGTCTGTGGATCACCGATCATGTGCATGGCAATGAGGCCGCAGTCCCTCTCGGTGGCGAGGCGGACCATGGCGGCATCGCCACGCAGGCCGGTGACGTCGTTGATGATGTCTGCTCCCGCATCGAGGGCGGCGCGGGCGACGGAAGCTTTCATCGTGTCGATGGAGATGAGGACTTGGCTTTGCGAACGAAGGGCACGGATGACGGGCAGCACGCGGCGGAGTTCCTCGGCCTCGCCGACGGGTTCGGCACCGGGGCGGGTGGATTCGCCACCGATGTCGAGGATGTCCGCCCCATCGGTGACCATGGCCAGCGCATGCTCGACGGCACGACCGGGATCGGCAAAGCGGCCGCCATCGGAAAAGCTATCCGGCGTGACATTGACGATCCCCATGGTGAGGCCGCGCTGCGTGAGATCGAGGGTGCGGGAGCCGATGCGCCAGGTCATGGGGAGGGCGGGGAAGGGGACTCGTTGGCTGGATCAGGCTCGGGAAGGCGCTCGGGAGCCTTGGCGAGGAGAAAACGCTCGATGCCGGCGAGGTCGCGCACGACTTGAAGATCTCGATAGCCGAATGAGGCGGCTTTTTCGGCGATGGCGGGGCTTTGATCGTGGGCGTGCTCGATGGCGATGAGGCCCTCCGGCGAAAGATGCGCGGGAGCGGCTTCGAGGAAGCGGAAGATGATCTCCGTGCCGATGGGGCCGCCATCGAGGGCGAGTTGCGGATCACGGCGCACCTCGCGGCTGAGCGTGGCGATTTCAGCCCGCGGGATGTAGGGCAGATTCGCGACGATGAGGTCGAAGGTGCCGGTGATTTTTTCGAAGAGATCGCTGCGCACCGTCTGGATCGTGGCGGTGGGGGCGATGCGGGAGATGTTGAGCCGCGCGAGGTCGAGAGCGTCCTCGCTGACATCGGCGAGGAGGGCGGCGGAGTGGGTGGCGAGGGCCAGCGAGATGCCGAGGCAGCCGGAGCCGGTGCCCACGTCGAGCAGGCGGGTGGGTTTGAACCCAGCGAGGCGTTTGAGGATGATTTCGACGAGGTATTCGGTCTCTGGCCGTGGGATGAGGCCACGGTGGTCGCAAATGAATTCGTGATCGCAGAACTCGACGGTGCCGAGCAGGTGCTGGAGCGGCTCGCCTTCGCCACGACGACGCAAAAGATCGCGCAGCGGGGCGAGATCGGCTTCGGGGATCATCTCGGCGAAGCGCAGGTAGAGGTCGAGGCGGCGGCAGCCGAGGACGTGGGCGAGGAGGTGCTCCATGTTCAGCCGTGGCTCCTCGACGCCCTTTTTGTCGAGGTAGGCGGCGCCGGAGGTGAGAACTTCGAGAAGCGGTTTGGAGGCAGGATTCAAGACGATGCTGATTTGCCGCCTTCCGGGGCATGAGTCACGCCAAAAATTGCGGGTGGTAAAATGGGGAGGTACTGTCTAATCTGCTCGCAAACCATCATGAATCCTCAGCAGCCCGGAAATCCCTCCAATCAGCCCCAGCCGCCGCACCCCGGTGCCACCCAGCCGATGCCTCAAGGTTACCCGCAGATGCCCCCGGGCTACATGCCGCCTCCCGGTTATCCGCCGCAGATGCCTATGGGATACCCTCAAGGCTATCCGATGCCGCAGGGGTACCCGCAGATGCCTCCTGGCTATCCGCAAATGCCGCCAGGATACCCGCAGATGCCGCAGGGCTATCCGCAAATGCCCCCCGGCTATCCCCAGATGCCTCCGGGATATCCGCAGATGCCCGGCATGATTCCGCCACCCACGATGCCGATGCCGGCCGTGGCTCCACCGCCAGCTCCCGCTGCCGCTCCGGCTCCGGCTCCTGCGCCAGCTACTCCAGCTCCCGCCAAGCCGGTGCCTGCTGCTCCTGCTCCCGCTTCACCCGTGCCCGCAGCTCCCACGGTGGCGGCGATTCCTGCGCAGGCCGTCCCGGATGATGCGGCGCATCACCACGGTGAGTTTGGCCCCGTGGAGGTCTTCCATCCCGAAGCCGTTCATCACATCGAGCCCGCGAAGCCGCAAAACGCCTTCGTGAAGATGTGGAAGAAGGTTGGCGGCGGATCGCTCACCCTTTCGATCTTTGTCCATGCGGGCATCCTCATCGCCATGGGCCTCATTGTCGTGGCGCAAAAGATGCAGGAGAAGCAGGTCGATTTCCTTCCCGGTGGCGGCACCCAGCAGGGCGCGGCGGCCAGCCAGGATCTTCAGCACAAGGTGCAGCAGAAAAAGCGCAGCAGCATCTCGAAGACGACCCCGATGAAGAAGATCGTCACCAACAGCGTGAACGCGGACATCTCGCTGCCGGAAGCACCACCGGATGCGCTCGATATTCCCGATGCCACCAGCATGCTGGGTGGCGGCTCGATGGGCAGCGGCGGATTCGGCGGAGCAGGAGCCGGTGGCGGCTTCGGCAAAGGTATCGGCATGGGCGGAGCGAATGGCTTTGTGAGCCTGCCACCTTCCATGCGCAGCCGATGCAGCACGCAGGAGCGCCTTGAAAAGCTCCGTCAAAACGGCGGTAGCCCCGAGTGCGAGCAGGCCGTGAGTGCCTCACTCGAATGGCTCAAAGGCAAGCAGAACGCCGATGGCTCCTGGGGCCGCAACAACAAGTGCGCCATGACCGGCCTCGCGCTGCTGTGCTATCTCGGTCGCTGCGAGACACCCGATTCTCCTTTCTACGGCGACAATGTCACGCGGGGCATTCTCTTCCTCATCGAGACGCAGAAGAAGCATCCGAAGAAGCTCTTCAGCGAGTCCACCAAGGGCAACGCGCCCGTTTATGAGCATGGCATTGCCGCCTACGCTCTCGGTGAGATGTACACCCTGGCCCGTCTCGGTTCGAAATCCCTTCCCGGCATGCGCGAGGCCTTCGAGCAGGGCGTGAAGATCATCATCGACAACCAGCAGGACAGCGGAAGCTGGGTGTATGATCAGGAAACGGGCTTCTATGCCGGCAAAAAGAGCCGCGAGGACCTTTCTGTGGCCGGCTGGCAATTCCAGGCCCTCAAGGCTGCGAAGAATACCAAGCTCAAGATCGACGGCCTCGATTCCGCCGTGAAAAAAATGGTCGATTACCTCGAAGCCAAGCAGACGAAGGATGGTGGCTTTGGCGTGGCGAATCGCGATGCGCATTACAACCAATGGTCTCTCTCCGGCGTGGGCATCTTGGGGCTTCAAACCATGGCACACGGAGGAAAGACCACCGCCGTGAAGAAAGGAATCAAGTTCCTCCATGAGTTTCTCACGGCCGAGCCGCTCGATTGGAACAAGAACTGCAATCTCTACTGCTGGTACTACTACACCCAGGCCTTCTTCCAGGTCGGTGGCGAAGAATGGAAGTTCTACAACCAGCAGTTCCTGCCGCAGATCCTCTCGGCACAGCAGCCCGATGGCTCCTTCAAGGCTGGTCGCCCCAATTGGCCCGCCGGTGATGCCAGCGATCCGATTTACCGTCAGACGCTCTGCACCCTCCAGCTCGAGGTCTTCTACCGCTACCTCAAGGTCGGCGACCGCGAAGAGCAGAGCTTCTTCGACAAATAATCACGTCTCGAAACCTGGAGAGCCCTCGGATCATGAACCGCCGCGCCCTCCTTGCTTCCCTCGCTGCCGCCACCGTTTGTCGTGGAGTTGATCCGCAGCGCTTTTTCACGGTCGGGCAGCGGGGCGGGCGGTGGTGGTTCATCACGCCGGAGGGGAGGCCGTTTTTCTCCATCGGACTGAATCACATCGATCCCACGCCGCTGCGCTACGCGTCGAATGGCGACCTGTGGGAGCGTAAATACGGCAATTCGATGCAAAAGTGGCTCAAGGAGGCCGTGGCACCGGATTTGAAGGCGTGGGGCTTCAACTCCGTCGGCTGGACGCAGGAGGTGGTGACGCGGGGAAGCACGAATCACCGTCATTCGCGTGCATTCACGTTTGAGGAGTATCAGTGGCTCGGGCTGCCGTATTGCCATCAGTTGCCGTTCGCGGATTTTCATCAGTGGGAGGCGGAGACGCGGCATCCGGACTTCGACGCGCCGGAGTTCGCCGAGTGGTGTGACTACGTCGCGCGGGAGCATTGCGCCCGGCTGAAGGATGATCCGAAGCTCATCGGCTACTTTTACATCGACTGCCCCACGTGGATTCACACCACGGCCTTCTCGCGGTCGAAAGGGCCGCTGTTTGATCCGGAGAAGCTCAAGACGGAGGCGGGGCGGAAGGAACTGCACGCGCTGGCCACGAAGTGGTATCGCATCACGCACGACGCCATCCGTCGCTACGACAAGCACCACCTGATCCTCGGCGACCGCTATGAGGCCGCCAACCCCATCGCCGACGAGGTCATCGACGCCGCGCTGCCATATGTCGATGTCTTGAGCTTCCAGCACTTCAGCGGGCCGGACAAGGTCACGGCGAATCTGAACCACTGGCATCAAAAGACCGGCAAGCCCGTGCTGCTAGCCGATCACGCCATCCAGATCCGCAAAGCCGACGGCTCAGGCCGCCACGACGGCGAAGGCGATGCCCGCGTGCTCGCCGCGCTGCGGGAGACGCCCGGCTGCATCGGCTACCACCTCTGCGGAGCCTACCTGCGCAACGAAGCCCGCAAACGCGCTCTGCGTGATGCCGCCGAAAAACCGGATGAAGCGGCGCTGGAGGCCATCACGCGGGCGAATCGGGAGACGGCGGCGTGGATGGAGAGGGGGAGCCAATGACTCTAAGCTATGCAAACACCAAAGAGAAGATTCCTCACGACTTCTCATATTGTGTTCAGAGATCGGACCTTGATGCATGCTTTGCTAATGATGCCGACATTCCTCTGAGCATCTCCTTCGTGCGCTTCCAGACTCGGAATCTCCTCGACGTCGAGTTCTGGTCCAAGGCTGACTCTGGTCGGTGCCCTGTCCTCAGTTTACGCTACTGGGTTCCCTCCTGGCCTTCTACTTGTTGGTCCCGCGATAATCCAAACGGCATCTCACCTTGGCACCTTTACATTTATGCTGTCCCCAAGGCATTAAGGAGTCACATCAGAAAGGAATGCACCACATATCATTTACCAGCGCTCAATGCATGGTTGGCAGAAAGACGATCTGAGACGTGGCACGTCAGCAATCACAGAAAGACGGCGTTCTTTGACCCACCTACTCGCGAGATTATACTCCAGGATGAAGATGATTTCTGAGCTTCGTCGCGCGGCATCTTGTGAGGTCACACCGGCCGCAGCACGCTCTTCACGACTTCGCCTTTGTGCATCTTTTCGAAGGCCTCGTGCCATTCGGTGACGGGCCAGACGCCGCCGATGATGGGTTTCACGTCGAACTGGCCGCTGCTCATGAGGGCGATGACGCGTTCCCAGATGGGCCAGTTGTGGCTGAAGCTGCCTTGCAGCGTGATGTTCTTCTGCACGAGCGGGTCGATGTTGAAGCCGAGCGGTTGCGGGCCCCAGCCGACTTTGGAAATCCATCCGGCCGGACGAACGATATCGAGGGCGATTTTGAGCGTGATGCTGGCACCGGCGGCATCGATGACGCCGTCGCAGCCTAGGCCGTCGCGTTCCATGGCCCAGGGTTTGGCGTCGCCGATGATGACTTCGCAGCCGTAGTGCTTGCGGGCGAGTTCAAGGCGATGCGCGTCCTGCTGGAGGCCGACGATGGCGACTTGTGCGCCGCATTGTTTCGCCATGGCGGCGCAGAGGATGCCGATGGTGCCGGGGCCGAGCACGATGACGCGATCACCGGGCTCGATTCGGGCGTTTTTGACGACGGCGTTGTAAGCCACGCAGCAGGGCTCGGTGAGGCAGGCTTGCTCAAACGGCACATGATCCGGCACATGATGCAGGATTCGGCTCGGTACGCGCACATACTTCGTCATTGCGCCGTTCACGCCGTAGCCGAAGCCTTTGCGGGTGCTGTCGAGGTTGTATAGCCCGCGACGCGTCATCGGGTTGTCCTTGGAAATGATCGCGGCAGTCTCGGAGACGACGCGGTCGCCTTCCTTCCAGCCTTCCAC
>CALSBJ010000074.1:0-31009 GCA_943373155.1 Akkermansia muciniphila | reverse complement strand
CCCTCCTCCTCGACCTGCTCGACAGCTACGAGTTTCAATCCGCGCCCCCACGAGGGGGGCGACAAGCGCCGGAGGTGGCGATGCTGGTGATGAGGGAGTTTCAATCCGCGCCCCCACGAGGGGGGCGACAGCAATCGAGTATTCACCGTAACCCGAGTCGAATGTTTCAATCCGCGCCCCCACGAGGGGGGCGACTCAACGGCGCTCCGTGTCTTGGGCGGGGCCGCTGGTTTCAATCCGCGCCCCCACGAGGGGGGCGACCGCTGCAATATGAGGGCGGGGTAAAGCTCGTGGAGTTTCAATCCGCGCCCCCACGAGGGGGGCGACCTGCGCGAGAAAGCCAAGCGCATGGACCTGGGCCAGTTTCAATCCGCGCCCCCACGAGGGGGGCGACACGCCAAAGATGGCGACCATGTGGACGTGTTCGTGTTTCAATCCGCGCCCCCACGAGGGGGGCGACCATCGGCGTGGGTAGTTCGGACATGGCGGTGCAGGTTTCAATCCGCGCCCCCACGAGGGGGGCGACCTGCTGCATGGCCTGCTCGGCGCTCACCTGCTGGTTTCAATCCGCGCCCCCACGAGGGGGGCGACTGTATGTCGCTACTGTCCCGAGGTGTGACACTTAGTTTCAATCCGCGCCCCCACGAGGGGGGCGACATACTACGTTTTGCGCGGCTCTGCCGTGGTGCCAAAGGCTTTGTTTCCGCGAACCTGGCCCTCAGGCACGATTCAGCGGCTGCAGTAGTAGGCTGGGGGAATGTCAAAGAGCCGTTTTCACTGGGGAAGCACGCTTTCCGCGAACCTCCCCCACTTCCCGGCAACGCTTCACGTTCGCGCCGGGCTTTCTTTTTACACGATCAGCGGTCCGTCCACATTGTAGGTGGCTTTGGCGCCGACGTGATCGACACGCCGCTCCCAGTTGTTGCCGAGCTGGTAGTAGCGCAGGCTATCGTGCTCTGCGTCGATGATTTTTTCGAGTCGTGCTCGCAGGGCTGCCATCTGGCCGGGATCGAGTTTGCACTCGAAGACGCTGTTTTGTACTCGCTGACCGCAGTCGAGGCAGGCTTTGGCGACCTGTCGCAGGCGGCGGGAGCCTCCCGGCGTGGAGGTGGCGACATCGTAGGTGATCAGGACGTACATGGTCTGGTTCGTTGTTCGTGGTTCCTTGTTCTTGGGTTTCTCGGCGCTTTCAGCCGTTAGCTTTCCGCATTCTGGCGAATCCGCCTACGGGCCTATTTCCAAAGAAAGGCAGGATAGGCATCGTGGTCACCGCGTAGATGGCGGGCGAGCAGGCGGGCCTGGAGCTGGCAGACGAGACCGAGGGTGACGCGTTCACCGAGAAAAGGGTGCTCCAGCTCCTGCTGCTTGCGCTCCTGGTAGGCGACGAGCACCGCCTTGCGCGTGCTGTCCTTCATCTCCACGGCTCCGTTTTCCTTGGTGATGAAGTCGGTGGCCTTCACCTGCTGGCGGTTGATGAGGCTCAAAGCAAGCCGGTCCGCCAGCACGGGGCGCAGTTCCTCCATGAGATCGAGAGCCAGGGAGGCGCGGCCGGGGCGATCACGATGGAGGAAGCCCACCTGGGGATCGAGCCCCACGGCCTCGCAGGCGCTGCGGCAGTCGTGGGCCAACATGGCGTAGAGGAAGGAAAGCAGCGCGTTCACCGGGTCTGTGGGCGGGCGCTTCACGCGGCCGCTGAAGGTGAAGGCGGCGTTTGTGATGAGATGGGGGAAGACCTCAAAGTAGCGCTTCGCGGCATCGCCCTCAATGCCGCGAAGGGTGTCCAGGTTATCGGCACGAGCAGTGACTTGGGCGTTGTAGGCCAGCTCAATGCAGGTGGCGTTCAGTTTGGCGCTGCGTTCGTCACCGCCATGGTCGCGGATGGCGCGGAGGAGCACGGTGCGCTGGTTGGCGATCTTGGCGGCGATCATGTGCCGAGCGATGGCGACGCTGGCGGTCTCATCATCGGCGCGGCGGAATTGCTCGCGGCGGAGTAAAACATTCCCGCTGGTGAAGCCACGCACGGCGGCCTGAAATTTCCCATACGGCGTGCAAAAGGAGAGCGTGACGCCGGCCTCGGCACAAGCGGCCATGAGCGGGGCGCTGCATGAGATGTCCCAGCCGAGGGCGACGATGCCATCCAGGTTATGCAGTGGCACGCGGATCTTGGTTTCCTTCTCGACTCGGACGATGACGGCCTCGCCGTCTTTGCCGAGCCAAGCGCCATCGTGCGTGATGAAGAGAGTGTTGAGGTGCTTTTTCATGACGCTTGTTGTAGAGGAAGACGTGAGTCTTCCATCAGGCCTGGCGGCAGGCTCACGCCAGCCGCTACGGGAGCAGCCAGCTCCGCCATCTGGCGGGCGAACCAGGCCCCTGCCCCTCTTTGGAAACGCATGGCCTGCGGCATGCACAGCTCTTTCAGGGAGCAGGCCTCGCACTTTCTTTCCTCATACACGGCAGCCGGTGTGCGGCGGCTGGCGATCCTTTCATGCAGTCGCCGCGCCGTATCGGCCGTGAGGGCGCGGAGCTCGGCATCGAAGATCACATCCAGCCGGCGACGCGTCTGCCCGTAAAAGATCCGCCCCTCGGGGATGATGTACCTTCGATTGGCAATCGAAGCCTCCGGCTCAGCGCTTCGGTTGCCAACCGAAGCTACGCCGAACATCTCCTCCAGGCACAGCGCTTGGGCGCAGAGCTGCACCTCATCGGCGCGGTGCGCCTTGGGTTTGCCGCGTTTGTATTCGATGGGCAGCACGCTGCCATCGGCATGAAACTCCACCACATCACACTGGCCGGAGACGCCGAGCGCCTCAGACTTCACCGCCAGGCCGCGCACGAGGCGCACGCCGGCCTGGGTTTCGTCCGGGCCGTCATGCGCTTTTTCGTGCATCACATTCCCTTCGACCGTGAACTGATTCTCCGCCCACACCTGCTCCAGGTGGATCAGCGCACACTGCCGCTCGCAGTAGAGCAGGTGTTGCAGCGCAGAGATGGGAAGAAGCTCCATAAAGTAGCCCGCTCAGTCCCCTGAGCGGTTCGGTTTCACACACGCACCACGCTTTCGATCTGGCTGGCCAGGAAGAGATGCGTGCCCAGCCGGAGACGGAGCTTCTTGCTGCGTGGGTGAGCGGCTTCTTCCACCGCCAGGAGCAGACCCTCGCGCTCGCGTGGCTCGCCACGGAGCTGCACTCGGACGAGTTTCCCTAGCGGGATACCCCAGCGCCGCTCAAAGGCCCGGCGGGTAGCCTCCGCCTCAGCTTTCCAAGCCGCAAA
The DNA here is from genome assembly GCA_943373155.1 of Akkermansia muciniphila. Classification (GTDB taxonomy): domain Bacteria; phylum Verrucomicrobiota; class Verrucomicrobiia; order Verrucomicrobiales; family Verrucomicrobiaceae; genus Prosthecobacter. The sequence goes on along the minus strand of CALSBJ010000074.1, from coordinate 27,739 downwards.
ACCGGCCTCATCCGCACTGGCAGGCAGCTCGGCCGCGCGTTGGGCAGCCTCCTGCTCCACCCGCTCTGCCGCCACCTCCGCCTTCCATCGGGTGTAACCGTCATCCGCCTCCGCAGGAGCCGCCGCAAACAACTCCAATCCCACCACCACGGCTTCGTCCTTCTTCGGCAGGCTCCCACCCGCCGCGACCGAACCCGCCACCGCCCAAGACCGGGCGGCGGGGAGTGGTGAAGGTGGAGGCGTGGGCATGGCGCAAGCCGTCAAATGCGGCGGATGAGGGTAATGCCGGTGCCGAGGTCTTTGGACTCGCCGGGTTTGATAAACTCATCGAGAGGTCCCCAATCTCCCTTGCCGGTCTTATCGAAGCTGATTCGGGAGGCGTAGTCGGCGAATTCACGCGGAGGTTTGCCATCGACGTCGGGTTCTTTCTCGAAGGATGTGATTTTGAGGCGCTCGAAGAGGACGTGGCTGGGGGCTTTGCCGAGCTGGTTTTCGTGTTTGAAGATCAGGAGGCTGCGTGGACTCATGCTGCCTGCGGGGCGGGCGGCGGAGGCATCAAACTGGAAGGCGTTTTCGAGGGCCTGGAAGAAAAGTTCGAGGTCGTCGTCATTGAAGCCGGTTTGAGCAGCGAGGAAGGGATTGATGAAGCCGTGGGTGCGGTAGAGCGCATACGGGATGGTGAATTTGCGGCCCTGTATTCCAATCTGTTCCTCAGCAGGCTTATCTTCTTTGCGGGCTGCACAAACTGTGATGGCATGCTCAGAGGCCATGATGGGGTCAACTGAACGAGAAAATGCCAACTGGACAGGTCCTCGCACTTGGCCGCAATTAATCTCATTCGACATAACGGCACCAAATGTCCTAATATCAAAATATTGGCGGCACATCCAGCGAGTAATCTCCATGGCCTGTGTTGCATCCTTGGGAAGCCTATTTCGTTCACTCTTTTTGGTGTCTGGAAGGAGACTTTCCCACGCCTCATTATTCTGTGTGTTCAGCACAACATTTGAGCGGACGTAAATTCTGCCTAGTCCGGTAGTGTGAATGAAATCGCGCACCTTGCGCTTAAGACACACATCGGTGAGAAGACCTTGGCCAGTTTCAGTATCCACACGCGGCAGATTACCAGCGTCAGGATCTCCGTTTGGATTGGCGTCCTTGGCATCGAAAAGATAAATAAAGTCGTAGCGGTTGTTCATGATAGTGAGAGGGAAGAGGATTTAGTGATTGGTTTTAGACGTGTCAGTTTAATTAGTTGAAGATGCGTTTTCGAGTGACTTGGATGATTCTTCTGAGGGGGCTTCCTTGAAGCGAAGATCGTGTCTTTGATGATAGTATCCGATGCAAAAAAGACCCTGTTCTCGCAGGCTGAGTGCAGCAGGATAAAACTGCGGCGAATGAATCTTCTGATGAATTTCCTCCACAAGATCACTGTAAAACTTGCTGGAGCCTTTGCTCAGCTTGGCTAGGTGATGCTTATGCAGCCTGTCCAAGCGTCCAAATACAGCAAGTGGTGTTGCTGATGCCGCCGAAAACATGGTTTCGCGAATAGTGCGGTCCAGTTTGTATTCATGCGCGGCACGTTGGGCTTTTTCATACACAGAGAATAATCGGCCAAGTTGGTATGCGACGTGTGGAATCGTTTTATCTAGTGCTTCGTTCATGGTGGTTTGGTGTTGGATGAGCCATTTTTGATGGTTGCGGTTGAGATAGGCTTTGAGGATTGCGGCGCGGAGGTACGGCACACGGTCAGCGGGATCGCCGTTGCGGTCTTTTTCGGCGACTCGGATGCGGCTCATAACCTTCTGGAAGAGGGAGTCCGGGTAGTCTGTGCCAAGAAGAGAACTGCGCACCAAGGCACCGCCGAGCAGAGGCGGTATACTGTCGTCATCGCGGGCGGTCTGCCGAAGGAGTTGTTTGTATCCAGGCACCTTCGGCTCGGGGTGCTTGGAGTTCGTTTCATCCCGCTGGCGGACGATGGAGAGGTCGTTGTGGTGTTTTTGGAGGTTTGCGGCCAGATCGCCAAGGGTGGATGTGTGCCAGAAGCGGATGGAGATGCGGGAGGCGTTTGGGGCGAGCCCGAGGATGTAAAATCGCGTGTTGGCATTGCCTAGGTCGTCGCCAGCGAGCTTGCCGGTGGCGATTTTTTCCATCACGGCCTGGAGGCGGACTTTGAGGGTGGCGTCCTCCGGCTCTTCCCGTGTGCTGTCCATCATGAAGGGGAGCAGTGTTTCGACTTCGGTGGGCTTTTCGGTCCAAAAGACGGTGGTAGTGTCTCCCACGCGGAAGCGGCGGCTGTCGGAGGCGAGAAGGTAATTTAGGGCCGTGCAATAGGCGAAGGCGGCCTCCTCACTCACAGGGGCATTGAAGCTCTGTTCTTTGCCGTAGGAGGTGAAGGCCGTCTTATCTTTGTTGATTGCAACAATCCCCTTTTCCGCCTGCCCTCCTGGGTCAATCACGCCTTTAATCGCTGGATGGAGGCGTGCAATGGGAGCCTCTTCGTTAGTAACAAGACATATTCCATGTGGGGTTTCTGGATTGCTATCGAGTGAGCTTTGCCAGAATTTGACGCATTGAGGAAGGTCATGAAGAAAAGAGTCAGGCTCTCCGCTGATCATGAAGGCGAAGTTGCCTCCAGACAGCTCGGCAAGATGAGTGCCGCTCTTCTCTTCCAGCAAACTTTGCGATCCTTCTGCAAACGGCTCCCACTTATTCAGGAATTTCAGAAGTGCATCATAGTAGGGATGTTTGATCACACCGCTGGCGGAACGATGAAGTTTGGCAAAAAGCTCGAATCGTTTGGTCAGTTTTTGACGATCTTCCTCGGTTTCCTCTGCTTTTGAGTTACGCCCAATTACATAATCACTTTTGTCGCAGAGAAAGATTGCCTTGTCTCCTGATGTTCGTTTACCAACGGTTGGCGTAGTCAGGTCGGTTGGGATCAGTCCGCTCCCACGCTCCTTTTTACTTCGAAAATCGCGAATTTGGACGATTTCACCTTCGAGATTGAGGGCCACAACCCAACTGATTCCCATTGGTGCAAAGCCTCGTCGCGGCATGCTTGGCGTTCTCAAATAGAGCTGATGCAGTGCTTGGAGGATCATGGCGGGTCAGGCTTTGGAGGTGGAGAGGGCAGGCACGGTGATGAGGCCGTTTTTCATTTCGGCGTGGAAGAAGCGTGGCTCTGCCCGGAGGCGCTGGCCGCGGTGGCTTTCGATGATGGGGCCTTTGGGATCGGGGATGTAGGCGATGTCGTGGAGCATCCAGCCGAAGACACGGTCACGCTCAGCCCCGAGGAGCTGGCTGGCAGGTCGCGGGGTGTCTTCATCAATGAGAGCGAAGTCCGCCGGGAACTCGCGGCAGCCGAGGCAGGGGTGGTGGCGGTATTGACCTGCGGCGGCTTTGCGCTTGAAGGTTGCGAGGTGCTTGCCCGCGACCTCGTTTTCGGGCATTTCCGGGCCGTCTTTCGCGAAGCGGCGGTCCAGCACGGTGAGGTCGGCATGGATGAGGTAGGCCACGTCCCGGAGCAGGGTGGAGGCACGCTGCTGCCGCTCGTCTTCGATGAGCAGACCGACGTTTCCCAGCTCGCCTGCCATGACGGCGCGGCTGGGGGCGGTGGCTTTTTTGCCGACTTCGTTGCGACGGATATTGGTGAAGCGGATCGGGCGCAGCACTTCGATCTGGCGTATGTTCCAGCGGAACTGAGGCTTCCAGTAAATCGCCTCCAGGAGGCCACGGGCGGCGGAAGGGGTGATGACATCGTAGCTAACTCGCTCGACCTTCATCTCAGGACGAGTGAATAGGGCAAAGTCGCCCCAGACGTGGAGAGTGATTCCGTAGGACATGGTAGTTGAAGTGAAATTAAAATGATGTCAGAATGCAGGCGTTATGACTCTGACTTTGCGAAACGTGCCGGATTTGATCCATGAGCTTCTGAGAACACAGGCCCGCCAGAACCGGCGGAGTGTGAATCAGGAGGCGATTGCGGTGTTTGAGGAGGTTTTGTCTCCGAAGAAGGCGGGGCGAGCAGCGGAGGTTGCTCAGATCGTAGCGCGGAATCGTGAGCTTCGCGGACGTATGTCCCGCTTCATGACAGATGAAGAAATCAAAGCCGCCAAGGAAGAGGGGCGGTTGTGATTCTTGCGGAATGAGCCGAGGTTTTTCGGAAGTCGCATTTTTTCTTGCTTTCAGTGAAATTCGGGCCAATAGATCATCCATGATCGTCGTTGATGCAACCGTTTTATTAGATTTCCACATCGGGTCGGAATCTCGAATGCTAGCCGCTGAGAAGCTGTTGGAAGAAGATCCCGACTGGATTTCGGTTTCACTCTGGCGGTATGAACTGGGCAACGGTCTGCGGAATTCGGTGAGATCCAAGGATTCGCCTCTCGATTCAGCAACCGCCCTGGGGCATTTGGAAAATGGGGAGCGCCTTGTGATGGAGACGATCGAGGAACTCGACACGGAAGCCATTCTTGAGACAGCCCTAAAGCATGGCCTGACAATGTATGACGCCTCATATGTCTGGGCCGCCCGAACACGGGGCCTGAAATTAAGAACACGGGATGACGACGTTTTGAAGTTCTGTCCCGATGTGGCGCAACCCATGCCCTCGGTGCCTTGAGAGGGCTCAAGAGCGAAAACTGTCACCGCCTGCAAGGGCGGCGCGGATTGAAACAGTGAGATTCGGGCCAATGCCCACGATCTGAGGGCTGGGGATGACCTCCCCAGCCCCAATCTATTTCTCATTGAGATGGCAGGCGTCATGTCAGCAATAAAAAGCCTCCGGGTGGTCCGCCGAGGCGGGTGGTTTCAGGCCGAAACGGGCATCGTAGTCGTTCTCCGGGTGGACGATTAGGTGGATGGCTCCATCATGGAGGGATTCGACGCGGCCTTCGCGAAGGAGCGCCTTCCATTCCTGTTCATAGACCTGCACGGTGAGTCGCTGGGCACGGCGGAAATGACTCCGGGAGGGTGGGATTCCGACCTTGTGCCTCTGGCGAATCTCGTCACACAAGGTGATGCCTTCGCTGCCCCACGGGATGATCACCGCGTGGGCGGCGCTGGAGATCATTTGAAATTTATCGGCGGCATCGCGGAACTGGAGGGCGGCCATACTCGCAAAGCAGTCCATCACCTGCTTCTGATCCCAGGACTTTGTCTGCTGCCCGAGCGTCCAAATGTGAAGGCGAAAGTAGGCTTCAATAGCCTCAAGCGAAAGCGGATCATCCCCATGCACTGCGAGGATTTGTGAAGCATCATCAGCCCGTGCCCGCACCTCCACGAGCGGCTTTGGAATGGGAAAACCGGCATGATTGAAAGTGAAAACCTGGCCCTTGACCTCGGCACCAGATTCATCACGCAGCTCGCCGTGGCGATTGCAGCGTCCAGCGGACTGCGCCAGAGAATCCAGACCACATTCCGCGCGATAAACGACGGGGAAACTCACATCAACTCCAGCCTCAATCAACGGAGTGGAGACGAGCAGCACGCGCTCCTCATCAATGAGTTGCTTCATCACTCGCGCCAGCACTTCGGACCGATGTGCCGGGCACATGCGGGCGGAGAGGTGGGCTGTGGCATCGAGCGCGGTGAAAAGTTCACGAGCGGCTTTCGTGGAATTGACGACGAACAGAGCGGAACGTCCGTGTTCTGAGCCGTGATTGCGAAGTTGATCATTTGTTGTGATTCCCAACGGCACAACCTCGGTACGGCGAAGGCTGGCATAAAGCCGCGCCGGATCAGGGATGATGGAGCGGATGTGATGCTGCGGAATGCCTGCATCGAAACCCTCCCGCCTCTCCAAAGCGGGCTGTGTGGCCGTGCAAAACACCACTGAAGCAGCATGGTCATGCAAGAGGCAGCGCAAACTGGCGAGGATCGGACGTAACATGCTCACTGGCAATGCCTGCGCCTCATCCAGCACGATGACGGACCTTGCGAGACGGTGGAGCTTTCGGCACGCGGAGGTGCGGCAGGCAAAGAGCGACTCAAAAAGCTGGACATTCGTCGTGACAATCAGCGGTGCATCCCAGTTCTCGGTGGCTAGGCGATTGCGCGTGGTTTCCTTCTCCGGCAGCAAGTTTGAGTGATGCTCAATGACGACATCATGCCCAAGCTCGCGTGAGAGCCCGGCAAACACATCCCGATACACCTGGGCGTTTTGCTCGATAATGCTTGTGAAGGGGATAGCGCAAACCACACGGCGCAGTCCATTCTGCCGCGCATGACGCAGCGCAAACAGGAGTGAGGCGAGCGTTTTCCCGCCCCCAGTGGGAACCGTGAGGTCAAAGAAGCCCGGCTCTTGATCTGCCGCAGACTCGCACAGTTGCCGGACGTGCAGACGCTCCACGTCCACATGCGTTTGGGGTTCATCAAAGGAATCCAGCTTGCGAAGGACAGCCTGCTCCATGCGCTCTAGCACATTCTCGGGCCACTCAGGACGCTCGGCAGCTGCCGCTGGCGACATGAAACCTTCCGTGCAGAGGAAGTCCGCATCCACCAAGGCCGAGAAGACCATACGCAGATGAAAGGCGAGTCGGAAAAAGTCAGGCGGACCATCCGGGAGCTTGCCGAGAGGTGGCATCGGCAAGGCTCCGACTTTGAACTCCGCTGGGCAGTTCTCTAGCCACTTGGGTATCTGCTTGATGAGCCGGTCTTTGAGTTCTGTCATTCCATTTGGCAAACCAGCATGGTGTCCAGCAATGATGTATGCCATGAGGGGCCCGAGCTGCTTATGGCAGGCCGCATGCTGTGCACCTGCCGTGGAGTGATCAACACGGCCAATGCTGCCCGAAGCACAATCTTCGCTGTGAGGATCGGCCTTAGCAGCCGAATCAGTGAGATAGTCCTGAAACTCCCGCGAATACTTCCCCAGATCATGCCAAAGACCCGCGAGGCGGCCCCATTCCCGCGCCCCAAAGGCTGAGGCAAAGTCGCCAGCCATCTCCGCGACCTCTTGGAGATGCCGTTCCAACGGCTCCCAGTCTTCCGGGGGGCGGCCTTCGAGGGTGTGGGCATAGGCTGGCATGGCGGGCCATGCAAGGCTGCGTTCCAATGAACACAAGATCTTTTTGCATCATGCCTCGCGGAAAAGACGCACGGCGACGTGGTCGGTCTGCGGGAGGATGCGTTTGCGGAGGGTGATCTCGACGGCGGGAGCGTGGAACTCGCTCAACACGCAGGCGGCGAGATCGGCGGCGAGGGTCTCGATGAGGCGGCGGGGCTTTTCGGCGGCGATTTGCTCCAATCGAGACGCGACGGCGGCGTAGTCGATGGTCTGCGTGATGTCATCGAGCATCGCCTCAAAGGCCACGCGGCTGTGGATGATGACATCGGCATGGAGGAGCTGGGGGGCAGCGCGTTCCTCATCGGGCACGCCGATGTGGCAGCGGAGCTGGAGGGCGGCGAGGTGGATCTGGTCGGCGGCGGGCATGCGGAGGGCGAAGGGCGAAGGGCGAAGGGCGAAGGGCCAAGGGCGAAGGGCGAAGGGCGGAGGGCGGAGGGCGAAGGGCGAAGGGCGAAGGGCGAAGGGCGAAGGGCGGAGGGTTCAATGCGGCAGGGGGCGGCTTCTGCCTCCGACTCCGTCTTCTACTCCGACTCCGACTCCGACTCCAGAAGTCAGAAGTCAGAAGTCAGAAGTCAGAAGTCAGAAGTCAGAGGTCAAAGGTCAGAGGTCAAAGGTCAGAGGTCAGAGGTCAAAGGTCAAAGGTCAAAGGTCAAAGGTCAAAGGTCAAAGGTCAGAGCAGGCGACGGCGGAGGCATTCGTCGATGAGGATGCGGGTGGGGATGTTCAGGTCGAGCTTCAGGGCTTCGGCGAGGGGGAGCCATTGGAAGGCTTGGGCTTCTTCGTTGAGCACCACCGACGGATTTTCATCGGCGGTGCGGGCGAGGTAGTTCAGGAGCAAAAAGTGGGCGGAACGCTGGAACTCGGGTGGCTCGATGCAGTCCTGCACCATGACGAATTGGATGTCGCGGAGGCACAGACCGGTTTCCTCGTCGATTTCGCGAAGGAGGGCAGCTTCGCAGGTCTCGCCGCGTTTGATTTTGCCGCCCGGAATGCCCCAGCGGTGGCTCCATTTATGGGTGCGGATGAGAAGGAGTTCCCCGCGGGCATTGAGGATGAGTGCGCCGACGGTGGAGACGGGAATTTCCGAGCGGGAGAGGCGGCGCAGACCGAGAAGCACGGGCAGTCGGCTCAAATCGGGCACGAGGAGGTCCGGTGCGGAGGTCATGAGCTGGGCGGCGGTCTCGTAACCCGTGCAGGTGGCGATGGTAAGCACACCCGCGGCTTTGCCCGCATCGATGTCGTGCCGCATATCGCCAATGAAGGCGGTTTCCTCCGAGCGCATGTCGAGGGATTCGAGCAGGGCGTGAATTTCGGTGCGCTTATCGATAACGCCGCAGCGCATGACCTCGAAATGATCCCGTACGCCGAGGGCAATGGCTTGCGCGACAACATGCGGCTCCGGGGCGCTGCTGAGCACGACGAGACGGATGCCAGCGGCGGCGGCCTCGCGGAGCATGTCGGCGGCATGCGGGAGGAGGGTGACGCCCTCATGCACGTGCGGAAAGTGCTCCAGGTAGAGTTGATGCAGGCTCTCCAGCGGCGTGCCGGGCATCATTTCATCGAAAAACTCGGTGTAAGGCAGGCGAAAGCGGGCGCGGAAGGTGTCGCGGTCGAGCGGGGTTTTGCCCTCGGCACGCAGCATGCCGTTGACGGCTTGGAGGACGTTCGGGAGGTCATCCGCGATCGTGCCGGACCAGTCGAAGAGGAGGTTGCGAATCATGCGCGGCCCGCTGTAGCGGCATCGCGGGTGCTTTGCAAACCACGCGGCCTATTTCCGCCGGCGGCGCAGGCAGAGGAAAGACGCCACGCCAAGCAGGAGGGCGCTGCCGGGCTCTGGCACGGGCGTGACGACGAAGTCGATGCAGTATTGGTTCACGAAGTTGGTCCCTTCCTGCACCCAGAAGGTGTAATCACCTGCCTGAAGATTGCCGGTGAAGCCGATACCGCCAAAGGCGGGGCCAGCCTGGAGGATGGCGAGGAGGTTGGTGTTCGTATTTCCCAAGCCATCCAGCTCTTCTCTCCAAAGACCATTGCTAAGGTGGTTCACGCTCTGAGCTGTATCAATGGTGTTTCCGCTGGCGAGGGCCATGAAATGCCCTGCTGGAGCGACTGGATTGGGGCCGTTGTAGGTCACCAGATTGATCGCACTTACCTCAAAGCCAGCGGCAATGGTAAACGTCCAGATGTCCGCGTCGAGCGTCACGCCATTCCAGCCCATGCTGCCTTCGACGATGTTGTTTCCGGCACCGAAAGTGAGGAAAGTGGGAGCATTGCCGGAATTAGACAAATCGAGAAGGCTGCCGGGAAGTGCGGCATTGTTGAATTTGTCAGTCACCGCCTGCGCCGAGGCCGTCGAGGTCCCGAAGAACGCCAGCGCAAAGCAGATCAAGATATGGCGGAGGTAAATCATCCCTTAATTATAGTAATTCTATAAATTATTGTCAATAGAACAGGATGCTTTTTCAAAAAGAAGCCTCTTCTGAGCTATTTTTTGCTCGCCGTCTTCCTCGCCGATGGCTCATCCTGCCTCGTCATGTCACCCACCCTGCTCCGCCTCGCTTGGCTGCCTTTTCTCCTCAGCCTGAACTCCTGCCTCTACCTGCGCACCACCAGCCAGAGCTTTGAAACCTCCACACCGGCCCCCGAGGTGGGCGGGGCCAAATTCCGGGCGGAATTCATCCCGCGAGGCTCCGAGGCTGGGGTGACCGTCAGCGCCATGGTCGTCGGAGGGGCGATGATCACCGAAAACGGGCCTTACCAGCTCCGCCTGCATGCTTTTGGCAAAAAAGGCGAGCAGAGCTGGTTCCGCGTCACCCGCTTCGTGCTGACCGTGCCGGACCGCTTGGAGGCGCCGATGGAAAAACGGGCCTTCGAAGGTTCCGCGCCCTTTGAAAATACCTCCACCGCCGGCTCCACGCGTGCCAGCCTGCTCTTCGGCACCAAGATTCACATCAACACCAAGGACCACCGCGACAAAGAAATCTTCGTCGAGGCTGATGTGGAAGTCATGCGTCGAGGCAGGCTGGTCCGTGGCACCATCCGCCTGCCGATGCAGCGCACGAAAGCCGCCCGAGGCCAGAGCTACTTCATCCCGACGGAGATCGCGAAGTCCTTCAGCAAGGAAACGCCCGCGAGCATTCCCTCCGCGCTACCACCACCGCCGGAAGCTCCGTAAACTGAAAGCTGGACAGTTCGCCAGCGCTCGTCTCAAATGCGCCCGCTTTGCCTCCACGCGGGCAAATTTTTCTCTCTCTAATCCAACAACCACACTCACATCCCATGGGCAAAATCCAATTCGGCTCCGAAGTCTATACCTGGTTCATGCAGGGCACCGGCAAGGGCTACGACAACAAACTCGACCACATGATCAAGGTCGCCTCCGAAGCAGGCTTCACCGGCATCGAGCCGATGGTGCTCGAAATCTCCGCCAGCGCCCTCGGCTGCTCGAAATACTGGCTCGGCCCGCAGATCGACCCCATCCTCATGAAGGACACCCTTCAAAAGTACAACATGAAGCTCTGCGGATTGGCTCTCGTCTGCGCCTGGGATGGTGAAACCGAAGCTCCGAACGAAAAAGAAGCGGCTGATTTCACCATTGACTACCTCAAGCACTTTCCCGGTGCCATGCTTGGCACCGTCACCCTGCCCTCCGGCCGCACCAACGACCTTCAAAAGCGCCGTCTCAACGTGGCCAAGAACGTCAACGCTGTCTCCCAGCGTGCCCACGATGCCGGCCTCGTCTGCTCCTACCATCCGAATTCCCCACCCGCCTCCCTCGTCCGCACGCAGGAAGACTACGATGTCGTCCTCAGCAGCCTCGATCCGAAGGTCACTGGCTGGACGCCCGATGTGGGCCACATCATCCGCGGCGGCATGGATGTGATCGCCACACTCAACAAGTGGCAGCACCTCGTGAACCACATTCATTACAAAGACTACTCCGGCAACGGAGCCGAGCCTTGGGCTCAGATGGGCACCGGCAAGCTCGACTTCCACAAGATCACCGAGTGGCTCGTGGCCCGTAATTACTCCGGCTGGATCATCTGCGAAGATGAAGCCCACGGCGCCGTCGATGACCCGGATGGCATCACCAAGCAGAACGGCGAATGGTGCAAATCCAACCTGTACCCGATCGCTGGCCTGTCCTGATCCCGTCGCCTCGGTTTGTAGCCGCCTTCTTCCTCGCGGGAGAAGGTGGCTTTTCATTTTCGGAAGAACGTCATCTACCTGTAGCATTCTCGCGTGCGGTGCGTTTAGCCTTCACGCATGCCCCGAATCGTCTGGCAAAACATGAATCTGACCTGGCTGGCCGCCGGGGTGGTGATTTTGGTGCTGGGGCTGCTCATGGTAGGTTATTGGCGCTCGCCGGTGCGTGGTTGGCGGCGGCTGGCGGCCTTGCTTTGCAAAACGGGAGCTCTCGCGCTGCTGGCGCTGTGTTTGCTCGATCCGCTGTGGACACGCTCGATGCCGAAAAAGGGCGAAAACGAGGTCGTGGTGCTCGTCGATGCCAGCGCCTCGCTCGACCTCCCCGAAAGCGTCGGCGCTGAAACGCGTGCAGCACAGGTTCACAAGGCTTTGGTGGCCGGAAACGAGGACGCGGCGTGGATTCGAGCTCTCGGCGAGGACTTCCGCCTGCGTCTGATGACCGCCGGATCACAAACCGTGAGCGTGCCGCACTTTCGCGGATTGAAGTTCGATGGCACACGCTCGGACTTTGCCCGCACCTTGATGACCCTGCGCTCCGGCGGCACCAATCTGGCCGCCGTGATCGTGGTGAGCGATGGTAATGCGACGGATGCCTCGGCATGGAAAGCCGAGGCAAAAGGTGCGCCCGTCTTCACCGTGCTGGCGGGCGAACAGGCTCCGAATCCCGATTTGAGCATCGAGGAAGCGACCGTGGCCACGAGTCCGTTTGAAGATGCCCCGGTGACGATCACCGCACGCGTCAGCGGCAGCGGCAAAGCCACGCTGCAAGTGTTCGGCGAGGACAAGAAGGCCGTGGCAACGGAGAAAGTAACCTTGAATGGCAATGCCGCACAAACCGTTCGCCTCCGCATACCGGTGGCCAAGCCCGGCGTGTCGTTTTACCGCCTCGAACTCAAGGGCGAAGGCGCTCAAGAAGCCACGCGGGCGAACAACACGCGACTGCTGGCGGCGGATCGCGGTGCGGGGCCGTATCGCGTGCTCTATGTGACCGGCAGGCCGAACTGGGAGTACAAATTTCTGCGTCGGGCCATCGCAGGGGATGACGACATTCAAATGCCAGCGCTGGTGCGCATCGCGAAGCGGGAGCCGAAGTTTGAATGGCGCGGACGTGCCGGTGAGAGCGTGAATCCGCTTTTTCGCGGCTTCGGTGCCAAAGAAGGCGAAGAAGCCCAGCGCTACGACCAGCCGGTGATCATCCGTTTGGGAACCAAGGATGCCAAAGAGCTCAGCGATGGCTTTCCCAAGGCCGCGGAGGACTTCTTCGCGGAGTTCCGCGCCATCATTCTCGATGACATCGAGGCGCCATTTTTCACGCAGGAGCAGATGAACCTCATCGAACGCTTCGTGAGCGAACGCGGTGGCGCTTTGCTGATGCTCGGCGGTCAGGAGAGCTTCCGCGATGGCGGCTACGACAACACGCCGATTGGTCGCATGCTGCCGGTGTATCTCGATCAGTCGGAAAGCGGTCCGGCGATTGGCGATGCGAGGTTCAATCTCACGCGGGAAGGCTGGCTGGAGTCGTGGATGCGGCTGCGTTCGGATCGCGAGGAGGATGAGAAGCGCCTCGCGAGCATGGCGGCCTTTCAATCGGTGAATCCGGCCTTCTCGATCAAACCCGGCGCGAGCATCCTGGCGACGGTCTCCGATGCGCATAACAGCTACCCGGCCATCGTGGTGCAGCGTTTTGGCGAGGGACGCGTCGGCGGCATGCTCATCGGCGATCTGTGGCGCTGGGGGCTGCATGATGAGGATTCGCACAAGGACATGGACCGCCTGTGGCGGCAGCTCATGCGCTGGCTCGTCGTCGATGTGGCGGATGCGGTGGGCTTCACGGCCGAGATCGATACGGCGGATCGCGAACGCGTGAAGCTGGCCGTGCGGGTGAAGGATCGCGCCTTCAAGGCGAACAGCGATGCCATCGTGAAGATCGAGGTCACGCAGCCCGATGGCACCAAATCGCAGCTCTTCGCCGAGCCGAGCCTGAAGGAGCCAGGCCTCTTCGAGACGGAGTTTTTTGCCAGCAAACCCGGCAACTACCGCGCCACCACGACGGTCGAGGAGGCGGAAAAACGCACGCCACTGGGCGCGAAGGCCGTCGGCTGGACGCATGACCCGCTGGCGATGGAGTTTGCGAAGCTGGAGCCGAATCGCGACTTGATGAAACGTCTCGCCGAGGACACCGGCGGCAAGATGGTCGCTTTGTCAGACATCGAGAAGCTGCCGGAGATGCTCCAAAACATCCGCGTGCCCGTCGAGGTCACGCTCGCCACGCCGCTGTGGCACACGCCGTGGGTCTTCGCGGCCATTTTGCTCCTCCTCCTCGGCGAGTGGGCGCTGCGACGGAAAGGAGGGATGGCGTGATGAAGTCGTTTGCTCGTAGCGGCGGGCGTCAGCACGCCGGAGAGCGTCCTCGATTCGTCGGAAAACTGACGTTTTCCGCTACGGTGGGGGTTTTCCTCTTCTTTGTGAGCGTGCTGCATGCTCGAAACCTCGATGTCGTCATCGTCCGGGGGGCGGATGGCGAGGAGGAGTTTGGGAAGAAGTTCACGACGCAGGTGGAGGCCTGGAAGGCGGCCTGCGCGAAGGGGGAGGCACCCATCGAAGTGATCTCAGGTGCCGAAACGACCGCGAAACTCGAAAAACGGCTCGCGAGCTCGAAAGCGGATCGCTCGCTCTGGCTAGTGTTGATCGGTCACGGCACGTTTGATGGTCGCGAAGCGATGTTCAATGCCGAAGGACCCGATTTTGATGCCAAACAGCTCGCAGGGTGGCTGGCACCGCTGAAGCAGGAAATCGTCGTCATTCACACCGCCTCATCGAGCGGCGGCTTTCTGCGGCCGCTGGCTGGAAAAGGTCGAATCCTCATCACCTCGACGAAAAGTCCCGATGAGGTGTTTTATGCCCGTTTTGGCGAGTACTTCGCCGAAGCCATCGCCGGACTGCCGGAGGCCGATTTCGATCAGGACAAGCAGGTTTCCCTTCTCGAAGCCTTCCGCCATGCCAGCAAGGCAGCGGCGACCTTTTACGAACTCGACGAACGCCTCGCCACCGAGCACGCCCTCCTCGAAGACAATGGCGATGGCGTGCCCACCCGTCGCGAAACCCTCGAAGCACCGCCCTCCGATGCCAAGCTCGACGGCGAGCGTGCCGCGCAGCTCGTCCTCGTGCTCAGCGACGAGGAGAAGAAGCTCACCGATGAGCAGCGCACCAAGCGCGATGCTCTCGAAGCCCAAATCAAGAAGCTCCGCGGTCAGCAGGCCGCTCTCGGCGACGAGGCCTACTACACTCAGCTCGAAAAACTGCTGCGGGATCTAGCCGCAGTATATTCAGGAACATGATCGTAGGCCGGATGTGTTCGGCGCGGAAGACTCCGTCAACAGACCAAACCCCATCGCCGAACTATCCGGCTGGCTGTGGCGCTGCCGTGAGCTTCACGAGCCGGATAGTTGGGCGAAGATTCCAAAGAGAACCACATCGTCGTCTTCGCCCAACACATCCGGCCTACATCAGCGCCCTGATCGTAGGCCGGATGTGTTCGGCGCGGAAGACTCCGTCAACAGACCAAACCCCATCGCCGAACTATCCGGCTGGCTGTGCAGCTGCCGTGAGCTTCACGAGCCGGATAGTTGGGCGAAGATTCCAAAGAGAACCGCGACATCTTTCCCGCCCAACACATCCGGCCTACCTTTTTCGGCCTCGTCTGCCGCGTGCTGAAAAATTTTCAGTTCGCACCAAATTTCTGCGATTCGTCACACAGGTTGGCCCGCAGGCTGCTCATTCAAGAACTCGGTTGAGGCGAGAGCTTCAAAACTTTCCGGGTTCGCTCGGAAGACAAAACAACGAGCTAGTGAGTCACTTCATGGTTGGGGACTCACTGGTCACCTAAAGGCCCGGTGGAATTTTGGTTGGGTTCCACCGGGCCGAGGTGTTTTTAGACGGGACGCGGTTTGATGGAGTGATGGAATACGGGAGTGATGGAGTATTGGCTTGTCCCATCCCTCCAACACTCCACTACTCCAACACTCCACCCACCCTGCTCCTGCCCGATGCCACTGAATTTCATCCGCTTTAAACACGCCCGCTTCTCCGCCCGATTCCCCGACACCTTCCGCTACTCGCGGTCGCACTACTGGATGGCTCCGGTGGAAGGCGAGCCCGACCTGTGGCGGGTGGGCTTCACGAAATTTGCCACGCGCATGCTCGGCGAGTTGGTGGATTGCGAATGGAAACCTGCCGAAGGCGGCCCCGTGGCTCCCGGCGACAACATCGGCTGGGTGGAAGGCTTCAAAGCGGCCTCGGATGTCTATTGCGTGATGAACGGTGCCTTTGCCGGCGGCAATCCTCTCCTCAAACAAGATGCCTGCATCGTGCGCAGCGATCCTTATGAGCAGGGCTGGCTGTATTCCGTTCGCGGAGAGCCCGAGCCGGAGAGCCTCGACGTCCAAGGTTACATCGACCTCCTCAGCGCCACCATCCACCGCATGGCCGAAGAAGGCCACGGCGAGGAGGAGGGGGAGAACGCTGAAAATTGAACTTCCAACTTCCAACTTCCAACGCTCAAGCGGTTGAACGTTGAGCGTTCAACGTTGAATGCTGTACGTTCATGAGCCTACCCTCCCACATCTGGATCAACGGAACCGTCTTCCCGACAGCGGAAGCCCGCATCTCGCCCTTCGATCACGGCTTTCTCGTCGGCGACGGCGTGTTCGAAACCTTGGTGGCGCGGCATGGGAAGCCCTTCACGGCGATTCGGCATTGGAAACGGCTCGTGGCTTCCTGCGATGCGATGGGCTTTGCCGCGCCGCGCTTTGAGCTTTTCATCGCCGCCATTCAGGATGTGATGGAGGCGAATGGCATGCGCGATGCCCGCATCCGCGTGACGGTGACGAGTGGTGATGGCCCGCTGGGCTCGGATCGCGGTCACGAGACACCGACGATGACCGTGGTGGCTTCCGTGCTCAAACCTTGGCCGCCGACTGAAACGGCGGTGACCGTGCCCTGGACTCGAAATGAGCGAGGTGCCCTTGCTGGCATCAAATCGACTTCTTACGGCGAAAACGCCCGCGCCTTGGCCGATGCCAAATCACGCGGTGCCGGCGAGGCGATCCTCGCGAACACCCGTGGCGAGCTTTGCGAAGGCACCGGCACAAACCTCTTCATCGTGCACGACAACATCGTGAAGACACCGCCGCTCGAAAGCGGATGCCTCGCGGGTGTCACGCGGGCCCTCGCGATCGAAGCCTGTCAGCACGCTGGGATTGCCATTCGCGAGGAGACGATGCCGCTTTCCATTCTCGAAAGCTGTCAGGAGGCTTTTTTGACTTCCAGCACCCGCGATGTGCATCCGCTGGCCGCCATCGACGGCCGCAGACTGCCCGGCGAATCCGCCGCGATGACCCAACGTGTGGCCCAGGCCTTCCGCGACTTCATCGCGGGCAAGGACGATCCGTGATTCAGATCAACTCCGGCATCGGCAGATGCGAATCGACGAGGTATTGCGGCCTGCCGGCGTGGTCGTGAAGCGTGACCTTGGTCACATCGATGCCGAGCTGACGATACAGCGTGGCAAAGATTTCACCGAAGGCCACGGGGCGGTCGGTGGGCTCGGCGGCGATTTTATCGGTGGCACCGATGACCTGGCCATGACGCATGCCACCGCAGGCGAGCAGAGCGCTGTTGACCCGCGGCCAGTGATCGCGACCCGCTTTGGGATTGATGGTGGGCGTGCGACCAAATTCACCCCAGCAGATGACTGACACGTCCTGATCCATGCCACGCTCGTGAAGATCGGTGATGAGGGCGGAGAGTCCTGCATCGAGCAGCGGTAGATCCTCGCGGAGCTGGCCGAAGTTGTTGGAATGGTAATCCCAGCGACTGAAAGCAAGCGTGACGACTCTCGCGCCCGCTTCCACCAGTCGGCGAGCGGCGAGGAAGTGACTGGTGAGTCGGGGGCCGCCATCATCGCGATTGCGGTTCTCGCCTTGGCCATAGCGTTCGACGAGTCGCGGGTCCTCGCGGCTCAAATCGAGGGCCTGCACGAGTTTGGGACTCGTGAGGACATTGAGCGCCTGCTCGTGAAACACATCCACGCCACTCATGAGGCCGCTGGCATCGATGTCGCGGCGCATGGAATCAAAGCTGGCGAGCAGCGCCTTGCGGTCGTGGAGACGGTCGAGCGAGATGCCCTTCAATTCCATGTCGCCCACGCCCGCCTCGCGATTGGGCTGAAACGGCGCATTGGCGATGCCCAGGAAGCCAGGCACGCCATTATCTGCCCAGGGCATGTGGCCCATTTTCGGTGCGAGCCCCACGAATGGCGGCATCGAGGGCGTGACGGCGCTTTGAAGGCGTGAAACGCAAGAACCGAGCGAAGGCCAACCACCGGGCGGCTGGCCTTTGGTGGGCCTGCCGGTCATGCATTGGAAAGCATCGTGACGGCCCTCCGAGTCCGCGATGGAGCGGATGAGCGTGCATTTGTCCATCATTGTGGCCAGTCGAGGCAGATGCTCGCAGAGTTGGATGCCATCGACGTTCGTGTGGATCGGTTTGAACTCGCCACGCACCTCGCTGGGCGCATCGGGCTTCATGTCCCACATGTCTTGATGCGGCGGCCCACCGGGGAGGAAGACCATGATGACGGCCTTGTGGCGGCCGGGAGATTTTTGCGCCGCCTCCGCCCGCAGCACCTCATTTAAAGAGAGCCCGCCCATGGCAAGGCCGCCGATGCGGAGGAAGTTGCGCCGGGAAACGCCATCGCAGAAGCCGCGTTGTGGTTGGGAATAAATGGAAAGCACGCGGAACCTACGGCCCAGCATCCACGGCTCTTGCCGGGGCGTTTGAGGGCTTGCCATTTGAGGCAAGACAGCCTAGAAAGGCGCGGAATTTTCCCTTCCCCACCTGCATGAGCACCCTCTCCACTCCGCAACTGCCCGCTCAGGGCATCCTCGAACCTCTCGGCGATGAAGATCGCGACATCCTCAGCGGTTACGGCGAGTTCCTCCCCGTGCAGCCCGGCCAGCACCTGATCGAGGAAGGCATGCAGCAGAGCAGCCTGTTCTTCGTCGTCTCCGGCAAATTTCACGCCACCGCCATGCGCGGCGGTCATAAGGTGCTCCTCGGCCCCGTGCAGAAGGGCGAGACCCTCGGCGAAATCAATCTTCTCGACCCGAACGTGGCCTCCGCCACCGTCACCGCGGTGGAATTCTCCCAGGTCTGGCGCATCGACGGCGGCAACCTCGAAGGCTACATCAATGAGTATCCCCGCTCTGCGGCCTGGCTGCTCATCGGCATCGGCCGCACCATCGCTCACCGCCTCCGCACAGTGAACGAGAAGATCGCCTCCTTCTACAGCGCCTAACCCCCCGCCGCTGCTATTGCATGGATGGCCTGCTGCCATTTCCCGCGCATGACTGGGCCACCGCTGCGCAAGTGCTCTTCCTGCTCGCTGCAGGGCATGCACTGATGGATTTCCCCCTCCAGGGAGAGTTCCTCGCGCAGTGCAAAAGCCGCCCATACCTTATTCAGCGTGCCGATCCCGCCCGGCCCGCCAGCATTTGGATCCTTTGCATGGCCTCCCACTGCCTGCTGCACGCCGCCGCCGTGTGGTTCATCACCGGCTGCGTTATCCTCGGCTGCATCGAATTCCTCCTCCATGCCATCATCGACACCTTGAAGTGCGAGGGTTACACCAGCTTCAATCAGGACCAGCTTCTTCATTTCGGCTGCAAAGTGGGCTATGTGGCCGTGGCGGCCCTTTGGTGAGTTTCAGGTTTCAAGTTCCAAGTTTCACGGCACTTGAAACATGAAACCCGAAACTTGAAACTGCCTCCCGATGCAACGCACCGCCATCCTCAACGTCGTCGGCCTCACCAGCAGGCTCATCGGCGAGCACACGCCCGCGATCCGGGGCTTTCTGGAGCGGAACCGCATCGCCAAAATCGAGCCCGTTGTGCCCGCCGTCACCTGCACGGCGCAGGCCACCTATCTCACGGGTAAAATGCCGCGTGATCACGGCGCGGTCGCCAATGGCTGGTATGACCGCGAGTATGCCGAGCATCGCTTCTGGAAGCAGCCGGAGCAGCTCATGCATGGCGAGAAGCTCTGGGAGTCCCTCCGCCGCGTGGAGCCGGAGTTCACCTGCGCGAAGCTTTTCTGGTGGTACAACATGCATTCCACCGCGGACATCGCCATCACGCCGCGACCACTTTACCCAGCCGACGGGCGGAAAGTCTTCGACATCCACACGCAGCCCATGCCGCTGCGTGAACGCATCAAAAAAGACCTCGGTCCCTTCCCTTTCCGCAGCTTTTGGGGCCCCGGCAGCGACATCAAATCCTCCATCTGGATCGCCGAGAGTGCCAAATGGATCGAAGAGAAGCACTGGCCCAGCCTCAGCCTCGTTTACCTGCCGCATCTCGATTACAACCTGCAACGCGTGGGTCTCGACATGGACAAGATCCGCTTTGACCTGCGGCAGATCGACAACGTCGTCGGCGACCTCATCCGCTTTTACGAGAAGCGGAACATCAAGGTCGTCCTTCTCTCCGAATACGGCATCACAAACGTCGAGCAGCCCGTGCATCTCAACCGCGTCTTCCGCGAGAAAGGGTGGATTTCCATCAAGGACGAGCTCGGTCTCGAAACACTCGATCTCGGCGGCTCGAAGGCCTTTGCCATCGCCGATCACCAGCTCGCCCACATTTATGTGAACGATCCTGACCTCCTGCCCCAGGTCAAAGCCGCCCTCGAAGCCACGCCCGGCGTCGCCCAGGTGCTCGGCAAGATGGAAAAGCATCTCGCCGGCCTCAATCATGCCCGCAGCGGCGATCTCGTCGTCATCGCCGACGCAAAAAGCTGGTTCACCTACTACTACTGGATGGAGGATGCCAAGGCGCCCGACTTTGCCCGCTGCGTGGACATCCACCGCAAGTGCGGCTACGACCCCGCCGAGCTTTTCATCGATCCCACGATCAAATATCCCAAGCTCAAGATCGCCTGGAAACTCCTGCAAAAGTCCCTCGGCCTCCGCATGCTCATGGATGTCATCCCCATCGATGCCTGCCTCGTTAAAGGCAGCCATGGCCGCATTCCCGAAGACACCGGCGACTGGCCCGTGCTCATCGGGGACTTCGATGCTTTCCCCAAATCCGGCACCATCGCCGCCCACGAGGTCTGCTCCCACCTCCACCGCATCTGTTCCCGCGGTCAGGGCTATGGCAGCGTCGGCCTGTGAGCGCCCACTGAACTTTGGTATTGCTCTTTGGAAAATTTCCTGAGAGCATCTGAGCCGTTCAACGTTCATTTGCCATGAAATTCCCGTCCATGCTGATGTCGGTGGTTATCGCAGGCGTCACAGCCCTGCCTCTGGCCGTGTCCTGCCGCGCCGAAGAGGCGAAAGTCCGCTTTGCTCAAGGCACCAAGATCGAAGTTCAAATCGCCCGGCCATCCAAAGTGGACCGCAATCAAGGCGGAGATTTCGACAACAAGACCCAAATCATCGAACCGAAGATCAAGATCACCAACACCACCCCCCAGCAAGGTTACATCGGCTACAAGGCCCTCTTCCTTCTTTTGATCGACAGCGTGGCGGAACGCGGCACCTCAAAGGTGGTGCTCGAGCACAAATTTGACATCACCCTGCCACCCAAGCAATTCATGGACACGGAGGCCGGCAGCGCCCGCGCCACCTACGACGAAAACGGCATCAAATGGGGCTGGAAGTATGGCACCTGGGTCATTCAAGTGACCGATCCGAAAGGCGAGGTCGTCCTGACGAAGTCCACCGCCGCTTCCTTGGAGAAGCAAGCCGACCTCATCAAGACTCTGAAGCTCGATCAATGCTACAACCGCCAGTGGAAGCCCTGCCCTGAGCCACGCAACTGACGCCAAGACATATTCCCATTTTGTCCGCCACCTCCGCCGCTAACCACCGACTCACCCCAGCCAAACGATCATGAAAACCCATGCTCTTCTACACCGCGCTTTGAACGGCCTCGCTCTGGCCGTCGCTTTCACCACTGCCGCCCTCGCCGAAGAGGCAAAAATCCCCTTTGCGAAAGGCGTGAAGCCGGAGGTGCAGATCGCCCGGCCTTCCCGCGTGAAAGGTGGGGACTTTGACGACAAGACCCAAGTCGTCACCCCAAAGATCAAGCTCATGAATACGACCACCCAGCAGGCCTACATGGGATACAAGGCCACTTTCTGGATGTTTAATGAGCACACCAACATGCGCGGCACCTATCAGATCGCCCTGATTCATGATTTTGACATCACACTCCCACCACGGCAGATGATGGAATCCGAAGGTGCCAGCCTCACCCAGCAGTACGATGACACCGGGTATAAGTTCGGCTTCAAATACGATGGTTGGGCACTTCAAATCACGGATCCCAAGGGGGAAATCGTGCTCACCAAGTCCACCTTGCCAACCCTTGAAAAAATGGCGGCGGAACTGAAAACCGCCCTCAAGCTCAACCAATGCTACGACCGCAAGTGGAAGCCTTGCCCTGAACCTCGCTTCTAAGCCAGCCCCTTTCCCATTTGCACGCCGCCGATGCCTCGCCAGAGCCATCGGCGGCTTTGTTTTCTCCCCAGCTTGCCATGACTCTTTCCAATCCCTGGTTCCTCGCCGCCCTGCTCGCCATCCTCGGCGTCTTCCACCTCGATCTCATCGCCACGCTGCTGAATCTCTCTCGATACGGCCTGCCGTTGCCAGAAAGACTGAAAGGCGTGTTCGATGAGGAAACCGTCAAAAAGGCCGCGGAGTATGCCGGAAGGTCGGCACGCGTCGATTTGATCCGCGATGCCTTTTTTCTCGCGCTTCTTATCGCCGTGTGGTGGAGCGGCGGCTTCGCCTTGCTCGACGCCAAGCTCGCCGAACAAGGCTGGGGCACGCTTTGGACAAACGTCGCCGCCATCGGCGTGGTCGTGCTGGTGAAAACCCTGCTCGCCCTGCCTTTCGAGGCCTGGGACACCTTCGGCGTCGAGGCGGAGTTTGGCTTCAACCGCACCACCCCTGGCACGTTCATCATGGATCGAGTCAAAGGCATGCTCCTGACGCTCCTTCTTGGCGTGCCACTGCTAGCCTTGATCCTTTGGTTCTTCCAAACACAACCTCTCGCCGCCTTGTGGGCGTGGCTTTGTGTCTCGGGTTTCAGCCTGCTGATGGCCTGGCTGGCTCCACGACTGCTCATGCCGATGTTTATGAAGTTCACCCCGCTCGGTGAAGGCACGCTGCGCACCGCCATCTTGGGTCTCGCCGAACGTTTGAAGTTCCCGGTGGCCGATGTCTCCGTCGTGGATGGTTCCCGCCGCTCCTCGAAAGCGAATGCCTTCTTCGCTGGCTTTGGCAAAACCAAGCGCATCGCCCTTTTCGATACCTTGATCGACAAACACAAGGAAGAAGAACTCCTCGCCGTGCTGGCGCATGAGATCGGCCATTGCAAACTTCGCCATGTGCCTGTGCAGATCGCCATCGGGCTCGCTGAATCCGCCCTCATGTTCTGGCTGCTGCACCTCGCCTTGAAGTCACCGGCCTTCTTTGCGGCCTTTGGCGTTCAAGGCCAGCCCATCGGCCTCGGACTGCTTTTCTTCAGCCTGCTCTACCAACCTCTCGGCATGCTCCTCGGCCTCGTTTCCAGCGCCATGAGCCGGAAGCACGAATTTGAAGCCGATGCCTTTGCTGCAAAAGCCTGCACGGCGGCTCCGCTGATGACCGCCTTGAAAAAACTCTCCACCGAGAACCTTGCCCATCCGCAGCCGCACCCCCTCACCGTGATCCTGCATTACTCGCATCCGCCACTCGGCCAGCGTCTCGCGGCGCTGGAGAAGGTGTGAAGCCTGATCCAAAGGATGAAACGTGGCTCGGAAAAGCTCCCAGAGATTCTGAGCGGCCCTCAGATTGCCTTTCGAAAAATCTACGGGCCACCATGAATCATGCATGGGGTGACCTACACTCCTCCGTGCCCCCTCCTGATGAGGGTTCGAAGCAGCCCTCAAGCAGCGCCTGTATCCCGTGCGATGGCTAATCTGCCTCCGTCTCCGCCTCCTACTCCGACTCGAAGTCAGCAGACAGAGGTCAGCTGTTCGGAGCTTGTAGTTCGGGCTTTAGCCCGTTCTGGGGGGGGGGGGGAACAGGGGCAGGCTGCACCCCTCTGACAGATCGTCATCACAGCAGACCGGCGCTCCTCAACTGCTTTGCGAGCGCCCGCTGGCGTTCTGCCACAGCATCTCGTCTGCTGAAAAAGATGCAATCCTGTTCCGTCGCCACCGCAAAAAGTCGTTGGCGTTTCAATGAGAGACTCTCGATGACTTCCTGCGGCAATGACTTTCCCGATCAGACCTCTGTGCTCTTCGTGCCTCTGTGGTTCACTCTCAGCGGTTTTCTTCACCACAGAGGCACGAAGAGCACAGAGGCCGAGCCAGGGCTACGCATGCAGACTTTTTGCGGAGGCCACTGTTCCACTTTCTTTTGCGGTCCTTGCGATCCCGTGCGGCCATTCTTTGGTTGGACTGTGCGCTCCTCCGAGGTCGAGTTCGAGGCGGAGACGGAGGCGGATTAACCAAGAACGAAGAACCAAGACCCCCAGAACGGGCTAAAGCCCGAACGACAAGCTCCGAACCACTGACCAACCGCGAGGGGACTCGCGGACTACTGCCCCTGCCCTCAGGGCTTCTTTCGCGGGATGCTCACATCCACCTGCATGCCCACATAGAGCTGCGGAGCCTTTTTCCCGGATGGCAAAACGATCTCGTAGATCACCTGGAGCACCCGTGTATCCACCCGCTCCGTGCTCGCCCCGGTGAGCGAAACCTTCGGAATCACATAAGGCTCCACGCGGATGAACTTCGC
Organism: Akkermansia muciniphila; assembly: GCA_943373155.1. GTDB lineage: Bacteria > Verrucomicrobiota > Verrucomicrobiia > Verrucomicrobiales > Verrucomicrobiaceae > Prosthecobacter. The sequence continues at coordinate 3,614 of CALSBJ010000074.1, read as the reverse complement.
TTCGAACTTCTGCGCCGAGTCGCCCTTCAAGGAAACCTGTGCCTTGCCGCCCACTTCCACACTCACCGCGTTTTGCTCGTCCACATCCGCCCGCACCCGCAGCGCCGCGATGTCGCCGAGAACCAGCGCAGGCTGGCGATTCTGCGGCGAAGCATACTCACCGGCGCGGATGTTCACCTGAAGAATCGTGCCATCTCGCGGGGCCAGCACGGTGAGCCTCTGCACGAGCAACTCCGTCTGCTCCACTTCCGCTTTCGCCGCCGTGAGCTGGGCCTCCGCCGCCAGCATCTGCGCTTTCGCCACCAGCACATCGTTCGAACGATTCCTCAGATCATCCTGGCTGATCGCCCGCTGATCCGGCACGGACTTGAGGCGGTCCAGCATATCCTGCATCTTCGCGAGCTGCGCCTGCGCCACAGTCAAATTCGCTGCGGCGACCGCCACGGCGGCCTTTTGCCTCAGCAGCGAGGCTTGCAACTCACGATCATCCAGTCGCAGCAGGGCATCCCCCTGATTCACCACCTGATTCACCACCACTTTCACCTCCTGGACTAGTCCAGGACCAGGCACGCCAATGGCGACATTTTCATCGCGTGCTTCGAGAATACCCGTCGCGCCGATATCCGTCTCAGACTGCTTTTCCGGCGGACGGATGGGAGGAGGTGGAATGGGCTTTTCCTGACCGTGCAGCGTCTTCATCACCTGCCCCATCATGAAGACACCGGCAATCGCTAGGGCAAAGGTCAGGTAGCGGAGCAGTCGTGAGAAGAGGTTCATGAGAGTTTGACGGTGATTAGAGCGCTTTGCCGGCCTCCCGGCAAGCAAGCGCTCAAAACCATACGCCTGCAAGCCGCCACCGGCTTCAACTCACGAGCGCCCAAATCGCCTCATGCACCGCCTCCGGAGAGGCTCCCGCATCGACCACCTTGATTCGGCCCGGCTCCGCCGCCGCGAGTTGCAGGTAGCCCTGCCGCACCTTCTCAAAAAACTCCGGCGGCTGGCTTTCCATGCGATCCAGCTCTCGGCCCGTGGCGTGAATGCGCTGCCAAGCCGTTGGCGTGTCGAGATCCAGCAAGATCGTGAGCTGGGGCAAGGTTCCGCCAATGGCGAAGCGATTGATCGCATTCACACTCTCCAGCGGCAGCCCGCGGGCGTGCCCTTGATAAACCGTCGTCGAGTCCAAGAAGCGGTCGAGGATCACAAAAGCCCCACTGTCGATCAGCGGCCGGATTTTCTCCCGTACGATCTGCGCCCGGCTGGCCACGAAAAGCAGCAACTCCGTCTCCATCGACATCGAGTGACCTTCCTTCGCATGCTGGAGCAAGTGACGAATGCTCTCGCCGATCTCCGTGCCGCCCGGCTCACGCAGCACGACGACCTCGCGACCCGCTTTTTCGAGTCGCTCCTTCAGAAGGCGGATCTGCGTGGATTTGCCGCAGCCTTCAGAGCCTTCAAAGGAGAGCAAAAAACCGGTGGGAGTGGGAGCAGGCACGAGCAGGGAGGACAAAGGTGGAATCCGCCGATAACCAGACGCGCCGTGCAAGCCAAGAGGAATTTATCGCCCCTCACATCATCACCAGCAGCGCCTCACGAATCTGCGCCTGCCATTTCGCCAGGTAGGCCAGCGTGGCCTGAGCGACCTGGAGCTGCTCAAGCTCCTCCGGCAGGGCGGAGAGAATCACTTCGCGTTTGACCTCCACCTCCATTCCCAGCGCCTCCAACGCCTCCCGCAGGCTCATCTCCTCCTTCGCGAGCAGAGCCTTCGCCAGTGCCGAGGAAGCCTGCTGCTTCTTTTTGGCCAAGGCGGCCGCTTTTTGCAGCAGCGGGCCGATCTGGGAGAAGAGCGACATCATCTCCGCCGAGATCGGAATCGTGCGCCAAGGCACCGCGTGAAGATCGAGCAGATGCTTCAGCCTCTTTTCTGGCGCCAGCAGCGTCTCGTAGGCGGCATTGATCTCCGCCGCGATCGCAGCACTACCATCTAGCTGATCTGGGTGAGCGGCACGGCTCTTCTCATGCCAGGCAGCCTGGAGCAGGGATTCATCGAGGGAGGCGGAGCGTGGGAGCCCGAGCAGGGCAAAGCAATCAGTCATGGTCTCAAGCGTGGCGGCCACAGTGAATCCCCCGCCCTTCCCCGCAAGACATGAATTTTCCTGCAATCTCAGCCCTGCGCCCGCGTTTCAGGCCGCGACCCCACCCCCAAAAAACCACCCCCCATGAGCACCGACCTCTCCCGTCGCCACTTCATCACCACGGCCGCGAGCACTTTCCTCGGCGTCACCGCCTCCCGCGTGATCGCCGCGCCAGGCCTCGGCACCTCCCCCCTGAAGCAGGCCGCCACCGCTCGCAATGTCATCTACCTCTACATGACCGGCGGCATGTCCCACCTCGACACCTGGGACCCCAAGCCGGACAACAAAGACGTGATGGGCCTCACCAAAACCATCAACACCAACGTCGATGGCATCCGCCTCAGCGAAAACCTCCCGCTCATGGCCCGTCAGGCCGACAAAATCGCCATCCTGCGCGGCATGAACTCCACCCAGGGTGCCCACGAGCAGGGTCAGTATTACCAGCGCACCAGCTACACCATGCGCAGCAGCATCAAGCACCCCAGCATGGGGGCCTGGCTCGAAAAATTCCAAGGCCGCGGCAATCCCACCCTGCCCGGCTCCGTCATGATCGGCAATGACAGCCGCCATCCCGGCGCGGGCTTCTTTGAGGCCAAATTCGCCCCGCTCATGATCAATAATCCCGAGACTGGCATCGCCAATGTCCGCACCAATTCCTGGTTCACCGAAGGCCGCATGCTCGACCGCCTCCAAGTGGCCAAGCAGCTTGACGCCCAATTCGCCTCCACCTACAATGTCAAAAACGTCCGCGCCTACAGCGACATGTATGACGACGCCATCAAGATGATGAAGAGCGAGGAGCTGAAGGCCTTCGACCTCGACGCCGAGGACAATAAACTCCGCGAAAAGTATGGCCGAGACCGCTTCGGTCAGGGCTGTCTCCTTGCCCGCCGTCTCGTCGAGCATGGCGTGCGCCATGTCGAGGTCACCTTCGGCTCCTGGGATACCCACAATGCCAACTTCACCCGCGTGCCCGAGCTCGCCGATGAGCTCGATGCTGCTTTGAGCACCCTTTTGCAGGACCTCGACTCCCGTGGCCTCCTCCAGGAGACCCTTGTCGTGCTCGCCACCGAGTTTGGTCGCACCCCCGAGATCAATGCCAACGATGGCCGCGATCATCACGCCCCCGGCTTTAGCTGCGTCCTCGCCGGCGGCGGCGTGCGTGGTGGCCAGGTTTGGGGTGCCACCGATGAAAACGGTCACAAGGTCGCCGATGGAGCCGTCAGCGTGCCTGATTTCAACGCCACCATCGCCTACGCCCTCGGCCTGCCGATGGACACCGTCCTCTACAGCCCCTCGAAGCGCCCCTTCACCGTCGTGGACAAGGGCAAGCCGGTGACACAGATCTTCGGCTGATCCCAAAAACCGCATCTCTCAAAGCGGCAGGCCCCAAAAGCCTGCCGCTTTTCTTTGGCCTCACGCCAGTTTGTTCTCCTCACCGCCGTTCCACCATCATGAAACTGCCCTCCATCGTCGCTTCCG